>CALXOZ010000003.1 GCA_944390195.1 uncultured Alphaproteobacteria bacterium
GAAGGCTTGCGTTTTGCTATTCGTGAAGGCGGTCGTACGGTCGGCGCCGGCGTCGTTGCTAAAATTATTGAGTAATAGAGGAAATTGATCATGGAAGGTCAAAATATTAGAATTCGTCTGAAAGCTTTCGACCATAGGTTGTTAGATCAGTCGACACGCGAGATTGTAAACACGGCAAAACGCACTGGAGCGCAAATTTGTGGTCCAATTCCCTTGCCAACTCGCATAGAAAAGTTTACAGTGAACCGTTCGCCGCACGTTGATAAGAAGTCGCGCGAACAGTTTGAAATCCGTACTCATAAAAGAGTACTTGACATCATCGATCCGACTCCGCAGACGGTTGATGCTTTAATGAAGCTCGATTTGGCTGCCGGTGTTGACGTCGAAATTAAACTTTAAAGGATAAAAAGAGCCATGCGTAGTGGTCTTATCGCTGAAAAAATGGGCATGACTCGCCTTTTTACGGAAGACGGGACACATGTTCCCGTCACCGTGTTAAAGGTTGAGGGATGCGAAGTCGTCTCTGTCCGCACGAAGGACAAAGATGGATATGTAGCGTTGCAGTTAGGCTTTGGTAAAGCGAAAACGAATCGCGTATCTAAAGCGGTTCGCGGGCATTTTGCAAAAGCGAATGTTGAACTGAAACGTAAGTTAGTGGAATTCCGGGTTAGTGAGGATTGTGTTCTCAACCCCGGCGATGAATTGTCCGCGAATCATTTTATTGCCGGTCAATTCGTTGATGTAGTCGGCACCTCGATAGGTAAAGGATATGCCGGCGGTATGAAGCGGCATAATTTTGCCGGTCTTGAAGCTACACACGGTGTATCCATATCACACCGTTCATTAGGTTCTACGGGTAACCGTCAGGATCCGGGTCGTGTCTTCAAGGGAAAGAAAATGCCTGGACATTTAGGGGCAGAACGTGTCACAGTCCAGAACCTGAAAGTTATCGCGACGGATGCAGATCGTGGTTTAATCATGGTCAAAGGCGCCGTTCCGGGATTTGAAGGGGCGTATGTTTTGATTAAGGATGCTGTAAAAAAAGCTCTTCCGAAGGAAGTTCCTATGCCGGCGGGTTTGAAAGCCAAAGCGGCAGTTAAGGAAGAAAGTGCTGCAGCTTCTGAAGAAGTGAAGGAATAATGGCGATGAAATGTGATATCGTCAATTTAGATAACCAGAACGTTGGTTCGATAGAACTTTCAGACAGTGTTTTTGCTGTCGAAGTTCGTTCGGATATATTAAGCCGCGTTGTGAATTGGCAGTTGGCTAACCGTCGTGCGGGAACGCATAAGACGAAAACGATTGCTGAAGTCAGCGGTACAACAAAGAAGCCTTATAAACAGAAAGGTACAGGTCGTGCCCGTCAAGGTTCCTTGCGTGCAACTCAGTTCCGTGGTGGTGGAATCTGCTTTGGTCCGGTTGTTCGTTCTCATGAACAGGATTTGCCGAAAAAGATTCGTCGTTTAGGGATGCGTTGCGCTTTGTCGGCAAAGGCGAAAGACGGTAAGTTGGTGGTTGTTGATGCTCTGAAGTTACCGGAAGTAAAAACTCAGAATTTACTTTCGAAAATGGAAAAGATGGGATTGAAATCTGCTTTATTCATCAGCGGCTCTGAAGTCGATCATAATTTTTCTATGTCTGCGCGCAATATCGTCGGTATTGATGTGTTACCGCAACAAGGGGCTAATGTTTATGATATTCTACGTCGCGATACTTTGGTTTTAACTAAGGAAGCGGCAGAGAATTTGGAGGCTCGACTGAAATGAGTAAGCCAGAAGAAAAAGTAACAGAAAAAATGTACGATACACTTTTACATCCTGTTATCACAGAGAAGGCAATGAAAGGTTCTGAAAATGGTCAGGTAACTTTTCGTGTTCCTTTGACGGCGACGAAAACAGATGTTAAAGCAGCTGTCGAAGCTTTGTTCAGTGTAAAAGTAAAATCTGTCAATACCGTTCGTATTAACGGGAAAACGAAACGTTTCCGTGGAACGGTTGGTAAACGTAGCGATTTCAAGAAAGCGATTGTTACCTTGGCAGAAGGTCACAATATTGATTTTACGACGGGGGTTTAAGAAATGGCGTTAAAAACGTTTAAAGCGGTAACACCCAGCCGGAGACACCTCGTTTTAGTTGAACGGAGTGATCTTTATAAAGGTGGACCCGTTAAGGAACTGACCGAAGGTTTAAATAAAACTGGTGGTCGTAACAATCAGGGGCGTATTACCAGCCGTCGTATGGGCGGTGGTCATAAACGTCGTTATCGTTTCATTGATTTCAGACGTGATAAGTTTGATATGAATGCGACAGTGGAACGTTTGGAATACGATCCGAACCGTACGGCTTTTATCGCATTAATCAAATATGAAGATGGTGAACGTTCATACATATTGGCACCGCAACGTTTACAGGTTGGTGATGTGATTGTTTCCGGTGAAAAAGTTGATATTAAACCGGGGAATGCCATGTTGTTGAAAAACATGCCTGTTGGAACGGTTGTTCATAATGTAGAATTAAATCCTGGTCGCGGTGGTCAAGTTGCTCGTTCTGCTGGTTGCTATGCACAGTTGATCGGTAAGGATGCCGGTTATGCTCAGCTGCGTTTAAATTCAGGGGAATTGCGTTTGGTTCGCGGTGAGTGTATGGCTTCTGTTGGAGCCGTATCCAATCCGGATAAACAGAATGAAGACGGCGGCAAGGCGGGACGTTCACGTTGGTTGGGAATTCGTCCTTCTGTTCGCGGTGTTGCAATGAACCCAGTTGATCACCCGTTAGGTGGTGGTGAAGGTCGCAGCTCAGGTGGACGTCATCCGGTTACCCCGTGGGGTAAATGTACAAAAGGTAAGAAGACGCGTACAAATAAGAAGACTAATGTCTTTATTATGCGTAGTCGTCACGCTTCGAAGAAAAAAGCTTGATTAGGAGGGTAGTAGATTATGTCTCGTTCCGTTTGGAAAGGCCCCTTTGTTGACGGTTACCTTCTGAAGAAAGCAGAAAAGGTACGTGAATCGGGTCGAAATGAAGTCATTAAGACTTGGTCGCGCCGTTCAACCATTCTTCCGCAATTTGTGGGTTTGACTTTTGGCGTATATAACGGTAAAAAGTTTATTCCTGTCCTGGTTACTGAAAATATGATCGGTCATAAGATGGGCGAATTTGCTCCGACCCGTACATTTTTTGGTCATGCAGGCGATAACAAAGCCAAGAAGGGCTAAAGAACATGGTAGCGAAAAAAGAAATTAAGAAAGCAATGGCTTGCGGCAATACGATTCGTAGTAGCACGCGTAAATTGAATGTTGTAGCTGCTTCGATTCGTGGTATGGAGGTCGGGAAAGCTTTAACACAGTTAAGTTTTTCACCGCGCCGTGTTGCAGGCGAAGTAAAAAAAGTATTACAGTCGGCGATTGCTAATGCTGAAAATAATCACAACATGGATGTTGACAAACTGGTTGTAGCCGAAGCATATGTTGGCAAGGCACTGGTTATGAAACGTTGGCGTGCACGTGCTCGCGGGCGCGCTGGTCGTGTTGAAAAGATGTTTTCCAACCTGACAGTTGTTGTACGCGAAAACGAGGAGAACCGTTAAGATGGGGCAGAAAGTTAACCCGATTGGTTTACGTTTGGGAATTAACCGTACTTGGGATTCCCGTTGGTTTGCAGATGCTGATTATGCGAAACAGCTTCATGAAGATTTCAAGATTCGTGAATATCTGAAAAAGAAGTTAGCTTTGGCAGGGATCAGCCGCGTAATTGTTGAACGTCCGGCAAAGAAGGCTCGCATAACGATACATTCAGCCCGTCCCGGTGTGGTGATTGGAAAAAAAGGTCAAGATATTGACGTTTTAAAAAATGAACTGCAGAAAATGACAGGCGGAGAAGTTCATCTTAATATTGTTGAAGTGCGCAAGCCTGAAGTGGATGCACAGTTGGTTGCTGAAAGTATAGCTCAGCAATTAGAACGCCGTGTGTCTTTCCGCCGTGCGATGAAACGCTCTGTTCAATCTGCGATGCGCCAAGGTGCGGAAGGAATCCGCATAAATTGTGGCGGTCGTTTGGGCGGTGCTGAGATTGCTCGTGTGGAATGGTATAGAGAAGGGCGTGTTCCCCTGCATACGCTGCGTGCGGATGTGGATTATGGAGTATCGACTGCGCATACGACATACGGTGCCTGTGGTGTAAAAGTATGGATTTTCAAAGGCGAAATTCTGGCTCATGACCCAATGGCACAGGATAAACGTCTGTCGGACGCTCAACGCTAGGAAAGGGCAAGTAAAAGATGTTAAGTCCTAAAAGAACAAAATTCCGCAAACAGTTTAAAGGCCGTATTCACGGTGTGGCTAAAGGCGGAACAACATTAGCTTTCGGATCCTATGGTCTGAAAGCTATGGAGCCGGAACGGGTAACGGCTCGTCAAATTGAAGCGGCTCGTCGAGCAATTGTACGTCATATGAAGCGCCAAGGGCGTTTTTGGTTGCGTATGTTCCCGGATGTTCCTGTTTCAAAGAAACCTCCTGAAGTTCGTCAGGGTAAAGGAAAAGGGAATCCTGAATTTTGGGTTTGCCGTATTAAACCGGGTCGCATCATGTTTGAAATTGATGGTGTATCTGAAAAAACTGCGCGTGAAGCTTTTGAATTAGCTGCCGCTAAGTTGCCGATCAAGGCGCGTTTTGTTTCCCGCAGCGTTGTTGAGGAGGCTTAAATTATGGCTAAAATTAAAGATTTGCGTGCAAAGACTGATGATGAGTTGAACGAACAGATTATTGCTTTGAAAAAGGAAAGCATGAATCTTCGTTTTCAGCAGAGCGGAGGTCAGTTGACAAATACAGCGCGTATTCGTCAAGTGAAGCGTGAAGTTGCTCAGATCAAGACACTTTTATCGGAACGCAAAACGGGGTCTAAGGAGAAATAAAGATGCCCAGACGTATATTACAGGGTGTAGTTGTTAGTGACAAAATGGACAAGACAGTCGTTGTAAAAGTCGAACGTCGAGTTATGCACCCGATTTATAAAAAGTTTATCCGGCGTTCAAAAAAGTACGCCGCTCATGACGAGCAGAACCAGTTTAAAGTGGGTGATGTAGTTCGTATTCGTGAATGCGTCCCTGTTTCCAAGACAAAAACTTGGGAAGTATTGGTTGACGCCGTTTAATAGGGAAGTAAAGGAATTATCCTATGATTCAAATGCAAAGCAACCTGGATGTCGCTGATAATTCTGGTGCGCGTAAAGTAGAGTGCATCAAAGTATTAGGTGGATCCAAACGTAAGACGGCATCAGTCGGCGACGTTATTGTTGTTTCTGTCAAGGAAGCGATACCGCGCGGACGTGTCAAAAAGGGTGATGTTCACCGCGCAGTTATCGTGCGTACCACAAAGGAAATCCGGCGTACGGATGGCAGTGCGATTCGATTTGATTCGAATGCTGCTGTCTTGATAAACAAGGACGGAGAACCGATCGGTACCCGTATTTTTGGCCCGGTGACAAGGGAACTGCGTGCAAAGAAATATATGAAAATCATTTCTTTAGCACCTGAAGTAATTTAATAGAGGGTCAAAATGAAAATTAAAAAAGGTGATCAAGTCATTGTAACGACTGGACGTGATAAAGGTAAGCAGGGTGAAGTTTTACATGCTATGCCGAAAACGAACAAAGTCGTTGTACAAGGTGTGAATGTTGTTAAATGCCATACCCGTCCTTCTCAGACGAATGCGGGGGGGATAATAACGAAGGAAGCTCCGATTGATGTTTCCAATGTTGCATTGGTTGATCCGGAGACAGGGAAAGCGACTCGTGTCGGGTTGAAGATCGTTGACGGGGAAAAAGTTCGCGTCGCAAAGAAATCCGGTAAAGTCATCCCCGTTAAGAAATAGGAGAAGGTAATATGGCAAGACTTTATGATCATTATAAGAAAGTAATTCGTCCTAAGCTGGAAAAGGAATTCGGATATAAGAATCCGATGGAAATTCCCCGTTTAGAAAAGATTGTGATCAACATGGGTGTCGGTCGTGATGCTGTTGAGGATCGGAAGGCTGTTGAATCGGCTGTACGTGATTTGACGGCTATAGCCGGTCAAAAGCCAGTGGTTACCTATGCAAAGAAATCCATTGCAGCGTTTAAGTTGCGTGAAGGAATGCCGATTGGTTGCAAAGTAACATTGCGTCGTGAACGTATGTATGAATTCTTGGATCGTTTGGTAACGATGGCTTTGCCCCGTGTGCGCGATTTTCGTGGAATTTCAAATAAAAGCTTTGACGGCAGGGGAAACTATGCTATGGGTTTAAAGGAACAGATTGTTTTCTTGGAAATAGATTATGATTCTGTTGATAAAATTCGTGGTTTGGATATAGTATTCTGCACATCGGCAAAGACTGACAAAGAAGCGAAAGCTCTTTTAGCCGGTTTTGATATGCCGTTTGCGAAAAATTAGAGCGATTGGAGAAATATAATATGGCAAAAACAAGTTCCATTGAACGCAACAAGAAACGTGAACGTCTGGCTAAACAATATAAAGCTCGTCGTGACGCTCTTAAAGCCAAAATTAAAGATCGCTCTCTTTCTGAAGAAGAACGTTTTGATGCGGTTTTGAAGTTAGCTGAATTGCCTCGCAATTCTTCCTTCACCCGTGTTCATTTGCGTTGCGAATTGACAGGTCGTTCTCGCGGTAATTACCGCAAGTTCAGACTGTCCCGTATTATGTTGAGGGATTTGGCTTCTCGTGGTCAAATTCCCGGCATGGTTAAGTCTAGTTGGTAACATTAAGTTAGGTAAGGAGATACTACCATGTCATTTTCCGATCCGTTGGGAGATATGCTGACCCGTATTCGTAACGGTCAGCAGGCTCGCAAGAGCGACATTACAGTGCCTGCGTCTAAGTTGCGTGAAAGCGTTTTGGATGTTTTGAAGCGTGAAGGCTTCATACGCGGTTATTCACGTGTAACTATTCGTAAAGGCATTGACGAAATTAAAATCGAATTGAAATATTATGAAGGACGTCCAGTCATCAGTGAAATATCGCGTGTATCAACGCCGGGACGTCGCGTTTATTCCCGTGTTAAAGATTTGCAGAAGTTTTATAACGGGTTGGGTATTTCTGTTTTATCGACACCGCAAGGTGTTATGTCTGATCATGAAGCTCGTCAAGCCAATGTCGGCGGCGAAGTTTTGTGCAAGGTATTCTAAGAGGGGGATTTTACATGTCACGTGTTGGTAAATACCCTGTTATTGTTCCTGCGGGCGTTACAGTTGATTTGAAAGGTCAACATGTAAAAGTAAAAGGAAAGTTGGGTGAACTGGAATATACGGCAGCCGATGATGTTGATTTGAAAGTGGAAGAAAACAAATTATGGGTTGCTCCGCGTAAGTCGGAAACAGGAATAAATCGCTCTTCTTGGGGAACGACAAGAGCTCGTTTAAATAACCTTGTTAAAGGGGTTAATGAAGGTTTTTCCAAGAAATTGGAAATAAACGGTGTCGGTTATAAAGCACAGGTTCAAGGTAAGATTTTAAAAATGAGTCTTGGTTTCAGCCATGATATTGATTTTGAAATTCCTAACGGGTTGAAAGTTGTGTGTGCAACACCGACAAATGTCGAAATATCAGGGATTGATAAGCAGGAAGTCGGTCAATTTGCCGCAATTATTCGTGCTAAACGTCCTCCGGAACCGTATAAAGGGAAGGGGATAAAGTACGAAGGCGAATTTATCCTGCGTAAAGAAGGTAAGAAGAAGTAAAGGGAAACGAAAGATGAGTAAGGCAAGATTACAATTTGAAGGCCGTCGTATCCGTACCCGTGCTTCCCTGCGGCGTAAATCCGCCGGACGTTTGCGTTTATCCGTATTTCGTTCGGGACAGCATATTTACGGGCAGGTCATTGACGATAAGGAAGGCAAGACTTTGGTCGCCGCTTCTACAGTGGAAAAAGAAGTTAAGGCTTCTGTTAAAAATGGTGCTACAGTTGCAGCCGCTGCCGTTGTTGGCAAGCTGATTGCGGAACGTGCTCTGGCAGCCGGTGTCAAAGAAGTGTGTTTTGACCGCGGCGGGTATGTTTATCACGGTCGCGTGAAAGCTTTGGCGGAAGCAGCTCGTGAAGCCGGTTTGTCATTCTAAAGGAAAAGGTAATTATGGCACGCACACCTAATACAGAACGCCGTCGTGGCGGCGATAAAGAACGTGAAAACGATCGTGAACGTATGGATGTACGTTCAGAACGTGATCGCGATATGGATGAAATTGTTGATAAACTTGTGTACGTCAATCGTGTGGCAAAAACCGTAAAGGGCGGTCGTCGTATGGCTTTCGCAGCTTTGGTCGTTGTCGGCGATCAACGTGGTCGTGTCGGTTTTGCTTCTGGGAAGGCGCGTGAAGTGCCTGAAGCAATTCGCAAGGCTACTGAAAAAGCAAAGCGCGAAATGATTCGCATTCCTTTGCGTGAAGGGCGTACATTGCATCATGACGTACGTGGAAGTTTCGGAGCTGGTGAAGTCGTTTTAAGAACTGCTCCCGCCGGTACCGGAATCATTGCCGGTGGTCCGATGCGCGCTGTTTTTGAAACAATGGGGATTCAAGATATTGTTGCAAAGTCCATTGGTTCTCAAAATCCGCATAATATGATTAAAGCAACCTTTGCGGCGTTGAAAACAGTGAATTCTCCTCGTATGATAGCGGCAAAACGCGGTAAAAAAGTCGGCGATGTCGTAGCGGCTCGTGACGGTTCTACGTTTGCCCCTGTAAAGGAGTAAAAAATGGCTGATACAGCAAAGACAATTAAAATCAAACAGACAGGAAGCCTTATCGGAGCAACAAAAGTTCAACGCGCTACAATGGCGGGGCTGGGGCTGAAGAAAATGAATGCTGAAAAAATATTGCAGGATACTCCTGCTATAAGAGGCATGATTACTAAGGTTGCTCATTTGGTGACTGTGGTTGAAGAATAATAAGCATCTCGTGCGTTGATTTAAGCGACGCACGACTTAATTAAGCGAGTTAAAAAGATGAAATTAAATGAAATTCGTGATAACGACGGTGCCCGTAAGGCTCGTATGCGTATTTGCCGCGGCATTGGTAGCGGTAAAGGGAAAACCGGCGGTCGCGGCGGCAAAGGTCAAACTGCTCGTACAGGGGTGGCTATAAATGGTTTCGAAGGGGGGCAAATGCCTCTTTACCGTCGTTTGCCAAAACGTGGTTTTAATAACATTTTTGCCAATAAATATGCAGAAATTAATTTAGGGCGTTTACAGGCTGCGATTGATAAAGGGTTAATTGATTCTTCAAAAGAAATCGATGTTGCTGTTTTGTGCCAAGCCGGTGTAATAAAACAAGGTTACAATGGTTTGCGTTTACTTGGAAACGGTGAATTGAAAGCAAAGATAACAGTTAAGGTTGCTGGAATCACAAAATCGGCAAAAGCTGTTGTTGAAAATAACGGCGGTCAGGTTATTATTGCAGAATAATTAATAAGTAAATTGTAAAAGAGGGAGAAATACCCTCTTTTACTTGTGTGTGTTTTATTTTTTTATGAAAGAATAAAGAATGGCTTCTCAAACAGATAAAATGGCAACGGGGTTCGGTTGGGAAACTTTTGCAAAAGCGACAGACCTTCAAAAGCGTCTTTTATTTACTTTAGGTGCGATGATTGTTTATCGATTGGGGACGTTTATTCCCTTACCCGGTATTAATTCTACTGTTTTAGAAGACATTTTTACTAGACAGGCCGGTGGTATTTTAGGCATGTTCAATATGTTTACAGGTGGGGCTTTGTCCCGTATGACTCTGTTCGCTTTGAATATCATGCCTTATATTTCAGCTTCGATTATAGTGCAATTGGCTGCATCTGTTTTACCTTCTTTGATTTCTTTGAAAAAAGAAGGAGAGGCGGGACAACGAAAGATGAATCAATATACGCGTTATTTGACGGTATTCATTACGATAATACAGGCTTATGTCCTTGCAGTAGGATTGGAAGCAATGGTCGGTTCTGCAGGAACTTCCGCCGTGCTTTATCCGGGGCCGTGGTTCCGTTTTACAACTGTTGTTTCTTTGCTGGGTGGAACAATGTTTATTGTCTGGTTAGGGGATCAAATCACTTCGCGCGGTGTCGGAAACGGTTCGTCTTTGATTATTACCGCCGGTATTGTTGCAGGGATTCCAATGGGGTTAGCTCAAACTTTTGAATTGGCCAGAGCTGGGTCTTTATCGACAGTGGCTTTGTTTGCAATACTTTTTATTGCGGTTTCTTTGGTTTGTTTTGTCGTGTTTTTTGAACGTGCTCAACGCAGGATTTTAATCCAATACCCAAAACGGCAAATGGGAGGACGTCTAATGAATAGTGAAAGTTCTCATTTACCTTTGAAACTTAATCCAACCGGAGTTATTCCACCGATTTTTGCCAGTTCTTTGTTATTATTGCCTATGACTATTGTAAATTTTTCCATCAATACTGGAAACAGTCCGGATTGGATTGTTACTTTGTCGACGGTTTTGGCTCATGGACAACCTGTTTATTTAGCGCTTTATGCCGCTTTGATTATATTCTTTACATTCTTTTATACTGCAGTCGTTTTCAATCCGGAGGAAACTGCCGATAATTTGAAAAGACACGGAGGTTTTATTGCGGGAATACGCCCCGGAAAAAGTACAGCGGATTATTTGGATTATGTTTTAACACGTTTGACGGTTATCGGATCGTTATATTTAGCTGTTATTTGTTGTTTTCCTGAAATCATGATTGCAAAGTATTCCGTTCCGTTTGTCTTGGGGGGGACGACGCTGTTGATTGTCGTTTCTGTAACAATGGATTTTGCAACACAAATTCAGTCTCATCTCATTGCCCATCAATATGAAGGGTTAATGAAAAAGGCAAAATTAAAAGGACGTCGGAAGTGATCACTAACGGAAAGCACCTTGTTTTAATGGCTCCTCCGGGAGGGGGAAAGGGAACGCAGGCGCGTTTGTTGCGAGATCGTTTACATATTCCTCATTTGTCTACGGGAGAAATGTTGCGTAATGCCGCTCGTGCGGGAACAGAAGTCGGTTTACAAGCAAAGGTCTTGATTGATAAAGGGAATTTTGTTCCGGATGAACTAATTATTTCTATCATATCTGAACGTTTAGATGAAGCCGACTGTAAGGAAGGTTTTATTCTTGACGGTTTTCCCAGAACCTTGCCACAAGCTAAAGCTTTAGACGAGTTGTTATTTGAAAAAGGTCGAAGGCTTGATCATGTTATAGAAATTCAAGTACCGGACGATATGATTATTCAGAGAATTATCGGACGTTTTTCTTGTGCCGATTGCGGGGCAATGTATCATGACACGTTAAAGCCGACACAAGTTTTTGGAAAATGTGATGAATGCGGCGGATCGAATTTTTTACGTCGGCAAGACGATAATTGGCAAACGGTTGTTGATCGGTTGAAAACGTATCGTATGATGACGACTCCGGTTTTACCCTACTATCAACATGAAGGATTGTTAGAAACGATAGACGGTACGGGTGATGTTGACGAAGTTGCAGATAAAATAAAAAAGATTATTAAACAATAATGAAAGGGGACATATGTTTCCAAGGCTTTGACAATGTTGTCAAAGGTTTTTCTGGTTTATAAACTATGTATTAAGGTCGGCAAATGTCTTAAAGAAAAAGATTTTGTCGGCTTTTTCTTATTGATCAGATTGGAAGTATTTTATAAAACTCGCAACGAAAAGATACTTATAAAATGAGATCTGTATGGATCATTTCCATAAAAAGGGGATGTTTTTGAAAATAACCTTTAGATTATAAAACGTTTGATGGAAATTGTTTCCCTTTTTTTGTTCCATTTGTTTAAAGATTATAATTAAAAAGAAAAAACAGTTTTGTTTTATTTTGATAAAAAAGTTTTAAAAAAAGTAAAAAAATTGTTTAGAAGTCTTGACTTTGTACATCGTTAAGTATACCTTAAACCCCTCTGTAGGGTGTCGCAGTAAACACCTTACAGTTTGTTATGCCTGTTTTTCAGGCTGGTTTTAATTTGTATAGGAGATTTAACTTGGCACGTATTGCTGGTGTGAATATTCCGACAAATAAGCGTGTGGTTATTGCTTTGACATATATCCACGGCATCGGTCGGACTTTGGCCCGTGAAATTTGCGGGAAATTAGACATCGAGGATGCTCGCCGTGTAAACGAGCTGTCTGATGATGAAATTTTAAAATTGCGTGAATTGATTGACCATGAATATCATGTCGAAGGTGAACTTCGCCGTGAAGTCGGTGTGAACATTAAGCGCTTGATGGATCTGGGATGTTATCGGGGACTTCGTCATCGTAAGGGATTGCCTTGCCGTGGTCAAAGAACCCATACAAATGCTCGTACACGTAAAGGTCCGGCGAAACCTATCGCAGGCAAGAAAAAAGCGGTTTAGTTAAGAAAGGCAATTAATTCATGGCTAAAACAACAACAAATGTTCGCACAAAAAAACGCGAACGTAAAAATATTACTTCAGGTGTTGCGCATGTCAATTCAACCTTTAACAACACAAAAGTAACAATCACAGATGCACAAGGAAATGCTATTTCTTGGTCTTCTTCCGGTGTACACGGCTTTAAAGGATCTCGTAAGTCAACACCCTATGCTGCTCAAGTAACAGCTGAAGACGCTGGTAAAAAAGCGGCTGAACACGGAATGAAAACATTGGAAGTATGGGTGAAAGGTCCGGGAGCCGGTCGTGAATCCGCTTTGCGCGCTTTGCAGGCTGTCGGTTTCACAATTACTGCAATTCGGGATGTTACCGCTGTTCCTCATAACGGTTGCCGCCCTCGTAAACGTCGTCGCGTTTAATAGGTCATTCTGCCGGTTCTGCCGGTCATTTTGGTTGTGTCTTTTGACATGTTACTTTAAAAAGCAGGAGAAATACTCGTGATTCAAAAAAATTGGCAAGACCTGATTAAACCGAGTACAGTTGAAATTGAACATAATGATGGTGCTACGCGTAAGGCGACGATCGTTGTTGAACCGTTGGAACGCGGTTTCGGTATGACGCTGGGAAACGCCCTGCGACGCGTTCTGCTTTCCTCTTTACAGGGAGCCGCTGTTACGGCTGTGCATATCGATGGTGTTTTGCATGAATTTTCTTCCATCCCAGGGGTGCGTGAAGATGTCGCCGATATCATCTTGAATATCAAAATGCTGGCTTTGCGTTATGACGGAGACGGTATTCGACGCATGACATTGAAAGCTCATGGGCCTTGTGAAGTTACAGCAGCAATGATCGAAACAGGGCATGATGTCGAAATCATGAATCCGGAATTGGTTATTTGTACTTTAGATAAAGATGCCGTTTTAAACATGGAATTAACCGTCGGTACGGGAAAAGGTTATGTCCCGGCGTCTGCAAACAGACCTGATGATTGCCCGATCGGATTAATACCGGTTGATTCTATCTTTAGCCCCGTAACAAAAGCAGTCTATCAAATTGATAATGCGCGTGTCGGGCAAATTACCAACTATGATAAGTTGTCCTTGACTGTCGAAACAAATGGTACTGTTTCTCCAGAAGATGCTGTCGCTCTTGCCGCCCGTATCTTGCAAGAACAACTTAAGTTGTTTGTTAATTTCGAAGAACCTGAAGAAGATGTCGAAACTGAAAAGAAAGATGAATTGCCATTTAATCGCAATTTGTTGCGTAAAGTGGATGAACTGGAATTATCCGTGCGTTCTGCAAATTGTCTGAAAAACGACAGTATTGTTTATATCGGTGATCTTGTTCAAAAAACAGAAGCCGAAATGTTGCGTACGCCTAATTTCGGACGTAAGTCTTTGAATGAAATCAAAGAAGTTCTTTCTCAAATGGGATTGCATCTTGGAATGGAAGTGGTCGGATGGCCGCCGGAAAATATTGAAACACTCTCAAAGGGGTTGGAAGAACCATTCTAAATAATTTCTGTTCTTGTTGAACAGGGCTCCGCCATACGCGATCGTTTGTGTTCACGGTGGGCATAAATGAGCGGTGACGGAGGTGGATTTATCGGTTTCGTGCGCGAAACCATGATAGGAGGATAATTATGAATCATCGTAATAGTAAGCGTAAGCTGAACAAATCTTTTTCACACCGCCGCGCTATGTTTGCTAATTTGGCAAACGCGCTGATTAAACATGAACAAATTAAAACAACGTTACCCAAAGCCAAGGAACTGCGTCCTGTCTTTGAAAAGCTTATCACTGCTGCTAAAGTCGGTGATTTGCATAAGCGTCGTCAATTAATTGCGTTCTTGCGTGATGAAAAAATGGTTGAAAAGTTAATCGGAACTTTGGCTACGCGCTATCAAGATCGTCAAGGTGGATATGTGAGAGTATTAAAAGCCGGTTTGCGTTACGGCGATTGTGCACCTATGGCTTTTATTGAATTGGTTGATCGTGATGTAAAGGCCAAAGGACTGGATTCCGGCTTAAAGCCTGATGATCAAGAAGAACAAAAGGCGGAATAACTTTTTATTCCTGACTAAAGGAGAGCCGTTCATATGATTGAACGGCTCTTTTGCTACTTGCTTTTTATGTATTTCCATGTTATGCCCTCTCTTTTGATAAAAAAGGAGCTTGAGGTGCATAAATTTTTAAGTAATTCTATAAATAAAAAGCTTTCTATTGATAGCTCTTTTTTTATTTTTATTGTTTCTTTTTATTTTTCTTTTGTATTAAATAGTACTTTATTATATAAAATATTTAATAATTTATATTCTTTTGATTTAGAGTCTTCTCTTTTTGTTATATCAATAGGGATTATATTATTTATTATTCAATATATAATATTTAATTGTATTGTTTTTCCTTTTATTGCAAAACCTTTGTTGATTCTCCTTCTGATCTCCTCCGGTTTTGTTCATTATGTGATGCACAGTTACGGCATTTTTATTGATAAGGATATGATTCGTAATATTTTTGAAACTAATGCTTATGAATCATTTGAATATGTCAGTCTTTCAGGTATTTTACATATCTTGTTTATCATTGTTCTCCCGATCTTGGGGATTCAATTTCTTGATATCAGGTTTAAACCTTTTAAACAGGAAATATGCACTCGGATTAAACAAATTGTTATTGCTATAGCTGTCCTATTGTCTGTTATTGTAATCCAATATAGAGATTACTCTGTTTTTGTTCGTAATAACAGGGAACTGAGAAAGTTGGTAAATCCGCTTAATTATATTTATTCGACTTTTCGATATCTGGAAGAAAGAATAAAAGTAAAGCCTCAGTTTGTGATTTTGGATGAAAATGTAACAAAAACTGTTTCTCCGGATTCCCAAAAAACTGTTTTTGTCTTGATCCTTGGAGAAACTGCCAGATCAAACAACTTTTCTTTGTATGGATATGAAAGACAAACTAATCCCTTGTTATCAGCACAAGATCTTTTTGTTTTTCGTGATGTGACCTCATGTGGTACATCAACCGCGATTTCTGTTCCGTGTATGTTTTCTCATCTTGGAAGAGGTGATTTTAATGTTGAAACTGCAAAATATACAGAAAATCTGATGGATTTGATAAAAAAAGCCGGATATGACGTCTTGTGGGTGGAAAACGATAACGGGTGTAAAGGCGTATGTGATCGTGTTCAGGTAAAAAATACTGTTCTTTCGGATCATCAAAAAGATTGCTTTAAAGACTATTGTTATGATGAAGTTTTATTAACAGAATTACAAAATAAATTAGACAATATTACAACTGATACGGTTATTGTTTTGCATATGATCGGAAGTCATGGTCCGGCTTATTTTCGGCGTTATCCGAGTATGTTTGATGTTTTTAAACCAACGTGTAATACGGTGGAAATCCAAAATTGTTCTCAAAATGAAATTCTGAATACTTATGACAATACAATTCTTTATACAGATTATATTATTAATCAATCAATAGAATTGTTAAAAAAGTATCCCGATTATAAATCCGGATTGATCTATGTTTCAGATCATGGTGAATCTTTAGGAGAAAACAATATTTATTTGCATGGTTTTCCGTATCAAATAGCTCCAAAGGAACAAAAAAAAGTTCCCATGATGTTATGGGTGTCTGATGTAATGAAAAAAGAAAAACGTATTGATTTCGAGTGTTTGAAAAAAGAGGCGCAAGAAAAAGCATATACCCATGATCATCTGTTTCATTCTATCCTAAACCTTTTACAGGTTAAATCAATGACGTATGATTCAACATTGGATTTGTTTCATTCCTGCCGGATTAGATCGCCTGTATGAAAGAACATTGAGGATTCAACTTTTGAGTGTTTTTTGTAATGTGCATATGATTTTTATTTAAAAGTTATTTTCAGATTTAAAATATCCACACTTTGGAAGTGTTATGATTGGCAAAGACTTTTAGATGGATGCTCGTAAGAAAGTAATTTATTCAAAATTACGTTTATGCCATCTACTACCAGATAGAAGTGTCTGACAATATGCACCATATTCGGCGTTTGAGGCGAGTGTGGTGTATTTTTAATTGGATACAGTTTATGAAGAGCAGAGGAAATCATTAGGAATGGACTGGTTTATGTTTGAGAAAATCGCCTGAGCAGAGGAAAGCTGTTTAGGAAATCTTCACGATTGGCTGTGGAATTGTTCATAAATGTATGATATAATTTAATTAAGTAGGGTACGCCATAAATCGGAATTTAGAGCTCGGTTATGAATTATACATTTGTTAACCTCAATAAATGGCGCAGAGGTAGCCTGTTCCAGTTTTATATTGATAAAATGCGAATCGTGATGAGTCTGACTGTGGATGTTGATGTGACCAACTTAAAAGTATACTCTAAGGCGCACAATCTTGATTTTTATCCTTTGATGGTATGGGTTGTATCAAAAATTATCAATACACATGATGAATTTAAATACGGTTGGGATGCCGAAGGCAATCTTATCAAATGGGATTTTGTATCCCCTTCTTACACGGATTTTCATGCGGAAGACGAAAATTTCACCAAAATGGTTACGGAGTACTCAGAGGATCTTCTTGAGTTTTACGGCAGAATGGCAGTCGACAGAGAGCGATACAAAAACGATCGAGCCGTTTTGGAGGATCAGCCCAAAAACTTTTTTGATGTTTCCTGCCTGCCATGGATAAAATACACCCACTTTGATGTTCATGTTTTTGACGAGGGAAAATTTCTTGCTCCTGTGGTTACTTGGGGCAAATACGAACCAAAGGACGGAAAGTTAATTATGCCGCTTACCATGAACATTCACCACGCAGTTGCAGACGGTTTCCACCTTTCAAGGTTTTTTAATGAAGTACAGCAATTGATGGATTCTTTGCGTTGAGCAGCTTTCTGTTTGTCGGAGAGCTAAGCAAGAGAAAAATTCCTTTAGAACTAAGGAGGTACGTTTATATTTTCCTGCCGGAAATATTCGTGCGTACTAGATCGCTTCATTCTTTGTTAGCAAGAGAACAAGAAGACCGAGAATGTTCCGTCACTTTGTTCCGACAAGGTGGCTACACCCCCATGCGCCGCTTATGCGACTATCTTCTGTGGACTTGCCGTCCGAAAACAGCATAAAATATGTTCGCCGTCATAAATTGCATCAATATCTATCAGTTAAATGCTAAACGAGAAAGGGTGATTTACATGAAAAGAAAGTTTGTGTTAGTCATGGCAGTTATGCTCTGTTTTGCATTGACTGCTTGCAATGGAAAAGCAAGCATTGACTTTCCCTTTGAATTGTCCAGTGTCGAAAACGTGGAAATGTTCCGCTTCACTGTTCCTGCGGATGCGAAGAGAAAAGTGATTACCAAATCAAAAGATATTGAAGGTGTTTATCAGACTTTTGAAAGTATTTTTCTGAAAAATAAAACAACTCAACCTACTGCTGGCGGCTTGGTGACGAGTTTCCGATTTAATCTTTCTAATGGTACATCTTACGAAGTTATTTATTTAGCGGTTGCTGTAAAATCCGGAAGAATCATCACAACGGATATGGAAAAAGATTTCTTTACATCAGCTGATATTGGGGCAAGCTGGGAAAGTTACGACTATGAAGTAACCGCTGCATCGGAAAATGAGCTTCCAGCATTATATGAGTAAAAAAGCAAACAGGTATTTACTCACTGTCCATCAAAAATTATACAATTAAATACTGAAAAATTGCCCGTTGATCTTATACTGCCGATGAGAAAACAGCAGTCTTTTTTTATCCACATTTTCAGAAGGGGGGGCATTTTTATGCCAGACAAGAAAACGCTTGATCAACTTTGTTCAAAATAGAAAACAGGATGAAACAAGAAACGGCATGACTGAAGCCATGCCGTTCCTATAAAAAGCGATATTACTTTCTTGTTTCTTCCGGACTTTATACGGGAAATTTTTTTACTTTTTTATTTCCGATAAAAATTTTTCAGCTTCCAAAGCGGCGCGACATCCTCCTGCGGCAGCTGTGACGGCTTGACGATAAAACAGTTCTTGTACGTCTCCAGCGGCAAAGACTCCTTCAACGGAAGTTTTTAAACTGGTTTTATCGGTAATGATAAAGCCTTCTGGTGTTAATTCCAGTTGCCCGCGAAACAATTCTGTATTAGGTGTGTATCCGACGGCAACAAAACAACCATCTACGGAAAGCTGGGATTCTTCTTCTGTAAGCGTGTTTTTCAATATTAAACCAGTTAGTCCACCGTTATTTTTATCACCGATATAATTTTGAACGACCGAATTCCATATCATTTTTATCTTGGGATGGGCTTTTATTTTTTCTTGCATCACTTTTTCGCAACGCAACTCATTGCGCCGATGGATTAAAAAGACTTCCGAAGCCAGATTTGCTAAATATAAAGCTTCTTCCGCCGCTGTATTACCACCACCAATGACGGCGACTTTTTTATTTCTGTAAAAAAAACCGTCGCAAGTGGCACAAGCGGATACACCGAAACCGCGCAAATTGTCTTCATTAGGCAAGTCGAGCCATTTTGCAGAAGCTCCGGTCGCAACAATCAGAGCATCGCAAGTATAAATTTCTTCATTGTCTAACGTAATTGTAAACGGTCTTTGAGACAAATCGACATTGACTGCGCTTTGGTCGATGATGATGGTTCCCAAATTTTCCGCTTGTTGACGCATGCGATCCATTAATTCCGTACCACTGATTTTTTCAGGGAAACCCGGGAAATTTTCGATATCTGTTGTTTGTGTCAATTGACCTCCGGGTTGCATACCGGAAATTAATACGGGAGTGATGAGGGATCGTGCCGTATAGATGGCGGCAGTATATCCAGCGGGACCGGAACCTAATATTAAGAGAGGAGTATGTTTTTTTTGCATTTTTTCTTATCCTTTAAAACCTTTTTTCGCAAACTGCAGTTAAGAAAGTATAAAAAGTAAGCAATCTGTTGTAAACATCATAATGACGGCGGGTTTCCGGTCAAAAGAGTCTTTGAAAAAGCATATCTTTTTTTATTTTTTGTGTAATGTCCGTATTGGATGGCTTGCTGCGGACAGTAATTTAAACAAGCCTGACACAACTCGCAACGGTTTGCCCAAATGGGTTTAGTGGTAACACGGATATTATTGACAGGGCAGACTTTTTCACATATCCCGCATTGATTACAGGCTTCTGTTACATAAAAGCCTTTAACAGTCATGAATTTTTCAAATAAAGGATGTCCGATCATTGATAATAATGCAGATCCGATACCCGCCTTTACATTGAAAATGCGTTCATTATTATTAATGAAATTGATGATTGTTTTCAGTTCCATTTCAGCTCTGGCAACCAAAGATAATTGTTTTTCTTCAGAATCGGTATGAACGAAAGGAGCCAGCAGATAATTGTTGGGCATTTTTAAAAAAAAGCCCGCGTGACAATCCAACCCATACGCTTTTAACGTTTTTTTCATGATGGAATCTATTTTTCCCGTCTGTGTATGGCAGGTACAGACAAAGTATGTATAATTGTTTTTATAGTTTTCAAAGTGGACTTGTTGAATGAAATCAAAAACGCATTTCGGAGCCGACCAAGCATAAATGGGGAAAACGAATCCTATTTTTTCGTTTTCGGATAATTTGTACTCTTTTTTTGCCTTCGGAATGAAAATAATATTGTCATTTAACTTTGCCGCCAATTCTTCGGCGACCCATTTCGAATTACCTGTTCCGGAAAAATAAAAAATCATCTCATTCCGCCTTTAGTAGAATTTTTGTTATTTCAGAAATATAGAGTGTATGAAAATCATTTTCCGGATACCACTTGTGGCATAATGTCGGGTCTGTAAAACAAGTGCCTGAAAAAGTCTGCGCGTAAAGTTTCCGACAAAACATGACGGCTGTCGCTTCTTTAAAGTACGGTGTCGCGTCCGAATATAAAAGAGTGAGACCGGATTTTTCGATTTTATTTTCATTATGCCCTGAAACCGTTCCCATATAATTCAAAACCTTCCGGTAATGTTCGGAAAAAAAAGAAAGCGAAAATGTGTCAGAATTTTCCATTAATTCTTTCGTATAACGTTGAGGGCGAATAACGACGTAAGAAACGTTTTTCCCCCACATGACACCCAAACCGCCCCAAGAGGCGGTCATGGCATTGACTTTGTCCTGTTCTGCGACACAAATCAACTGCCAGACTTTTCCGATTAAATGAAACGGGCTTTGAATGAATTTATCCGGATGGATTTCGTGAAATTCCGACATTTCTTTTCCCTTTCCTTGCAGATATTACAAAATATCATATTTCTTTTTTTTAAAAAGCATATATCATCAAAAGATGTTGACTTTCATCTGCTTTTGTTCATATGGCATTGTGCTTTATTTTCAACGCAAAGGATAGATGTTAAAAAAATCGGAGGATGTTATGAAAAAATGGTTTTCTTTTTTTGTGGCGTTTTTATTATCGGCATGCAATCTATCTTCGGATGGACTTGACGACAGGACTTATCAGTTGCAAAACGCCATGAACGATGCGCAAATTACGATTTCCTTTAATACTAAAGAAATGCGTTATGCCGGAAAAGCCGCTGTCAACCGTTATTTTGGAACCTATAAGCTTGAATCCGGAAAACTGGCTTTGGGTCCTGCGGGGGTTACCATGATGATGGGACCGGAACCTTTGATGCAAGCGGAACAAAATTATTTGAAGGATTTGGCTAAGGTAGTTTCTTTTTCCCGTAAAGGGGACGAGTTGACATTGACAACTTCCGAGGGGAAAAAACTGGTTTTCAAGCAAACAAATCAAAGTGATGAATAGATTTATTTTGCTTTGAAGAAAGATGGCTGTCTGGTATAACTGCCATATTGTTTTTATTGAATGAGGATAATATGGCATCATACCAGTATATTTATGTAATGAAAAACCTGTCGAAAACCTATCCTGGTGGTAAACGGGTATTGAATAATATATGGCTTTCTTTTTTCCCTGGCGCAAAGATCGGCGTCTTGGGGGCGAACGGAGCGGGAAAATCGACATTATTAAAAATAATGGCTGGTATTGAAACCGAATTTAACGGTGAAGCATGGGCGGCTCAAGGGGTCAGTGTCGGATACCTGCCACAAGAACCTCAACTGGATCCAAGCAAAAATGTGATGGAAAATGTGATGGACGGATGCGCGAAAACGCGCGATCTGTTAAAAAGATTTGAAGAAATTTCCATGAAATTCGCTGAAGAAATGAGCGATGAGGAAATGAATGCTTTGATCTCGGAACAAGCCGAGCTGCAAGAAAAAATCGATGCGTGTAACGGTTGGGATTTGGAACGCATGATTGAAATAGCTATGGACGCTTTGCGCTGTCCACCTGCCGATGCTGACGTGACAACCTTGTCCGGCGGAGAAAAAAGACGGGTCGCCTTATGCCGTTTATTATTGTCAAAACCGGATCTTTTGTTATTGGATGAACCGACAAACCACTTGGATGCGGAATCCGTTGCCTGGTTGCAGCAACACTTACATGATTATAACGGTACCGTCGTTATGGTTACTCACGACCGTTATTTCCTAGACAATGTTACGGGATGGATTTTGGAATTGGATCGCGGGGAAGGGATCCCTTATGAAGGAAATTATTCTTCATGGTTGGAGCAAAAAGAAAAACGTTTGGCTCAAGAGGCTAAAGAGGAATCCGCTCGTCAAAGAACGATAAAACAGGAATTGGAATGGATCCGCCAAAGCCCTCGTGCCAGACAGGCGAAAAGCAAAGCTCGTATTCAAGCTTTTGATGCTTTGGTCAACGAAGCGGATCGGCAATCTGTCGAACAAGCGCAAATTGTTATCCCGCCTTGTCCGCGTTTGGGAGATCTGGTCATCGAAGCTAAAAATATTTCAAAAGGTTATGCCCAGCGCTTATTAATTGATGATTTGTCTTTTAAGCTCCCTCCGGGCGGAATTATCGGTGTAATCGGTCCGAATGGAGCCGGCAAAACGACTTTGATGCGTATGATTACAGGACAGGAACAGCCTGATAGCGGTACTTTCAGAATCGGAGATACGGTTGTTCTGGGTTATGTCGATCAAAGCCGTGATGCTTTGGATCCCAATAAAACGGTCTGGGAAGAAATTTCAGACGGAAATGATGAAATTCTTTTGGGAAAAAGAAAAATTCCCTCTCGCGCCTATGTCGGACAGTTTAATTTCAAAGGAGCCGACCAGCAAAAAAAAGTGGGATTGTTATCCGGCGGAGAACGTAACCGTGTCCATATGGCAAAAATGTTAAAATCGGGAGCAAATGTGATCTTGTTGGACGAACCGACAAATGATTTAGATGTTGATACTTTGCGTGCTTTGGAGCAAGCGTTGATGGCTTTTCCGGGGTGTGCCGTCGTAACATCTCACGACCGTTGGTTCCTAGACAGAATTGCTACGCATATTCTTGCTTTTGAAGGCGATAGCCATGTCGAATGGTTTGAAGGCAATTATGAAGAATATGAAGCGGATAAAAAACGCAGATTGGGCGCTGATGCAGATCAGCCTCATCGTGTGAAATACAAGCCGTTAGTGCGTAATTAAATAACATTTTTTGAAAAAATATAGCTCCGGTAAACTTTTTTTGCCGGAGCTTTTTGTTGAAAAAATGAAAACAACTTAAAAGGGGAAAAACAAATTGCACATTATTCCCGATAAAAAAGATGTATATTTCCTTTACAGGTGAGCTCTTATTTTTGTTTTCAGTTATAAAAAAGCCCCCTTATTAAGAAGGGGGCTTTGAAAAAATCAATCAAGCGCAAACCAATTGTTTTAAATCTTCATCTTCTTGCATAGCTTCCTCTTCATCCAAAGAAGCGTAATAAGTCGCTTGATCAACGATTTCGTAATTGCTTTGATCTGAAAAGAGAGCTGTCAATAACGCGTTCGTATCTGTGTGTCCCGAACGTTTCCCCGTAAATTCCGCAATTAATGGATAGCCGGACATGAACAAATCACCGACTGCGTCAAGCATTTTATGACGGACAAATTCATTTGAATAACGCAAGCCATCTTTATTCATAATGACGTTGTCATTGACAAGAATGGCGTTATCCAACGATCCGCCCCGAGCCAAACCGATAGAACGTAACATTTCGATGTCTTGTAAAAAGCCGAATGTGCGAGCACGGCTGAACATATTTTTAAAATTAGCCGATGTCAGATCCAATTTTGCTTCTTGATGTCCGATAACCGGAGTCGGGAAATCAATTGAAAAATTCATTTTCAATCCTTTGCGAGCCGGACGCAAAGAAACTTCTTTATCACCGTCTTTAACAGTAACGGGCTTTAAAATGCGAATTGCTTTTAACGGAGCATTTTGTATTTTTATGCCGGCGCATTCCAGTAAAAAGACAAAAGGTGCTGAACTGCCGTCCATTACAGGGGTTTCAGGACCATTGATGTCGATGAGCAAATTATTTATCCCCATGGCATGAATGGCGGCCATTAAATGTTCGATTGTTGCGATTTTCACACCGTTTTTATTGCCAATGCACGTGCACATCCGTGTATCGACCACATAATCGTGATGAGCGGGAATATATGCGTTTTGTCCCGCAATGTCGGTTCTGTGAAAAACAATCCCCGTGTTTGGCTCGGCTGGTTTTAAGGTCATGGAAATCTTATTTCCTGTGTGCAGACCGATGCCAACACATGAGATTTCATGTTTGATTGTCTTCTGCTGATATTTTTCCATGTTTTAAAGCCCTTTCTTTTAGAAACATTTTCTATCTTATTGTTTAGCAAGACAGACGTTTTTTTTCAAATCAAGCTTTGTTACGTTTTGTTACAACATCTGTCTTCAAAATGTTTCTGCTGAAAAAGAAGAGATTCTGCGTAAAAAACAATTTGTACAAGGATTGATTTATAATTTGACAGATTGTTTGAAACTGTCCTATGCGTTTTTACTTCCAACCGTATCCGATTGGCGAATCGAATAATAACAGTCTTTTTATTTAATTCTGTGTTTTTTATTGTTGTTTGCTTGATAATGGAAATTTACTTTTTTATGAACAGAAGTTTTCATTTGTTCTTTGAATGATGAAAAGACAGTTTACCGTATCTGAAGGTGTTTAAGGGCTTGATTGTGCTGTTTAGCTGACTGTAAGATTTTGAAGAAATTTATTTTCCAGTACGGAGAAGGGCTTTCCCGTTGTCTTTTTGATACGATTTCTTTTGCAGTATCACTTTTTGTAAAAAATCTATATTGGAGAGGGGTAATTTTAACGGTCTTTATTAAAAGTTATAGATGTGTGTTGTACTTTTAGCATGGATTTTTTAGCAGATATTGTTTTTTGATTTAACATAAACAAGTCAGATCAATTTAATGTGACAGATTTAAAATGTGTGATGCGTTTTTTATATATTCCCGTTTTATAAATATTTTAATGATGCCGAATTTCATATTCGGAGTTATTTCTGCTTTTTTGATTTTTTATATCAGTTTTAAGATGTTTATCCTATCAATCTGTACGCTTGAGTATTTTCTTTAATGATTTTTCTTATTGTGTAACAGGTATTTTTTTATGCTTGTTTTTGTTAAAAGAAAGCGGATGTTGTTATTTTTTCCATATAAAAAAACGGTCGGATAATACGACCGTTTTTTATCAAAATATTTATAATCAACGTTGGCGCAAGAAAGAAGGAATGTCGGAATCATCGTCATTTCTAGATGGATTTTCAACTTTCTTTTCTTCAACAGAGCGCCGTCCTGTAACGAATTGGAATATGGACGGACGAGTTTTCTCAACCGGTTTGACAGCAGGAGGCATAACAGGTGGAGCGGAAAATACGTCTTCTTGCGCTGCTGTTGATGGAACAGAGGTCGTGTTTTGTTCGTGATGAAACATTGGCGACTGTTTTTTATCGGACACGTTCATTTTTGAAGAAAAAGGTTCAAAAGATGAGGATTGTCGAAGCTCCGCACCGCCAAACAATTCATTGGGAGCTGGCATTGCGGGTAAAATACTGCTGGTTGTTTTTGCCGCGAATGGTGTCGGTTGAGAGGACAAAGCCGGATGTACGGGTAAAGGAACCGTTTCTTCGTTGGTTGAAGAAACATCTCGACTATTGTCTTCAGAGGTGTTTTCCTGTTCCTTTTTAGACGCTGGCGATGTTGCAGAAGGTTGACTTTCAGAAGTGTTTTGCTTTGAATTTGAAAAACCGGTTGAAAACGGCTTTGAGTTCGTTTGATTGAAAAAGGCCGTTGATGGTTGGTTCATGAAAGGATTCTGAGATTCTTGAGGACGCGTAATGCCGGTTGCAACGACGGAAACGCGGATCGACCCTTCCAATGTTTCATCAAAAGAAGCGCCGAAAATGATATTGGCTTCCGGATCGACTTCACGTCTAATTCTATTTGCGGCTTCGTCCACTTCATAAAGCGTCAAATCATTGCCGCCGGCGATATTGATCAATATCCCTTTGGCGCCAGTCATAGAAGCATCATCCAACAACGGATTAGCAATGGCTTCTTCCGCTGCGTCAAGAGCTCGATTTTCTCCGGAAGCTTTTCCTGTTCCCATCATAGCGCGTCCCATTTCCGCCATGATGGCGCGGACATCGGAAAAGTCCAGATTGATGATTCCCGGAGTGATGATCAAATCGGTGATACTGCGAACACCGCCTTGTAAAACCTGATCCGCACGTTTGAATGCTTCGGCGAATGTCATTTTTTCATCGGCGACAAGAAACAGATTTTGATTGGGAATGACGATCAAGGTATCGACATATTTTCCTAATTCTTCGATTCCCTGTTCAGCTATTGCCATTCTGTGACGTCCTTCAAATGTAAAGGGCTTGGTAACGACACCAACGGTCAAAATATCGCGTTCTTTTGCCATTTTTGCGAAAACGGGAGCCGCTCCCGTTCCAGTACCACCACCCATTCCGGCGGTGATAAAGACCATATTCGCTCCTTCCAACACGTTGGAAATATCGTCCAAAGCTTCTTCAGCGGATTCGCGTCCGACTTCGGGACGGGCACCGGCGCCTTGACCTTTAGTGGTTTCGATACCCAATTGAATTTTCGTTTCTGCCAAAGAAGAACTGAGCGCTTGAGCATCGGTATTGGCGACAACAAAATTAACCCCGCCAAGTTGGGTTTGTATCATGTTGTTTATTGCATTTCCCCCCGCACCGCCAATGCCGATTACGGTGATTTTAGGGGTTAAAAGAACAATCGGTTGTTGTTGAGGAACACTGATGTCTAAAGTCATGGATTACTCCGTTAGATAATGGGACTGGTTGACGAATCGCCTGTTTCTTTGACATTTTTACAAGTTAACAGCTTTTTTGTCAAAATAATATCATTCTTTATATCGTGAAAGTCTTTAAGAATTATCTAAAAACCAACGAAAAAATCGAATGATTTTATTCCCCGTGGTTGTTACATCTCGTTGATGAGCCGGTGTATTTAATAAAATACGGCTTGTATAAGACAAAAGACCGATACATCCCATATAACTTTGATAAGCGTGTTCTGGAATGATATTGTTTTTGTCGAATAATTTGACAGGATAACCTGTACGCACATTACGTTGCAATATGCTTGACGCTTTTTCATTTATACCGTGTAACTGAGAGCCTCCACCAGTTAAAACAAAATTCAGACAAATCTCGTAAAAGCCGGCTCTTTCTAATAAAAATCTAATTCTTTCAAATAATTCTTCGATGAGCGGAACAATCGTATAAACGATTTTCGCTTTGGGTATGCGGATGACGGATACCGTTTCGTCTTCTCCGATCAAAGGAATCTCGATTTCTTCTTGTTCATAAGTCAAAGAGGGAAGGGTTGATCCATTTAGGGTTTTAATCCGTTCCGCGCTGTTTAAAGATGTTTTAAATGTACTGGCAATTTCTTGGGTGATTTGGTTGCCGCCAAAAGGAATGTTCGTGCAATAGATAAGTTGATCTTCGTAAAATACGCCGATCCCTGTCGTTCCTGCGCCTAAATCAACGACGACGGTTCCTTGTTTTTTTTCTTCCGGTGTCAGACAAGCCAACCCGCACGCATAAGGCGAGGCGACTTTTTTACTGCACGAAAGATGACTTTGCTCTAATACGGCATTCATATCTCGTACGGGGTAGGGTGGTGTCATAACTGTATTTAATGATAAATAAAGTGTTTTTCCCGTCAGTCCGCGAGGATCGGTGATTGAATGTCGCGTGTCTAAACTGTAATCAATCGGAATACAATGTAAAATTTCATCTTCTGTTACGGGGATCTTACTTTGTGCGGTTTTCATGATACGATTAATATCGCTTTGGGTGACTTCTCTACCGCCGATATCCAAACTGTCTTGGATGAATGTTGATGACAAGGTGCTGACACAAGCTGTCGCAACAACCGTCTTGATCCGCTCTTTTATAAAATTTTCTGCAGAAGCCACCGCATGGCGTACGGAATCAACTGCCAAGCTTAAAGAGATGATTTCACTTTTTTTTATACCGTTGCTTTGATATGAACCCGCGCCGACAATAACAGCTTTATCCTCTGATTCCGGATAAGCTAAAATACAGCATGTCTTTGATGTTCCAATATCTAAAACGGCTATCAAATTGTTATCGTTTAATATATGAGCCACAAATTGATCTCCCAGCGGTTAAGACTTTTTAGCTTTGTTACGTTTTTTGTCTTTTAAAACATCCTCTTCCAAACGTACAACCAATTTATCAGGTTGACGTAAATCAACCATGGTGATTTTACGGCTTAAAAGCTGTTGCGTACGATCTAAGTTCGCTAAACGTCCCCATGCCGCTTCCGGAGCTTTTTCCGGCAAGCGGACGGTTATACCGTTTTCGATGTCATCCAGCAAAATATCCCAACGTCGCTGACTGATGCGAATCGCGGCTTTGACACGGGCTCTTAATTCCGGCTCCTGAGATAAAAAATTCAAAAGTTCAGGAGTTTTTTCCGGTGCATCTGCTCCCACAATTAAAGGCAATCCGTTTAATTTCTTTACAAAAGTTTCAATCGGTTGACCTTCCGAATCAATCGGACGGTAAACACCTTTGTGTTGCCAAACGGCGATAGCTGTGCGTTCTGTAAGACGAATGTATAATATATGGGGAAAACGCCGCTCGATATGAACTGTTTTCACCCAAGGCAAACGCTGGATTTTTTCTCGTGTAGCTTGAATGTCTATGGCTGTTATCGGCATGCCGCGTTCCACATTTAATGCTTCCAACAGTTCTTTTGCCGGTGTTTTATCCCGCCCGCGAACATAAACTTCGGTTAAACGCAAATCTGCCGATAAAGCGGTGTTGTGAATGAAAAAAGTCAAACTTTCTTTTTTTTCTGCGTAAAAAGAACTGTGAAACAACCCGACAATCAAAATAGCCGAACACAATAAAATAAATGCGGCTAAAAAGGGGCTGAATTGTTTGATTTTCTTACGCAGATTCAATCCCCGCATCTGGCGTTCTCCACCATCCACACAACAATGTCTTGATAAGAATAGCCGGCATAACGGGCTATTTCAGGAACCAAAGACAATGATGTCATCCCAGGCTGTGTATTGACTTCCAACAAAGCAAAACGAGGGGGCGTGTTCGGTTGTGTATCGTCATAACGGATATCGGCACGCGATATGCCTCGACATCCCAATAACTTATGCGCTTCAGCAGCGATACGCATGGCTTCCGCATAATCGTTCGCCGGCAAATCCGCAGGAATGACATGACGGGATCCTCCTTCGGAATATTTTGCCTTGTAATTATAAAAATCTTTTGTCGGAATGATTTCTAAAACGCCTAAGGGCTTTCCGTCCATAACGGCTACGGTCAATTCCCGACCCGGAATGTATTCTTCGGCTAAAATTTGTTCATCATCGGAATAAGGGTATTGAACATTTTCAAAAGGCTTTTCTGTTTCTTTTGCCTCAAAGATGAATACGCCGACCGAAGAACCGTTGCAAATCGGTTTTAATATGAAAGGGCGAGGCAGTATGTCGTTATTCAAAATTTGTTGTTTTGAAACGATCCGTTCTTTTGCCAAAGGCAAACCCGCCATTCTGAATATTTTTTTCGCCATGACTTTATTCATTGCCAATGCCGAAGCCATTCGCCCAGAATGGGTATAGGGGATGCCCATCAAATCCAATATGCCCTGAACGCAACCGTCTTCTCCGTATTGCCCGTGCAAGGCATTGAATACGACATCCGGTTTTTCTTTTTCCAATGCGTAAATAAAAGGTTTCAGATCATGCGAAATATCAAGCGGAAATACATCGTAACCGGCTGTTTTCAATGCTTCTAAGACATTATTACCGCTTGACAGTGAAACTTTACGTTCGGATGAGCATCCTCCCATTAATACTGCTACTTTTTTCATTGCTTACCTGCCTCCAAAACTGCTGAAACGTTTCGTCTTTACACCGATACGGCGAACTTCCCATTCCAGCATGATTTCGCTTGTTTCATATACACGCTTTTGAACCGTTTCCCCCAGCACTTCAAAATCTTGTGCCGTGGCTTTGCCGGTGTTGATAAAAAAATTGCAATGTTTTTCCGACACCATCGCCCCACCGATTTTCAATCCGCGGCAACCGGCTTTTTCGATCAATTGCCAAGCCTTTAATCCGATCGGATTTTTAAACATCGAACCGGCTGTCTTTACACCGCTGGGCTGGGATTTTTCACGCATTTGTTTGTATTCAGTCATGCGTTTTTGAATGTTTTCCTTGTTATCGGGTGTACCTTTTAAAACGGCTTGAGTAAATATCCAATTATTAGGTAAAGCGTTTGTCCGATAATCAAAAGGAATTTCCGAACGTTGCAAAACAACCTTTTTCCCCATGCTGTCAAATGCGGTCAATTGTTCCAAGGTGTCTCCGGTACAACGACCATGAGCTCCGGAATTCATTCGTATGGCTCCGCCCAATGTACCGGGAATTGAACATAAAAATTCAAAGCCGGACAATCCTGCTTCCATAGCGGCTTTTGCAATTTCCATATTCTTTGTCCCTGTGCCGCAAACAAGGCGATCCTCTTGTATCTTAATGAAATTGAAAGATTTTCCTAAATGGATCACAATCCCCGGAATACCTCCGTCACGAATCAACAAATTAGATCCGCCTCCGATGACCGTTGTTAATGCCTTGGGGCGATTCGTTAAAAAATATTCCAAATCATCCACATCTTGCGGGGTGAACAAGACTTCTGCCGGACCACCGACGCCCAACCAAGTCATCTTGTTTAACGGCGCGTTTTCAACGACTTCTCCACGAACTGCCGGCATTAGCTGTTTGAGGGTGGATTCATTTGAAAAAAAACGTCTGAAAATCGAAAACATTAAGGCTCCTTTTCTCCGGTTTTATATAGTTCTGCCAATTCCTTCGGCAAATGTTTCGCCCATGAAGATATGTTGCCTGCGCCCAAGCAAATCACTATATCGTTTGGACAAGCTATTTCTTTAATGATACCTGCTAAATCTTCATGCCTGTTTAAAGGTATGACATGACGGTGCCCATGAGCGCGCAAACCTTCAATCAATGCGTCTTTGTTCGCATGAGGGATTTCTTCTTCTCCGGCGGAATAAACATCTGAGACAATAACGTAATCCGCATCATTGAAGGCAGTACAAAACATTTCAAACAAATCGGAAACGCGCGAATAACGATGCGGTTGGAAAACGGCAATTACTTTTTGCGGCGCAACGTCTCTGGCCGCTTTAAGGGTTGAGGCTATTTCTATAGGATGATGTCCGTAATCGTCAATGATTGTGATCCCGTTCGTTTCTCCGGTTTTTGTAAATCGCCGTTGAACTCCGGAAAATCCAGATAAAGCTTTTTTGAGGTTTTCTTCGGATATGTTTAAACGCAAGCCGACGCAAATGGCTGCCAAGGCGTTTAAAACGTTGTGTTTCCCATAAACGGGCAATCGAAAACCGTTCATGCGGATTGTTTCCTTTGTCGGACTGATGCTGTCTGCTACAACAACATCAAAAGTGATCATGCCCGGAGAAGCCTGAATGTTTTGTGCTGTTACTTCGGCTTGAGGTGTAAAACCATAAGTGATGATTTGCCTATCGCAAATCTGTGAAATCAAATGTTGGACTTCCGGATGATCAAGGCACAGGCAGGCAAAACCGTAAAAAGGGATGTTCTGCACAAATGTGGTGTAAGCTTCTTTCATTTTTTCATACGTTCCGTAATAATTCAGATGTTCCGGATCCATATTTGTAACGATGACTGCGGTTGCGGGTAATCTTAAAAAACTGCCGTCCGATTCATCGGCTTCCGCAACAAACCATTTCCCTGACCCCAGATGGGCGTTTGTTCCATAGGCGTTGATAATTCCTCCATTGGCGACGGTCGGATCCAATCCGGCGGTTTGTAAAATAGATCCGATCATGGATGTCGTTGTTGTCTTGCCGTGTGTGCCTCCTACGGCAATCGACCATTTCAAACGCATTAATTCCGCCAACATTTCCGCTCTTCGTACAACAGGAATACGACGTAAACGAGCCTCCTTTATTTCGGTGTTCTCCGTTTCAATTGCTGAAGAAACAACAACGACACTACAGGACTCTATATTTTTGGGGCTGTGCCCGATAATCACCGGAATCCCCAAAGAACGCAAACGTTTCACATTCGAGTTTTCAGATATATCCGACCCTTGTATTTGATACCCTAAATTATGCATTAATTCGGCAATGCAGCTCATACCGTTACCGCCAATACCGATAAAATGGATTGTGCCGATGGGAAAGGGTAAATGATTTGGGGTCGTCATGGGTTGATTATCCTTATATGGTTTCTATAACAGCGCTGGCAAGCAAATGAACGGCATCCGGTTTGCCAAATTCTTTTGCCTTTTGGGCGGTATATGCCAAAATTTGCGGGTTGGCAATCAGTTCTTGAATTTTTTTGTTCAGATTATCACAACTGAATTCAGTTTCTTTGCATAAAAAAGCGCCTTCGACCTGTGAAATGAATAAAGCGTTTTTAAGTTGATGTGAATCAGCAGAATGTAAAATCGGAACGATCAATGCCGGACGTCCGGCAATGGAAAGTTCGGCTATGCTTGATGCTCCGGCACGGCATATGACTAACTGAGCTTGTGCCAGATGTTTGTCGATATCCGGAAAAAAAGAAGAAAGGGTAATGTCTAAACCGGAGCCTTCATAAGCTTTTTGGACAAAGGGAAGGTCTTGTTCACGACATTGCTGTGTTATTTGCAACCGCTTCTTTATTTCTAAAGGCAGATTTTTTAGAGCCTCGGGAATGATACGGCTGAAAATGTTTGCCCCTTGGGAACCTCCGAAGACAAGTAAGCGGAATTTTGTTTGCGCAATTAAATACGGTTGATCGCGCAAGGCTAATATCTCCGGTCGAACGGGAAGCCCTGTATGAACGGTTTTAACTTTTTCCGGTAAGCCTTCGACGGACGGAAAAGTGGTCGCAATCAAACGGGCGTAACGTGCCAATACACGGTTTGCCCCCCCTAAAACAGAGTTCTGTTCATGTAAAATCAAGGGTATTTTCAAACATATTGCCGCTAATGAGGCGGGAAATGACGCGTAACCGCCGAATCCGACAACGGCTTGAGGCTTCAATTTTCGTAAAATGAGCAGACTTTGAAGAAATCCGAGCCCCATTAATATGAACGCCCATACTTTTTTTAAAAAGGGTTTGCCCGCATATGCTCCTGCGAAAACGCGGTATTCTTTCAAGTGAGGAAAACGACCGCTGAAAGAGTTCCCGCGGCGATCTGTAATAAAGCTGACTTCAATTCCGTTCGCCTGCAATTCCCGAGCCAATGCTTCAGCTGGAAATACATGTCCGCCGGATCCTCCAGCCGTTAAAACAACTTTTTTACCATTAATCGTACTCATCTGTTTTCCTTAACCATATTCGTACTGCTTGTTAATGCCAGAACAATCCCCATGCCAAAGCCCAATGACAGCAATGATGAACCGCCATAAGATATAAAGGGCAGTGTCATTCCTTTCGTTGGTATCATGTTTAATGTCGAAGCTATGTTAATCAACGCTTGTAATCCGAATTGAACCAACAAACCGGACACGGCTAAAAGGGTGAACAAGTTTTTACCCTTAAAAATCAGATAAAATCCGCGTAAGACGATGATTGCAAACAAAGCGGTGATGGCAAGGCAGATCAATAAACCGTATTCTTCCGCCGCAACAGCCATTATAAAATCGGTATGCGCGTCAGGTAAAATATCTTTTATTCTGCCTTCGCCGGGACCTTGACCGAACAAACCGCCGTTTTTAAACGCTTGCATAGCTGTTCTGACTTGGAACGTATCACCGGCCTCCGGATTGAAATAACGGTCTATACGCGATTGAACGTGCGGGAATAAAAAATAAGCCGCAATCCCTCCGCTGATTCCGCACAAAGCAAGAATATACGTCCATAACATCGATATTCCGCTTAAAAACAACTCCGTACCGAAAATGGCGCTAAGAGTAACAGTCATACCGAAATCAGGTTGTTTTATCAGTAAAAAAGCCAACACAGCATAAATGAAACCGGCAATCAGCGTTCCTTGGAATTTTTCCTGCCGTTTGCCCAAGGCAATCAACCATGCCGCTGTTACGGCAAAAGCCGGCTTGGCTATTTCCGAAGGTTGGACGGATATTCCCAAGATTCTAATCCAGCGGGAAGATCCTTTTATTTGAGAACCATGTACAAGAACTAAAATCAACAATATAAAGGTAACAAATAAAATAAAGCACGACAGGCGCCGGATCGTCTGAGGCGTTTGCAAAGAAATTCCGATCATGACTATGACGGATAAAAACAAAAAGACGATTTGGTGCTTTATCAGGTAATAAGTTTCCAATTTCAAGCGTTCAGTAATCGGAGGGGTCGCCGAAAAAGACAAGACTATTCCTATTCCCAACAAAGCGAATAGAGCGCCTAATAGAAAATGGTCGACGCTCCACCACCAACGTCCCAGTATGCTATTGTCCGTGCGTGCAAAAGCTGTTTTCATACGTTTTCCTTATCTGATTTTTAACGTTGATAAGGCAATTAAACCTAAAACGATGGCAATTATCCAAAAACGCACGACAACGGTTAATTCCGGCCAGCCCGTTTTTTCAAAATGATGGTGCAACGGAGCCATTTTAAAAATTCGCCGACCCGTCGTTTTAAATGAAACGACTTGAATGATCACGGACAAAGTTTCCAATACAAATAATCCGCCGGCAATGGCTAAAGCAATTTCATGTTTTGTAATGACGCTGACTGTTCCCAAGGCACCTCCGAGCATTAAAGATCCAGTATCTCCCATGAAAACTTTCGCCGGCGGGGCGTTATACCATAAAAAGCCCAGTCCGGATCCGATCAACGCGCCGCAAAATACACTCAATTCTCCGCTACCTGCAATATAGGGAATTTGCAAATAAACAGCAAAGGAAGCATGACCGGCAACATAAGAAATGATCAAAAAAACAAAAGAAACGACCATGACGGGAACAATTGCCAATCCGTCCAATCCGTCCGTTAAATTGACGGCGTTGGACGATCCGACAATGACGAACATTGCGAACGGAATATAAAACCAACACAAATTTAACGACAGATTTTTAAAAAAAGGAAATGACAGGGTCGTTGCAACGGATTCATTTGTCGCTTTCGTGATAAACCATAAAGCGATAAATGCGCATGAAAACTCTAACAACAGTTTAAGTTTGCCGGGAAGACCTTTTGAATTGTTCTTTGCAACTTTCAAATAGTCGTCAGAAAAACCGATCAAAGAAAAAGATATTGTGATCCCTAAAACACTCCAAACGAAAACATTACTCCAATCCGCCCATAACAACGTTGACAGACAAACCGAAATTAAAATCATTATTCCGCCCATTGTCGGCGTACCCTTTTTCGTTTTTAAATGCGATTCCGGACCGTCTTCGCGAATGGGTTGGCAGGCGTGTTGAGTGTCTTTCAACCAGTGAATGATATGCGGACCGATAATGAAGCATATGATCAAAGCTGTAAAAATAGCTCCTCCCGTCCTAAACGTGAGGTATTTGAACAGATTTAAGAACGAATATTGGTTGGAAAGAGGGTATAACAAATTATACAACATGATTTCTTATCCGGTTTAAAAATGTTTTTTCAAAGCTTCAACAATTTTTGTCATCCGGCTTCCGAAAGACCCTTTGACAAGGATGATATCGCCGGCTTTGATGTTTTGGCAAACGGTTGGTGAAAGTTCTTCCGCGGTTTGCTTTTTTACGGCGCGCATTGATTCGGGTAGAATGTCAAATAACGCGGCGCTGTTTTCTCCGACCGTATAAACAAGGTCTATTTTATTGTTTACAAGGTCGTTTGCCAAATTTTCATGTAAAATGCGAGCTTTTTCCCCTAATTCCAGCATATCTCCGATAACGGCGATTCTGCGGGCGTTGCCAATAGCGGGAAATGATCCTAAGACGCGGATCCCTGCCTGCATGGATTCCGGATTGGCGTTATAAGCATCGTCGATTAATGTAAAAGAACCTCCGGCACAGGGAAGTTGAACGATTTGTCCGCGACCACTTAACGGGCTGAACTGAGATAAGGCTTGTAAAGCGCAAGCCATGTCAATTCCTGAAAAATGTAAAATACCAACAACACCCAGACTGTTTTCAATATAGTGGTTCCCATATAAACACAGCGTGTAAGTGTATTTTTTTGAACCGATTCCGACAGTTATTTCCGATCCGTTCGTCGTTTGCGATACATTTAACAAAACAATGTCATTTCCGGCATCTTTTCCGTAAGAATAAATCTTTTCCACTCTGTTTTTGCAAGCTTCCTTTTTCAATAAACTGAAATGGCGGTTGTCGGCATTTAAAAAAGCAATTCCCTTTGTGTCCATTCCTTTGAAGATTTCCGCTTTCGCTTTTGCGGTGTCTTCCTGTGTTTTGAAAAACTCGCAATGAGCCGTCCCGATCATTGTTATCAAAGCCATGTCCGGACGAACAAGCTCTGTGAGTTGCGTCATTTCAAGGCTGTGGTTGATCCCCATTTCGATGATGGCGAAATCACATTGAACAGGCATGCGAGCCAATGTTAATGGAACGCCGATGTTATTGTTTAAATTGCCTGTTGTCATATGCGTTCTGCCGACGGAACTTAAGGCGATATTAAGCATTTCTTTAGTGGTGGTTTTTCCGGAACTGCCCGTAACGCCGATGATTTTGGCTTTAGTTTGTTTCCGTCTGTAACGTCCCATATCTTCCAAAGCTTTCATAACGTCATCAACGACGATGGTTTTTGTGGCGGGAACGTCTGCGGGAATATAAGAAACCAAAACGCCTGCGGCGCCCTTTTTTAAGGCTTGAGCCGCATAATTGTGCCCGTTTGCTTTTTCTCCGGTCAAGGCAATAAATAGATCGCCTTTTTTTAAAGAACGTGTATCAATGGATATGCCAAAAATATCAAAATCTTCAGTAATTCTTCCTTTGGTTGCGCCGGCGATTTCCCGAGCCGTCCATAAAGGGGTGTCCGCCTCATCAATGGCTTTGCGCGCTTCTTCCCGATCGTCGAAAGGATGCATAACCCCCTTGATTAATTGACCGGTTTCATGCCCTTTTCCGGCAATGACTAAAATATCGCCCGATTCCAGTCCGTTGACAGCCGTCTTTATAGCCAAAGCCCGATTACCAATGACTTTGCCTTTCGGACAATCCGGTAAAATAGCAGACCGGATTAATAACGGGTCTTCATTTCTGGGGTTGTCGTCCGTAATATAAACGACATCGGCTAAACGCTGGCAAACGGCTCCCATTTGCGGACGCTTCCCCGGATCCCTGTCCCCGCCGCAACCGAAAACAACATGCAATTTTTTTTCAGTATGCGGACGTAAAGCTGTCAATATTGTTTCCAAGGCATCCGGTGTATGGGCGTAATCGACATAAACAGATGCTCCGTTTTTTCGTTCCCCGATGTATTCCAATCTGCCCGGAGCCCCTTTCAATTCAGTCAATGCGCTGACGGCCTGTTCGCAATCCTCTCCCGAAGCTATTATTAAACCTAGGGCGCATAAAGCGTTCATGGCTTGAAATGTTCCGGCCAAGGGCAAACGGATGATATGTTCGCGGCCGTTGACAGCTAAAGTCAACAGTTGTCCGTTTGTATCCATCCGGCTTTCTTTCAATTTTAAAAATGAAGCCTTCTTGCCGTAATCGATAATTTTCAATCCCTTTGAACGGCAATACGAGGCAATTTGTTCGTATTCAGGGATATCCGCATTTAAAACGACGCTTTGTGAGGCAAGGGGGCGGTTGAACAATTTCAGTTTCGCCTCAAGATAATTTTGCATTGTCTTATGATAATCCAAATGATCTCGCGTGATATTGGTAAATGCGGCGGCTGTTATGCGAACACCGTCGATACGATGCTGCTCCAATCCGTGAGAAGAGGCCTCTATCGCAGTGTGTTGATAACCTTTTAATGCCAGATCTTGCAATTCCTGATGTAAAGTAATGCTGTCCGGTGTGGTTAAAGAACCGTAGGTGTGAAAATCATTCGTTACAACACCCAATGTGCCGATGCAAGCGGCTTTTTTACCCAGATGATCCCAAATCTGGCGTGCGAAATTGGCTGTCGATGTCTTTCCGTTTGTCCCTGTAACAGCGACGACAACATCGGGTTGAGGGGTGTAAAATGCGCCGGCTGCTTTGGATAAGACCAATCTGATGTCGTCCACGGGAATCAATGTCATAGCTGATTCAGGCAAACAACGGTCTTTCTGGACAAACGCGGCAACGGCGCCGTTTTGAAAAGCTTCGTTTAGAAAATCAGTACCGTTGCTTTTTGTTCCCGGTAAAGCGGCGAATAAGAAACCTTTTTTCACTTTTCTTGAATCACAGGCAATTCCAGTGATTTCCATGTCCGTTGGAACGCAAGATAAACCGCAAGCTGTTAAAATTTTATTGAGAAACACGAGAAAAAACCTCCATTACTGTGCCTTTAACGCCGCCTTTACATAAGGGGCGATTTGCTTCGATTCATAGGGACGGGGAGTGATCCCTAATTGCGGAGCAACGGTTGCTATTATTTTTTCCGCTGTCGGAACAACATTCCAAGCGGCGGTGTTTAAGTTATATGTTTCTTTGATCTTTTTGGGAGCATCCAACATAACCATTAAAACATATTGCGGGTTGTCCATCGGAAAAGCCGAAATAAAGGAAGTTCTTAAAGTGTTTCGGGCATATTTCCCGTTAACCAGCTTTTGCGCGGACCCTGTTTTCCCTCCGACTTCGTATCCCGGAACATTGGCTTTACGTCCTGACCCTTCCGTTACAACCAAGCGCATAATAGCGCGCATGATGTCGGATGTCTTCTTTGAAATGATTCTTTTGCCGTTTATTTCATCTTCCGAGCGTTTTGACAACAAGGAAGGAGAATTGTAAACCCCTCCGTTGACCAAAGCTGCGGTAGCCGCAGCTATATGAACCGGTGTCAACGCAACGCCGTAACCGTATCCGACGGTTGCCGTGTTGACGTCCCTCCATTTAGAAGGCAATAAAGGACGTCCCTTTTCAGGCAATTCTATACCTGATACATCGAAAAAACCGAAACGGCGAAAAAATTCCTGTTGTTTCTCGCTACCGACTGCCAATGCGATCTTTGCCGATCCCACATTTGAAGAATGAATTAAAATCTCTGGAATCGTTACGACGCGGCGCAAGCTTGGAATATCATTGATCTTGTAGTTTGCCAGTATGACCGGTTGAGAGGCATCTATGGTGTCATCTATTTTGATCTTTTTGGTTTCCAATCCAATAGCCGTGTTAAACAGTTTCATGATGGATCCGACTTCGTAAACCCCTAATGAGGCCATATTAAACAAATTCTCTTTTTTGGTGTTTTTTAAATTGTTCGGATCATAATCGGGCAGTGAAACCATGGATATGATTTCCCCTGTTTTCGCATTCATTAAAACGGCAGCAGCTCCTTCGGCTTGGTATTTTTTTACGCTGTTTTTTAAAATCGTGCGTACGGAATCTTGAATTCCGACATCCAAAGACAACCGGACGGTTTCCTTTTTCAAAGACAATTTATCATTAAAGGTCTTTTCAATACCGGCTATACCATTATTGTCAATATCGGTTGTTCCTACAATGTGAGATACCAGTGAACCTTGCGGGTAAATACGGGTTTCCGTCATTTCAAAGTTGAGTTGTGGAAATCCTAATCGATTGACATCGTATTGTTCTTGTGGTGTTAAGTTGCGTTTTATATAAACAAAATTCTTTTTACTTTTCAGTTTTGTAAGCAAAGGCTTGTATTTCAAATCCGGCAGAGTTTGAACCAAAGCAGCGGCTATTGTTTCAGGATTTTTGATTTTTTGCGCGTCAACATATAAATCTGCGGAAGGCAGGCTTGTCGCCAATAAAACACCGTTGCGATCAACTATGTCCGCACGGTTCATTTTCATATCCAAAGCGTATATCTTTGTGTCTTTACCATAATGGTGTTCTTTAATTGGTGTGTTAAACAGTGTAATTGAAAAAAGTCTAATGCCGATAAGGCAAAAGCTGCAAAAAAACAAAAACATTGTGAAAAGAAGTCTGTCCTTGCCACTTTCCAAAGTTTCAGAGCTCTTTTTATCGGCAAAGCTGAACCGGTCGGGCAAAGAAATTTCCTGTCCGGGTTTATAAAATATTCCGTTTTTTTTTAAAATACGGAACATGTGCGTTATTTCCGTTTTGCTGTCGCGAAAGAAACGCGAATAATTTGATTTTTGCCTTGCGGATCCGACTTAAGGGGAATAGAGGAAAAAGAAATGATCTGTTCCGAACTCAACGGTTTCATGTTGGCATGACGTTTGGACAAAGCCCGAATACGGGACGGATCGTTTAAATAGCTCCATTCCGCCTTTAAAACATGTAGAGATTCCTGATCCTCCTTGATTTGAGCATTAATTTCCTGTAAGTTGTTTTCTAAAGAAATAACCTCATTTTTAATCACAAACATACCTGTCGCCATCGCGGAAAAGATTATAATTAAAACAAAACGTGCCATATGAAACTCCTATAAGCTTTCAGCAGATCTCAGACGGGCGGATCGGGCTCTGGGATTTCTGTCGATTTCTTCCAAAGAGGCAAAAACCGGTTTTTTCGTTAGACATCTTAAACAGACCGGTTGATCTTGATGATCTGGTAAATATCGGGAACAATTGCCACTTTGTCCGCTTTTTTCTCGAATGAATCTTTTTACAATCCTGTCTTCTAAAGAATGAAAAGAAACAACAACAATTCTGCCGCCTTTTTTCAGAAGGGCTTGAGCACCGTCCAATCCATCGCAAAGCTGTTGCAATTCGTCGTTGACATAAATCCTTAGTGCTTGAAACGTCCGTGTCGCAGGATCGATCTCCCCTTTTTTGTGCGCAACGGTTGAGCGGATAAGTCCGGCTAAGTCGAGTGTTGTTGAAATAGGACGTTCTTTGCGTCTGTCAACAATGGCTGCCGCAATACGGCGAGAAAAACGTTCTTCGCCATAAGTGTATATAATATCGGCAATTTCTTTTTCACCGTATTTGTTGACAACATCATAAGCCGACAGTCCTTTTTGGCTCATTCGCATATCTAAAGCACCGTCTTTTTGAAACGAAAAACCTCGCTCGCAACGGTCGATTTGCATTGATGACACGCCGATATCCATCATAACACCGTCAACTTGTGAAATTCCTTCGGCGTTTAAAAGCGCTTCAATCCGACCGAATTCGCCGTGTATCAACTTTAAACGACCAGCATATTCGTCCGCCAAAGCTTGTCCTTCGGTAATCGCGTCGGGATCTCGGTCGATGGCGTATACTGTGCAATCGGCTGCATCTAAAACAGCCCGACTGTAACCGCCTGCGCCAAATGTCGCATCAACATAAATGCCTCCGTCTTTCGGAGAAATCTGATTGATGACTTCTTGTAACAAAACGGGAATGTGACGGTTGTCCTGAATCATGAAACCTCCTTGCTTTTCAGCCGAAAGTGTTTTTCCAAAGCGTTTTTACGCATTTCTTCTTCTTTGGCTTGGTAAGTTTCGGGATTCCAAATTTGAAATGTCCGACCTTTGCCGACAAATAAGGCTTTGTCGGTTATGCCGGCATGCTTTAACAATTTTTCCGTCAAGACTATCCGTCCCGTTGAATCAAACGGAAATTCCTTGGCATCTGCAAAAATCAAACCTGTCAGATCGTCTTGTTCATTTGAAAAGGCGTCAAAGGAGTCATCGATGTCATTTGCCATCTTTTCCATCATTTCCGATGTACGACATTCGATACAAGGCATTGTAAATGATCTGAAAGCTACCAATTCTGTTTCCTGTTGTTCCAGTAAAGCTCGATAATCAGCCGGAACGGATACACGCCCTTTGGCGTCCACCTTGTTTGCGGTGGTATCCAGAAAAAGAGTGTACTTTCTCTGAATTTTTCCCATCCGTACCGTATCCTTTCATCGTTTTACTTTCTTCATGTTTTGCGGTTACCGGGCAATTTTTGCCTGTTAGATTCTTATGGGATAGCATGGGATTTTATGGTAGTCAATGGGAAGGGGTAGTATATTTTGTAGAAAAATATAGAAAAAAAGATTATCGTATGTCAACATCTTGTATTCTATTTTATCTGTAAACACAAAATATTGTCTTTTTGGACAAAATAAAAAAAATAACATTTTCAATGGGAAACAGGAAAAGCTTTTTATCGACTCTATAAAGTACTTTTTTTGTTCTCGGGTTAATGACAATAAGAAAAAAAAATCAAAAAAAAGAGTTGTCAATTTGAATCGTTGACTTGAAATGAATCGAAAAACGAATCGATCAGAAAGGGAGTAAAGTGCTGGACGGTCTGTAAGCCGGGTTCTGTAATTGGCGATCATTCATCTGCGGCGTTTGTTACCAAACGTCTGTAGCGACCTACCTCTGGCAAGGCGGGAACTCCTTTGAATACGAAAAATCGTATGCCTGACTTGGTCTTGCTTCCGATAGGGCTTGCCGTGCCTTTTCCGTTGCCGGAAAAGCGGTGCGCTCTTACCGCACCATTTCAACCTTGCCTGTCCGAAGACATCGGCGGAATTTTTTCTGTTGCGCTTTCCCTTGGGTTTCCCCAGCCGGACGTTATCCGGTATCGTGTCCCCGTGAAGCCCGGACTTTCCTCGACAAACACATTCAAGTTTGCCGCGATCACCCGATCATCCAGCACTCTTGGGACGGTAAGGGGAAAAAGCAGGAAAGTCAATAAAAGTTTTTTGATGTTACAGTTTGACAATTTTAAGGGGATTTTTTTTATCGTTTTCGCTTAAATGTACAAGATTGAAGCAACCCTTATCAAATTAAATATTATATATATATACTAATGTATGAAAAATTGTGATCTTAGTCGTTGCAATATGAAAAAAACTCCGTCTTCGTCATTTGCAGGAGCGATTATATCAGCTTTTTGTTTTACAGGATCAGGGGCGTTTCCCATGGCAACACCCGTACCGGCGTATTCAAGGAGATCCGCATCATTGTAGTTGTCTCCAAAGGCAATAATGTCTTCGTGGGAAATTTTTTCCCTCTGGCAGAAAAAAGAAGCCGCCGCTGATTTTGAAGCTTCGCAAGACATAATTTCTAAATACTGTGGCAAAGATTTCGAAATCGAACAAAAGGGAAATTCCTTACGCAGTTGAATTTGTAAAGCGTCGATTGTTTTTTCTTCTCCGAAGCACAATATTTTATGAACAGGGGCTTGATTGGTTAAAACGTCTTGGGGCAGACCGATCAAAGGGGGCATTTCCGTTGTGTCTTTTTCCAAATATAAAGCTGCCGTCCCGTCGTCTTTATCTGTGATCCATCTGTCCGCACTGAAGGTGTAACTGATGATATTAGGAAATAAAACAGCAATTCTTTTTCTTAAAGCAACCGCCGTTTTAAGGCTCATGGGTTTGTTCCAAATTGTTTTTCCCGCTTCATCTCGCATTAAGGCTCCGCTATAGGAAATAAATGGAGCTGTAATGCCAAGCTTTTTTTGGATATTGAGAACCGAGTGGGGCATACGTCCGGAAACTAAAATAAAGGGGATACCATGGCGGGTTATTTCTAAGATACTTTGTTGTGTCCGGCGGCTGATATTTTGTCGCGAATCCAATAACGTACCGTCAATATCACTGAAAACAATCTTATAATGTTTCATTCTTGTTTCCCTTTTTACAGTATATCTCATGAACGGCACGCAAACGTTTTAATGTATTCGGGGCGTTTGCGGTTAAAGCTTCGGGATAAAAGTGACGCTGAAAAGCTGTTATTGCTGCTTCTTCCCGACTGGTGTCGTAACCGATGGCGCAAAGCATCTCGTCAGCCGATAAATCGCCGCTACAAATAAAATTGTCTGTCCATAAACCGATACCGTTTTTTGCCAATGTCTTCCAAGGAAAAAACTCTCCCGGATCCTGCTTGCGCGTCGGGGCTATATCGGAATGCCCTAAAATGTTCTCCGGTGGAATGTGATAACGCTTTATAATATCTTGACACAAGTCAGTTAAAGAGGAAATTTGAGCCGCATTGAAAGGACGATATCCGAATTCATGCCCTGGATTGCTGATCTCTATTCCAATTGATCGGCTGTTGATGTCCGTTACCCCTTTCCAAAAAGACAATCCCGCATGCCATGCGCGATATTGTTCGTCAACCAAATTATAAATATCTCCATTTTCAAAAATAAAATAGTGGGCACTTACATTGTAAACTCGATTGCACATCCGATCTAAAGCCTCTTGATCCGTTTTCATGCCGGTATAATGTAAAACGATCATGTCAATCGGTGCATAACGCCTGTTGAAATTGCCGGATGGATAAACGGATATTTCACGCATAAAAAAAGCCTTTTATTTTTGAAAAACGGTGTTTATTTTAAAATCGTTTTTATTTTTTTTCAAATAGGTATTTATATGTGCGACTTACAAAATGAAATGCCGACATTGCCTCGGCAATTGTTGGATTTTTTAACACAATTGGGTATCAAGTATGAAAATACGTCTCATCCGGCCGTGTTTACCGCCGATGAGGCTGAAAAGTATTGGAAAAACATCGAAGGCATGCATTGTAAAAATCTGTTTTGCAAAGATGCGGCGGGAGTGTTGTGGTTGATTGTTGTTCCGGCGTTTAAGCGTGTCAATTTAAAAGCTTTGCCGGCTTTGATCGGTTCCAAGCGTTTATCCTTCGCCAAAGAGGATCTTTTGTTTGAAACCTTGGGAGTCCATGGCGGATCTGTTACGCCTTTCAGCATTATTAATGATAAGGAAAATCGTGTTAATGTGGTATTGGATCGGGAAATGATGGATCAAGATAAAATCAATTTCCATCCTTTGACCAATACCGCGACGACAACAATAACTCCGGCGGATTTGTTGCATTTTATGCAAGCTTGCCACCATACGCCGAAAATCGTTCCCGTATGCAGCGTGGAATAATGTCAAAAAAAGTTCAGTTATTTATTGTTGACTATAATAGCGAAAATATCTATTCTATCCCTCTCAAAACTGATAAGGAGTTTTAAATGAGAAAATTATATTTGGTTTTGATTGCAGCTTTGGCTTTGACCGTTTCTGCTTGCGGTGTCATTCCTCAGAACACAGCTATTTTCGCTCCGATTGCTATTGACGCAGTTTCTCCGGGGATCGATTATGCAAATTCTGATGTTCGTCCGTTGAAACGCGGTGAAGCTACACAGACCGGTATCGTTTTGTTCGTCAGCGGTGACGCTTCTATCGAAGCCGCAATGAAAAACGGCGGTATCACAAAAGTGCATCATGTCGATTATAAAACAACAACGATTCTTTTCTTGTATACAAAACAGACAACAATCGTTTGGGGTGAATAATTTAATTTATTTTGAAAAGGGCGGTATTTTCTACCGTCCTTTTTTTTATTGACAAAATAAAAAAAATAACATATTGTGATTTTATTGTGTCTACAGCCTTCAAAGTACCTTTGAGGGCTTTTTTTTATGCGAGAAAAAAATGATAAAAATTAAAATCCCCTATAAATGGAAACCCAGAAAGTATCAGATGAATTTATGGAAATATTTGGAAAACGGAGGGAAAAGAGCCGTTGCCGTTTGGCATAGAAGAGCGGGAAAAGACAGTCTGTCTTTGAATTGGACGGCTGTTGCCGCTTTGCAAAGAACCGGTGTGTATTGGCATATGCTGCCTTTGCAAACACAAGCTAGAAAAGTTGTATGGGATGCGATTGACAAGCAGGGCAGGCGCGTCATTGATCAAGTCTTTCCCAAAGCTTTGCGTCGTAGCATCAATTCTCAGGAAATGAAAATAGAATTGTTAAACGGTTCAATTTGGCAATGTGTCGGGTCGGATAATTATAATTCTTTGGTCGGAGCCAATCCTGTCGGAGTTGTTTTTTCCGAATATTCGATTGCAGATCCGGCAGCATGGGATTTTATTCGTCCCATTTTGGCTGAAAATGACGGTTGGGCTTTGTTCATTTATACGCCAAGAGGCAGAAATCACGGATTGAAGTTGTTTCAGACTGCCCAAGAAAATTCGGATTGGTTCGTTCAAAAATTAAGTGTTGAAGACACAAAAGCGATTCCTTTGAAAGCGGTTGATGCCGAACGGAAGGCGGGGATGGATGAAAGCATTGTGCAACAAGAATTTTATTGTTCGTTTGATGCCGCTTTAAAAGGCAGTTATTATGCGGAAATATTGAATGGGCTGGAAAATGAAGAGCGTATTTGCCCTGTGCCTCACAATCCTTCTCTTCCAGTAACGACGGCGTGGGATTTGGGAATCGGTGACAGTACGGCTATCTGGTTTTATCAAGTGAGCGGGCAAGAAATATTGATAATTGATTATTATGAAGCCAGCGGGGTCGGATTGGATCATTATGTTAAGGTTTTAAAAGAAAAGCCCTATATTTATACAAACGATAATATTTTCCCTCATGATATTTGCGTTCATGAGCTTTCCAGCGGAAAAAGCCGTTTGGATATGTTGGCGGCTTTGGGAATCCGCGGTCGTGTGTTGTCACGGTGCAGTGTGGAAAACGGTATAGCGGCTGTTCGTATGTTGTTGCCCAGATGCCGGTTTGATAAAGACAAATGTGCCAAAGGATTGGAAGCTTTGCGTCAATATCAGCGTGCTTGGGACGATGTGCGCAAAGACTTTCAGCCCAAACCGTTGCACGACTGGACGAGTCATGCGGCGGACGCTTTCCGATATTTAGCTTTGGGGATCAAGGAAAATAAAATGGTTCACGTCAGAGAATATTCACGTTCGATCCGTGATTATAAAGATTACGATCCTTTGGGTTAATACCCCAACGCTTTGTAAAAACTGACGACAGCTTGATATGCCAATCCGTTCCCTTGAGCCAGATTGATTTGAGCCGTTAAAAGATCTTGTAAAATATTCAATGTCTGACTTAAAGAAATCAGTCCGGAATCATATTGTGTCAGTGATAATGCGGCGATATCTTGCATTTTTATTAAAGCGTCTTTTGTTATTTGATTCTGATTGATCTGTTCGGATAAGGTGATCATGGCATTTTTGATTTCATTGACGGCGTTTAATACGGCGTTTTGATAAATCAAAGCCGCTTCTTGCGTAGCTGATTTTTCCAATTTCACCTGATTGATCAAAGCTCCCCAGTGAATAAAGGGCAAAGTGATCGAGGGCGTTAATGAAAACATTGAACTGCTGTTGTTCGGCAAACGCGGCAAATGGTCTGATTGGAAGCCGAATAAGGCGCTGAAAGAAATATTTGGAAACAAGTTCGCGGTCGCTTTACCGATTAAAGCGTTTTGAGCAATCAAATTTTGTTCCGCCTGTCTGACATCGGGGCGATTGCGAACGGTTTTCGCCGGAATCATTGTTAAAAGAGACAGATCATAACGGAAAGTTTCCGTGATGATATTGTTTTTTGCATCGTCTAACAAGGTGTTCAATTGTTCGGGCAACTTTCCAGTCAGCAATGTCAAGTTGTTTTTATAAGTGTTTAAAGCTGTCTTTAACGAAGGAATTTGTGATTTTAAAGTGTCTTCGGTATATTGAATTTGCCTTAGATCCGATTGACTGATCAATCCGCAATTTGCTTGATCCATTGCTAAAGCGACAATATCCCTTTGTAAAGAAAGTGTTTTCAATAACAGGCGTAATTGTTCTTGTGCTTGTCTTAAGCTGATGTAATTAGTGATGACTTCGGCTTTTAGTGTTACTTGGACATTTTCCAAATTTGCCGCCGCGGCTTGAGCCAGAGCGCGGGCGTTTTCTGTCAAACGGCGTCCTTCACCCCATAGATCCAGTTCCCATGAAACGTCCATTCCGGCTTGATAATAGCTTTCTTTAAAAGCGATAGCCGTATTTTTCGAGGGTTTCGTTTTCGTGTATCCTGCCGCAAGATCTATGGTCGGGTAATATTGCACGCCTTGGATTTTAAGGTTTAAACGCGACTGATAAAGTTTCTCGAGCGCGATTTTGACAGTTGGACTGTCTGCCAAAGCCAATTCAACCAATTTGTTTAAACGGGGGTCTTTGAAAGCTTCGTACCAGTGTGGATCCGATGGGATCGACTGTTCCGAAGACGTTTTTAAAGAATCGTCAATTTGTTGATCGGATATGCTTTGCGGTCTGGTGTAATCCGGACCCAAAGTGCAAGCACACAATGAACAGGACAGTATGAGGACGGCTGTTTTATTCATGCTTTCCTCCGTTGGAAAATTTTTCCTTGATCGTTTCAAATAAAGCGAACAAAGACGGAATGAAAAAAATCCCGACAAATGTTGCAGCAATCATGCCGAAAAACACGCTTGTACCGATTGCAATCTGGCTGGCGGCACCGGCGCCTTTGGCTATGATCATGGGAAAAACGCCTAAAATAAACGTCAAAGCGGTCATCAATACGGCACGGAAACGTTCAGCTGCTCCTTTTTGTGAAGCTTCCAATATGCTGGCACCGCCGTCGCGGTAAGATTTCGTAAACTCCACAATAAGAATGGCATTCTTTGCCGCCAACCCGATTAGCATGACCAATCCCAATTGTGCGTAAATGCTCAACGGCTGAGCCATAAAACGCAAACCCGCTAATGCCCCTAAAACCGCAAATACGGTCGAAAACATCACGGAAAATGCCAAAAGCCAGCTTTCATACAAGGCGACCAAAAACAAATAACAAAAGACCAATGCCAATATGATTAAAAAGATTGCCAATCCGGCAGCTTCGACTTCTTGCAAGCTCAGTCCCGTCCATGCTATGCCGTATCCTTTCGGTAAATCTTCCTTGGCTGTTTGTTCTACGGCGGCAATCGCGCTGCCCGTGCTTACTCCGGCGGCGGCTTGCGCAATGATGGAAGCTTCGGTATATTGGTTGAAACGGTAAATGATCTTAGGAGCCGTGATCGTTTTTACGCGGGCAAAGCTTTTTATTTGAACAAGTTTTCCCGTCGTCGATTTCACATACATGTTTTCAACGTCTTTCAGGCTTTTGCGATACGGAGCGTCGGCTTGTAAAATGACACGGTTGACTTGCCCGTTTAAAGTAATGTTATTGATGTAGGCGGATCCTAAAGAACTTTGCAAGGTTGAAAACAAAGTGCTGACAGGGATTTTAAATGATTCCAGCTTTGTCCTGTCTATGTCCAGATACAGACTGGGGGAATTGACCGTAAAAGTGCTGAAAGCGTAGGACAGGTCTTTTGAACTGTTTAATTTTTCTAAAAACCTTCCCATCGTGTCGTAAAGTTCCTGAGGTGTCTTTGTCCCGTCTGTTGCCAACAGTTCTAAAGACAAACCGCTGCTTTTCCCGACACCGGGAATGGAGGGAAGGGCGAAAAAGTCGGTTTGCGCTTCACTGTTGTCCGCAAATTCCTTACTAAGTCGAGCTGTCAACGCCTCGATTGACAGGTCTTTAGTCGTGCGTTTTGACCAGTCTTCCAACCCGACGACACCCAAAGCGATATTTTCCCCCGACGCACTGAGCATACTGTATCCAGATACGCCGATGAAAAATTTAACGCCTTTCGTGCCGAGGATCTTTTGACTCGCCTTTTTCAAAAAAGCTTCGGTAACTTTGATCGGTGTCGTACTGGGCAATTGAAAGTTTGCCAGTATCAATCCTTGATCTTCTTCGGGCAGAAATGATGTCGGCGTCTTTTTGAATCCGAAACCGGCTATGGCCAGCGCAATTAATAAAATCAATGTCGTAATTAAAAGCCTTTGAGAAAGAAAACCAACCGCGTCCGTGTATTTTTCTTTGAAAAAATCAATGATATCGTTGAACAGTTTGAAAAAACCGCGGGGCTCTTTATTTGTTTCGTTTTTCAAAAAAATGGCGCATAAAGCGGGGCTGAGCGTTAAAGCGTTGAAAGCGGAAAAAACGACGGCAGTCGCAATTGTAACAGCAAATTGTTGATAAATTTTTCCGGTGATTCCCGCCATTAATCCGACCGGAATGAATATGGCAAGTAAAACGAATGTTGTTGCAATAATCGCGCCGGCAATTTGTTGCATGGCTTTGATGGAAGCGGAATAAGAATCCATTTTTTCGTAAGCCATCAAATATTCAACGCGTTCGACAACAATGATTGCATCGTCGACAACCAGTCCGATAGCTAAGATCATTGCGAAAAGCGTTAATATATTAATATCGAACCCAAGTAAGTAAATAACGGCGAAAGTTGCTATTAACGATACGGGGATCGTGATCAAAGGGATTAATGTTGTTTTGACGCGTTGAAGGAAGATGAATGTAACCAGTACGACCAAAGAAAACGTGATTGCCAGTGTTTCAATGATGCTTTTAATAGACGCTTTTACGAACTTTGTCGAGTCGTAAGCGATTTCAAAAGCCATATCTTCCGGAAAACTTTCTTTGAGTAAAGCGATTTCCTTTTCGACATTTTTCATAATGTTCAAAGAATTGGAATTAGGGGTTTGGCTGAGCATCATTACAATTGCCGGAGAATTGTCAAAAGCGGCGTTCATGGTGTAAGTTTCCGCTCCCAATTCCACTCTGGCCACATCTTTCAGTCGTATGATGCCTCCGTCCGCAGAAGTCGTAATGACGATTTCTTCAAAATCTTTTACCGAATTCAACAGCCCTTTCGCCGTCAAAGACAGCATTACGGTTGCTCCCGGAGGAGTCGGAGCCGAAGCTATTTCTCCGATGGACGCTTGCGTGTTTTGAGATTGTACGGCTTGAATGATATCATTGTTTGTCAAACCCAAAGCGGCCGTTTTTTCCGTATTCACCCACAAACGGATGCTGTATTGGGGGGAATAAATCGTTACATCGCCGATCCCTTGTATCCGAGCCAGAGGGTTCTGAATGTTTGAATAGGCAAAATTGCTTAAATACAAATCGGTGTATGTGTTGTTCGGAGACCGTAAAACCAGCATTGCCAGTATGTTTGAAGATTGGGTTTTTATTGAAATTCCTTCTTCATTGACAATGTCGGGCAGCTGGGATGTTACCTGCTGTATTCTGTTTTCCACTTTTACCTGAGCGATATCGGGATCCGTTCCGATATTAAACGTGATCGTCAAAGTGTATTGTCCCGTATCGGTCGCCGTCGAAGACATATAAAGCATGTCTTCCACACCGTTGATCTGGTTTTCAATCGGAATGGCAACGGTATCGACTAAGACTTGGGCGTTCGCTCCGGGGTAGTTGGTTTGCACAACAATTTGAGGTGGGGTGATCTGAGGATATTGAGATATCGGCAATACGGCGATCGACAGTAATCCCAACAAAATCATGATAATGGATATGACACCTGCAAAACGGGGGCGTTTGATAAAAAACGATGAAAACATAATGGTTTATCCTCCGTTTTCAGAAACGATGTTCAACCGGAACGCTTGGTTCGGTTTCAAAAGGGGCGCTTTTCCTTTGACAAGGTATTGTTTCGGCTTGAATGTGTTTTTGATGATATAGTCAGACCCTTGCGTATCTAAAATTTCGATCTTTTGACGGTGTATCCCGTGCTTGTCGGCTAAGGTTATAAAATTGCCTTCAGGGGTTAAGTCGACTTGGTTTTGCGGTATTAAAACAACGTCTTTCAGTTCTTTCGACCGGTATACGGTAACATAAGTGTTCGGAAGTAAAATATTTTGTGGGTTTTCAAAATTGACATAAACGCCGACGGAATTCGTTTGGCTGTCCGAAATGTTGTCGGTATATTGATAAGAGCCGGAAAACGCATAAATGTTGCCGTCTGCAAGTTGAAGCGTAATCTTTTCATTTGAAAGAAAACCTGCAGATCCCGTTTCTGAAATAGCACTGACATATTCTTTGTCCGTGATTGAAAAAACGACTTGGATCGGTGTTGTCTGTATGATCGTCATTAACGTTGTTCCGGCAGGAGAAACGTAATCGCCTTTTGTCGGTTCGACGGTTCCGATCAATCCGCTGATCGGCGCTTTGATAATCGTGTATTCGTAATTGACTTTTGCTTCTGCCAATCGAGCTTTGGCTTGAGCTAAAGCCGCTTTTGACGACAGGTATTGGGCAAGCGCTTTATCACGATCAGCCTGAGCGATCGCTTTATTTCCGGCGGCTTGAACACGTTGATAATATGTTGTCGCATTTTCCAGTTCCGCTTGCGCCTGCATGACGCTTGCCTTAGCCAAATCCAATTGGGCTTTATACTCACCTTGTTCCAAAGTGATTAATTTTTGACCTTCTTGAACAAATTTACCGCTTTCTACATGCACTTCTTTAACAAAACCGTTGATGAATGGTAAAACGGAAACGGAATGGATTGGGGTAACATAACCAATGTGTTTTTTGGTTGATTGATGGTTTTGCGCCATTAATTCGGTAACATTTATTGTTACAGTTTCCTGCCCGACAGGGAGGGACGGTTTGGAATCGCTTCCTTGCTTTTTCAAAGAAACAACTTCAAAAATCAAAACAATGACCAATATAACCAATACTGCCGAAATGATGTAATGGATATGGGGTGTTTTTTTTTCTGTTTCGTTTGCCATCGTGTGCCCCTGTCTTTATCAAAAAACATACATGGGTCACAATGCCGCCTTATTAAAAAAAAGATAAGATGGGTTTTGGGTTATATCCTATAGCCGGAACTTATAAATTATTTGAAGGTGAAAAAACGTCTTGACTCGCCTTTTCCGCTGTAATGGGCACAAATACGGATCTAAAACCATTTTTTGATGTCGTTAAGTTCTATTTCACTTTGATAGGGAGGATTAATGATAATAATCCCGCTACCCAATAACCCCGTTTTTGCCTTTGGAAAACGGATTTCACTTTGATAAAGCTTCGGTAAACCGGCTTTTAATAGTTTTTCCACCATTGATTGATGATAAGCTTCTTTTAATACGGGATACCATAAAAATAAAACCCCTTCCGGCCATTTTTTATGTAACTTTAATATGAAATTGGCAGCCTTGTCATACTCGGTCTTGACTTCAAAGCTGGGGTCAATAACCAATATGCCACGACGGGGGTGAGGGGGGCATAAAGCCAATCCTCCTTCATAACCGTCCCGATGGTGCAGATGAGTGTTCGGATAACGCATGAATTGATATAACGCTTGATATTCCCGAGGGTGTAATTCCATCAGATGAATGGAATCCGTCGGACGCAACAACGCTTCCGCTATAAAAGCCGAACCGGCATAAATGTTATCACCGATTTCCTTTTCGATCCGCTGTTCAAGTTCAAAATAAATATGTCCGGATATCTTTTGGTTCTTGACCATTTTTAAAAAGCCCTGTTCCGCTTCTTTGGTCTTTAACGCCTCTTCGCTGGAAAGGTCGTAAATGCCGCGTCCCGCATGCGTTTCCAAATAACTTAAGGGCTTTTCTTTGCGGGTTAAATGTTGCAACAAGGTGCATAACGAAGCATGCTTATGAACATCCGCTAAATTACCGGCATGATAAATATGCTGATATGAAAGCATCTTAAACCCCTGATCAATATGGAATCTTGAACATTGTAAAATGATAACAAATAATTATTATCAAAAAAGGGCGTTTTTGTAAAAATATTGTTTGATGGGCTTATTTTTTTATCGTTTGTTCCGATGACTTGCATTCTTTGCAAATTAATTGACAATTCCCTGATTCTATATGTCCTCCATTCGACCAAGAAAGAATTGTTTCACTGTCCATTTGTTCCATTTTAAAATGTCTTTGACATTTCGGGCAAATGCCCTGCTGGCGGTGATAAGCTTCTTGTTCCATGATTTTTGAAAAAGCCCTGATGCACAAGTTTTCCTCGTTCCCCGAAAACAAGTAGTTGTAAATTCCTTTTTTATTTGTAACATCTTGATCCCGCATTAAAACATCAAGACGTTCTTCAAAATCATGCACAGGTTTCTGACAATATTTGTTATAAAGTTGACCCCATTCAACCCCCTTCATTTCTTTACGATAATACGGAAACGTGTTGCGTACCCAATTGATGACGTTTTCAAAATACAACCATAACTCGTCGGCATTCGGGTCGTCTTGATGAACAGCCATGTACTCTTCGATTTCTCCGAAATTGATCCATTTCAGAACGGTTTCAAGATAATCCTGTTTTATCGGAGAACCTGTCATGTAACGACTTGCCATACTATAGGCAGCACAATTTTTTTGACTGAAATAACGCTTGGCATCCGTCAACCATTTCCCCGGATAAAGGGCGTTTCGTAATTCTTGAGCTGTTAAAGGTGTGCTTGACGTATTAATCCTTTTAAACCATTTCAAACGTTCTTCTTTATCCCCATCACATACATAAACGATCAGAAGATAATCTAAGATCATATTTTGCTCTTTCATCTTTAAATCGTAAAAGTACTTCCCATTTACAGAAAAGTTTCCTTGAACGTATTCACAAATACTGATAAGGCGTTGTTGACCGTCAACCACATCAAATGTCGAGTTCTTGTTTTTCGACCAGTAAAAGGTGTTTAAAGGAAATCCTTCTTTTATTGTTTTAATGACGGCATTTCTTTTTTGTTCGTCATAGGCAAAAATGCGTTGATATTTCCTGCCGATATATAATCGACCGTGATAAGCTGTAATGCCGTTTTCCTGATGATTTTTATAACCGTCAACGATCTTGCGAACCGGTATTTTTTGTTGTGTAATCTTCATTGGATCCACCTGTTTTTGTCTTATTGAAAAGAAACTCCGAAGACCGCTTTGCAGGCGGTCGGGGAGTTCATAAATCAACTGTTTCCAATGATCCTTAAGACCTTTAAAATTCCGATATAATTCATATCGGGACTCTTGAACATACGTCAAAAGCTCCCCGACCATCATTTAAGACATCGGGGATATTTCCCGTTTTTGCGATAAGCAAAACGGTTACGACGCATATCTTGCGCCGGGAAACAGTAGAGCTTATGAAGGCTCCGCGTCTGCTAAGACGCTGTTCCGTATGGATTTATTCCATCTGGACCTATTGTTTAGGGTACGAAATCTCAAAAAATAAAACAAGGGTGAGTTTTAAAAGAATCACAAAATGATTGAAAAAAGGCAAATATTATTACATAATGTTATTTTTATGGAGGTTTCAATGCCACAAAAAACAAACACCGTTAAAGTATGTTCTAAAAAATCAAAAAAAAATCAGACTTTTTCATCGGAAGAAATGAGTCAATATCTTATTTCTACAGTTAAAGAAGTGATAGAAATATCGCGTACCCCCGTCGCTGTTTTAGATAAAAACGGTACGCCAACCGGAGCTGTGGAATATCAATCTGCGACGGTTTTAAAAGCGTGTGAATTAATGGCGAAGTTGATGGGGGCTATTAAGGAGACGGAAAACAAAGGTGTCGCGGTTCAAATAGTTTCCTATCGGGAGGAAAGTGAAACAAATGATCCTGATGGGAACAAATCATCATAGTACGGAATGATGTTTGTTCATATTTTCTGATATAAAAAAAGCCCGACTAAAGAACGGGCTTTTTAAGAAACACTGAAAATCAACGCATTTTCGTTTCTTTAAAGACAACGTGTTTGCGAGCTTTCGGATCATATTTTTTCAATTGGAGCTTTTCCGTCTTTGTACGGGGATTTTTCTTTGTAGTATAGAAATAACCGGTTCCAGCGGTGCTTTCCAATTTAATCTGTAATGTTGCGGGTTTTGCCATGACAAAGTATTCCCTTAAAAAAATCAAAAACAATAACAAAAAAATACGCTATTTTTTTTACGAGTCAAGCGAAAAATAAGTCAGAGCATTTTCATAACGTTTTTGATTTAACAATATTTTTTTTGCAATTTCTTCATCCAAAGGATTGCCTTTGCGGACTTCGGCTGGGCAGAGGGACAAAGTTTTTTGTTTGGTGATATCATCGCCTTCTTTAAAGGGTTGCAAAACCGTTTTCGGCGGGGGAAGGGTGTCGATGTTTGCCAAAGTTTTCCCTGACGTGCAAATATTCGGATAAATGCCGTATTTTTGAGGAGAATACCCTGAAGGCAGTTGGAAGTAAGCCCATGTTAAATGTAACCGTCCTTTGTTAGGTAACGGATCATTTGATTGGATGACACCTTTACCGTATGTCGGCGTTCCGATGACAACGGCATGACGGTATTCTTGTAACACTCCTGCAAAAAACTCTGCACTGGATGCTGTTTTCGCGTCGGTTAAAATGGCGATCGGGTAAACAGGGCGCTCGTCTTTAGGGGTGGAAATGTATTGTTGTTCCGTTTGCGGGTGGCGTCCTTTCGTTTGAATGATTAAAAGGTCTTGCGGTAAAAAGATATCTGCAGCTAAAACAGCTTCTTTAAGCAAGCCCCCGACGTTTGATCGCAAATCAATGATCAATCCCGCAGCATTCGATTGTTTTGCCAGATTTAATGTTGATTTTAAACCGGATACGGTTTGAGGTGTGAAAGCGGATATCTTTATTGTCATTATCTTATCCGTTTCATCAAAGAAATAACTTACCGGAGAAGATGAAACAAGTTTTCGTTTTAATATTCTTTCCTGTATTTGACCATCTTTGCGTAACATCAAAGTAACTTCGCTTCCTTCTTCACCGCGCAAAAGGTTCAGGATTTGCGTTTGTGAAAGATCCGCTATTGCTTTACCGTCGATTTTAATAATCCTGTCTCCAATAGCCAGATCAGATTGAGCAGCTGTCCCGTTTGCCAGCAAGTCCGTTATTTCCAAATATTTACCAACACGCCTGTAACCGATACCGATACTTGCCGGTTTTTTGAGCGGTTCTAGTTTTTCAGGATCGCAAGCCTCATAACGAGAATAGGGATCCATCGATCCCAATGCCGCGTTCAGGAAAATGTTCAGAAATTCTTCCGGTTCGGCTGTACGCGCTTTTACGGAAAACGGAAAAGATTCTATAGCGGCGGCCAAGATCAACCTTGTCCAGTTTTGACAGTCGTCATCAGAAGGAGCGCTGAAGCTTTTTAAAATGCGACCGTCCGCTAAGATTAAAACGCGTTTTCCGTCTTTCATGACGCTGATTTTTTGATCGATTGTCGACAGGCTTTTTACACTTTCAACCGCGATTTGGCTGGCGGAAATGGGCGTTAACGATTTTCGGGTGATTATATTACAAGCGGCTTGTAATGTTTCTTGTATTCTTTCCGCCGGCCATTGAGGATAATCCAATACTGTTTTCCACCATCCGGGGGCTGTATCGTTTTGAGGCGCAACATTTTCTTTTGCCGGTAACTGTTCTTGGGCTATGGCAAGCGGACACATCAATAAATAATGAAAAAAAAGGTAATATAAAAGATAACGCATCTTATTTCCTTTTTGATTTGTGTTTGTTATTTTTTTTCTTGTCTTTTTTATAGGACTTATGAGGCTTGGAGCGTTTTGCACCGCTTGTTGTCAAAACATGAAACAATAAACCGCCGGTTACGGGGGAAGCTTCGACAAGCGTCATCAAAACATGTTCTCCAAGTTCAAAAGTGTTAGTGCCGGAAGCTCCTGACAAACAATGACGGTCTTCGTCATAAATGTAATAATCTCCGGGCAACGAAGAAATGGGGATTAAACCGTCCGCCCCTATGTCATCAACGGTTACGAACAATCCGAAGCGGTTGACACCATTGATTGTTCCGCCGAACCGTTCTCCGATCCTATCTTTCAAATAGGCTGACAAGTAACGTTCTTCCGCATCGCGTTCCGCGGCCGCCGCCCGACGTTCCGTCGCTGAAATATGATCACCTGTTTCTTCCATGTTCACAACCGGTTCGCCGTTTTCACCGATCAAACCGTCATCACCTAATCTTAAAGCCGATATCAAACCGCGATGAACGATTAAATCCGCGTACCGTCTGATCGGAGACGTAAAATGGGCGTAACGGTCTAAAGCCAGCCCGAAATGTCCCAAATTTTCAGGACTGTAACGGGCTTGGCTTTGAGACCTTAAAATAAGCTCGTTAATCATGCCCGATCGGGGGGTGTTTTTTACTTTATTGAGGATTGTGTTGAAATCATGACAGCTTAATTTCCCTTTTTTAGCCGTCTTGATACCGATCGTCGGCAGGAAATTCTGTAAAGCAACGACTTTTTCCGCGCTAGGAGGTTCATGAACGCGATACATGACGGGAATGTCATGCTGTTCCAATGTTTGTGCCGCGGCAACGTTGGCTAAAATCATAAATTCTTCAATCATACGGTGACTGTCCAAACGTTCCCGTGGTGTGATATCTGTAATTCTCCCTTGCGAATCAAGGTGTATCTCTCGTTCGACAACATCCAGTTCAAGAGCGCCGCGTTTTTCTCTTGCTTGCGCTAAAACCCGAAAGGCGGAATACATATCTGATAAATGTGTGCGTAATAAAGCGTTTATTTCATAGCTTTCATTATCAAAGACTTTTTGTACTTCGTGATAATTCAAACGGGCGGCGGAACGAATAACAGCTCGCACAAATTTGTGATGAAGCAAACGACCGTTCCGATCAATCCATAAATGAGCGCAAAGGCAAGGGCGATCTTGTCCCGGGATCAAAGAGCATAAATCGGAAGACAACTTTTCCGGCAACATAGGAATGCAACGATCCGGAAAATATACGGAGTTTCCACGTTCGCGCGCACAATCGTCCAAAGCGGTGTGGGGACGGACGAAATACGCGACATCTGCAATGGCGACAAGGATATGCCATCCGTCTTTATTTTTTTTATCCGTGTCGGGCTCCGCGTAAACGGCATCATCAAAATCGCGCGCATCTTCGCCGTCAATGGTCACAAAGGGGATATCCCGTAAATCGCTTCGTTTTTTTATATCGGGCAATTTTGATTTTTCCGCCTGTTTTAAAGCGGCTTGAGAAAATTCCGTTGGAATGCCGTGTAAATGTAAAGCAATCAAGCTGGCGGATTTCGGATCTTGTTGTTTCCCTATAATTTGAACGACTTTTGCATATCGTACGGATTGCCCGAAAATATTATTGGATACTTCTGCGATTACAACATCGCCGTTCTTTGCATTATTAACAAAATCTTGTGGAACCGGATAGCTTTGATGCAAACGTTTATCCACCGATACGATCCGACCGTTTTTCCCCGTACCTGTTTCAAAGACTCCGACAATGCGGTCGGGTTTTTCAGACAGACGTCTAAGCACGCTTGCATGGAAAAAATTTTTACCTTTTGCTTTCAACTTTAAAACGACCAGATCCCCTTGAGTCGGAGCCGGACGTAAACGTCCGGCATCAGTAATTAAAATCTGAGGCTTGGGGACGTTTTTTTCCCATTCCAAAGGTCTTGCAATTAAATTTCCTTCAGAGTCTTCTCCTGTTATTTCACAGGGACAGAATTCAAGTCGGCGGGAACCCGACTTGTTTTTTTTACTGACAAGATCTTCAGTCCGTCTGTCGTAATGAAGCTCTTTGAGCATATGTTTTAATTTTATCTTGTCGTCCCCTTTAATATGAAAGGCTCTTGCAATTTCACGTTTTCCGGCTTTTCCGCCGTTTTCGTTAAGAAAAGCGATAAGATCGTCCATGTTTGGAAAAGGGGCTTTATTTTTGCTCATTCTTGATCGACCTTTTTGGTTTTTTTTCTGACTGTTTTTGTTTTTCCGGTCGTTTTTGTCTTTTTATCAGCTTTTGCCGCCAATAAATCGATAGCTTCCTGTAAAGTCGGTAAACGGTTTTCATCGCGGATGGCTTTAGGAATAGAGACAATGACGCTACCGTGTTTAATATACGGACCGAAACGTCCTGAACTGGCTACGACTGGTTTTCCGTCCGAAGGATGTATACCGATTTCCTGAGGCGGATCTTTTTCTTTGACGTTTGCGAGAAGTTCCAAAGCCCGGGGCAGGGTGATGGTTAAGATGTTATCAGTCGCTGTTAAGGATTTATAAGCGGAGCCCAGTTTTAAATAAGGACCGAAGCGCCCGATACCGGCTTGGATCTCTTGACCGGTTTGAGGGTGGATCCCGATGACGCGAGGCAGTGAAAGCAAAGCCAATCCTTGTTCCAAAGTAATATCGAACGGATTCATGTTGCGCGGTAATGATGTCCGTCTTGCGGTGGCGGATTTTTCTTTTTTTGCGCCTTTTTTAGACTGAGAAGTCTCTTTGCCTTCTTGCACATACCAACCGTAAGGACCTTTGCGCAGGACAACCGTTTCACCGTTTTCCGGATTGATGCCCAGTTCTTTTGATTCAGGTTCTTCTTCGGTGTTTTCTTCCGTGATCTGTCCGCCGAAAGGACGCGTGTAATGGCAGTCCGGATAATTTGAACAACCGATAAAGGCTCCGAATTTTCCGATTTTCAAGCTTAAACGTCCGCCTTTTGTCGTACCGCATTCAGGGCAGATCCTGTCTTCGGGAGTGGCGAACAAATGATCGGACAGACTTTCCTCCAGCCGGTTGAGAATATCGGTTATGGTCAAAGGTTCCACCGTTTTGACTGTGGCATCGAAATTTGTCCAAAAACGGCGTAGCAATTCTTTCCAATTCAATTTGTCCGCGGAAATGTCGTCCAAAGAATTTTCCAAATCAGCCGTAAAATCGTATTGGACGTACTTGTTAAAGAAATTTTCCATAAAAGCGGTTACAATACGTCCGCGGTCTTCGGGAATGAAACGTCTTTTTTCCAATCGGACGTATTTTCTGTCCTGTAAAACCGACAAGATGGAAGCATAAGTCGAAGGACGTCCAATTCCCAATTCTTCAAGCTTTTTAACAAGGCTGGCTTCGGAATAGCGCGGTGGAGGTTGTGTAAAATGTTGTTCCGGACAGATGCCTTGCTTTTCCAGATTTTCTCCAGTTTCCATTGCCGGCAGGATTGAGCCTTTTTCTTCGTCTGCGTCATCAATGTCTTCATGATAAACTTTTAAAAAGCCGTCAAACGAGATCGTTTGCCCTGTTGCGCGCAGAACGATCAAACCGTCTTGAGCCGGACAATCGACAGCGACTTTATCAATTTGAGCGTTTTGCATTTGTGAAGCTAAAGCTCTTTTATAAATCAGTTCGTATAGAGCTTTCATATCCTTGTCCAAATAGGCAGACATTTGATCGGGATGGCGTTGTAATGAAGTCGGTCTGATGGCTTCGTGTGCTTCCTGAGCGTTTTTAACGTTGTTTTTATAGTAACGCGGTTTTTCAGGAAGATAATCTTTTCCAAAATCTTTCAGAATCACTTCTCGAGCCTCTTCGACGGCTTCCTGAGCCATTTGAATACCGTCCGTTCTCATGTATGTGATCAAACCGACGGTTTCTCCACCGACATCCACCCCTTCGTAAAGCTGTTGGGCAAGCTGCATTGTCTTCTTGGCGGAAAAAAACAATTTCCGTGCCGCCTCCTGTTGTAAAGTCGATGTCGTAAACGGCGGGGCGGGAGAACGTTTTACGGTTTTGCGTTCAATCGTTCCAACGCTGAAAGAGGCGTTTTCAATTTTCTTTTGCGCTTCTTTGGCTTGGCTTTCGGACGTCAACGTGAACTTTTCGATTTTTTTCCCGTCTAAAACGGATAAATGCGCTGAAAACAAAGTATGGCGCAACGTCATGAAATCAACATCAATCGTCCAGTATTCTTGAGCTTTAAATGACTCTATTTCGTTTTCACGTTCGCAAACCAGACGTAACGCAACCGATTGAACGCGTCCTGCCGACCGGCTGCCCGGAAGCTTGCGCCATAAAACGGGGGATATCGTAAAACCAACCAAATAATCCAATGCGCGACGTGCCAGATACGCGTCAACCAAAGGCATATCAATCTCACGCGGATTCTTCATCGCGTTTGATACGGCGGTTTTGGTTATTTCATTGAAAACAACACGTTTTAACGTCTTATTTTTCAGCTTTCCGCGCTGATTCAGTTCTTGTACGACGTGCCAAGCAATAGCTTCCCCCTCTCTATCAGGGTCGGTTGCCAAATATACGGTATCCGCTTTCGCCACAGCCGAGGCAATGGCTTTAATGTGTTTTTCATCTTTGGGTTCGATAGCCCAATCCATTGTAAAATCTTCATCCGGACGAACCGAACCGTTTTTCGCCGGTAAATCGCGAATATGACCGAAGCTGGCAATAACTTCATATCCTGTTCCTAAATATTTATTTATTGTTTTTGCTTTTGCGGGTGATTCGACAATAACAACATCCATTACCGTTTGCCTTTATAAAGAAGTGATATGAATAATTTTATTTCCGGGAAGACGTTTGATTTGTCCTCCGAGTTCCAATTCCACTAATAAAGCGGAAATTACGTTGGCTGGCAAGCCTGTTTCTCTGATTAAAAGGTCGATTTCGACAGCAGACCCGTCCAATAAGGATAAAATATCGTTCCTGTCCTGATCACTCGGTTCGACATAAGCCGAAACATCCGGAGTTTCCAAATCTTTTTCAAAGACGGTTTCTTTGAATGAAAAGGGCAGTGATGAAGTGATGTGATCAATGACGTCTTGAGCCGATTCGACTAAAGGGGCGCCGTTTTTAATCAAATGGTTCACACCGCTTGCACGGGGATCCAACGGAGAGGAAGGAACGGCAAAAACATCTTTTCCCTGTTCCAAAGCTTTGTTGGCGGTGATCAAAGATCCGGATCGCAAAGCGGCTTCGATGACAACCAAGGCAATTGCCATACCGGAAATAATTCTGTTTCTTTGCGGAAAATTTGACGGTTGAGGCTTTGTTCCCAGCGCGTATTCCGATATTAAAGCGCCTTTTTCGCGAATGCTGTTGTAGATTCTGCGGTTTTGTTCCGGATATACCACATCTACGCCCGTGCCCAAAACAGCTGTCGTCGAAGCGTTTTCATCTGCCAAATATAAAGCGCCGTCATGTGCGGCTCCATCAATGCCCAAAGCCATTCCGGAAACAATACTGTAGCCGGCTTTCACCAAGTCTGCCGCCATGCGTCTGGCAATATTTTTGCCATTAATTGAAGCGTTGCGCGTCCCGACAATAGCAATATGAGGCTTTTTTAATAAAGCTTTGTTTCCCATTACCGATAAAACAGGCGGGGCGTCCGCAATGCCGGATAACAATTCCGGATAATCCGTGTCATCTAAAAAAATAAATTCCGCCCCGATTCTTTCAGCTTTCTCGAATTCTTTTTCAGCTTCGGATCTACTACATATCTTCAACGGTTTTTTCATACCGCCTTTTCGCGCTTTTTCCGGTAAGGCGTCCAACGCCTCACGAGCCGTTTTGAAATGCTTTAATAAAATTCTAAAGGTAACCGCTCCGACGTTTTCAGATCGGAAAAGCCTTAAACGGTTGATTTTTTCTTCTTGATTCAAGAGTTAACTCGCTTGTTTTTTTAATTTTATCTTACTTTCCTCGCCATGGATTAAACGGATGATGTTCGTCCGATGGCGGATAACGGACAAAACAGCCAGAAAACCGTAAAAATAAATATATTCGGGTGTGGCAAAATAATAAGCGTAAAAAGGCGCCAACAACAAAGCTGTAATGGCTGATAAGGAAGAATATCTGAAAAGGATTGCGACGACCAACCATGTAATACAGCATGATAAACCGACTTGCCAACATGTCGCCAAAAGCATTCCCAGTGTTGAGGCAACACCTTTACCTCCTTTGAATTTCAACCATACAGGATAATTATGACCTAAAACACCGGCTGTTCCGGCTATCAAAGCGGCTGTACGCGCTATGTTTTCATCAGGTATGCAAAAATAAGCAATACAAGCTGCCGCCGCCGCTTTACCAGAATCGCATAAAAGTGTTAAAAGGGCCAAATCTTTGCGTCCCGTGCGTAATACATTTGTCGCCCCTATGTTTCCGGATCCGATTTTCCGGATGTCGCCCAAACCGGCTAAACGAGTAAAAACGATCCCAAAAGGGATTGATCCTAAAAAATAGCCTAGCAGGCCGGATAAAACAAAAAGAGTTGTAGCGCTCATAGTCATAATCCTCGATCAGTATATTCGAAAGAGGATATAACTTTATTTAGAGTTTCTGCAACACTTTTAAAGTTGAAGTTTTCCGAAAACATCGTTTGCGTCAATGTCCTGCGCCATTCTTTGGCGTTATTACAGCCTTTGAACAGGTTCAACCAATGGCGCATGATAAGATGGGGACGAACGCCTTGCCGGATATTTTTGTCCAAGTATTCCAACATCAGGTTTATTATCTCCTGTCTGGAGACAATCTTTGTATTTTGGCAAAATATCTTTGTGTCCGCTTGTGCCAGTAAATAGGGGGAGGCATAAACGGAACGCCCCATCATGACGCCGTCAACATATTTTAAATGTTCCTGCGCTGAAGCCAAAGAATCGATATCGCCGTTGATAGTGATGCTCAGCTGCGGAAAAGTTTCTTTTAAACGATAGACCAGTGGGTAATTCAAAGCTGGTATTGTTCTGTTTTCTTTCGGGCTCAATCCTTTTAAACGCGCTTTACGGGCGTGAATGATAAAATCACAACATCCCGCCGCCCGAACCAAAGAAACGCATTGGCATAAATCGTCGAAACCGTCATTGTCTTGTGTCATTTCCTGCAATGCAATCCGCGTCTTCAATGAAACGGGAACGCGGGAATTTTCTTTCATGGCTGTCAAGCACTCTGCAATCAATGCGGGATCTGTCCGTAAAGCTGCTCCGAACCGACCAGCACGAACACGTTCGGAAGGACAACCGGCATTAAGATTTATACCGTCGTAACAAAACGGTTGTGCTATCTGACAGGCTTTTGCCAAAAGTTCCGGATCGCAACCGCCCAGTTGCAGTATCAAAGGGTGTTCCTGCCGATCAAAAGAAAGAAATTTCTCGCTGTTTCCGAAAACAAGAGCTTGTGCTGCAATCATTTCCGTGTACAACACGACTTTGCGGGATATTTGGCGGATCAGATAACGAAAATGCCGATCCGTCCAATCCATCATCGGCGCAACGGATAAACGGGGATCAACACAAATCATGGAAGAGCGGCTAAATAATCCAACAACATCTTTTTAAAAGATTCTCTGTCAACTTTGTGCATGACCAGGCAATTTCTTTTAGATCCTTCTTCAAAACTTGTCATTCCGAACTTTTCGCTGTTTGCATCGGTGTTGACCTGAACCGAACCGTAACGTCCGGAAAATAAAGCAGGGCGGATCAAACATCCGACAGCACAAGGATCATACAAAGAAGTCCCGATCTGGTTGACAGGTTCATTCCCCGGACAATCTTTTAAAATTTTTGCGGCCGTTTCTAATAAATCAGCGCCGGCACAGGCACAACGTGTATTGATATCTCGCATTTTTTCTATAAAATCTTTGTCTGCAACGGCTTGCATACCTACTTCCATCGGAATGACACTGATTTGCGGAGCCATGTTGAAAACGATCTCTGCGGCATGAGGGTCGGCAAGCATATTAAATTCCGCATAAGGGGTCGCATTGCCGCGCGGACCGTCTTCACAAAAAGCACCGCCCATGATGATCAGCTCGCGTATCTTGGACGCGGTTTTGGGTTCCTTTAAAAAAACCGTTGCGATATTCGTCAATGGACCGATAGCCAGTATGCTGATCTCTTTTTCCGAAGATTTCATCAAAGACTTGATAATAAAGTCAACGGCATTTTCTTCTTCGCCCTGATAACTCGGAGTTCCAAAATCGAATCCAGCCAAGCCATCATTCCCATGAATCCATTCCGCATTGATTTTTGAACGTTTTAAAGGTTTATCGCAACCTTTATAAACGGGAATGTCTGTATGCCACGCAAATTCACATAAACGGCGGATATTGTATTCAGCTTTATTGACATCGACGTTGCCGTTGACGGCTGTAATACCGACAATATCCGTATTCGGGTCAGCCATCGCCATAAATAAAGCCAAGGCATCATCAATGCCGGGGTCTGTGTCTATGATGATTTTTGTTTTTGAACTCATGAAATTATTCCTTGCGATATAAAAAGTATTAAAAAAATAAGATGGACTATGCAGGAAATCAATCTTTTTTAATCTTTTCAAAAGCAACCTGAGAGGAATATCCTAAAATTTATATGGATTTTTATTTTAAACGACAGAATAATTGCTTTTATGGAAAATATGGATTGGTACAATTTATTAATAAAACCGCCTTTGACACCGGATAGCCAAGTTTTTGTTATTGTCTGGCCGGTGCTGTATTTCTTAATTCTTTTGTCTTTTATCGTCTTTTTCCGTAATGCTGAAGGGCAATACAAAACAAAAGCTATTTTTTATTTTTCTATGCAAATGTTGTTGAATATAATGTGGTCGCCTGTTTTTTTTACGATGAAATCTGTCGGCGGGGCGTTGTTTATTCTAATTCTCTTATTGTTTTTTTTGGTGTTGACACTTTTTTATTTCTATAAAAGTTCAAAATCAGCCGCTTTTTTACTTGTTCCTTATGCTCTGTGGTCGTGTTTCGCATTGTATTTGAATTTGGGAATATTTATTTTAAATTAAAAAAACAAGTTCTTTGACTACAGCTAAAATGATGTTCCTTTATGGATTTTGCTGTGTAAATGTAGAATTTACTATATGTTTTTTGTGGTGAGTTATTTTGTAAAAATAAAGTGTTTTGTATCTTACGCCTTTACCGTTATTTTTAAAAGGTTGTTCGGTTACACGGACTTTTTGTTTTGATTGTGTCTTTGAAAAGTGAGATGCAATAAAGTCGTGAAACATATTTTTTGTTTTCATAATAAATCTGGGAAACAATCTTTTTTAATGATATTTGAGTTCTTTTTCAGGCGGCAGAGTTTATAAATGCAAGAGATTCAGAAAAGGGGATTACTTGAGGTTTAAAAAAGAGTTGATATTTAAAAGCTTATTCCGGTATGGATGGTTGGATTGTGATTTTATCGAATCGATTGCAGATGATTATACGGTAAAAATTGACATACGGTGTATTGTCGCAAAACAGTAGCGAGATAGGGCTTTTTGATAAGACCGTTTTTTTCAGGTTAATGTTTTAAAGTTTTCTGCCTTTGTTCAAATGAGTGTGATTTCAAGCTTGTTTTTATGTTTGTTTCTTTATTTGCCGGATACAGGAAACTCTTGAAAAGAGTTGTTTTGTTGTAATAGATAATCTTTAGTCGGTTGTGCAGTTCCGCAAAGCCTGCATCTATGCGCAAAAAGAATCTTTTTTGACCCGTGCAGAAAAATCTGTGAAGTCAAAAGAGGAATAATTCAAATGAACTCTCGCCTTATGAAACAGCTTAAAGAGCAAAAAAAAATCATATAAATGAAAATGGAAGTGATGTTCCGGAGGCTGTCTGGCACACACTAAATTGGTCGGGACACAGTATCAACCGGAAGAGGGAAGAATGTGGTTCAATTAACGTTAAAGGTTTACGGGGAGGAATTAAAAAGATACGCAACGATACGAACAAAACACCGTTCAGTCGAATCGGTAGGAGAGGAGTATTTTTCCAAAAGAAAAACCTCGCATTAAGCGAGGTTTTTTTGGTAGGCGACTACGGATTCGAACCGCAGACCCTCTCGGTGTAAACGAGATGCTCTAACCAGCTGAGCTAGTCGCCCTTAACAGAAAACCTTATAGCGGATTTATAAAGAAAAAACAAGATAAAAAAACAGGCGGCTGTAAAAAAACAACCACCTGTTTTAAAACAAAAGAACGCTATTGGTTTACAGCGTCCTTCAACCCTTTTCCCGCTTTAAATTTCGGTTGTTTTGATGCAGGAATTTTTATTATTTCTCCTGTACGGGGGTTACGGCCTTCGGTCTCAGCGCGCTGAGCAATACTGAATGTACCAAAACCGACCAAACGAACTTCATCATTGTTTTTCAATGCATTTGTAACAGCGTTTAAAAAAGCGTCAACGGATTTGCTGGCGTCCGCTTTTGATAAACCAGTATTCTTAGCCACTTCGGCTACGAGATCGTTTTTATTCACTTGAGGGCTCCCTCTACTTATAAATTTGAATTAATAAAGACAAAACTTAGATTCACTGACGAATCTAAGAGGAAGTGTAGAACGCTAGACTTTCTTTGGTCAATAGAAGAATGGAGGATTTTCTTTATTTTTTTGTATGTTGTTTCTTTTTTGTGGAAATGTTTTTCATATAAAATATGATTGCGTGTAAAATATGAAAATATGAAAGGATTTCAAATACTTTATTTAAATTTTTTTTGATTTAAAAATGGATTTAGAGGCTTTGTTTGACAAAAAAAGATACATATCTATAATTTCAGACAAAAAATGTCGACTGATGATTTAGTTATATGAAAATTATCACGCAAAAGAGGAAATTTAAAAAAATTCCTTGATGAGGGTGATTAAAGTGTTTTGATTGGCAGTGATCGTTTTTCACTAACTGAACAGAGAAAATCAAAACCGGAAAGTAGAGACTCCTTTAAGCTGAAAGTATCTGTTTGCTTTTTTATTTCAATTAATTTAAGACTAAAGTTCTTTAGTATAAAAAAAAGCCTGATATTTTCAGGCTATTTTTTATGGCGGGAGTGACGGGGCTCGAACCCGCGACCTTCGGCGTGACAGGCCGACGCTCTAACCAAACTGAGCTACACCCCCGCGACAAAGATGTTTATATAGATTTTTGATGAGCTTTGCAAGTCTTTTTTTTTAATTATTGATATTTTTTTTAATTAAGCCTGAAAGTCCAAGGAAAGCGGGGTATTCTGAAATAACGACATAAGTCGGAATTCGTGATAAATATGATGTAAATCGTCCTTTAGCTTCGAATCGAACTCTGAAAGAGGATTCTTTGAACATATCTAACAGACCTTCACGGGGAATGATTCCTCCTGCAATATAGACTCCTCCTAAAGCACCGACTGTCAAAGCCAGATTTCCCGCCAGAGTTCCCAATAAACCAAACATCATCTGAACGGCTTCGCGGCATAGCGAATCGCCTTTCAAAGCTTTTTTTGAAATTTCCGCCGGATCCAAGGAAACACCTTCTTGTCCGCGCAAAGTCAAAAGAGTTCTGTACAAATTTGTCAGTCCCATTCCGGAAACAACGCGTTCGGCGGATACATGACCGTATTCTTGGCGTAAAGCGGCTATGATACGTTCTTCCTCGGGGTAAGGAGCTGGCATTGTCGCGTGACCGCCTTCACTGGCCAAGGCTTCCCAACCGCCGTCTCCTCGGGGAACCAAAATGGAAACACCCAATCCTGTCCCCGGACCGACAACGGCGATCGGGAATCCTTTGACGGGACTTCCTGAACCGATTTTAAGCTTTTGATCTTCTTTTAAATAGGGAATTGCCAATGCTTGGGCGACAAAATCATTGACTACATTTAAACTTTTCAACCCCAGATGCTGTTTTAATTCGGATATTGAAAAAGTCCAATCATTATTGACCATTGAAACTTTGTCGTCCAAAACGGGGCAGGCGACAGCTATCGCGGCTGTTATTATTTCCAAGTCTTGATGATCAATCTTGTTTAAATAAGCATTGATTGCCGATTCCAACGAATCGTGTTCGCAACAAGAAATTGTCAATGGAGATATTATTTCCATCAAAGATGTGCATAATGCAAAACGAGCATTTGTCCCGCCGATGTCGGCAATTAAACCTGCAGAAATTTTTGACATTTTGGTATCCTTTCTTAAAATTAAAGAAAGAATGCCACAATGTGTTTAAAAGTAAATACTAAATATAAGCGTCCGGGACATCATTTCTGTCGTCGTAGCCGTTGCGAACTGCCGACCACGCCGATTTCAGCGCCAAAAAGTAAGCGCCGTCCGTCGGAAGGGAATCAATCCGATTGCAACAGTCAAAAGAGGATAACATCTCTTTTAAGCGCATATCCGATAAAGAAAGCAAATCCGTTCTTGGATACTTTTCTTCCAACGCTTTTGCCCAAAATTTTATATTATTCCATTCTGTGTTGTCTTTATCGACCATAATCCCTCCGCAAAGTAAAAGGTGCCGGAGACGCATTTTTTTTGGAACGGTAATTGAGGATCTTTTTTACAGCTTCTTCTTGCCGTTTTTTTAATAACGAGATTCCTTGAGTGCTATAACCACCGTCTTCAACCTTTGAAAAAACGGTCTTCATCGTATTGTTGTTGTCCAGATAGTGGTTGATACCGAACCAGTGCGGTGAAGCTTTGGAAATAATATGACATCTATCTTTGTTTATTTGGACGGTTGACCCGTTATGGGGATAGGAATCCAGAGTTTTAAAACCGTTTTTTCCCGCCAGTTCATTGAGTTGATCCGCTTTTTCGGAAGAACAATGAATCGGAGCTATTGTTTTGGGACGGATATAATTGGCGATCTTTATAAAATCATCGGCTTGAGCGTGACCGGATCCGTATATGTTAGGATTTTCTTTTCCTGTGACGACTTTTAATTTTGAAAAACGCTCGTCATTCAAAAGCAGATGGATTTTTTCATTGTTATCATTGCTTGTCGGGGCAATAATAACGGCATCGTCAGTCATAGTGAATTTGCTATTCCCCCCTGTTAAGTGATTTACAAAAGGGGATGCGGGTTCACCATAAAGACCGGTTGTGATTGTGATGCACTTTTCCGGATCCAACTTGTCCGCTTCATCGGTGTTAGCACTGACAATTTTGATATCAGGACATTTTTTTTGTAAATCGTAACCGGACAGTTGTAATGCGAGAATGTTGCTTTCCATTGACGTGCCGCCATTGATAATAACGTTTTTACCGCTGGCTTGGGCGGCGCAGACAACCGAAGCCAACCGTTCCATGTGGGCGGCGGGAAGAACGGCAATAATTTGACGATCCTGATTTTCTGTAAACAGCTTTTTATAAGCGTCGAAAATTTCCGATTCGTATAATGCATGTCCTTTTAAATGGGTCGCTGTCGCGTCAAATGTCATCAGATCTATATTTTCATCTTTGGCGATCTTTTGATAAGAGGAAATATCAATGCCTTTATCTAAAAAAGAAGTCTCATCGGCTTTTGTATCTCCGGAATGAAAAATGGAAGCTTCTTTGTTTGAAATTTTAAAACTAAAGCAACCGGGAATAGAATGTGATGCGGGATAGGCTTGTACGGTTATATCACCGATTTTCACAACAGATCCGGCTTCCAATGTAACCATGTTCGGCCATAGCTTTTTATCAATATTTTTTTCAATCAAATCCTTTTTCAAAGCGTTTAAAGTGTATTGAGACGCATATATATCCGGTAAGCGGACACCCATTTGCAAATATTCGTAAATACCGGCTATGTGGTCGGAATGGCAGTGGGTTAAAAAAATTGCTTGAGCTTCATGTTCCGGCGTTTTTTCGCCGGGGACGTTCAAGCAGTCGTCCAAAGCGGGGACGACTTTATCGTAGCGTCCTGTTGAAAAGGACTTCGGAACTTCGTGTTGTCCCATATCGACAATGATTGTCGTTGTCTGTTTTTCTTTTGTTTTTTCATCTTCGCTGATAGAAGTGAAGGTATGACAGCTTGCCCATATGTCATGAGCGTTATTCCCGCCTCGCGGCGTCCAAAACAAACCGGTCTTTGAATCATTTGTAAGTGACATGATATTTCCTAAAACTCTGAATGATTAAGTTCAGTATATGCAGAGTGGAAATTTTTTCAAGCTATTTTTTGTCTAAATCTGTCAAATTTTCAGGTGTTTTTTTAGTAAACAGTACTGTTTTGATTTATTTTTTTTCTCTTTGTTTGATACTCTTCCAACTTTTTTTTCCGCCATAAAGCGGCTTTTTTACGGTGTTCAGATTGGTTTTCCATACGAGTTTCTTTTTTTTCTTTACCCGAGAGGGCCTTGATTCTTTGAGGACTTTCCCCAGAAACGTCTTTTGTCTGCGATACTATGTCAGGTGTTGCGGGATTGCCATATTCTGACAAGCGTTTCCAAGCTTCTAACAGTTTGTCTTCATATTTGAAAGCCTTGTGGGGCGTTTTTGAGTGATATTGTGTTGCGGCTTGTCCCCAAGAATTGGTTTCCTGATAATTCCGTTTTAAAAAACTGGCGGCGTAAGAGACGTTGTAAAATGGGTCTAAAGCGTCTTCCACATTATTAAAAGCTTCCGGATGGTACTTTAAATTGATTTGCATACAGCCGACATCAATATTTTCAATTCCTTGCTTTTGTAAATCCTTCACAGCTTGAACGGCTTGCTCTTTTGAGGGGTAAAAAACGCCTTTACCTTGTGCCGTAACCGTCCAAGGCCAAGGTATGCCTGTAGGGTATTCCTGAAAATGCCGTCCGCTTTCAACCAAAGCTATTGCGCTGAGCAGATTTGTTTGAATCTGATTTCGTTTTTCCTGACGAGCGGTCTGTTGGAAACATAAAAGTGCTTCATCGGCTTTTGCCGCCTGAAGCATGATTAAAACGATATCAAAGAAAAACAAAAAAAGGTATTTCATGTCTATAACGGTATTGACGGAAGTTTTGTTAACAGATGTTCCATCAACAAAGACAGATTGAACCACAAAGTGTTAAAATTTGATGACGGAGCATGTTGTTTCGCATCCCAATATAAATGCCGCCCGATTTCCATTTGTATAACATGACTGTGGCTTTCTGGGCGTCCGTAATACAAAGTGGTATATGCTCCGCTGTAAGGGAGATTCAGAGTAACAAAATACCCCATTTCTTGTAATAAGTTCATAATTGTTCTGGTAATTTCGCCGCAACAGCTGTGATTATCGCTTGTTCCTAAAACGAAATCCGGCATTTTTCCTTTTATAAAGCGATTCGCTGGCAGCAAAGGCATTGAATGTAAATCCAGCAGCAACGATTTTCCATAAAAGTTCAAATTTTTCTTTATCAAGTTTTTCAACATGTTGTGATAGGGAAAGTGTATATCGGTCAGTCTTGATTGTTCGACGGCGAATCGTAGCTTTTCTTTATAAATAAGCTTATTGTCATTCAATTGTCGCGGGATGACGCCAAAACCGTTTTTTACCCAAGCTGATTCTGTTTTTGCTTGAGAGGGAATTTTGTCGGAAAACATTGTCGGATCTAATTCTAAAGGATGACGGTTCAAATCTATCCAAGCGCGTGCGTAAACAGCTGATATCATTGTTAATCCCATTGCCGGAGCAAAAGAAAACAATTTATCGACACAAGCGTCTTCGTATTGTTGAAATTCTGACAGTTTCAAGTCGGTTAAATGAAAAAAGCGTTCAGGATAAAAAGTACCACTATGTGGGGAAGCTATAATAACTGGAGAGGAGGTTTTTCCTGATTTTTCCAATAGAAAAGGGGGATAATTTTTTAATGGGGTCAAATTTTTTTACTCTTTCATGTATTTTTTTGTTGCATTTTCCGAAAGAAAACTATAAAAGCATAAATCATCTGGTTGCGATAAGCAACATGATTGGGCGCGTAGCTCAGCGGGAGAGCACTACGTTGACATCGTAGGGGTCACAAGTTCGATCCTTGTCGCGCCCACCATTTAACCCCCCTGAAAATGTTAAAGTTTTCAGGGGTTAAATTTTTCTAAAGCTTTCTTTTTCTCCTCAAAAGGTAGCAAATAAGTAACACGCAACGGGGCTTTTACAGGTCAAAAAAAATTTACATTGAATCAGTAAAAGCGGATAAAAAAAACAATTTGGCAAACCTGTTTTCAGAATCGGCGTCAAAAAACATTATTCAAAATCAATCAGAACCAATTAAACGCAATAAAACGCAATTAATGGAAAACATAGAAAAAACAAATACTTGCAAGATATTTCATTCCGTCGGACAATAGTTCGGAAACTTTGAAGACAGGACTTTTCGATGACGGATAATTCAACGCGCAGCAAATCAAACTGTATTGCGATATTAAAGAGGCTTTGGACTGGATCGCGTTCGGGTTGTCGGCGGGTAAAAACAGAACGGATAGAATGCCTTTTGAAAGAAAATAACGCTTTGACCAAAAGACGTTTCGTTTTGCAAGTGATCTATTTGAATAAACTGTTCTGAACTGCAATTATAATGGTTATAGAGGAGGGAGTGTTCCTTTCTTTTTTTGTTACCGTTTTTTATTGTTACGTTTGTTCTTTGTTTTATCACCTATGTTCTTGTCGTTCTGCCGTGCAATCTTGTTTTTATATGTTCGGGGACAAACTCGACTTAATGCCCCCGTTTTCTCATAACATTCCGGAACGCGTCATTCCACGATTGTATCTTCCGCTAGAACGTTTCTATAAATACACCGTCAAGGATTTGCCTTATTGCCCCGAACAAAGCGCCTACGCTTCTGAAATGCCTGAAAAATATTCTGAAATGCCTGAAAAATATCGTTCAAAATGGCGTGTCGAATTAAAAGACAAAACTTTTGAAAGCGAATACGCCGGCTTCACGCTTAGCCAAAAAAATGAACTTCCATTTACCCGAAAAAGAAGATAACTATCGTACGATGACCGACAAAGAGAATATTTCGGCTGTTCATCCGCTTTGGAACGAAATCACTTTTTCATTATTCGGCTGTTTTGTTCAAGGCTTGAGCCGCATTGAAATTCCGACCGATCGACTGCAAATCCTGTTTCCTCTGGCATTAACGCAAACGGAAAGCAAATCCTTTTCGGAAACGCTCGAAGATTTAAATTATGTTTCCCCATATATGTTGATAATAAAAGACGTGATTGAAGACTGAAAATCTCAAAAACAAACCAACCCGTCAAAAAGATCGTCGAACACGCCGTCATCGAATGCGGAAACAAAAGAAACCTTGAAATATCACAAAGATTTGCGGAATACATCGCACAAGTGATCCGCTTGCCGGTAAAAAAGAGTGGGTAAAGGAAAATTTTTTGTTACGTTTCCCCAATATCGGTTTGTTGCTTTCAATATATTGATTTTATTTGAAAAATGTTCTTTTATTGTTTTTTTAATTTTTTTGAAAAACAGATGAAGTAATCTGTTGCTCCTTTCATAAAGTTACTGCTGTTTGAAAGGGAATAGATATAAAGTTGAACAGAATTTATAAATATGGTTATTTGGGACGGAACCGGTTTTGAACTGATCAGATAATATTATTGCAGGATATTTGTGAAATCATGTCAACAGGATACGCTACTTTCCATTCAGCTGATTGAATATTTGCTCGTTAATGTTATTGGTATTGCTATTGTCAGAAAATAGAGCACCCGAAAAAAAAGTAGTCTTATTTGACTTAACGGAAATTTTCTCTACTTTTAAGTTTTGATGAGGAAGAATATTCCAAAGGCGATTTTTTCGAAAAAAATTTATTGAAAATATCATCATTAATAAGGTGAAAAAGAATCTGGTTTAGGTTTTCATCGAAAAAATAAATTTCAAAAACCGCTGGTATCGTAGTGTAAAAATAATAAATGCAGGTAAGCTATTTTCATCAAAAAAAACGTCAAGCCAGCCATATTCATTGAAAAAATGTATGTATTAAAATGCAAAAAAATCTACTCTGAAAGAGCCAATCTGACTTTTAATCCATGAAATTGATGCGGTCTTCCGATAAAAAAATTAAACAGGCAGTATGATTTTCATACCACCTGTTTTCCTATAAAAGTACTTTAGAATAAAAAAGACAGTTCAGCACGGTAGGCTTTATAATTATCCCCGAACGTATAACTGGCTGTTACGTCCATTCCCGTAAAGAAGCCGTCACCGGAGAAATATCTTGTAAAGCTCAGACCTATTTCATCATAGGCATCAATATACAAATCAGATCCTGTATAACGGGTATCATACCCGAAGACTGTCAAAGCCGTTTTTTCACTTAAATTCTGTTTAACGGAAACTCCGTTTTTAAAGACATTATTTTTTAGCCCGTATTCAATGTCATATCCCTTAACATCTAATGTATAGTCTTGAATATGACCGTACATATTCATAACTGTTAGCGAGGTTTTATCAGAAAGATCAAACCTGTAGTTACTGGTAACGGAAGCCATATATAAAATTCCGCCGGACAAAGAATCTTCGGAAGCCGTCGCACCGACACGACCGGAAACCACTAACGACCATTTATCTTTATATAACGGGATTTGCAGGCTTACCCCCAGTTGGGCGGCATATGTTATCGAACCGTCCAGATCAATATAAGATAGCGGCATATCAATTCCCAATGCCCAGTTGTTATCAAACTTGAATGTGTATCCTAAGGGCAGGTTAATAGTTGTTGCCGTTCTTTCAATACCATCTTCACCGGTAATTTTATGTGTTCCTCCAGAAGGCGATAAAATGACAAATCCGCCTGATTGATTTGAGGTAACGGCTTGATTCGTAATGTTCAATGTCGGATTGGAAAAGGCAATATCGACCATTTGCGACATCAAAGATGACGGATTTCCGGCAACTGCATCATAAGGGGTGCTTGAGACACTTTCTTTTAAAATTTTTGTTAACAGATCATCTTGGTTTGATTTCAAATATTCTTTGAAAGCGTCAAAAGCTTCTTCCTGCGTTGCTCCGTAAAATAACAGGTTGTTAATCCCGATTGAAGGAACATCAAAAACAAGCTGTTGCAAGGAACCTAAGTTCCTGTACTTCAAATCCATACGGATGCCACGGAAATCCAAAAAAGCATCTGCATCAGCCGTTGTATCATAACCGGCTAAAATCGTATTCAAAGTTCCGTTTTCAAATTGATCGAAAATATCCATAACGGATGTAAACCCTTGAGTTGTCGTGTTCGTTCCTTGGCTTAAAGTAATTGTAAACAAGTCCGCTTTGGCTGAAAACGGGATGAGCAAAAACAGAAAAACAAGAACTTTTTTCATCGCAATATACCTTTATATAAACGGAAGATAACAAAAGTCATTAAACCATCTTTACAGTGCAGGAGATTGCTTTAAGACGTAGAAGTTTTAACTTTTTTCGTTATCTTCCTTTCTTTTGCAGAAAAAAAGACCTTAAGAAGAGAAGGGCTTATAAGATTACATCGTTAAAAAGCAAAACGGACACCGATCGAAAGATCTGAAGAACGCACTTTTATACCGTCTATTTTACCTAAGTAAGAATATTTATAGCCGACATCCAGTGAAATATCTTCGTTGATCCGGTAAGCTGTTCCCACTCCTGCTCCAAACGAAGCACGTAATTTATGTTTATCATCCAAAGACAACCATGAAAGTCCGACCATTGCTCCGATATACGGTGTAAACGCTGAAGACGTTTTAAAGTCCCAATAAGCGTTAGCGCTGAATGTATTGATTAAAGCATCCACATCCATACCATCCGTATCAAATTCAAAAGAACGGTATGTCCAGTCAATGTCCGCACGAAAAGCCATGCTTTCCGAGCTTAAAAATGTTGTACCGACTGCGGCACTAAAGCCGGGGATATAAATATCTGCCGTTGCTCCATCACCTTTTGCATCGAAAAAGCCGAAAACCCAACTTGTTTTAACATAAGGATCCTGAAACGGATTTGTTTGTGTCGTTGTTGTTGTCGTTGTTGTTGTTGCTTTTTCCGCACCTGTTGCCATTGCCGTTGCCGAAAAAGAGGCAGTGATAATTATTGCTGTTAACAAGTATTTAAATAGTTTCATATAATTTTCTCCTAGAAGTGAAAGCTTTCGAGTCAAAAACTTTCTAAAAAAAATAGCTCTCGGGTCTTCTGTACGGGGGCTGTTTTTTTAGTCTGTATTTTTTGCGCCGGCTTTTGTGCCATTTTCATCTTTTTAATGATTTTTTTAGATGAAAATTTTTTCCAATTTAACCTCCGCATATTTACTATACACAAATGCATAATTAACACAAATAAAAATATAAAAATAAATGAACCTTGTCACTTTTATATCTGTATTTTTTTACTTCCTTGTTTTTCTTGGTTATGCAGATGATAAAAAAGATTTTTCACCAGATTTGAATTTCGTTGTAAGTTGTAAAATGATCTTCTTTATTGATTGGACTTTGAAAAATTTTTACAATTTTAAGTTTTAATCGGAAGTTGAATCTTTCTATAGGATTCCAAGTAAGCAAATTTGCTGTTTATCAACATTTTTTATGGAAAAAAATCTTATATCCAAAAGCGACAACAAATAAATGATACACTTTTAAGAACTCTTAAAGCTTCTTGATTTTTATTCTGTTTTAAGCTGTAATAAAATAATCCGAAGGATTCTTAATCGGGTAAAAATATATTATTTTATAAAAGTGAAGCATATAATTTCTTTTAGGAGAAAAAAATGGGTAGAAAAAAAGAAAATAAGAAAAGAAAAGAAAAATTACAAAAAATTCTTTTGGAATCTAATCTTCAGGAAATAAATAGTACTTCTTCTCTTTTATTGGTAATTTCTTCTTTACAAGAATTTTGTGATGATAATATTCTGGCTTTGAAACCTTTACTTGATGAAGATGAAGATAATGAACAAATAAAACAACGTATTATTCATTTCTGTACGATTTCTGATATATTAGATAGCTTGGAACAATTGATTTCAATTGAAGAAATTGCAGAAGAAATTAATAAAGAAGAACAATCTTCTGATGAAGAATGATTTTTTTATGAATGCTTGATTCTATAAAGCTTTGAAAAAAAGAGAAACCGGATAATAAATGTCCGGTTTTCTCGTGGAATGAATTTCATGTAAAAGGAAAAGTGTGATTAAAAAAAATCAGTTCCTATGAAAAAGAAAAGTTCTTTTTATCAATCGGAAAACGATTAAAAAAAATCATAGCTAACAAATATTGCTAAAATATAAAAAGACCTTAAAAATAAAAGGTATTTTTTCGATTTCCATATGATTATCATCTTCTAGTATTTAAAGGGATCTGTTAGTTCTAAAAGCTTCAGGATAAAAAAAATTGTATAAATGCTGGATAAATAAGTAAAATACTTCTTGACTTTTTTATAAAAATAATAACAATATGTGATATCCTTAGGGGATGTTAATTTCATAAGCGGAAGTGAATACTTCCGCTTTTTTATTGAGGAAATCATGACAGTAAGTACGATAACAAATAAAGTATCATATATAGGGAACGGAATCGCGACAGAGTTCGCAATTCCGTTTCCTTTTTTAGAAACAGCTCATTTAAATGTATATCAGCTGTTAAATGACATACAAACACAAAGAGAAGATTGGAGAGTTCAAAACGGTAATCTGATTTTTGAAACAGCCCCTGCAAATGGAGCGCAGATTGTTATTTTGCGAGAAGTGCCTTTTACACAGGAAACTGATTATCGGGAAAATGAAATTTTAGCCGCGGAAACATTGGAAAGAAATTTTGATAACCTGACAATGCAGGTTCAACAGCTCAAAGAACAAGCGGATCGAGCAGTTACTGTTGATATCTTTGATAATACTCAGGCATCTGAATTATTACCAAGTATTAGGACATCTGTATCAAATGCGGCAAGTTACGCGCAAACGGCCAGTAAAAAAGCTGATGATGCACAACAGGCTTCTGCGACAGCGACTGCTCAAGCGGTTATAGCCACGAATAAAGCGAATGAGGCTGCTTCTGTGTTATCAAATAAAGCTGAAAAGGATCTATCAAACTGTACGCGCCCTTATATTGTTGAAACGTATCGTAGCGGAACGGAATGGTATCGTGTTTGGTCGGACGGTTGGAAAGAACAAGGGGGACGATTGCAAATAAATGCGTCTACATACATTGATATAACTTTTTTAAAAGCTTTTACGGATAGAAGTTATATGTTGTCTTTTTCTCATTCTGTTGCAGGGACGGGCGGTCAAGCGGAATCTTATGCGCAACAATCGACAAGTACTTATTTCCGTTTGGGAAACAGCTGTGGAAATTCGCAATATTTTACTTGGTCTGCATGCGGGTATTAAGGAGAAAAACAATGTATTATATAGGGCAAATTTTTGAAGGCGAGTATCCGCCGGAAGCGGCGGTATGGTGTAACCGGAACGGGGCTTTTATTGAAGAAGCCGAAAAAAACGTTTTTATTATAAAAGCTTTGTTAAAACCGACAAATGAAGACTTGGCCGATCAAATTCGTATGAAACGTAATATCCTTTTGAACGAAACGGATAAATATATGATTGAAGACTATCCGATAAGTTTGGAACGCAAGGAGAAAATGAAAGTCTATCGTCAAACATTGCGAGATTTACCCGAACAATCGGGGTTCCCGATTGGAGTTGTTTTCCCGCAATTACCTTAAAAAAACAGGGGAGGAACAGGACTGTTCTTCCCCTGTTTTTCGTTATTTCGTATATTTTTTTCTGAATTTATTTCTACTTTTCTTTTTAAGAATAAAACAGCACATCAAATTTACAAGAATTTTAGGCAGTTTTATAGTTTTCTGGACAGGCTTATCAGTCGAAAGGCTTTGTTTTAAAATTTCAATTTTTCGAATTAATTGAAGTTTATCAAAGATAAGCCTTTCGTAAAGAATATCATATTCCGACACTTCTTTGGTGATAGGTTCCAAAGCTTTTTTCAGATAAGTCAAGCTACTTTGCTTTAGATTTTCCATTTTCGTATTGACATCATTCCAGTTGATCGGTTTTTTAATCAAGTCCGGCATTTTATCGCAAAAATCACTATAAGAATAAACCAGACGGTTTTCCAATCCGAATTCTTCTAAAATACGAAAGCGTGCGAATCCTCTTGCTTGATTGGCTATGACGACAAACGGCTTGTTGAATATGATTGCGAAACATGTCCCGTGGAATGAATCCGTTACAATAAATTCGGCTGAAGCAAATGCTGTAAGCCAATCTTCCATTAAGGACGCTTGTTCTTTTTTGTGTGTAGCATCGGCAATATTATGCAAAGGCAAGTCAAAGGATGAGGCAATATCATTGATGATATGCTGTTTTTCTTCGTTTATATCTAAAACATAGGTTATAATTCCTTCTGTTTTGTTTCCGATTTTAATCAAATCGTTCCAATGTTTTTTATCGCAGATGAAAACAGGATCAAGAACAAACTCTGCGTTTATGTCAAATTCGCGCTTGCATAAATCCACCGCCGACCGTTCTCTGACTGAAAAGCAATCGAATTTACGCAGGAAATAACGCATTCTGTTTTTCATATCCTGAGGACAGATTAAATCGTCTTGACCGAATGAAGCAGAGTATGCTGATTTTTTCTTACTGTCCCATACCCAATCAAGTGAGGAAAATTCATGCATGTCCGCATAAATTCCGTATCTATCGAAGTGGGTCGAAAACAATTGATCAGATCCGACCAGAAAAATATCGCATCGGTGATTGATTTCACGCATATATTCTTTTGCATGATAGCACGGCAATTCATAATCTTTATAAGGATTGACCTTCCAATTTGTGATCTGTTTCGGAAGCCATATCAATGCCGGACCGGGAGGGGAAATCATCAAACACGTTTTTCCCATATCTTCAACCGCCCATTTCAATGCCAGATATGTTAATCCGCCGCCGAAGTTCGGATTTGTAGGAACACCGACAATACCGACATCAAACTTATTTTCAAAAATCAAATTACAAGCTTTTTGGAAGGGAAATTTTCTTAACAGATCGAAAAGGCGATTTCTTGAAGGATGAGCCGGCCAGTGGTTTTTCAGGACAGGATGCATGTCTATCAAAACTTGCAACGGTATTTCCGCTAATTCAGAGACGGAATTTTTAATAACATCGAATAATTCTTTTCCTTTGTCCGAGTTGATCAATACGGATTGAGACTTTAATCCGCAAAATCTGTTATCTATTTTTTCCGCCCCGAAGATGTCACCGATCGTAAGATCAGCTATACGCGGCAATTTCGCAAACGCGCAATTTTCACAATGTTCGCCGACCAGCATTCTGGAAACGAAAGCCTGACAATATGATTTGTCCGTCCATAGATTTGAAAGAATTTCTTCTCCGTTCTTTAATTTTATTTTTAAAATGTTTTCCTTAACCTTTTCTTGTTCTTTTTTATGGCGGAATTCGATTTCATCAATATTTTCGATCCCGTATTTATCGTTTAAGTAATCTGAAAAATGTTTAGGGGAAGGGGCGTTGTTGCATAACAGATCAACAGTGTATAAATTGTCATATTTTTTACCGACGAAAGCATACAATCCGGCAATTTGACAAGGAAGCCCTGAAAAAAGGACTTTTGTTCCTTTTTTTAATTCGTTTTTGACCTGTTGGAAAATATTGCCCATAAAAGACTGGACATATTTACTTTTATATAGTTTGAACAGATCCTTTTCATTGTCGACCATGATATGTTCACATCGCCAATTTTTGCCCCAAGCCGCACCGGCGACTTTGCCGCCGTTTGCAATAAAATGTCTGGCGATAATTTGGAAAGCTCCCGCCGTTGCGGAATACGAAGCGTTCTGGGTATTGTTGTTAAAGACAAACAACGGTGGAGTACTTGAATTGGTTATCTCCAAGCCGTTTAAAGGACATACTTTTTCGCATCTGCCGCAGTCAACGCATTTGGTCATATCAATGACCGGCTTGTAAAAGCCGTCAAGATCCTGAGATAATGAAAGAGCTCCTTTGGCGCATGAGGCAACGCAAGCGGAACAACCTGTGCAAAAAGGTTTGTTAAGGAAGATTTTTTTATCTCCTGTTAGTTCTTTATCGTACAGGGGTCTTTTTGAAATATAGGGCTGGGGGATGGAAGTATAACTGATTGATTTTGTTTTACTTAATTTTTTTAATTGTCTTCTGAAAAACAAAATGTCCAAAAGATTTTTCCAGTAATATGATATTTCAGACGACGGTTCTGATTTTGCTTTTATTTTTGATCTTTGATATGTCAAGCCTTTTTCAAAAGATTTTTTCAATATTTCATTTGTTTCGTATTGTCTGATCCGGAATATCAAATCTTTGGACGGATACGCCATATGTAATATTTTACAATCATATTCGGATAATCCGCAGTCCTTATTGAAATATGTTCTGTAAATCGGTATGAGATCGGCAATATATTTACTGGCGATATCTTCTCCCGAAGAGTATCCGCCCGGGCGCAAACATGTTAAAGTTTTATGGATTTCAGTTCCGGTGATGTCCGGTTTGCTCAATATACGGAAAAACAATTCATAATCGGCAAGCGTCTTGTACTGCTTGTTAAAAAAACCGTATTTTTTAAAAACGGATGTTTTGACCAGCCATGCACTGATTAAAAAGGGATGACGATAGACAAAAGATTCTATATCCGCTTTCCAAATGTCTTTGAAAAGCCACCAACCGTCCGCACAAGCATAATCGACATTGTTTTCTTCAATGGCATTTGCCAACAATTCTAAGGCGTCATTACACATATAATAATCATCTGACGGCATAATGATGACATAATCACCGCTGGCATGATTAAAACCTTTTATTGTTGCATCTGTGATGCCTTCATCCGGTTCTGAATAAATAACAAGATTTTTTTTACCGTATTTTTTATTGACTTTTTCTATAAACTCTAAAGTACCGTCTTTGGACGCTCCGTCTATGATGATGTGCTCGATATTTGGGTATGTTTGTTCATGAACACTTTTAAACATTTCAATGAAAACATTTTTCCGTTTTCCTTTGATTAAATTGAAAGTCGTTGTGATGACTGATATTTTTTTGCGTTCCAAAGACGGCATTATTTTGTCCTCTTATAAAGTTTCCAATGTCTTTTTTAACCAATCCAGTTTGTCTTTAATTGCGAACTGATGGTTCCCGATAAAGAAACCTTGTTCGTCGATATAATCGGCATTTTTCAAATCGCCGCTGATTTCAAAGTCAAAATAATTGACCACTTCTTTGCGTGCGAAGTTTCCTGCAACAATCGGACGTGTTTCAATATTTGCCTCTGTCAGTTTGTTAATGATATCCTGACGCTTTAACCCGCTGTTTTTATTGATTAAAAAAGAAAAACCGAACCAGCTTGATTCCCCGATTTCCTTTTGAAGGATGAAACGTTCGTCAGAAGAAAACAATTCTTTGAAATATTCGGCGTTTTCTCTGCGATGCTTGATGAAGTCGGGTAATTTTTTCAGCTGTTCAATGCCGATGGCTCCCATCATTTCAACCGGACGGACATTATAACCGGGCAAAATGAAACGCCAACTTTCTTCAAAATAATTATCTGATTTTTTACACAACTTGTTTTCTTTTGGCAGATGACGTGTCCAACCGTGGGAACGCAAGGACAGTAAGATATGATAAAGTTCTTCGTCATCCGTTCCGATCAAACCGCCTTCCATTGTTGCCATATGGTGGGAAAAGAAAGTCGAGTACGTTCCCATCAATCCGATCGACCCCAACGGTTTGCCGTTATATTTCCCGCCTAAAGATTCGCAATTGTCTTCCAACAGCGTAATGTTTTTACCGGCGATCAGTTTTTGAATACGGTCGAATTCATTTGAATTTCCCAACAAATTGACGGCAAAGATCAAACGTGTTTTATCAGTTATCGCCGCAGCCAAGGCGTCCATATCCATATTCAATGTTTGTAAATTCACGTCGACAAATTTTAAATGCAATCCGTATTGATATAAAGGATAGTATGTTGTCGCCCATGATACCGCGGGGACGATGACTTCGTCGCCTCGTTTGAGCGGATTGTCCTTTTTATAAAAAAGAGCGGCTATTGCCAACAGGTTCGCGGAAGATCCCGAATTAACCATGACGCAATATTTATGGTCGGTGTATTTGGCGAAATCGGCTTCGAACTGTTTGACCGAATTTCCCATTGTGTAACAATCACGTTTAATAACATCTTGAATCGCTTGTATTTCCTTTTCGTCCCAAGACGAACTTGCCAATTCATATTTCATAATTACCTCATTATTTTTGTAACATTTTCAGCCATTCAATCGTTTTTTTCAGTCCGTGTTCAAAATCAACAAAGGCTGTTTTTGAAAATTCCGAGCAGTATTTTTCATTTGACAGAGCCAATTGAGACGGTGTTCCGCCGATTTTTTCTTCTTCTTGCGGCAAAACAAGCGGAACTTTGATAGTTTCCGTAATCATTTCAGCGACTTCCCGGATTGTTTTGTTATCAACGCCCGCAATGTTGTAAAGCATTTCCTTGGATGAAAAAAGCGTGTTCAGCATCATTTCCACCACATCGGAAATAAAACAAAAGCAACGAATGGCACGTCCGGCATCCATCATTGTCAATTTGCCTTCCGTCAAAGCGCGTTTGATAAATTCGTTCATGAAACGGCTGTCCGAATATTTTATGCCGGGACCATAGCCGATGGCTAAACGAACAATTTTAACGTTCATGCCGTCTTTGGCAAAAATATTGCATATTGTTTCCGCCATTCTTTTTGATTCCGCATAAACGGCTCTGTCGGACAAAGTGTCGACATTGCCGAAGTATGTTTCTTTGACGGGCATTAAATCTTGAGGTACCTGTCCGTATGTTTCCGAAGAGGAAATGAACAAAACATCGGCTTTGTTACGTTGGCTCATTTCCAATAACTTGATCAGTGTTTCCGTATTCAATTTCACTGTGCCGAGCTTGTTTTGAATGAATTTTTTAGGCTGTCCGTATGTCGCTGTATGGATCAGATAATCGTATTTCAAATCGGGCAAATCTGTTGCCAGATCCGAAGCAATATAGCTGATGTTATCGCTTTTGGGCAGCCAGTCGACAGGTTGCGAAAACGAATGGGCAATGATTTTCATTCCCAAATTTTCTTTTTTATCCAAGTAATAAAGATAGTTAACCAAGTTACTGCCGATAAGACCGTTGGCTCCTGTTATGAAAAAAGTTTTTCCTTTTAATTCGGACACGTTTTTTTTCAAAGAGACGGAAGCGTATTCGTCAGCTAAAAAATCACATAAATACATTGACATATCTCTCCTATTTGTCAAAATTCAATCCGAATTGATCTTTGATGTAATACTGATTGCCGACATAATGCGAAAATACGTCTGGAATCCCGAAGCGTTTGAATTTTATTCCTTTTCCGCTTTCCGCGATGACCTCCGCGACTGCGGTTCCCAATCCTCCGACAATCGTGTGTTCTTCAAACGTATTGATTTCAACGCCTTTGTCAACCAGATCCAAAATCAATTCCTTGTCAATCGGTTTGACCGTATGCATACTGATAACGTAAGGCTTTCTGCCTTGTTTTTTTAGTTTTTCCGCATAATCGAAAGCTCCGGGCAACATATTGCTGGTCGCGATCAGCGCGATGTCTTCACCTTGCTGCAAAACAGAGGCTTTTCCGATTTTTATTTCTTCACAATGATTGAATATACCGCGATTGTGGCGACCGATTCTGATGTACATCGGCTTGTTTATCTGAACGCTTTGTTTGGTTATTTCTTCAATTTCCCGATTGTCGCCGGCGGCACAAACGATCATGTTGGGCAAACAGCGCATGACGGACAGGTCTTCCACACCTTGATGCGTGTAACCGGCCGAACCGTATTCAAATCCTGCGCCGACACCGACCAGTTTGACATTCGTGTTCATATATGCCACATCCACACGGATCTGTTCGAAACAACGCATGGTTACAAAAGGGATGATACTGTAAACATACGGCTTTTTACCCGATAAAGCCAATCCAGCCGCGACACTGACCGCATTTTGTTCGGCAATGCCGACATTGAAAAAACGTTCAGGAAACTCCTTTTCAAAAACGTCCAAAATACTGTATCCCATATCTGGGGTTACAATACAAATATCCTTATCTTCGCGAGCCAGTTTCGTCAGCGTTTCTGCAAAAACCATTCTCATTTTTTACATTCCTTCCACGTCGGCAAGAGCTTTTTCATACAATTCGTCCGTCAGTTTCGTATAGTGTGATTGCACGGTGTTTTCCATAAAGGAAACACCTTTTCCTTTGACGGTATGGGCGACGATTGCTGTCGGTTTGTCGGATCTTCTTTTAAAAGCCGCAGTTAAAGCGTCAACATCATGCCCGTCGACATCACAGGCGTCAAAACCGAATGCGGTCAATCGTTCGGACAAGTTTCTTTGATCAATGGTCTTGTTACTGAAATCGGATGCCTGTATGCCGTTGAAGTCGACGATAAGCGTAAAGTTGTCCAGCTTTTGTGTCGAGGCTAAGGCGACAGCTTCCCAAACAGAACCTTCCTGTATTTCTCCGTCTCCGACAATGACAAAAATCCGTCCCGTCCTTGCGTCCATCTTGTTGGCTAACGCCATGCCGACACCGATGCCGGCACCATGTCCCAAAGAACCTGCAGACGCTTCCAACCCTTCGGCGGAAGTCATGTCGATATGGCAGGGAAGGCGACCGCCGTTTTGAGAATAACTTTCTATGTCTTCATCGCTGATGATGCCCAGACGGTTTAAAACCGAATATAAAGCGACACTGCCATGACCTTTACTTAAAATGATTTTATCGCGTTCCGGATCGTGCACTTTTTCTTTGGAAAAGTTCGCCGTCTGAAAATAGAGGGCATATAAAATTTCAACCAGGCTTAAAGCCGACCCTAAATGAGAGGCTTTCGATTTCCATCCCATTGTTAAAATGTCTTTTCTGATTTGTTTGGGGGTTGTCATCTTAAAAATCCTTTTTTTGACTGCTTAAATACCAATGATAAAAATCCGAAATGCCGTCCTTTAGATCGCGATTGCATTGCCATCCCAGTTGTTTCGACTTTGTATCGTCCAATAATTTTCTGAAAACACCGTTCGGTTTGGTCGTGTCGTATTCGATACTTCCCTTGAAACCGACGATTTCTTGTATCAATTCCAACAATTTGCGCATTTGAATGTCTCCGCCTGCGCAAATATTGACAAATTCGCCGATGTCGGCAGCCGTCTTGTTATTCATGACATACAAACAGGCATCTGCTAAATCATCCGAATTCATCAGCTCCCTGTAAACGGAACCGTCTCCCCAAACTGTTATTTTATCCGCGAAAGCGCCGACTTTCGCACAGGCGGCAATTAAAGAGGCGTTATTTGAAAAATCAATTTCATTATCAATGTCCCAACCCAGTTTGTTGGTCGATACGTCTTTTTTCAAACCGTCGAAATCACCTTGATTTAAAAGCTTCGCCAAATGAAAGCGACGTACAAGCATCGGTAAGAAATGTGCCGTTTGCATATTAAAGTTGTCTCCGATACCGTATTGATTCGGCGGCATCAAAGTTAAAAAATCCGTGCCGTATTGAATGTTGTAATAATGGCACAGTTTGACGGCGGCAATTTTTGCAACGGAATAGGCTTCCGATGTTTTTTCTAAACTTCCTTCCAATAAAAATTCTTCTTTCATCGGTTGGGGAGCGTCTTTCGGATAAATGCAACTGGAAGCAAGATTCAGCAACTTTTTTACGCCGTTTTTATACGCAGCGTGAATGATGTTCGTACCGATCATCAGATTCGTATAAATGAACTCCGCCGGATAAGTACTGTTGGCGACAATGCCTCCGACCCGTGCCGCTGCTAAAAAAACAAAATCCGGTTTTTCCGTACTGAAAAAATCATTGACCGCCTTTTGATCGGTTAAATCAAGTTCCGAGCGAGGACGGACGATGATATTTCTATACCCGTCCTTTTGCAATCGCCGTAAAATTGCCGACCCGACCAGCCCCGTATGTCCGGCGACATATATTTTGTCTGTTTTTTCCATTCTAGATGTTCCTGGGCGTATATGTTTTAAAACCGTTGTCGTTCAATAATTTTTCCTGTTTTGCCAAATCAAGGTCGTAAGCGACCATTTCTTTGCATAAAGCCTGCAAATCATAAGTTGGTTTCCAACCTAATTGTGTTCGGGCTTTTGTAGAATCTCCTAACAAAAGTTCGACTTCCGCAGGACGGAAAAACTGAGGATCCACATCGACGACAACTTTGCCGGTAGCCTTGTTAATCCCTTTTTCATCAACGCCGGTGCCTTGCCATTCGATATCGATCCCCAATTCTTTAAAAGTCATTGTGACAAAGTCGCGAATGGATGTCGTCGTGCCCGTTGCCAAAACAAAATCGTCCGGTTTGTCGTTTTGTAAAATGCGCCACATTCCTTCGACATAATCTTTGGCGTGTCCCCAGTCCCGTTTGGCATTCAGATTACCTAAAGACAGCTTGTCCTGCATTCCCAAATAAATACGGGTCGCCGCCATGGTGATTTTGCGGGTTACGAAGGTTTCTCCTCTGCGTGGACTTTCATGATTGAATAAAATGCCGTTGCAGGCGAACATTCCGAAGCTTTCGCGATAATTGACAACAATCCAATAAGAATAAATTTTTGCCACGCCGTACGGGGAACGCGGATAAAAAGGCGTTTTTTCCGATTGGATCGGTTCTTGGATCAATCCGAACAATTCGGATGTTGAAGCTTGATAGAATTTAACCTTTTTTTCCAACCCGTTGACACGAACCGCTTCCAATAAACGCAAAGTTCCGACCGCATCGGATTCAGCCGTGAATTCAGGGCAATCCCAAGAAACTTTGACATGGCTTTGCGCTGCAAGATTATAGATTTCGTCAGGTTGGATTTCACGAACCAAACGGATTAAATTCGTACTGTCAATCATATCTCCGTCATGTAAAACCAACATCGGATTATCTAACAAATGTTCTATCCGCCCGGTGTTAAATGATGAAGAACGGCGTTTCAATCCGTGTACTTTGTAGCCTTTTTCCAATAACAACTCTGCTAAATAAGATCCGTCTTGTCCGGTGATACCGGTAATGAAAGCTGTTTTCATTTTTTTTCCTCGTTATAAAAAGTAATTCCAAGAAAACGGAAGCAACGTTTTCCTTTGCGCAGGCGCAGAGTTATAAACCGTCTGCGCACGAATTTAAGAAAATTTTTTAAATTATATGACAGTAAACTGTATTTATCTGGAAAATCAACCGTTTTTGACAATAATGACAGTAATATTTTAGGAGGGAGAAACTTGTTTTCTTGCGCGAAAACCGCTTGGGCGTGAGAAATTTTGCAGTTTGTTTCTATCACACGGATATTTTCTTTTGTCAGAATACTTTTTTCAAGACTGGATATACCGGAATTTCGAAAAGATACGATGACTTTGTCAACACAAACCGGTTTTTTCCCTTGTAAAAGGGCTCGCATAATAAAATCAAAATCTCCCGCGATTTTAAAATTCTCGTCAAAACCGTTCAATTCTTTCAACAGTTGGCTTGAAGTAAACATTGTCGGATTACCGATCGGTTGTGCTATGAAACAAGTTTTCCAACTCGGCGGGATTATTTTTACCACTTCGTCGTTTGGAAAAACAAGATTGTATGGAGCATAACTGAAGTCGGCATTATTTTCTTCCAAGGCTTTTACAGACAAAGAAACAGTGTCCGGACGGGTGTAAAAATCGTCGGAACTCAAGAAGGCAATATATTTTCCTTTTGCATGCCGTATACCTTTGTTACATGCGTTATAGATGCCGGTATCCGGTTCGGAAATAAAATTTAAGTTCAATTCTTTGAACAAATCTAAAGTTCCGTCCGTTGAAGCTCCGTCAATGATTAAGTGTTCGATGTTTGGATAATCCTGCATACGGACAGATTCAACGCATTGACGAAAATATTTGCTCCTTCCCGCTTTAATCAAATTTCGCGTAATGGTGACAATTGAAACTGGAGGTTGCATTACTTGCTTTTCCAATCATTTAAAATCCAAGAGGACGAATTTGCCTTGTTTTCTCCGCCAACACCGAACTCCAAACGCACGTTACATTCTTTTGCCGTTTCCGTTTCAGGAATGTTGTCTTTTGTACGATCGCCTCCATTGGCAAAAACCAAATCGTCGTCCGGATACTTTGCACGAACTTTGCGAATCCCGTCGCAAGCCGAATTATCCATATCATCAAAACCTAAAACATCAATAACGTTTTTGATGTTTTCACAAATTGCCAGACGGGTTTTGAAACTCATGAAATTTTTTCCTTTTTTACGGCAAAGCCATTCGTCGGAATTCAATAGTAAAATCACACCGTCGCTTTTTGCGGCGGAAGCTTTAATCATTTCGATATGACCTTCGTGTATCGGGTCAAATCCGCCTGATACGATGTAATATGTTGACATTATCCCCTCTCTAAAAAAGTTAAAACATCTTCAGGTGTATTCACCTGGACAACTTGCGTATTATCTATTCTGTTCAATTCAGATGCCAATTCGTAATCATTACCGCCTTCAAAAGTTTTATCTCCGAAAAAAATGATTTTTTCTTCGGGATATGTTGCTCGTAAATGATGGGCGATCTGTCCTTTGCCGCACCCTTTTAAAGTGATGTCCATGGAAATTGACCCTCCTACGGCAATTTCATATTGCGGAAATGATTTCTGCAAGTCCGATTGTATTTTCAAGCGCTCATGCGCTGTTTTGTCCCAAGTGCAATAACGTTGACGTTCGGTATAAGGACAATCTCTTCCCAAGACGGAAAAATTTACCATTCCGACACGTTTTTCTATATAGTTTGGAAATAAAGGGCAGGGATATTCTGTATGACTGCGATAATATTCCAAACGTTCGAAAAGGGCGTCGTCATCATCAAAGTCTTTTTGATAAATGATGCGACCGTTCGCCCACAACATATTGCCCATGGAACAATACACCCCTGTAAAAGCGTTTAAAACACTCGGTGGTAATTGTTCTTCCACTTTGGAAAAATCAGACCCTGTCGCAATGAAGCTCTTATGTGTTTTTTGCCATTCATGGAAACGAACGGCAAATTCGGCTGTCATCGGCAGGCGAGCCGGTGTCAGAGTCCCGTCCATATCAAATACAAAAACTGTCATTTGTTCTCCTCCGGTACAAATGAACGGAAATTTTTTGAACAATGCCATTACTTTCCCGTTTTTTCGGGAAAACGTCGAACATGATCGAAAACTCCCGTTCGCAAAAAATGACTTGTGAAGCAGAATAAATCATTTTCTATCCTCCTTCATCATTTGATAAATGTGATGGATATAAACTGGAAAGATTAAATAAAACTTGATAATTTCACAACATTGAAGCATCCGGTATCGTAATAAAGCTATAAAATAGCAAATTCCTTTATTTTTTACTTGTTTGCGTATTTTTTTTAAAAAAAATGTTTGTCGGACGCGTCCTTTTAAAAATAGAACGTTTTCGCAAAAAAAATCCAAATGATTTAAAATCATTTGTTGGTATGATCTTGCCCAAGCCCCTTTGAGTAACGATGTTCTGGAAGCCGGTTGTTTTCGATAAAAAAACAATGTTTCTGGAATTTTGTAAACGTTCGCTCCGCTTTTAATCAAAGACAACCAGAAATCCCAATCTTCTATGGAAATAGACATATTCGTATTGTAACCGCCGGCTTTTTCCCAATCCGACTTTCTGAACACCGCCGAAACGAAAATGCAATTGTCATTAAGGATTTGTTTTAGTGAATAAGGGGATAAGCATAGCTTGCCTGTCTTGTTTCCAAAATATTCGGCATCACAATACACAATGTTAATATTGTTATTTTTTTCTAAAACATTTAATGCCTTTTCCAAGTACGTCGGGGCTATTTTGTCATCGGCATCCAGTGGCAGGATATATTTCCCTTTTGCCGCTTTAATTGCGGTGTTGCGTGCTGATGACACACCTTTGTTTTCAGTATGAATAATTGTTGTTTTGGGAACATGAAAATTCGATAAAATCCAATTTGTGGTTTCATCAGTCGACCCGTCATTGACAATAATGATTTCAAAATCCTGAAAAGTTTGAGCCAAAACACTGTCGACAGCTTCTTTTATGAACGAACCTTGATTGTAACAGGGAATGACAACCGAAAATGTAACGGGAGTATTATTCATGCGACTTCTCCTGTGTATGTAACAAAAGAACCGGAATAGTCCTGTTTTTGGGGGCGGTTGATCCTGTTACTTCAAGCATGAATGAAAATTTTTGTTGATAAATTTCTTTGTTGTAAAGATTTTGCACGGGTCACACCTCTTCAAATTTATATTTTTTTGTTTTTTTCAATTTGAAGTCGGGACGGAATTCTTTAAAAATCTTTTTCCAATGCTTTCTATCATTGTTTTTTTGCGTAACACTGGTTTCCGGTGTGAAAAATTCTACCGTCCTAAAGTAAATATGATCATTTTTGAAATCTTTTTCCGTCAACGCGGGAAAAGTTTTGCTTTCAGCGACAACCAATAAATCAAAATCGTTTTGAATTAAAGTTTTCAGTGTATTGTATAAGCTCTGAATGTCTTTGATAAAAAGTGTCGCTTCATTACTATCGCGTATGGAATGTTTATAAATGTAAAGGTTCTTTTTCCCGTCGCTTCCACTTGACAGGAATTTCTTCTTTAAGTAAGCCGTACGGGAAATCAGATCCTCTTTGTCTGCATTCAACGCTTCGACGTCTGTTGCTTTAACGTTGAATTTTCCATGAAAGCAGATAGAAGAATTCAAACATTGCCACATGGAACCGTTATATTTAAAATCGCCTGAAGCTATGGCGTTGAAATTATTTAAAGCGTTTGTTAATGTCTTTATGTCTGACGCTCCCACCCAAGAAAACAGACCGGCTTCTAAGAAATGATAATACTTGAAAAATTGGAATGAAACCTCACAGTTGTAACCCAAGGATAAGACGTGACCGTATTTTTTAGTATTCTTTGATAAAAACGGGAAATAACAGTACAGTTTTTTTAAAAACGAACAAGTCAACATCAAAACCTCAACAAAACTTATTTTGACTGCCAAAACCGGTTATGATTTTGCGGTTTTTTCCGGTAAAAGCGTTAAGCGCCATACAGAAAGACAGAAAGAAGAATTTTTTTATGTTATATACCGATACGGAAGATGAAAGCTCTGTTATGTGATAAGATTTTTCTTTCTTATGAACGGAAGGAAAAAGAAAAATATCAGTATTCAACGCATATTTTTTATAACACTTGTCATCTGCCGCTGGCATAAGAATGGATTGGGCATATATGTTTTTTTTTAGCATTATTGCCGTCATCGTCTGATAAGACATTTTTTTTTGTATGAAAAGACGCCTAATATTTAAAAAGCCGGTGCCTAATATCATCATACACCTGCCTGCTTGAAATGTTACGGGAAAAAAACAGGGGAAAGTATCCATCTACAACCTGCCTTTCGCGCTGATTTTTGAATATACCGAAGCAACGGGTAAAAAGCCGAATAAATAGTACTTTGTCGTTGTCTGAAAACTTTTTACCTTTATCAAGGGAAAACCGAAGATTTTCACCTTTGTTACACGGACATGATTAATCTGAGCTTTTCGCCATAAATCAGGATGTTCAGATTGTAAGTAAGCAAAAACCTTTTGTTCGAGCGAACGGATTTGTTTTGTTTCAGTATTCGTCGTATTGGTTTTATGTTTCCTGTATTTAAATAAAACTTCGGGCAAGTTTGCGAAATGTGTTTTGCCGATCAAATGTAAATAAAGATTATAATCTTCTGTCGGGAAATAATCTTTGTCATAACGCACACCGGATTCAATCAAAACGCTTTTGCGCATCATGACCGAAGGGTGGATTAAAGGACAATCGTACATCAACTGTTCTTCTATGGCTTCATTTGTCAAAGGGTGATGGACGATTTTATTCTTTGGAATTTCAATGTGAGCAGTTCCCAAAACTCCGACATCACTGTGTTTTTCCAAATAAGCTACTTGTTTTTCAAAGCGTTCCGGTAATGATACGTCATCATGATCATGAACGGCAAGATATTCGCCTTGAGCTAAATCAATCAATTTGTTCCGTGTTTCGGATATTCCAAGATTTTTTTCATTAAGGTAATACCGGATACGGGGATCATTATAACTTTTTATAATTTTTTCAACATCTTGATCTGTAGAAGCGTCATTAATGACGATTAATTCAAAGTCTTTAAACGTTTGCGCCAGAATACTATCTATACATTCGCGCAAATACTGACTGGGAGTGTTGTAGATCGGAAGCAATACCGATACTTTAGGCATTACAATTCTCCGTTAGTTCAAAGTGATCTTGAAATATCCACAATGAAGCATACGAAATTTTCAACGAATGACAATTTTCAATTTGCAGTGCTTTATCCGTTTGTGTTTCCTGAACATGAGAGCTTTTCGCATCAGCTGACACACCATCATATTTTCGAGTATGTAGACATCCTCCGATTCTACCTTTATTTTTTTTTGTAAAAGGAATTTGAGGCTTCTTTGTCGTAGCGCAAGATCCCAAACATATTCCCTTCTTTAAGGACGGATATTTTTGGGAAAACTCTGGCTTATCGTCTGCAGAACAAAATATTTTGCGGAAATAAAATGCCTTTTCCAATAAAGAAAGAACTTTTTTTTGAATATATTCAGACAGAATAAAAAATAAATCAAGACACCTGTCAGTTGCTTGTGCGCATGATACATTATCACCAGAAACATTTTTCTGACTTTTTGTAATTTCTGCGACCGCATTGTCTTGCATAAAAGCATATATCATGTCCGAATCAATCATTGCTGGGGTTATATGATTGTTGAAAGATATCTTTAAATATCTTTCAATTTTACTCAGTATACTTAGTTAGGTTTCTTTTACAACACTTTTTTCAAAAAACGCCGGCATGACTTTTGTATTGAAAAATGATTTTGTTTTGCGGGAATTTTTGGCGTTATTTACTATTTTTTGAGTGTTGTATGCGGAGGAATGGAACAAAACATTTTTCTGTGTTCGGATTGTGTCAATGTTGTTTTACTGCTTTGTTAAAAAGTTTTAGATTGCATTACCTCCGAACTGAATAAGGCAAAGCGGTAAGACGATCAAACTATGTATTCTTTAATTATATTGAATAATTCTTTTTTGACTTTTGCCAGTTCTGAATAAATCATCATGACAGGTTGGTACTTGGCTAAAATAGTTGTTGTACTCTTGTCCTGTGGTTTTTAAGGAAAGGATATTCAAATGGCGATATTTATTTGTTTGGATGATTGTTGAAAACAATTTTAAATGACAACTTGTATCTTATAAAATAAATTGTTTATCTATTCAGATTCAGCGATCTGTTTTTTTGGGACAGTGTTTGTCTGTGAATATGAATTTTCCGGATGAAGAAGCAAGTTTTTCCATAAAAATTTTTTTCAGATCTTCTGGTTTCAGATCGTCTTGTCGTAAAATAAAAGGATAACCGGACAAGGGTGAATGAAATTGTCTTCTTAATAAAAAATGTCGAGCGTTTGGAATAGAAGTTTCACCTATTTTGAAGGAAACGGGAAAATTTGAAAAGAAAAGTATCGTGTCTGAGACATAAGAGGAAAAACATTAAACAATTTCAGCAACTTTAGTCGTTTTTTTTGTTTTTTATCGAGAAAAAGATTGGATAGTTCCTGTTTTTTCTACTTACCGTTTTTTTGCTTACATTAATTTATTATGTTACCGTTTGTAAAATCATTTCCATATTATAAAAAAACCGCAGTTTCCTGCGGTTTAATTGGTGAGCGTGCCGGGATTCGAACCCGGGGCCACTTGATTAAAAGTCAAGTGCTCTACCAGCTGAGCTACACGCCCTTAACGAGATGACAACATATAGATCTATCGGCTTGAGGTCAATAGTTTTTTTTCTTTTTTTTGAAAAAAATTTTTTTTATATGCTTGAATTGTTTTTTTTATTGGTGTGTTTTTTATAACATATTGTTTTTATTGTATATTTTTTTTAAAGATTTTTTATTGCGGAAGAATGTCCTCTATATTATAAAACTAAAAAAAACGATTTATTGTCTTTCGGTTTTGACAGATATGTTCAGAATCGGTTGTTTTTTGATTGTATATAAAGAAAATTTCCGGATTTTATTTCATCCAAAACCCTGTGTTTTCTTTTTCAATGAATTTTCTGATTCTTCAACAGTCCGTTCATATGTTTCAATCTGTTTTTCCATCTCTTGTTTGGAAGTGACTGGATTTTGTTCTTCATGAGATGAAAAGGAAATTTCTGCAGGAGTCTCATATTCTAAGACGGAATAATGTAAAAAGGCGGTATTTTCTTCGTTTTTTTTCTCGGAAGTTTCCTCCAAGGGATCCTGACCTCCTTTCAGGTATTGTTCCGTCGAGGAACTGATATGAGTGGAATCTGCAATGGCGGATATGGAAGATGAGACTGAAGATAAAGAGGCGGTTCGGATATCATTAAACTTCATGACAGAAGTTGAACGTTTTAATGATGAAGTCGAAGAAACTTTTGCAGATGACATATTAATTTATCCCAAACAACTTTATAAAAAAGTCTGCCTATGTAATTTTTGTTTGTCAATCAATACAAATATGACAAATGTGATATTTTCAATTAAGAAAAAGACATCTTTAAAAGATGTCTTTTATTTGAATGAGAGTTTATGGAACGTATTTTTTGATATCATGTTACCTTTCTTTTATTCCTTTTGCCGCTGTGCTTTGAATTACGACAGCGACGACCCGTATTGCTTTTTCGGGCAAAGGACAGGCGGAAAAACAAGCACCGCAACCGATGCAATACTGTGCAGACAGGACGGCTTTTGATTTTCCATTGATTTTTTCAATTTTTATTGCACCTTGAGGACATTTTCTGGCGCAAGTGCCGCAACCGACGCACTTGTCTTGGAAAATTTGAGCAATGGCAATTCGTCTTTTCTGCTTTTCCGCCAAAGTTAATGCAGATAGAGCTCCTGTCGGACAAACGGAACAGCAATTATTGCACTCGTATAAGCAATAATTTGTTCCGTACTGCAAATGAACGGTTTCGAAATCTTTTGATTTTGGATGAATTACCTTACCTTGACATACATTAACGCATAATTGACAGTTTGTACATTTGCTTGCAAATTCTTCGGGGGTTGTAGCTCCCGGCGGACAGATCGGGCGTTGAAAGCTTGTTTTCGTTTGTTTTCGGACATTGAAATGTTCAGCTAAAACCGCACCGGCACCGACTGCCGCCGCTGTTGTAAACGTTCCTGTTAAAAAGTTTCGTCGCGACAGGTCGAATTTTGTACTGCCGGTCTGTTCTTTCATAAAACCGACAGCATTTAGCGGACAAACTGCGCTACACTTCAAGCATCTGACACAGCGTTCATTATCAAGCTTTTTTTCCTGAGGATCGACGCACCCCGCAGGACATACGGTTGTGCATCGTCCGCATCGGACGCATTTTTCAGATATGCGCATTTTATTCGGAGTGAATTTTGAACATAGTCCTAAAATTGTCCCGACGGGGCAAATTGAAGTACAAAAGATTCTTTTTTTCCATATCGAAAGAAAAAGAATAATACAGAAGACAACAAGCCCTGTAATATAGGCGGGATTTTTAAAAAAAGAAATGACACGTCCGAAGTTTGAATAAGGATCTAAAATCTCGAAAACCGCAATATGACCGCTTAACAGCAAAGTAACGGCTATAGCGGTAATGGCGTAACGCGTTTTTATCCGGTTTTTATCGACAGTTGATTTTTTTCGGGAAAGAAAAGCTATGATATCTTGTAAAATCCCGAAAGGACAAATAACAGAGCAATAAAAGCGGCCGAATAAAAACGTGAAAAGTACGATGAAAAACACAATTCCCCAAGCCTTTCTATCTAAAGCCGGGAAAAATTGCATTTCAATTGCCGGAGAAAAAAAAGTTATTCCTGAAAAAGTAAGGCATATGGCAATGAAAACGAGAATTGCGGCTGTCAGACGTAACTCGTATGGGAAAGGTGCCTTTTTTTTCATTTTCAAACTCGATTGATTTCTTTGTTTAACGCGACAATTTCTTTGAGTTTTTCACGGATGGGCAAGTGCTGAGGACAATGTTGTTCACATAAACCGCACTGAACGCACTGATCCGGTGTGCTGTTATTACGGGTCGCCAGATTGTAATAACGGTTGAAGGCATCTTTTTTCTTCGAGTCATCAGTCGTTTTATAGGTGTTGTATGCCGCGAACAAAGACGGAATGCGTATACCCATCGGACAATCTTTACAATAATCGCATCCTGTGCATGGAATCGCGCCCGCAGACATATAAATTTGTCGGGCACGTTCTAAGGTTTCTTGTTCTTTCGATGTAAGAGGTCTGAAACCGGTTAAAGAGGAAACGTTATCTTTTAAATGATCCATGACGTTCATGCCGCTCAGAACAGTCAAGACGTTGGGCAGGGAGGCGACATATCTCAACCCCCAAGAGGCTGCGGAGGCGTTCGGATTGGCTGTTTTTAAGACTTTTATGGCATTTTCATTCAAAACGGCCAAATTTCCTCCGCGCAAAGGTTCCATGACGATTACGGGCAGATTGTGTTGTACTGCCAAGTTGTATTGACGTTCTGCATCTTGCAGACTCCAATCGACATAGTTGATTTGTAATTGAACAAAGTCCCATTGATGGTTATTTAAAATTTTTTCTAAAACGTCCGGTGTGTCATGAAAAGAAAAACCTAAGTTTTTAATTTTTCCTTCTTCTTTCTTTTTTAATAAGTTTGCATGGATGTTTTGTTTGAGTGCGTTTTCATAACGTCCCTGATCCAAAGCATGAACAAGGTAATAATCAAAGTATTCGACTTGGCATTTTTTCAGTTGCTGATCAAAGATGCGATCGACATCTTGAGGAGATTCAATTAACCATGTAGGGCATTTGTCAGCCAAATAAAAACTTTCACGGGGATATTTTTTTAATAAAGTACCCGTGGCCGTTTCTGATTTTCCTCCCAGATAAGGCCATGCCGTGTCAAAATAATTGACACCGTGCCGGATGGCATAATCAAATAAAGAGCCTGTCAATTCCATATCGACTTCGCCGTTTTTCATCGGCAGGCGCATACAGCCAAAGCCCAACAAAGACACAGGTTTTTTGTTATGTTCGCGTGTAGACACTTTTTGTTCTTGCGCTGTAGCTGGAAAAGATTGCAATGTTCCTGCAATTGCTGCCGCCGCTGCTATTTTTGCATTTGTTTTTAAAAATTCTCGCCTGTCCATCATATTTCCCCTTTGCAATCAAAATCACTTATGCAAGTGTAAGTCTTAAGGTTTACTTGAAGTCAATAAATTTTTATTAAAACCCTGTTTTTTTATTATGTGCTTCTGCAGAGGTGGATATGACATCTGTTTTTCAAGCGGTGAAAAATAACGATTTAAAAATGTTAAAGAAAATTTTAAAAGAAAAGAACACTTCTGCTCCCGATTTGAAAGGTGCTTTAAACAATGCGGCTGAATTGGGGTTGTTGCCTTTAGTTAAAAACTTTGTCAGGGCAGGGGTGAAAGATGATTGGGCTATTGTTGTCGCATCGGCTTTTGCCCCAAAAAAAGTTGTTCGATATTTGTATAAAAATATCGGAGGTGATCTGGATGCCGCTTTGATTGCCGCCGCCGCTCACGGTCGGTCGGACAATGTCCGTTTTTTGTTGAAAACGCAAGCTACCTCTTTAAATGAAGCGTTGTTAGATGCCGCTTTAAAAGGATATAAAGATATTGTTCTTTTGTTGATGAAAAAAGGCGCAAATCCTTATTCTGCTGTTTTTAACACGAAAACGGCTTTTGAAATTGTTTCGCAAAAAGGGCGGAAAGATATGCTTGATTTGTTCAATCTATTTGAATGTAAGGGGAAATAATACATGTCTGTTGACAGGCTTAGTCATAAAAAAAATGTCGATCTCCCGTTTGCAACGCCTCTTTATAAAAAGAGTTCGGTGTCAATTGAAAAAGATGTGCTGCTTTAACGGACACGAACATATTTTAAGTTTAATAAGTAATAAGGGGCGTTTTTATTCTTCAGATTGGACACCCTTGCCAGATTGATGGAAAACCGGTTTCGATAATATTACTTGTTTTTCATAAAATGCAGTTTTTTTATCTTATTTTCTTATTTGAGGCTTTATATTTTCCTGTATTTGCAGAATATTGGGTAAAATAAAATGAGATATTACTAATATTTTAAGTTGTGTATTACAAAAAATTAAGTGGAAAAGCTGTATCATCGGAATATCTGTTAGAAAAACTGGAGTTTATCGTTTAACAGTTGTTGAAAGATGATTGTAATAACAGTGATAATACTGGTTGTTTTATTAATATTCGGTTTGTTAATGTCTTTTTATTTATTTGGAAAATGGCGGAGAAAAGGATGCTTGACGGTTTTAAAAAGGATAACGGTCTAAATATCATAACGCCTGAGCAGTTGTTAGCATTTTTATCCGCTCCGGTGCGAAGGGGAATTTGCTCTTTTATCGTTTTAGGAGCCGTCCGTAGTGGCAAAACAACGACACTTATGTCTTTGGTGGAAGCAATAAGCAAAGTTGGAAAACATGTCGGCGGTGTGTGGCAACCAGAAAAAGACGGCATTTACTTTATCCAAGATGTTGAAACAAAAGAGAAAAAATGGATAGCCAAACGGGTTGGCAAAACGGTTGTGTTTAATCGTCCCTCTTTTGATTGGGCGGCGGATAGAATTATGCGGGCTCGTGATAATGCCGACGTTCTGGTTGTTGATGAATTGGGGCGCCTTGAAAGTGAAGGCAAAGGGCATATACCGGCTTTGCTGGAACGGGTTCAACATGAAAAGGCGCGTTTTTATTTATTGTCAGTCAGAAAAGAGATTTTTTGGGACATTTATAAATATTTGCCTCGTGTGGAGGGAGTTATTTTGACAAAATGATGTATATTTTTTGTCAATATTTTCCAAAAATTTGTTTATTGTTCCTTTTGTAAAAAAGGATCTTTAAAATAAATTCCTCTTTTTTTTAAACGAATCATAAATGGGATTGGAATCCGAATAACACCGTGTGTGTTAAAAAAACGTTTGTTTCGCTTGATTTTTAGATTGCAAGATATCCAAGTATGATTGGATTTCAGTTCGATTTTTTTTGATTATGGATGAATGTCTTGCGAAATTATAAAGAGAATCGGTGATTGTTTGTTTCCATAAAATGATTTTAAAGACAACTCAGAATGGTTTTAAAGAATATGGAATTTTTTTTAGGGGAGGGTGCGTATTAAAATTTTTTTTTTAAATCTTTGAAGATATCTTGAAAAAAATTGATAAGAGGGTATTTCTTTTTTTATCGTTTTGATTGTTTAGTTGTTTAGTTGTATTGATGAAAGACGGATTTTATAAACTAAATTGGGGGCGTTTTTGTTTAAAGTTATTTTTTTTAAAGGGATTTGGAAAAAAGCGGAAAATGTATTGTGAAATCAATTTATCATATTGATATGTTTAATAAAAATGATTTTCATTTTTGAAAAACGAAAGTGCTTTGAAAGATGTTAGCCGAAAAATTTCCAAAAAAACAAATTTTTTCTAAAAAAAATATGGAAAAAAATAAAAAACTGTCTTATCATTCATAAAATAACGTAGAAGTTAACCAAAAATAATCAACAATCAAAGGTGTCTTAAATGGCTATTTTAAATGAGTACGAATTGCATCGTTTGGCTGTAATGTCAGGGATTGACAGCAATGCGAGCATTGAAAACAAACAATCGCTCTTGATTGCTTTGGATGTTTTAAAACCGCAAGGTAATCTTTCCGATCAGGAATATGCTCGCGAAATCAGTGCGACATTAAACAAAGCATTAGACGAACAATATGCTTCGCCGTTGGGGGCGGTTTGCGTTTTACGGAAGGACCGTGAAAAAGAAATAGATTTCGTCGTTCCTGTCGGCAAGGAAAATGAAGAATTGACCTGGACAGTCGATGAAGAAAACGGGAATCGTCAAACGGGTAAGATTAAAATGTCCGATACCGTTTTAAAATATGATGATGAAGGCAAGCCGATGATTCGTGAAATAAATGGCGTTAAGTATGAAAAACGCACATTTAAAATGCCGGCTGATTTTGATATTGGTTATCACCGTTTGGAAATGGATATTCCGGGACAACCTAAGGCATCAACGCGCATGATTTATGCGCCGACAAAGTGCTATGATCCGATAGATATTAAAAACGGCGGAAAAGCATGGGGGGTTCCTGTTCAATTGTATGAACAGCGTTCTGATGAAAACCAAGGGGTTGGCGATTTTTCAGACTTGGCGGAAATTGCGGATACGATCGGTAAAAGCGGCGCGGGCATCTTAGGGGTAAATCCTTTGCATGCCATGTTCCCAGAAGCTGCGGAAGAGGCTTCCCCGTATTCTCCTGCAAGCCGTACATATTTCAATCACCTGTATGTTGATGTAACCGCCGTTCCTGAATTTGAACAAAGCAAAGAAGCCGTTGCTTTGTATGATTCCCCCGAATATACGGAAAAACGCCGTAGTACTCAAAGCCGGCGTGATGTTGATTATACGGCTGCTTTCCAGTTGAAGACGCCTATTTTGGAAAAATGCTACGAACAGTTTAAAAAGGCCGGATCTCCGGAACGTAAGGCAAAGTTTGAAGCTTTCAAGCGCGAAGGCGGGGAACGGTTGCATGATTTCGCCGTATTCCAAGCTTTGTGCGAACATTTTGCTAAAGAAGAACCTAAATTGATAGATTGGCGTGATTGGTCTTATGAATATCAGGATTCAAAAACACCTGAAGTTCAGGCCTTTGCTCAGGCTAATCCGGATCGTGTGGATTTCTATACCTACTTGCAGTTCGAAACGTTAAGTCAGATGGAAAACGTTCAAAAGATCTGTAAAGAAAGCGGTATGAAAATCGGTTTATATACGGATATTGCCGTAGGCTCCGCTCCGTTCGGCTTTGAAAGTTGGGGATGTAAAGATTTATACATGAAGGCTTCCGCTGGAGCTCCCGCCGATGTTTTATCACCCAACGGTCAAAAGTGGGATGTGATGGGTTTCAAGCCAAAAGCGTTGAAAGATACAGCCTATGAACCGTTCATTGAAATGTTGCGCAATAACATGAGAACGGCGGGGTGTACGCGTCTGGATCACGTGTTACAGTTGGCACGTCTTTATATGATCCCTGAAGGGAAAACTGCGAAAGAAGGTGCTTTCGTGTATTATCCCGTTGATGATTTGATGGCTGTCGCCGCTTTGGAATCGCACCGTAATAAATGTATGTTGATCGGTGAAGATTTGGGGCAATTGCCTCCCGGATTCCAAGATAAATTGATGGATCATGGGATTTTGTCTTATCGCGTGATGCCGTTTGAACGTGAATGGGGATATCAAAATGGCGGAAATAATAACGCTTTGCGTCATCCGGAAGAATATCCTCAATATTCCACTGCGGCTCCGTCAACGCATGATACGCCGTCTTTGGCAAGCCAGTGGACGGCAAGGGATGTCCATTTGAAAGATTATTTGGGATATTACGAAACACCTCAACAACGCGATATGGAATTCCGTCAATATGAAACACAACGTTGTGCTTTGAACTGGGCTTTGACGGAAAAAGGGTGCTGGCAACGTGTCGGCGGAACTCCTGTCAGTGATCCGGCTCATGACACTCGCTCTTGTCCGGAAAAATATGAACAAGCTGTCGCAGACTATTTAGGACAGTCACGTTCTGCTATGTTGTTGTTCCCGTTCTCGGATATGTTCCGCACCAACTATATGGGAAATATCCCCGGTACACGTCAACGTTCGGAATCCGTTGTCGGCGGAAAGGACAATAAAATATTTGAAGAAGGCGGTGCTAGCTTGATCCCTTGGAAAAACTGGCGTCCTAAAATGCATATCAAAGTTAATGAAATCAAGGAAATGCCGGTCTTTAAAGATGTCGCAGGAATTTTGAACGGTTATCGTCAGGATGGTAATGAAAATTCAAAAATCAAAGATCCGAAAATTGCCGACTTCAAACGTCCGGGACGGACGGAAACCAAGAAAATGGATCCGAAGCGTGTCGTTGAATTGTTTGAAAGCCTGTCGAAGAGTGGTTACTTTAAGACGTATGCTTATGATATTATTGCGGCTAAGTTCTCTGAAAAACACAGACAACGTGATCTGCAAAAGACGGCTGAATTTAAAAAGGCTTATGAAGAACGCCGTGCCGCCATCGAAGCGAAAAAGCGCGAGTATCAGAAAAGACCTGCCAATCCGCAGCAAATGGCTATTAAAAACGCTTTACAGAGCAACTCAAGATAGAAAAGCGTACTAAAGAAAAGATCCCCGTAAAAACGGGGGTCTTTTTTTATATAAAAAATGCGCCGGTTTACTGCTCAAAGAAGTTTAGATTTATGTATAAAAAAACTCTTTTGAGGTAATGAAATACGGAGTGGCAGACGGAGATTGAATTTGAAGGGTGATCAATAATAGTCTGAACTAACTGTCATACACGACACGGAAAGCGGATATCGGATCGTTTTTGTACTGGGCTGATCTGGAGCACTTCATGTCGGCGGTATGATATTACAAAATTTTGCAAAAAGGGTTTTAGTTGAAAATAATGAATATATAGGAACGGAAGTCTGTCAGAATCATCCGATTGAGATTCCGCTAAAAACAATTATGTCCAGTTTGCAGGTTTTTTGAAAAGTGAATTTTATCAGATGATCTGTAATTATCGTAATAATATGAAATTCAAATATTGTAATCCAGAGTTTCGCTGCAAAGAGTGTCGATTCTTTGGTAGACGAAAACATATGAATAATCGCGGATATATCAGAAACTGCATTATAATAATAAAAGTTGACTTTATATTTTATTTTCTTCTAAAAGATAATAGGATGTATGAACCAAAACGCCTTAAACGCCGTTCAGGAGAGGATTATGACTGCATACGAAAACTTTACGTTTTACAGGTGTATGTAGGGGGATCACTTTTAATTCCAGTATTTTATATTTCTTTATTTAAAAGGTTCAGGTTTTATTTTTATAATATTTGATTTATATCAATGTACAAATTGACTTTAAAAATATTTTCAGGATGTATGTCTCGAGTATTGCCGATTTTTCGATTGCTATTAGGGCAGTCATATTTTTTGTAATGTTTTAAACCAAAACAGTGTCAGTTTTGATGAGCTTAAAGGATAATTTTTTATCATCGAAAGATGTTATGATAATTAGGAATATACTAATATTAATTTATAGTTATATAAATTATTTTTAATCTATTGTATTTTATATTTTTTATAAAATTTATAGGATTTTTTATAATAAATACATCTTTCATAAAAATTAATTGAAATTATAATTTTTGAAAAGGAAATAGAGGAATTTATCAAATATTTTCCTGATGTTAAATGAGTTCAGATTTCATATTTAATTAAAATATCAATGTCAAAGCAGAAAAAGTCCAGTAGTATTCGTCAAAACGGTATTGTCAAATTTATTCCATTGCACAAAGAAATAAGTATTGATGGTAAAATGTTAGAATGAAAACGTTAGTCGACGTAGATGGTGAAAGAAGACGTAAAAGGGGTTAATTGAAACAAAGTCCAAATTCGATAACGGCTGGGCTTCCTAAAGCTCATTATATGTTGGTGATTTAAATAAATACTAACTGATACGGAATAGCGAAGTTGGAATGGATTTTGTCAATGATTAGAAAAAGGTGTGTTGTAAAATCTACAAGCTGATAGAAAAATGGAGTTGAAATTTCAAGTGATGTTGGAAAACATTCAATAAAAGACTGACGAGTTAAGTACTAAACTGGACATTTTTGATAACATTGCAATGAACCGTGAGCTTTATCAGCATTATTTGAACAAAATGCGCGGAATGTTGGCGATCAGAACGGCAATGGAAACAAGCGGATTGTCGCCGGAAGAATTTCACACAAAAGCGATTGAAATGCTGAAATCGTTCAAAGGGAATAGATTTTTAGTGCATCCGTAAACGGCATATTGAAATCAGAGCTTTGTCTATCAGAAAGGAAAAAACTTTTTTGCGGATACAAATAAGTATCTGATTGTACGTATATTCCGGAATTGTTGGAAAAAACAGTGTTCGTCCGTGAATAGCTATATACCCGAAACAGAAAAGAATGTTAAAGTATATTGAAGTGGATGCTCCTGTCAATATTGACGGTAAAAGGTTGAATGTGCCGTTGACGGTTAAAGAAGACGACAAAGGAAATTTGTTTTGGGACGCGCAGATAAAAGAAGAAGCCCGTCGGACGGTCTCTGCTACAAATCAGAGTGTTGGCGGGCTTACTTCAAGCGCTTTATCAGCTGATAATTTAAATATAACACTGATAGAGCCGGAAAGCAACACGGAAACGGAAGGGCATTTTGTCGATGATGAAGGCCAAGGTGCCTTGTTCGATATGCCTGCCGGGCAGTATGCCGCAACAGCAGACGCCACAATTTCCAAAATTGCTTCGAGAGCAGAGCGAATTTCGCGTCCGTTTATGGAACGAGAAGAAAGCAAAGCGGATATGTGGAAACGTCGTTGGTTGGACAATCTGAATCCGATAAATGTTTTCAGGGATAAGATATACAAACAAGCCTGTCTGTCCGCTAGTGTTGGCGGTAAAATCGAAAAGATGTTGTATGACAAGACGCATGATTTGAGTGGGAAAAAAATAGGCAAAAGATATTGCCGATTATAAAAGATTTCAAAATGGACTTTGGCGTTAAGATCTTGGCGCTTACTTAAAGATGATACGATACACGCAAGATTTAAACTTGCATGATGTTTCAAATGAACAAATCAGCGAAAGTCAGGATAGCCTCTTACGTTTGCAGGACAAGTACGGTAAAATTTTATTCGTTTCTGGTAATGTACTGAAGATGTTTACGATTATCAATCCCGTGTTTTATTTTGTTGGTTAAAAGTTAAATGAAAAGCAAAGAATTTTATGACCGACCCGTACGGGATGCTAAATTATGTGTTGTTCAGGCGTGTGTTGACAGAAGACATGATCAGATTGACGTAAAATCATATTAAAATAGGGTTGGCAGAGCTTGGAATGTCTTAAGCAATTAAAAGTGAGCCTTTCAGAAGAAAAAAAACGTGTTTTCATATATTGCTACAAATAGGGCGGAAAATATTTTCAACGCGTATAGAAACGATATAACAAGATAGATCTCAAATATATGTAATCTGTTTTCTGCAAAGTTTTAATTTTTTTTGTGTTTTAAGCATTTTCAATTTTTTTATAACTATGAATAACATTCTTAAAAAAAACAGAAGAAACCATAAAAAACGAAATTGTATGTTTTGAATTTTTTGGATACACAACTCGTTAGTTTAATGAACCGCCGTTATTTTTGTGATTTTTTTATGCTGAAATGTTGATTCTCTCCACCACATACTCGCCTGAGGAACATATCAAAATAGAATCGTTTTAAATAATATCTTTACATTCAATTTTTCACTGAATGATATCGGATTATTTGAAAATAATCTTTTGTATGATTTTCTTTAAAAATATGTTTATAGGTATTTTTAAATATTTAAAAATAAATTATTGCTTTAATTATTTAAAGTCGATATGTAAGTAATTTTATGCTTTTATTTTAAAAATTATATCATATTTTTTTATTATAAAACATTAGGATTTATATGATTTTTTTACTTTATATTGATCTTTGTATTTCCGTTTATGCTGTCATTATATGATATTTTCGTAAAGTTATTTTAAAACCAAATTTAATATTTTCTTATATTTTTTAGAAATCAAATGCTTGAGAGCGGATTTGTCAAAAAATCTAGAAGAAACTCGACGGTTTAGGAGATCATCGTCTGAAGGGAGCTTTAATACTATTAACGGAAGAGCGTTTTTTTATATAAAAATGTTTTCCATAAAAAAATATTAAGGATGAATTTGTTTTGTTAATGAATAACGGAAAATAAAAAAACGGTATGGTTCTGATAATAAGTCTTGTTTGACAGAGTATCAAGAAAGCCCCTATACCGTTTTTAGGATTTATTATTTCGAGCGTTTAGGGTGATTTTATTTTTCCATGTTTTCCTCTATTTCAGAATACATTTTCATTCCCCCCATAAAGCTATAAACATTCTCACGTCCGTTTTGCATTAATATTCTTGCGGCGACATAACTGGTGAAACCGGTATCGCAGAACAAAATGATTTTTTTATCAGTCGGGATATCATTGATTCTATTTTTCAGATCGGCGACGGGAATATTTTTTGCTTTAGGTATTGATTTCATTCTAAAAGATTCACGGGGACGGACATCTATTAAAAAGCTGTCCGGCAAATCTGAAAAGAAGGCAGGTTTCAAAAAGCCCTTTAAAATATTATCGGCTGTCATTCCTATGATGTTGACGGGGTCTTTTGCTGAAGAGTAGGGCGGAGCGTAACATAATTCGGCATCGACTAAATCCTGTATTGTCCCGTTATTACGCATAACTGTAGCAATGACGTCAATTCGTTTATCGACACCTTCTTTTCCGACGACCTGAGCTCCCAATATTTTCCCGTTTTTATCAAACATCAGTTTTGTCATCAAAAATTCGGCATCGGGATAGTATCCTGCATGAGAGCGTGAAAAAGTTAATGTCTTGAAATAAAGGATTTTGTCATTGTTAAGTTGTTTTTCATTATGTCCGACACAAGCGGCAGTCAGATCAAATATCTTTATGATGGCAGTTCCCTGAGACTTTTTATAGGAAGACTTCAAACCGAAGATATTGTCGGCAATGATACGTCCCTGTCTGTTCGCCGGTCCGGCTAAGGGAATTAAAGTCGGAGCGTTTGTTATAAAATCGTTTATTTCGACATTATCTCCTCCGGCATAAATGTCCGGATCCGATGTTTGCATGAATTCATTAACACAAATCCCGCGGTTCGTATCTAATCCGGCTTTTTGAGCTAAAGAGATCTCTGGTTTTACGCCGATAGCCAAGACGACAAGATCATAAGGAATTTTTTCGCCGGATTTTAATTCGATCTCTTTTCCGGAAAAGCTGTCAACACCATTTGATAAAACAAGCTTAATGTTATGACGCTTTAATTCATTTTGCATCATAGCAACAGCTTCAAAACCGAACGGAGCCAGAATTTGTCCGGCAGCATCAACGATTGTTGTGCTTAAACCAAGCTGTGCCAGATTTTCAGCCATTTCGACACCGATAAAACCACCGCCAACAACGACGGCTGTTTGGGGTTTTTTAGAGCGTATGAAATCTTTTATGGCATCAACATCACTAATGGTGCGAACTGTAAATATGTTTGTACCGTTTATACCCGGAATATCAGGACGCAACGGTTCAGCTCCTGTTGACAAGATCAATTTGTCATAAGACATTTTTTGACCGTTCTTTAAAATGACGTTTTTCCCTTGACGGTCGATTTCAGTAACTTCGTTATTTAGATGGACGGTTACATCTAATAGGTCATGGAACCGCTGAGGGGAAGAAACCAGTAATTTTTCTCTTTGGTCTATGATATTTGAGCAGTAATAGGGTAATCCGCAATTGGCGATTGAAACATGGTCTGTTTTTTCTATGATAACAATTTCAGCTTGATTATCCAAACGTCTCAATCTTGCAGCGGTACTGGCACCGCAAGCGCCTCCGCCGATGATAATAACTTTCATGGAAGATTCTCCTTTTTATAAAAATCTTGATTCCTTAATACAACAATAAAGTTGGAAAGAATAGACTTGTTTTTTTTAGGACAATCATTTTTTTGTGCTTTTTACAAAAACGGATAGAAGCAATTTCAATTTATAGAGAAGATATTTATTCGGACATAAAAAAGGAAATAAAAAAAAGACCTTTTGTAGAAACAAAAGGTCTTTGTTGTTAAAAGATAGCAACTATTTCTTTTCCGCTTCTTTTTTTGCGATAGCGGCGCCTAAGATATCTCCCAAAGAAGCACCCGAATCGGTAGAACCGAATTCAGACAAAGCTTCTTTTTCTTCAGCGATTTCACGCGCTTTGATTGACAAAGTGATTTTGCGTGTCTTTGCATCAATTTGAATGACTTTCGCATCCACTTTATCTCCGATGGCAAAGCGTTCCGGACGTTGTTCAGAACGGTCGCGTGACAAATCCGCTTTACGGATAAAGCCTTTAGATCCGTTGATATCGACTTCTATACCTGTGTCAGATGTGGCACAAACGACACCTGTAACGACATCACCCTTTTTAATGTCGGATACAGCTTCTGCAAACGGATCGTTTGTCAATTGTTTTACGCCTAAAGAGATGCGTTCTTTTTCAACATCGATATCTAACACTCGTGCTTTGATGATATCGCCTTTTTTGTAATCTTTAACGGCTTCTTCGCCATTTTTGTCCCAAGACAGATCAGATAAATGAACCATACCGTCTATATCGCCGTTCAACCCGACAAACAGACCGAATTCTGTGATATTGCGGACTTCGCCTTCAATAATGGATCCGACAGGATGTTCTTGGGCAAAAGCTTCCCATGGATTAGGCATACATTGTTTCAGCCCTAAAGAGATACGGCGTTTTGCCTGATCGACATCCAATACCATGACTTCGACTTCCTGAGAAGTGGAGATGATTTTTCCGGGATGTGTATTTTTCTTTGTCCAGCTCATTTCGGAAACATGAACCAAACCTTCGACCCCTTGTTCCAATTCGATAAAGGCGCCGTAATCGGTGATATTGGTTACATGACCGATCAATTTGGCTCCGACCGGATATTTTTCTTCGACACCCGCCCAAGGATCAGCTTCCAACTGCTTCATACCCAAGCTGATGCGTTGTGTTTCCGGATTGAAACGGATGATTTGAACTTTGACAGGCTGACCAATTGTCAAAGCTTCGGACGGATGGTTGATACGCTTCCAAGCAATATCTGTGACGTGTAACAAACCGTCGACACCGCCCAAATCAATAAAGGCGCCGTAATCGGTGATATTTTTAACGACACCGTCCAAGATTTGTCCTTCAGAGAGGTTTTTAATCAATTCTGAACGTTGTTCGACACGAGTTTCTTCCAAAACGGCGCGGCGAGAAACAACGATGTTTCCACGAGCACGGTCCATTTTCAAAATTTGGAACGGCTGCGGCGTGCCCATTAATGGACCGACATCACGAACCGGACGAATGTCAACTTGAGACCCAGGTAAAAAGGCGATTGCGCCGGACAGATCGACTGTAAATCCGCCTTTGACGCGACCGAAAATAACACCGGTAACGCGTTCACCGTTAGCTTGAGCTTTTTCCAATTCGTTCCAAGCTTCTTCACGACGGGCTTTTTCACGAGACAAAACAACCATACCATCTTTGTCTTCATAACGGTCGATAAAGACATCGACTTGATCGCCGACTTTCATTTCTGCGTTAAAGCCGAATTCACGGCGGGCGATGCGTCCTTCAGATTTCAGTCCGACATCGATTGTAACGAAATCATCCGTTAACGCAACAATTGTGCCTTTGACGACAGAGCCTTCAAGCCCTTTGTCTTCGCCGAACATTTCATTGAATAATTCAGCGAAATTTTCTTTCATTGCCGGAATTTCTTCGGCCATAGTTTTTGCTACCATATAAATTTACTTCCTTACATTATAATTTTCATGCCGTCCGGTTGTTTCCGGAGGTCTGCACAAAAAACAACAAAACCGGTTGTGCACTCGGTTTTGCTGTTTTATATATGAAAAATCCGGCGGTTGCAATGAATTTTTCATTTATTCGTGATTTAAAGCGATATAATCCAAAGCCGATTGAAAAACTTGCAGGGCATTCAGGGAAGATGTGTCTAAAATGAAAGCATCATCGGCAGGTCTTAATGGTGCTGCTGCACGTTGGGAATCGCGTTTATCCCTTTCTTGGATATCTTTCAAGACCGTTGCATAATCTGTTGTTTTTCCCGCTTCGATCAGTTCTTTGTAACGTCTGTTGGCACGGACTTCATCACTGGCTGTAACAAAAAACTTGACATCAGCTTTCGGACAGACGACCGTTCCGATGTCGCGACCGTCCAAAACGGCACCGTGAGCCGGTTGACCGTTTTCCAAATAAGGATTTTGAGCAAAATTACGTTGTAAATCCAGTAATGCGGCGCGAACCGAAGGAATCGCTGCGACTTTTGAAGCGGCTTTGCCAGTTTCTTCTTCCCGTAAAGCGGGGTTGGACAAGATTTTATTAATGTTTTGAGGATCCAAAGTTCGTGCTTGTCTTGTCGCCGCGTTTTCATCACAAGGATCTTCTTTGGCTTGTAAAACGGCATAACCAACAGCGCGGTATAACCGTCCCGTATCTAAAAAAGCATAATTAAAATGTTTTGCCAAACTTTGGGCTAAAGTGCCTTTTCCTGCGGCGGCAGGACCGTCAATCGCAATAATCATATATATTAGCTCCAGCTTTGTTCATCATAGAAATAAATTCCGGGAAACTTGTTGCAACTGACGAAACATCGTCAATACAAACGGGGACGTCACTTGCCATTCCCATCACCATGAAAGACATGGCGATACGATGATCCAGTTTTGACTCAATCATTCCGCCTCCGCAAGCTTTTTTTCCGCGACCGCAGATTTTTATAGTATTATCATCAATTTCCATGCAATCAATGCCGTTTTTGTTCAATCCTTCGATAATGGCTTTGAACCGGTTGCTTTCTTTGACTTTAAGTTCAGATAATCCGTGTAAAATGGTTTCTCCTTCGGCAAAAGCGGCGGCAATGGCAAGAACGGGATATTCGTCAATCATGGACGGGGCTTTTTCTGCGCAGACTTCAATTCCCTTCAGTGGGGATGTTTTTATTCGCAGATCGGCAACAGGTTCAAATGAAACAACCCGTCTGTTTTCAAAATGGATATCCGCCCCCATTTGCAACAATGTATCAAGTATTCCCGTTCGTAACGGGTTTATGCCGACGTTAGGGATTGTTATTTCGGAATCTTTTGTAATCAAGGCGGCGACGATTGCAAAAGCGGCGGAAGAAATATCTGCCGGGACGCAAATGTTGCAAGCGGTCAACCTTTTTTTGCCGCTTAACGTAATGACATTAATATCTTCACTGTTTTTTTGAACGTGGATGTCGGCGCCGAACGCTTTGAGCATGCGTTCCGTGTGATCTCGGCATGGAATTGGTTCAAAAACGGTTGTTTTAGCCTTTTTGCGTAATCCTGACAGGAGTAAAGCTGATTTTAACTGTGCCGAAGCGACGGGAAGAACATAATCAATGGCGATTTCATTATCGATTCCTTGCATGATGATAGGCAATTTGCCGTTTGTTGTCTGAAAAACAGCTCCCGTCTTTGATAAGGGGTCGGTAATTCTTTTCATCGGTCTTGAACGCAGACTGTCATCGCCTGTAAATTGAATGCGAAGAGGGTAGGCTGAAAGCAATCCCATTAAAAGTCTGACAGCCGTTCCTGAATTTCCCATGTCTATGACAGAATCGGGTTGTTTAAAGTCGGTAACGCCGGAAATAACCCAAGTGCCGTCATTTTCTTTATGAATGTCGACCCCGAGTTTTTTTAAAGCCTCCATCGTATTCAACACGTCATGGCTTTCCAAAAGTCCATTCACTTTTGTGTTTCCTTGAGCAACCGCTCCTAAAATTAACGCCCTGTGAGATATGGACTTATCCCCCGGTATGTTAAGTCGTCCTTTAAAGGAAGTTACTTTTTTCGATATTGTCTTTTTCATTAAAAAATCACTTTTTGTTTGTTTTTTTGTTTGCTATAGATAACGCTAACATGTCAAATGCACTAAATAAATGTTTTTTATAAGTTAATGAGGAGATAAATAAATGTCAAAACCGGAATGGGGAACAAAACGCATTTGTTTGCAATGTGGAGAACGTTTTTATGATTTGGGAAAAGATCCGATCAAATGCCCGCATTGCGGAGATACATTATCTGTTGAAGAATTTTTGCGTTTGCAGGCGATGATGGTTGGCAAGTCAAAGCGTGTTGGCAAAGGAAAAATTCATGAAGATCTGGAAGCCATTACTCAGGATGATGTTTTTGAAGATGCCGGAGATGATGAATTGGAGCTGATAGAAGATGCTTCCGACTTGGGTGATGACGATCATGATATGGCGGAAGTTATGGATAATGTGGAAAAAGGGGAAGAATGATTTTTTTCATTGCCTTGTATTTAAAACTGGAAATTGCCCGATACAGATGCTACGCTTTTAGGATAGGTTAATTATCTGGGTAATGGCTATGAAAATACTGTTTCGTCTGGTCTTGGCTGTCGTTTTAATGGCGTCAGGAAGTGCAAAAGCAGCCTGTACATTTGCAGAACAGGCGGAAAAATCGGGGAAAATAAATATTGCTTTCATGCAGTATATTTATTGCGCTGAAGAGGAAAACGATCCTGAAGCCCAATATAAATTGGGGTCGATGTATTATCAGGGAATCGGTTTGCCGAAACCCGATTTCAGGCGTGCCGTCGCTTTTTTTTCCCGTGCGGCAAATAATGGCTATGCCCCCGCTCAAACAAAGCTCGGATTGCTGTACTGGCGCGGGGAAGGGATTGCTAAAGATTTGAAAATGGCTCACAAATGGCTTTATCTTGCGCAAGAACCTGCAAATATGCGTTGGTTTTATTATGCCGGTTCCTCTTCGGATGAAACAGCTTCCGCGCTATACGAAAAGTTGAACAGTGTCATTAAAGTGTCTGAAAATGATATGTTGGCGGCCGTTCCTTTTTCAGATACCGTTCCGTTAAATTCTTATGGAAGTGATATAATCCCCTCCTATAAAGAAGTTGCAGAATTTCAGCACGAAAGTTTGATTAAGGCCGGAGAGGCTTTTCTTGATGAACGTTCTTTGGCGGATTTGAAAAGATTCCTAAACGGTTTGTTGCCAACAATCAATCCACAGTTCCCCTCAAGCTTGACGGGTGATGAGAAAAAGCGTTCCCTTCAAATGATCCTGAATTGGTTCAAGCCTGTTCTGTTGACACCGCAAAATTTTAATCCGGACAAAGTTCCCGTATTGGAAAAATTAAAACAAAATATGGAACGTTCTTCTCAATGAAGTGTCAAAAATAAATATGAATAAGAATAAGAAATTTTTTATAAAGACTTTCGGCTGTCAAATGAATGTCTACGATTCTTCGCGAATGGCCGATGTTATGAAAGCTCTGGGATTTGAACAAACTTCCGATCCTCAGGAGGCAGATGTTATTATTTTCAACACCTGTCATATTCGGGAAAAAGCTTCTGAAAAAATTTTTTCAGAACTCGGAAGGTTCAAACCGTTAAAAAAACAGCGTCAAGCGCAAGGACGGGATTTGATCTTGATTGTTGCAGGCTGTGTCGTTCAAGCGGAATCCGCGGAATTCATGGATCGTGCCAAGTTCGTCGATATTGCCTTGGGACCGCAAACATATCATCGTCTGCCGGAAATGTTGCGTCGGTTGGAACATCAGCGTCAACAGCGACTTATGGATGTCGATTTTCCTGCTATCGCAAAATTCGATTCTTTGCCGTCAGCTAACGCACAAGGAGTCTCTTCGTTTCTGGCTATTCAAGAAGGGTGCGATCGGTTTTGTTCGTATTGTGTGGTTCCCTATACGCGTGGAGCGGAATATTCGCGTCCCATGCGGGAAATTTTAACCGAAGCGCAACAGTTGGCTGATAGCGGTACCAAGGATTTGATGCTTTTAGGGCAGAATGTAAATGCTTGGCACGGAGAAGATGATGACGGGAACCCCTCCGATTTAAGTCGTTTAATCGAAAAAGTGGCTCGAATTGACGGTATTGAGCGTATCCGTTATGTAACGTCATATCCCTCTGATTTCACCGATGACATGATCAAAATGCACCGAGATATTCCAAAAGTCATGCCGTATCTGCATTTGCCTGTTCAATCGGGATCCGACCGGATTTTAAAAAAAATGAACAGACGTTACACTGTCACACAATATGAAGATATCGTTCTTAAATTAAGAGAGGCTTGTCCAGAAATAGCCTTGTCTTCAGATTTCATTGTCGGTTTTCCCGATGAAAATGATTGCGATTTTGAACAAACGATGGATCTGGTTAAACGTGTCGGTTTTGCCCAATCATACTCGTTTAAATTCAGTCCCCGTCCGGGAACCCCCGCGGCAGCCATGAAAGCACAAATCCCCGAAGAAGTTAAAACAAAGCGTTTGGAAGCTTTACAAAGCGTTTTAATTGAACAACATGCGCAATACAATGCCCTTTTTTTAGGGAAAGAAATATCCGTCCTGTTGGAAAGCAAAGCGAAAAAAGAAGGTGTGCTCTTGGGACACTCTCCGCAAATGCAAAATGTTACTGTAAAAGCTGATGAAAGTTTATTAGGGCAAATCGTGCGTGTCCGTATTACAAAAACGGCGGCAACGACTTTGGACGGGATCTTGCAAGAATAAAAATCCGATTAAAAATTGTAGGGTATATATTCGTTTTTGTATTTTGATTTTTTGTCGGTTAAGGTTCTTTTATTAAACCTTTTCAGTAAAAGATATTTTTTCCATGTTGATTGTTATGCTTGCCTAATGAATAGAAAAACGCCATAATATCAATAATATATGTTGAAATGTTAAGAGGTTTTCCGTGGGAAAGAAAAAAGATTTGCAGCGCGTGCAGGAATATGATGACAACCAAGTGCTGTTGATAGCGTTGGGAGCTCATAATGATAATCTGAAACGTCTGGGAAAAAAACTGGGGGTTGACATTAAAACAAGAGGAAATCAAATCTCTGTCCAAGGCGATGAAAAATCGGTGGATCATGCTTTTTGTGCCATAGATAAAATGTACGCTATGGCAAAAAAGAAGGGTGATATTGATAATTCCGATATAGACAACGCGCTTCATTTAAGCGAAGGACTGGAAATGAATACAAAAGAAAAACATAACAGTGTTCAAGAAGAAGATTTGACATTAAAAACTCGTAAACGTCATATTCAACCGCGTTCTCAGATGCAGGCGGAATATGTAAGGGCAATGCGTGATTATGAAATGGTTTTCGGGTTGGGGCCGGCAGGGACGGGAAAAACATTTTTGGCTGTGGCAAAGGCTGTTTCTTTGATGCTGGAAGGCGAAATCGATAAAATCATTTTATCCAGACCTGCTGTCGAAGCCGGAGAAAATTTGGGTTTTTTACCCGGTGATCTGAAAGAAAAAATAGATCCGTATCTTCGCCCTTTATATGATGCTTTGTATGATATGTTGCCCCGAGATATTGTCGATAAAAAACTCGAATCCGGCGAAATCGAAGTGGCTCCGCTGGCTTTTATGCGCGGGCGTACTTTATCAAATGCTATGGTGATCCTTGACGAAGCCCAAAATACGACACCAATGCAAATGAAAATGTTCCTTACCCGTATGGGGGAAAATTCCCGTATGGTGATTAATGGAGATCTGAGCCAAACCGATTTGCCTCGCGGTGTTCAATCCGGATTGGCGGATGCTTTGGATGTCCTGCGGAACGTTAAAGATATCGCCGTCGTAACATTTACCGAAAAAGATGTTGTCCGTCATGGGTTGGTGTCGGCAATAGTAAAAGCTTATGATAAAAGATATGCTTCCAGAAAAGGGCTGGTTGGTTGACGATGAGTTTGAAAGTTGTAACACGCATTGATTGCGATGCGTGGAAAAAGACATTGCCGGACGTAAAAAAGCATATAGAAAAGGCGGCGAAATCCGCATGGAAGCGCGGAAATACGGGAGAACTTTTTTTACCGGTGAAAAATGCGGAAGTCAGTGTTTTGTTAACGGATGACCCTACGGTTCATTTGTTGAACAAGCAATACAGAAATATTGACAAACCAACAAATGTTTTGTCTTTTGCCGCATTGGATGATGAAAACGAACCGATTGTCGATCCGTTGTTGCTGGGGGATATTGTCGTCGCCTTTCAAACAACTTTACGCGAATCGGAAGAACAAAATAAAGCTTTTTCCGATCATTTGTTCCATTTGATTGTTCATGGTGTGTTGCATCTGATCGGATATGATCATATGCAAGACGCTGAAGCGGACGAAATGGAACGCTTGGAAATGGAAATATTGGCGGAAAACGGTATGGAAAATCCTTATGCTTATGAAAATTAACAAATTCGTTGAAGTGTTTTATGGCAAAAAATACATTTCAGCCTTTTTTTTAGGGCTGGTCGCAGTAGGGGCGTTACCACCGTTTTATTTTATCCCGTGTTTGTTTGTTTCTTTTTCCGGCGTGTTTTTATTGTTAAATCGCTTGGATGGTAAAAAGCAGGCGGCAGGTGTGGGATTTTGTTTCGCATTCGGCTTTTTTTCTTTGGGGCTTTCGTGGGTATCTCGAGCCTTGATGATTGACGGAATGGGATTCCAATATTTGGCACCGTTGCCTCCTATTGGATTCGGTCTGTGGGGAGGAATGTTCGGAGCAATGGCAGCTCTGGGGTGTGTCTTTTTTAAAAAAGGAATGCGCCGCTTAGTTGCTTTCAGCGCTCTGTGGGGAATTCTAGAATGGGTTCGTTCTTGGTTGTTCACAGGATTTCCTTGGAATTTGATTGCTTCTGTTTGGACGGATCATCCTGTCATGATTCAAAGTGCTTCAATATGGGGAGCCTATGGTTTGGGGATTGTTACTGTTTTTATCGCTGCCTTGCCGGCATTGATTAAAGGTTTTTCGGTAAAAAAACTTAATCCTTTACTGCTTTGTGTGGCACTTTTGACCGCTCTGTTTACGTTCGGAGCTCTTCGTCTGAAAAAAGCACCGCAAATAACCGATACAATTAACGGGGTTTTGATCCGTTTGGTGCAAGCTAATATAGAACAAGGAAAAAAATGGAGTGCAGATGAAGCAGAACGAAATTTAATGAAGCATGTTCATTTAAGCCGTTCAGAAGGGGCTGAAAAAGTTACTCATGTTATTTGGCCTGAAACGGCGACACAGTTTTTGTTGTTGGAAGACAAATTCGCTCGTTCGATGGTAACCAGCGCGTTAACACCCGCGGCTATTTTGTTGGCGGGATCGTTGAGATTGCAGAAAGATGAAGACAATCAAAAAAAGCTCTTTAATAGTATTGTGGCATTAAATGATTTAGGGGTGTTCTTAGGAAGCTATGACAAATCCCATTTGGTTCCTTTCGGAGAATATGTCCCTTTGTCGAATCTTTTCCCGTTTATTCGGAAATTAACACCGGTTGGTATGGATTTCAGTGTCGGGGACGGAGTGAAAACGACGTTTATTCCAAGAACTTTGCCAGTCGGAATGTTGGTGTGTTATGAAGTGATTTTCCCCGCTCATGTCGCGGAAGACCGCAGTCGTCCTTATTGGCTGCTCAATGTAACCAATGACGGTTGGTATGGTCTAAGCGCCGGTCCTTATCAACATTTCGCGTCGGCTCAAATGCGTTCCGTTGAAGAAGGTCTGCCTCTTGCCCGTTCGGCTAATACAGGGATCAGTGGTATGATAGATGCTTACGGACGTGTGGTGGCGTCATTGGGATTGGGAAAACAGGGGATCGTTGATGCCGGTTTGCCCCGTCGAACGGATCAGCCGACTTTTTATGCGCAATATGGAAATAAAATTCCATTGGCACTGGCTTTTCTGTTATTATTAATTGCTTTCATCCCCTATCGGAGAACAGGAGAAACTCGATGAAAAAAAGAATTTTTTTGACGCTAGTTTTTTTGGGTATTGCCTTTACGTTATCGGCCTGTAAAAACAGGTATCATAATCAGACTTACGAAATGTCAGATTCTTATGGTGAGATTTTTGAAGGTCAATATGTTCCGCAAGATGTACACTGATGAAGCGAGTGTAATAAAAAGATTGACAGGATATCTCATAAAGATTGAAGTGTAATTTGATAGAAATAAAGTGGAAAACTCTTTTAGAGTTACCATTTGAAATAATAGGGGACAAGTGTCTTGAAAAAGTTTTCCATACGGAAAAGAATAGGGGGCTTGTAACACGATTTCTTCAAGAATACGGGTGGCGCTGTTTTTTTAAGACGTAAGTTTTAAAAATGACAAGCTGGCGTGAATATTTTAGAAATTTTTTGTTCGGAGTATTTTTTTTAAGGACGGCATAGCGGTTCTATATGTTCAAGCATTAAATAAAATCGGTTTTTTAGCGAAAAAAAACAATAAAATATAAATTTTTGACTGTCTTAAAAAAATGAAAAGGTTACGGTTACCCTTTTTAGGGCAGACGTACATTTGAAAAGACTGACCGTTTTTTTATAAAATTTTCATCTCACTGAACGTTAAATTTATTGATAAATTATGTGTTGATACGGGAAGCGTAGATCATTACCTCAATCGAATCTGACCCCTTCTTCAAAGGCGTTGAAGGTTTTTATAATGTCGGAAGGCATGGAAAGAGAAAGAAGCCGGTTGACAAAATTTTGTGCTTGCACAAGGTTTAAAGAACGTATTTTTTCTTTAACCATGGGTATGTTGATTGCCGGCATGGATAATTCGCGAATCCCCAATCCGATCAAGATGGCGGTGTAACGGTGGTTGGAAGCCATATCGCCGCATAAATTAACAGGGATATTTGCATTTTTAGCACCGTCGACGGTTTTTTTCAGCAGTTTTAAAATGGACGGATGTAAGGGATTGAATAATGAAGAAACGGAGACATCTGTTCTGTCAACGGCAAGAGTGTATTGGATTAAATCATTTGTTCCGATTGACAAAAAATCGCAATTTTTAGCCAAAGTATCAATTTCCAAGACGGCAGCCGGAGTTTCGACCATAATTCCCAATTGTGGCAGTTGTTCAGGGACGGGGATTGATTTTTCCCGTAATTCGTTGACGCATTCAGCCAGCAGTGTTTTAGCTGCAATCACTTCATCGACGGAAGTGACCATGGGGAGTAAAATTCTTATATCGCCGAAACATTTTGCTCTAAGCACGGCTTTGAATTGGGTTTTCAAGACGGAGACGTTTTTTAAAGCCAGACGGATACCACGCAAACCCAAAGCGGGATTGTCCGTTTTCGGGGTATGTAAAGTATCGGGACATTTATCCCCGCCAGCATCAATTGTTCTGAAAGTAACCGGTTTACCATCCATACGGGAAACGATATTGCGTAAAATTTCAAATTGTTCTTCTTCTTGCGGAAGATCTTTCCGGTTTAAGAACATATACTCGCTACGCATCAAACCGATTCCGTCCACGCCTGTTTTTAACAGGAAGTCAATTTCGTGGGGCAGATCGATATTTCCTTTCAACCGGATAAAAACCTGATCCGAGGTAACGGATTCTTGTTGTCTCAAGCGTTTCAAAGAACGTTTCCAACGCAAGAAATCAGATCTGTACTTTCTGTAAAGATCGACATGCTCTTGTGTCGGGCACAGAATGACTTTGCCGTAAGTTCCGTCTATGATAATGATATCGCCGGTATGAGCGATGCGTAACAGATCCGGTATGCCGACGATAGCAGGCATTCCCAATGAACGAGCCAGTAAGGCGGCGTGACTTTGTCCGGAGCCGCCGGTTGTAACAAAGCCGGTGATTTTTTTAAAATTTAACAAAGCCGTGTCGGCGGCGCTTAAATCGTTTGAAATGATGACAGCGTTTTCCGGCAACCGTATGGATTTTTCTTTGGCTTCGGATTGTAAATTCCGTAATATTTTAATACCAACGCTTCTGATGTCTTCAATTCTTCCGGAAATATAGACATCATCCATAGCTTCAAACACGTCGGCTATTGCTGCGATTTCGGTTTGGACTGCGGCTTCGGCATTGATCAAATTATTCTTTATGCGATTACAAACACCCCTGATCAACCGTGACCCTTTAAGCATATGCCGGTACACATCAAACAAAGAGCTTAAAGGATCGTCTTCAAAAGCGTTTTTCGCTTTATCTAAAATGGTATCGAATTGGGAAAGGGTTTCTTGTACAGCGTTTAAAAAACGTTGTTGCTCCAAGGGAATGTCTTCTTCACTGATCTTGTACTGAGGAACGGATTTCAACACGGTATCGTAAACAAAGACTCTACCGATCACTATTCCCGGAGACACACCCGATCCTTCCCGTACAATTTCAAGTCCGTCAATTGTACAGATATTTTGTCCGGCTTTGCGCCGTTTGGAAAAAACAGGCAGCTTTTTAATTTTCGTTGAATTTATCATTGACAAGTTTTTCCACTGCTTCCAAAGCTTTCAAGGCTTCATTTCCACAACAAGTAACTTTAATTTCAGATTGGCAAGCTGCTCCTAACATCATTAATCCCATAATAGAATGTCCTGAAACTTCCTGACTGCCTTTTTCGACACGCACTTCGGCGTCAAAGGATTCCGCCGTCCTGACAAAAGCGGCAGCAGCTCTTGCATGTAAGCCTTTTTCATTGGTGATTTTGAGTGTTTTTGACACACAAGACGAGTTCATGAAATATTTCCTTCAACTGTTACGGTTTAACAGGGCGGAAGCGAGATTGATATATTTTTTTCCGGCTTCTTGAGCGTTACGAGCTGCTTCTTTTAATGATTGAGAGTTTCGAACTTGAGCCAACTTAATTAACATCGGCAAGTTCATTCCTGCTAAAACCTCGACATTGTCTTGTGTCATCATTGATATTGCCAAGTTTGAAGGTGTTCCTCCGAACATATCTGTTAAAACGATAACACCGTCTCCCGTATTGACTTTTTTTATTTTTTCCCGTATTTCCAAGCGGCGTTTTTCCATATCGTCATTTGGAAATATGCTTACGGTTTCCATACAATCCTGAGTACCGACAACGTGTTCCATTACGGCTTTCATCTCTTCAGCCAAATGTCTGTGGGAAACTAAAATCAAACCTATCATGTTACTTTTCCTGCTTGTTTTTTTCCAACTCACGATGAGTTAATGTAACAATACACGCTTTTTGATTTAAAAACCATTTATAAAGTTGTTCCGCAGTGTAAACAGAACGGTGTTTTCCACCTGTGCACCCCAATGCAACAGTTAAATGGCTTTTACCTTCTTGGATGAAACGGGGCAGTAGAGGGGTTAAAAGTTCTGTTAATCTGTTAAAAAAAACAGCATAATCAGGATCTTTGGCAATATAAGCGCCAACATTCGGGTCTTGTCCGGTCAAAGGACGCAACTCTGGATCGTAATGCGGGTTGCGCAAAAAACGGACATCGAAAACAAGATCGGCTTCGCGTGGTAAACCTTCGCGATAAGAAAATGACATGACACAAACGACAAGCTTTTTCGAGTGCCCGAAAGAAAATTCGGTCTGGACGGCGGATCGCAATTGCGGGATTTTCATATTGGTTGTGTCAATAACGATATCGGATTGCTCTCTTAAAGAAGAAAGTAGCTGTCGTTCCAAAAGTATACCGTCACTGATTTTTTTGTTTTTCGCCAAAGGGTGAGAACGCCGCGTTTCGGTAAAACGGCGTAGCAATTGTTCATCGTCGCAATCCAAAAAAATGATTTTTTCTGCAATTTGAGGGTCTTTTTTTATCTCGGAACAAATACGGCACAGTTTTGAACAATCAAAGTCTCTGGTTCTGGCATCAATGCCCAAAGCAATTGAAGCTTCTTGTGCGCTGGCATCGATCACTTGGGATAAAACAGACAAGGGAAGGTTGTCAATGACTTCAAACCCCATATCTTCCAATATTTTTAAAACACTGGATTTTCCCGCACCGGATAAACCGCTTACAATAACAATCCGTTTCATGTAATAATTTTCCTTTTTCCTTTTCCGACCAGTAAAAGAGTCTTTATTTTTATGATGGCGGATGCTGAAAAAGCATCCAATTCAAAGACGGGAATTTCGACATTTTCGATTAATTCCCTTTTCTTTGAAGGCATTCTGTCTATTTTCATAGAATCCTGCAAGATCAACTTCAGTCTGATTTCTGTTTGCTCGATGCTGGGGATTTCAACAATGCCGATCCCGCGTATTTCCAATAACCCTTTGATATTCGCGGGGCATCTGGCAATCAAGGCATTGTTTTCGTTTTCTATGACAGTCTGGTCGTCACTGACCAATTTCGCGCCTTGGTCGATCAAGCGAAGGCATAAATCGGATTTTCCGCATCCGCTCGATCCGCAAATTAAGATGCCACTTTGCATAAATTCAACGCATGATCCGTAATACAATGCCATTATTGTTCCTGTTTTAAAAACGGTAATAAAATGATAAAAGAGGCTCCTGTAACACGACCGGTTTCATCTGTTCTGTTTTTAGCGTAAATTTTGCCGTTAAATCCAGAGATGATTTTTTCGGATATGGACAGCCCCAATCCTGAATGATGACCGAATTGTTCAGCTCTTGGACGTTCGCAATAAAAACGTTGGAACAGTTTTCCTTCTTGCCCTGCGGGAATGCCGGGGCCTTCGTCATTGAAGTGCATTTCCACCATATTGGTATTTTTTGTTACAACAACTGATATTGTCGAATGATCCGGAGAAAAAGAAATGGCATTGTTGATTAAATTGTAAAACACTTGAGCCAATCTGGTTTCCATGCCGGATATCATCGTGTCTTTTGGCAATTCGGAAGACCACGACAAAGTGAATTTGATATTTCTTTTTGTCGCGGCGTCTCCCAAATTATAAACCTCGATAAGGGATGAGAGAAGTTGATAAATATTAATGGCTTCAAATGTTTCTCTGGACAATTCCGCATCCAGACGCGATAGATTTGAAATATCGGTGATCAAACGATCCAATCGTAGGACATCTTCATGAATAATATTGATAAGGCGTTGTTTTTTTTCAGGATTTGAAATCAAATTGAAAGTTTCTATGGCGCTACGCATGGAAGAAAGCGGATTTTTAATCTCATGAGAAACATCGGCGGCGAAACGTTCCGTTGCATCCAAGCGTTCCCACAAAGTATCCGTCATTTTGATCAACGCGCCAGATAAAACTCCGATTTCATCGTTTCTTTTTGTTTCATCCGGAATTTTTTGACGTCTGCCGCCGCTGACGCGGATGTTTACGGCGGCAGTGGACAACCTGTTCAAAGGCATGACGATTGTTCTCATCATAAAATAAGACAAAAGGATTGTTACAGCCAATGCAAACAAAAACAGACGGAACACGGCCAAACGAAAAGCGGTTAGATTTTTTAAAACATTTTCAATGCCTCCGGTTACCATAATGGCTCCAACGATTTGATCGTCAAAAACAACGGGTACGGCGACACTTAATATTTTACCGTAATTTTCCAGAAATCTGACGCCAAAAGAAAAAACACCGTCTCCTAAAGCGGATCCGACTTCTTGGTAATCGAATGCTGTCTGGTTCTTTGGTTCGTCATAAACCGGAATAGTATCTTTTTTGAAAAATTTTTTTAAAAATGAAATTTTTTCATTGTTTTTGTTTTTTAAAAATATATTTTCATCACCGATTTGGCTGTCGGCGGTCAAAACACCGTTATGGTCGAATAACCGGACGCGAACTTTATCTAATGAGGGTAAACGTAACAAAATACGTCTGGCGGCATCGGGCAACAAACGGAAAATCTCTTTCGGCATGCGGGTCAGCAGGTTAACCGATGAACCGAAATTAGAAAAGTAGGGATAGTTGATTTCTTGTTTTAAAAAATATCCCCGTTCCTGTCTGCGTTCCGGTTCGTCTGCCGACATGGACGAACTGAATTCCGAATGAACGGCGCCTTCACTGACGGCGACGGCCATTAATTCCGCTTGGATCTTTAAAATTTTTATTTCGGCGTCTATCAACCCTTTTTGATAATGATCCATATATAACAGCCCTGCAACCAGCAAGGCGGGAGCCAACAGGTTTAAAAGCAACAACCGCCATGATAAAGGAGATCGCACAATCCAAAACGCTTTTAACTCTGATGATTTTTTTCTAAGACGGTCAAAAATATTTTTATAATGATTTTGAAACACAAAAAATCATCCTTCCCGATAGCGGTACCCAATACCGTAAAGTGTTTCTATACAGGAAAAGTCCTTGTCAACATCTTTGAATTTTTTGCGTAACCGCTTGATATGGCTGTCTACCGTTCGGTCGTCTATATACACGTTGGGACCATAAGCGCTGTTGATCAATTGGTCTCTGGTTTTGACGATCCCAGTTTTTTCAACTAAAGCGTATAACATTAAAAATTCTGTGATAGTTAAATCTATGGGATGTTTTTTCCACAAACACAGATGTCGCGTTTTATTCATTTCCAGTTCATTTCTTTTTATGACGACATCTTCTTGTTCATTATCAGCGCCTTTGTTTAAAACGGGTTCCGTTCTTCTGAGCAATGTTTTGATGCGTGCGATAAGTAATTTTGGGGAAAAGGGTTTTTTTATATAATCATCCGCTCCCATGCGCAAACCGCACAGTTCATCTATTTCATCTTCTTTGCTGGTCAAAAAGATGACAGGGACATTTGATTTTTTGCGTAATTCCTGTAAAGTTTCCATGCCGTCCATGCGCGGCATTTTTATGTCCAAAACGACCAAAGACACTTGTTCTTTCAAGACGCCGTTGAGTCCGGACAAACCGTCCGTATAAGTGAAAACCTCATAGCCTTCTTCTTCCAGGATCATTGAAACGGAAGTCAGGATATTTTGATCGTCGTCAATCAAAGCAATTTTATTTCCCACGTTAATCTCCTGTATCAGTCGTCTTTTTTTATTATTTTAACAGGGCGTTCCGTTGAAATAAAGTTTGATTTAAGAGTTCTTGAAAATAGATTTCAACTGACCGCATGCCGCCATAATATCTTGACCGCGCGATTGGCGGACGGGAGCGGCATAATTATGTTCTTCAAGCAATTCGGAAAAACGTTTAATTCTTTTCTCGCTTGAACACTTTAAAGGACATCCCGTCCATTCATTGAAGGGGATTAAATTGAATTTGACAGCCAATCCTTTGACCAACCGGATTAGCTCGCGGGCATCGGCGTCGGAATCGTTAATTCCATCCAGCATGACGTATTCCATCGTTATGTATTGACGTGTTCCGCCGATTTCTTGAAATTTTTTACACGCATCGATCACTTCTTCCAACGGATATTTTTTATTGATAGGCATGATCTGATCGCGTATTTCGTTGTTCGGGGCATGCAGACTGATTGCCAGTTTGACACCAAGATCTTGGGCAATAAGCGGAATGACGGGAGCTATGCCGCAGGTTGACAAGGTTATACGGCGCTTTGATATGGCGATACCTTCTGGATCCATGATGATGCGTAGAGCTTTTTTAACGTTTTCATAATTTAACAAAGGTTCTCCCATGCCCATGACGACAATATTCGATAGATATCGGGGTTCTTGAGACGGGCTCGGCCATTCTTGATAGCTGTCCCGCGCCGCCATGAACTGAGCGACGATTTCCGATGCGCCAAGATTCCTTGTGAATTTTTGCGATCCCGTATGGCAAAAAACACATCCGTTCGGGCACCCGATTTGCGTTGACAGACATACGGCGCCGCGATCTTCTTCTGGAATGTAGACTGTTTCGACACTTTGCCCGTCTTCAAATGAAAACAGCCACTTTCTTGTCCGGTCTGCAGAATTTTGTTCGCGCAAAACCGTCGGTCGCCGTACTGTATACCCGTTTGTTGCCAGCTTGTTACGCAAAGTTTTTCCCAAGCTGCTCATTTCCTGAAAATCGGTTTTTCCTTGCCAGTAAATCCAATGCCAAAGCTGTTTTGTCCGGAAGGGTTTTTCTCCCATTTTTTCCAATTCATTTTGCAATTCTTCGCGTGAAAGACCGATTAAATTCATTTTCATCTCCTTGAATATTAAGGGCGGGGGAGTTTTTTTATTAAACTTTTCGGATCCAAAACGGCTCGTGCGTGTTCCGAATAATCTGCTGTCCCTTCCGTATAAGAAAAAAGCATGAGAAACGGAACCGTGCAAAACATTGCAGCGACGGCCCAAGCAAAATCTCCCAAAAAACAAATGAGCATAGCCTGAAAATCAATATCTCCGTCGGGTTTGGTCGGTGCTTTAAACAAAAGTCTGTAAAAGATTAAAAAAGAAGCCATAAATAAATACAAATCCGGCGTCAACATACGGTTGAAAGCACTTTCTTCCATGTCCGCTCCCAGGTAAACCCAAACGCCGCACAAAATACCGATTAAAGTGGATCTGTGCAATAAAATTCCCGAAGAAAATAAAATAAAAAAAGAATCAAGTGGCTTTTTTGACATTTTATGTTAAACCTCTGATCCGGATTATTTTACGGAGTTTGATTTTATGAAAAAATCGGATCAAAAAAAAATAAAAGAAACTTTTTCCGGCTCACAAAATAACGTATTGCCGAAACTCGATCAAGAACAAGTTCCTTTTTTATATATCGCGATGAAAGAGCCTTCCGAGGAATATAAAAAAGCGCTTGCTTCGGAACGGAAGCTGTATCGCCTTATCAAAGTGAAAAAACAGTAGGGTTAGTCATATAACGTATCAAACATGTTTTCCGGATAAACCGGCTGATCATAAATGCCGATCAAACTGTCATAAGGGTAGGGGCTGGGGCGTGAATAACAGTTCGGAGCCGCCAAAGAGCGATAACAATAGACTTTGCGTGTGTGCCATGGCGGGCGGTTTTGTTTTTCGATTTCTGATCGTGTCATGCAATATTTGCCTTTACCGGTCAGTTTCCTTGCAACAGAGCAGTCTTTCCCCGTTATGACAGAGGCGATGTTGTCTTCCATGATTTTTCCCGTAGCCAAATAGGAAACGGTTTCTCCGGCTCCCCACACGGTTAAGGGGGCGGCACCGAAAGGCATCGAAGTGTTGGGGGTCGTCAGCCAGCATCCGCATAAAAGAGCTATAAAAAAAAGTGTTACGATATATTTCATAAATCACCTTTTGTTTTTTTTTATTGTAACATAGCCGATCTTGTGAAAAAAAGAGATTAAAACGTCTTGTTCTTTAGGTCTTTTGAATGTAGCGTAAAACAAGTTTTTAATTAAAAGGAGTAAGTCCCGTGTCCGGTCAAAAAGATGAAAAAAACCCGTTGGAAGCCGAAATACTGCGCGAAGTTGCAGAGGAAATCAAAGAAGAACAGCTGAAACAGTTGTGGAAAAAGATCAGTCCGTATTTGTTCGCCGTTATCATAACTGCTTTGATCATTACAGGGGGAATCGAATATTACAGGTATAATCAGAATCAAAGGGCATTACGAGAATCGGAACAGTTTCAAACCGCTTTGACGTTGATCGAAACGGGTAAAGAAGAACAAGGAGCGGAAATATTAAAAACGATAAATCAAACGTCAACACTGGGATATCGTTATTTGGCGGCTTTTCATTATGCGGATTATCTGGCTTCACAAGGCAAGGAAAAGTATCCGGAAGCCATAGACGTGTTGGATCGCGTCATCCAAGATAAAAAAGCGCCGGAACCTTTTAGAAATATGGCGTTATTTGATAAAATTTTGTTGCGTATTGAAAATGGTGACCAAGATTTTTCGCAAATGGAAGCTCAGTTGGATCATTTGGCGGCTAAAAGTGATGCGTGGTCTGCATTGGCTTTGGAAATTTCTGCGGAATTGGCATTGCGTCAAGGAAATGTTGAAAAAGCAAAAGCCCGTTGGCAACAAATTTTAAGTATGCCGAGCATATCAGAGGCTAAGAGATTGCAGGTATCAGAATATATTTCATTTGTGGATGAAAAAATTTTGCAAGAAAAAAAACAAGGGACTGATCAATGAAACGTTTCAAGTTTTTTCAGGTTTTTACTGCATTTACCCTTTTGGGGTTGACCGGTTGCGCTTCGGATGAACCGCCCTTGACCGGACGAAGGATTTCCGTTTTAGCCTATGGGCGAGAAATCACACCAGATGAAAATCTGAAAAAAAATTTTTTGTTGCCGAAACCGAAAACAGTCAAAGCGTGGACACAAGCTGGCGGTCTTTCTCATCATGTGATGCAAAATCCGGCTTTGGCAAAAAAGATAATGCAGGCATGGAAAACTTCAATCGGGCAGGGAGGCAGTAAAAAAAGCGTCCTGCTGGCAGAGCCGGTTGGACAAAACGGAATTGTTTATACCGTTGATTCCGCCGGCTATGTTCAAGCCGTTTCCGCTTTAAGCGGAAAAAAGATATGGGGGGTTCTTTTACCGAAAAAAGGCGCTATCCGTAGAATTAGTTCGATCGGTTCCGGATTGGCTGTAGAAGATTCCCGTTTGTTTGTTTCTTTGGGAACGGGTGAAGTTGTCGCTTTGGATGCTCATAAGGGTTCGGAATTATGGCGGGTTAATTTGACTTCTCCGGTTCGTTCCGCTCCGACAGTTTATGGCGGACGTTTGTTCGTGATCACGGCGGATAACCGTTTGACGGCTTTGGCTCAAGACGATGGACGGATGTTGTGGCAATATTATGCTTTCCTTGAAGATATTTCTTTGTTGGGAAGAGCCGCTCCGGCTATCAATAAAGGGATTGGTATTGCTGCTTTCGCTTCGGGGGATGTCGTTGCGTTTCGTCCTGAAAATGGCAGCATCTTATGGACAGAGGCTTTGGGTGCCGTTCGTATGAATGATGCCGGTTCCGATATCAATGATATTCGAGCCAGACCTGTCATTGATCAGGATCGTGTTTTTGTCGTATCAAGCGGAGGGCTGTTGTCTGCATTGGATTTGCGTTCCGGCGGTATCATTTGGGAACGCGAAATCGGAGGAATAAACCAACCTTGGGTCGCTGGTGATGTTTTATATGTGGTTTCCTCGTACGCCGAACTGGTCGCTTTAGAGGCTGTTTCCGGGAAAGTGTTGTGGGTTAATCAGTTGACCCAATGGAAAGATCCTGATAATAAAAAACATCGTCTTACTTGGACGGGACCGGTTATGGCGGGAAACCGGTTGATATTGACTAATTCGGACGGGAAAGCCATCTCTGTTTCACCCAAAACGGGAACAATCATCGGATGGGATGAAATTGATGAATCAGCAACATTACCTCCGATTGTGTTGAACGACACTTTGTATTTTGTTACTGAAAACGGAAATTTGATAGCGTATAGATAAATGACAGTGATTATTTCTTTGGTCGGCAGAACGAATGTCGGCAAATCAACTTTGTTCAACCGTTTAACCGGTCGAAAAAAAGCTTTAGTTCATGATCGTCCCGGAGTAACTCGAGACAGGCGGGAAGGAAATGCCAATCTCTACGGTTGTCCCTTTACCGTTGTCGATACTGCCGGTTTGGAAAACGCCGGAGAATTGGCGGATGCCATGTGGAAACAAACGCAAAAGGCTTTGTGTGTTTCGACGGCGGTTCTTTTTATGGTTGATGCACGCTCCGGATTGACACCTTTAGATAAAAAAACAGCACAGACTTTGCGAAAAACGGGAAAGCCCGTCATCTTGGTCGCAAATAAAGCGGAAGGTAAAATTCAATTCGAACATGATTTTTATTCTCTGGGATTCGGAGAACCTATATTGATTTCCGCTGAACACGGTTTGGGAATGGGAGATCTGTTCGAAGCTTTGGCTCCTTACATCCGGTCTGAAAATCCTGAAAACAGTCAACAAGAACAAGCGGATATTACTGATAAAAGAAAACGCAACCGTAAAAATGAAAACGGAAATGAAGCTGAAGCGGATTGTCTTAATACGGAAAATCTGAAAGAACGGATCATCGACCTTACCGTTGTCGGGCGACCGAATGTCGGAAAGTCCACTTTGGTTAATCGCTTGATCGGGGAAAACAGAATGCTGACCGGTCCGATGGCTGGGTTGACTAGAGATGCAATCTCCATTGACTGGACGTATGGAAACCGGAAGCTTCGCCTGACAGATACAGCGGGGTTACGCCGTCATGCAAAAGTTTGGGACGATATTGAAAAACTAAGTGTCGCCGATACGAAACGTGCCGCCTTCTTGGCTCAGGTTGTTATTTTGGTGCTTGATGCCGATGCTATTTTGGATAAACAGGACTTGACCATCGCAAGGCAGGTGCTGGAGGAAGGACGGGCATTGGTCATTGCTGTTAACAAATGGGATACCGTTCAAAATAAAAAACAAGCGTTGGAAATCTTGAATGACCGGATTTCCACATCTTTGACACAAGTAAAGGGAATTAAAACGATAACGGTTTCCGCTAAAACAGGAGAAGGGCTTGATCGTTTGATGAAAGCCGTCTTTGATGTTTATGATATCTGGAATGCGCGTATTCCGACAGGGCGTTTAAATCGTTGGTTGATGAAAATGACGGAAATGACACCACCGCCTTTGTCCGCGACAAAAAGACCGATCCCGTTGAAATATATGACACAAGCGAAAACACGTCCGCCAACGTTCGCTTTATTTTCCAGCAATCCTGAAAAATTACCGGAATCATACTTGCGCTATTTGATTAAAGGATTGGCTCAAGATTTCAATATTGAAGGTGTTCCTGTCAGGATTTTGATGAGAAAAGCAAAGAATCCTTACGAAAACAAATCAAAGCCTCATAAAAAATGAGCTTATTGCGCATGACTTGCCGGACGATTGCGTTCTAAAAAGTCCAAAAGGGTTTTTTTCGCTTTTTCATTGCTCAAAGCGCGAATATGTCCGCCTTCTTCCATGATTTCGATTTCTTTCGGGAATAAAGCTTTTTCATAAAGATCCAATGTATGATGCACGGGAACGATTTCATCATCTTTAGTCGTTAAAAACAGCTTGGGGATTGTTATCGAAGAAACGTATTTCTCGGGGTTGTTTTCAGGGACTAAAAAAGACAGAGGATATTGAAAAGGCCATAACAACCATACCTGAGCGATTTTTTCCCGTGCGATTTTTCGTGCTTTTGAAAAGGCGCTGTCAATGACAATTCCTGAAAGTTTTTGTTGATTTTCATATTGTCCGACGGTCGATATTGTTAAAGCGGCTCCGATGCTTTGTCCGAAAACATATAAGGGTTGGTCGGGGTATTTTTTCAATAAATAGTCGAGAGCTGTTTTTATATCGGTTTGCGATCCGGACAAACTGATTGATCCTTCCGATTTACCAAATCCTCTGTAATCCAAAGCCATCAAATTGTATCCATGGAGGATAAGCCAAATGATACCGAATGTATGAGAGGAAATATTTTCCGCGTTACCGTGTAAATACAAGATGTTCGCTTTAGAAGGACAGGGGGCGACTTCTGCGCAATAGGCGGGAATGAACCAAGCGTGAAGACGTATGTTATCGGGGGTGTTTAAATAAACGTCTTCGTAAGGCAAACCGAGACGAGACGGATCCGAAATGAATTTTTTTTGAGGATGCAATAAAAGACTGGAACATCCGGAAACAAAAAGAAACAAGAAAAAAATCAGCCGTTTACTCATTTGATAAATGTCGGGGTTAAGATAATTTCAACTTGGTTGTTATTTGAGTTTTCCGTTTTATTGAAGGGGGATTTTTCTGTCGCCCTTCCTTCCGTCCAAAAACGGACAGCGGCAATTTTTCCTGAGGTTTTCAAGATATTTTCAACAGCTTGAGCTCTTTTTTCGCTGATGGATCGATTCTTTTTTGTTGATCCGAGATTGTTTGTATATCCGATGATACTGATATGTGTTTTATCATACATGGAAAGAACAGAAGCGATCTTGATTAAGGTGTCTTTGGCTTTTTGTCGCAACGTATAACCGTTTGAGCCGAAAATTTCATTACCGGAAAAGATAAGGATTAAAATGTTGTTATACCGTGTGATACGGAAAGAAGTGCCGTCTAATAATTGTTTCAATTCGTCTTCTTGAGTGTCCATATAAGCGGCTGTCGTTTGAGGAAGGGGAAGGGTTTTGTTTTTTTTAAGGTTACTTGGAGGATGGAGCTTTTGCAGGATTTCTGAAGAAGTCGGATCCATTTCATGTTTTTTTGAGACGTTGGATTGAACGTCTTTAGTTTCAGATGAAACTGGTGCCATTTCAGCCGGTCGGAATTGTTCTTCAGCGGCAGAATTAATAGGCGGTGTTATCGACTGTTCGACGATTTTTTCAGTGTTGTTATTTGTTTCGTTTGTCGCAGTTGTTGATGTCGCGCAAGCCGACATAAAAGCAAGAGGAAAGACTATCGTGAAAAAATGCTTCATATTCAGCTCCTTGGAAAAATTTTATTTATGATACCCGATTATAAAAAAAATCGTGATAAAAAAATGAGTTAAGCCGTTTTTTTGCAGTGTTAAAAAGCACTTACCCCGCAGTAAAACAAACGCATATCCGACGTCAACAAGGTATCCAACCATGTTTTAAAGGTGGGAATGATTCCTTGAGACGAGATACTTTTTCTAATCTTTACAGCCATATCCGAATTTAAAAACCGGATCAGTAATTCAATTCGTGTCGGATTGATAGGAAATTCGACAATATCTGGAATTTTATCCAATTTAGCGGCATTTGCTGCATACTCGAACGCATCCGACAATCCTCCGGTTTGATCAATTAACCCGTTTTTTTGCGCTTGAATTCCCGTGAATACTCTGCCGCGTGCAACGGCATCTATTTGCTTGGGTGAAAAAATACGTCTGGCAGCAACTTTTTCAGTAAAGTCCTGATAGATACGGTCTAAAGAATCATTGAAAAACTTTTTCTGTTCTTTATTGAAATCTTGCGTCATTGAAAGCAAACCGGCGTTTTTTCCAAATTCTAAGGTGTCAATGTTGATGTCAAGTTTGTCAAGCAAATCTTTAAAAATCAATTTCCCGCCGAAAACACCGATGGAACCTGTCAAAGTCGACGGGTTTGCAAAAACATGGTCACATCCCAATGAAATGAAATACCCGCCGGAAGCCGCTGTCGATCCCATACTGCAAATGACGGGTTTAGCAGATGCCGATTTGATATATTCGATTTCGCGACGTATGGCGTCCGAAGGAATGTATCCCCCTCCCGGAGAATCCAAGCGAATGACGATGGCTTTAACTTTTTCGTTGTCTGCGGCTTCGCGTAAAATCGAACTGAATGAAGACGATCCCAATATGGAGCGATAAATATCTCCGCCGAAAATGGATTCACCCGATTGGATGATACCTACGGCGGGAATATAAGCTATGATAGCCTCCTTTTGGCGGACAGCCGTTTTTTTCGTTGAAATATAGTTAAATAAATCAATAACATCCGAAGTGTTTTCTTTTAACCTTTCCTCTAAGGCGTCGGCGTATTCAATCCCGTCTATTAAATTCATTTTCAAAGCTTGATCGGCGAAATAAGGACCGTTTTTTAAAATTTGTTTGACTTGGTCTGCTTTAATGTTTCGATCTTTTGAAATATCCTCTGCCATGACGTCCAGAAAACTGTTTAAAACACTTGTGAGGTTTTCTTTTTCAGGTATGGACATTTTTTCGGAATTTAAAGAGGAAGCTCCTGTCTTATATTCATAACGGGCGTTAAAAGAAGGTTTTATACCCAGTTTCAACAAGGCGTTTTTAAAGTATAAGTTTTCGATGAAAAAGCCTGCCAATCCGACTTCGGATCCGGGCTGGATATAGATTTCGTCAAAAGCGGAAGCTAAATAATACATTCCCAGACCACCACCCATTTCACCGATGCTTGGAGCATAAAAGACGGTTTTTTTACCGTTTTTTTTAAAATTTTGGACGGCGGCGCGAATTTCTTGTATTTGAGTGAGCGATAAAGGCGTTCTGGTCATGTATGTCAGCAAAACAGAAATATTGGGGTCTTTTGCGGCCTTATTTAGTCCAGAGATGATGTCGACTGTTGTCGGAGGATTCCCGAATGTGATTGACCCGATCAAGTCGGTCGGTCGCGTTTCATAGACGGGGGTGTCCAAGTTGAAACGCAATATTGTGTTCGGCGATAAAGAAGGAGGGGTATTTTGGCGTGTCAAGTCGTAAAAACGGACGGCAAGCAGGCAACAGAATGCAATTCCGGCAATACAGAAAAACAGCATTAAGAAATGCATTGTTTTTTTTAAAAAAGAGCGCAGAAAATAAAATGAACAGGATTGTTTTTGGAAATCAGGAAATACGGGCATAAACAGTTCCTTAATTTAAAAATCATATTGAGCGCGAAAACGCAAATAATGGTCGGCAAGAACACACGCTGTCATGGCTTGAGCGACTGGAACGGCGCGTATTGCCACACACGGGTCATGACGTCCTGTTGTTTGGATGATTGTATTTTCTTTGGTTGTCGTAACGGTTTTTAAAGGATGGTAAATGGAAGGGGTGGGTTTTACAGCAATTCGGGCAATGATAGGCTGTCCTGTTGACAGTCCGCCTAAAATACCTCCGGCATGATTACTGGAAAAACCAATTTCATTTGTTGATCGGGGATCGTAAAAAATTTCATCGGCATTTTCTTGTCCACTCATTTCGGCGACATTAAAACCGCTGCCGATTTCAACACCTTTTACGGCATTGATACTCATAAGCGCTTTTGCCAGATCGGCATCGAGCTTGTCATAAACAGGTTCGCCCAATCCGGCGGGGAAACCAGTCGCTCTGATTTCAACGATTCCTCCTATTGAATTATTGTTTTTTTTGATTTGTTCCATCAGGAGTTCAAATCGGGGAATGGCATCGGCATCTGGGCAGAAAAAAGGGTTATTGTCAATTTCGAGTTTATTCCAACATGAAATTTTTTCCCGTCCGATTTGAATTAAGCCCGCAGTGATATCAAAAGGGGTTTTTATAAAATGCTGCAAGACTTTGAAGGCTATTGCGCCGGCGGCGACCCGCAAAGCCGTTTCCCTTGCGGAAGCTCTTCCTCCGCCGCGGTAATCACGATTGGCATACTTTAAAAAGTAAGGTAAATCGGCATGGGAAGGACGAAATTTATTTGCGATTTCAGTATAATCTGATGAATGTTGGTCTTCGTTTTCGATCAATAAGCCGATAGGGGTTCCTGTCGTCATGCCGTTAAAAACGCCGGAAAGGATTTGAACGGTATCGGATTCACGACGTTGTGTTGTGAAACGGGATTGCCCCGGTTTGCGTTTATTCAAAGCGGATTGAATATCTTCAAGAGCTAAAGGAATACAGGCGGGAACGCCTTCAACAACACAACCGATTGCTTTTCCGTGACTTTCTCCGAAAGTCGTGAAACGAAAGATGTTGCCAAAGCCGTTCCCCGTCATTTTTCATTCAGCGTTTTTTTTTGGGAAAAGAATTTAACATTTCAGATATTTCATGGGCATATTCCGGATTCATCATACCGATGATATTATATCCGGAATCAACATGCATGACTTCTCCGGTTACGCCGCTTGCCAGATCGCTTAACAGGTAAACGGTGCTTTTACCGACTTCGTCTTGGGTAACGTTTCTGTGCAAAGGCGAGCTGTATTCGTTCCAATTCAGGATCAAACGGAAATCTCCCACTCCGGAAGCCGCCAGAGTTTTGATCGGACCGGCGGAAACGGCGTTGACACGAATTCCCTGTGATCCCAAATCGCAGGCAAGATAGCGCACGGAAGCTTCCAAAGCGGCTTTGGCAACACCCATGACATTATAATTCGGCAGAACTTTTTCAGCGCCGTAATAGGTCATTGTAACAAAGCTGCCTCCCGGATTTGTGATTTTTGCGGCGCGGCGACAAATATCCGTAAATGAATAACAGGAGATATGCATTGTATTTAAAAAGTTGTTCAGGGTTGTATCGCAATAACGTCCTTTTAATTCGTTTTTATCTGAAAAAGCGACGGCATGAACGACAAAATCCAGAGAACCCCATTCTTTTTCCAAAGTTTCGAACAACGAATCAAGCGTTTCTTCTTTTGTTACATCACAAGGCAGGACAAGGTTTTCACCCAAAGATGCGGCTAGAGGGCGGACGCGTTTTTCCAAAGCTTCCCCTTGATAGGTGAAGGCAAGTTTCGCACCGTGTTTTTTCAGTTCGGACGCAATCCCCCAAGCAATGGATCTGTCATTTGCCAAACCAAGGATCAATCCTTTTTTTCCTTCCATCAAACCAGTCATCATGAAAACCTCTCAAAAAGTTTAATTAAGTTAAGATGAGGGATAACACAAAATAACGATATTTCAAAACACTTTTGCGTTTTAATCGATCGTTTGAATGATTTTTTAAATCAATCCGGCTTTTTCCCGCGGATTGAAATCGTCCGGCGTCCATTCTTGCATGAAACGTTCCAGTGCCTTATCCGGTTTTTCCGGCAAGGCGACCAACACCGTAACTAAAAGGTCTCCGGTTTTTTCTTTGGTCTTTATTCCTTTGCCTCGTAAACGCAGCACGGATCCTGTTGTTGAATTTGCGGGAACTTTTACGGATACTTTGCCTTCCAGTGTCGGAATGGTGATTTTTGCTCCGAGTACGGCTTCTTTAAGTGTAATGGGAACATCCATCAAAATATCGTTTCCAGAACGTGTAAAATACGGATGAGGTTGGATCAAGACGCGGATCAAGGCGTCTCCGTTGGCTCCTCCGCCGACGCCGGGCGCCCCTTGACCTTTTAAACGTAAAACGGTTTTATCTGCTGTTCCCGGCGGGATTTTCATATTTAAAATTTTCCCGTTGGGCATTTCAATTTCTTTGTCTTTGCCCAAAGCGGCTTCTAAAAAAGAAACAGGCAAATCGTATGTGAGGTTTTCTCCGGTGGTTTTACGGGTATATCGTTTGAAGTTGGAAAAAATGTCTTCGTTTCCGGATGAACCGCCGCCGAACATATCGCTGAAAAAATCAAAGCCGGATCGTTTTTTCCCGTCGGAACCGGCAGAATTGAAATCGAAATTGAAGCCTTCAAACCCGCCGTTTCGTTTTTGATAAGCGTTGTCGTAGCCTCCGAAACCGAACCCCGGACGTTCTTTGCCGTTTTCATCAATTTCACCGTTGTCGAAACGCTTTCTTTTTTCAGGATCCGAGAGAATATCGTAGGCGGCTGAAATTTCTTTGAATTTTTCTTCCGCCTTAGGGTCGTTCGGGTTTAAATCGGGGTGCATTTTACGCGCAAGTTTTCTGTAAGCCTGTTTTATTTCATCTTGAGAGGCGTTTTTGGAAACGCCTAAAAGAGTATAAGGATTAGCCATCTTTTTCTGCCGTTTCATTATTTATTCACTATCATATATAGTAAATAAAGTGACTGTCTGATTCAAGCAAGCTATTAAAAAGACTTTTTTTATTTTTTTCGGATTATTGTTTCCATAAAAGGAAGATGTTTGTTATAATAAACTGCTTTTTTCGTTTTTATAAGGACGTTTTTGCCGTGTCTGAAGGAAATTCTTCGGCATTTTTGATGAAAACCGCCGCCACCGCGTCCGTCGGGGTCGCTATTTCTTTAATCGGTGTAAAATTGTTCGCTTTGGCTGTGACAGGGTCTGTCGCTTTGTTGTCCAGCCTTGTCGATTCAAGCTTGGACGCCGTCGCGTCTTTTTTAAATTTATGGGCTGTAAAGCATTCTTTGGTGCCTGCCGACAGCGGACATCGTTTCGGACATGGAAAAGTCGAACCTCTGGCTTCTTTGGGGCAGGCGGCTTTTATCGCAGGATCAGCCGTCTTGTTAATGTTTCAAAGCATTCAGTATTTTATGAATCCTAAGGCGATTACCAATATCGGCATTGGAACCGGAGCAATGATTGTGTCGATTGTTCTAACATTACTCTTGGTGTCGTTTCAGCGTTATGTCGTAAAAAAAACAAATTCTATCGCTATCAGCGCCGATTATGCCCACTACGCCGGTGACGTGTTTATGAATCTGAGTGTTATCGCATCGCTTTTGATCGGATCTTTTTTCAATTTCCCTTATGCAGATCCTATTTTCGCTTTTTTAATCGCTTTATATCTGATTGTAAGTGCCAAAAATATTTTAAAACGTTCCTTAACCCAATTGGTTGACGCGGAATTACCTTTAAGTGAAAAACAAAAAATAGCCGGAATTGTTTTGAATGTACCGGAAGTGTCAGGAATGCACGACTTGCGGACACGATCGTCGGGAACACAATGGTTTATCCAGTTGCATCTGGAACTGGATCCTTTGTTGACATTGCAAAAAGCCCATCAAATCGCAGACGATGTTGAAAAACGCTTGATCGCGGCTTTTCCGAATGCACAGATTATCATTCATCAAGACCCTGCCGGATTAAACGAACATCACCCTCAATGGTGTTATGAAAAACTTTGACTTTAATCAATTCGTTCGAGGAGAATAAAATGAGAATTGAAGAAGATATGAAGCTGGATTTTAAAGATGTACTGTTTCGTCCGAAAAGAAGTACATTGCGTTCACGCTCCGAAGTCGATCTGAATAGAACGTTTGTGTTCAGAAACTCCAAAAAGACGTGGACGGGCGTGCCCATTATGGCGGCAAATATGGATACGGTCGGGCGCTTTGAAGTCTTTAACGTTTTAAAACAGTTTCATATGTTTACTTGTATCCAAAAACATTACACAAAAGAAGAATGGCATAATTTCAATGCACAATGTCAACCGGAAGATTATGATTATCTTGCAATTACATCCGGTACTTCAAACAAAGATTATGAATCTCTGTCCAAAATCTGTAAAGAAAATCCTGCCATTCGTTTTATTTGTATAGATGTGGCGAACGGGTACTCTCAACATTTCGTAGAATATGTCCGTAAAGTTCGTGAAAACTTTCCGGATATGACAATTATTGCGGGGAATGTTGTTACCGGAGAAATGACGGAAGAATTGATTTTATCCGGAGCCGATATCGTTAAAGTCGGAATCGGACCGGGGTCTGTATGTACGACGCGTATCCAAACGGGTGTCGGTTATCCGCAACTTTCCGCTATCATTGAATGCGCTGATGCCGCTCATGGCTTGGGCGGGCTGATTATCGGGGACGGCGGTTGCACTTGTCCTGGCGATGTTTCCAAGGCTTTCGGTGCCGGAGCCGATTTCGTCATGTTGGGTGGAATGTTCGCCGGACACGATGAATCCGGCGGCGATCTGATCGTTGATAAGGAAACAGGGAAAAAATATCGTCGCTTTTATGGCATGAGCTCCGATACGGCAATGGAAAAGTATGCCGGCGGGGTCGCGGATTATCGGGCAAGCGAAGGGCGTACTGTCTTAGTCGAATATAAAGGGGCTTTGGAAAATACGGTAAAAGAAATCTTGGGCGGGGTTCGTTCTACTTGCACTTATGTCGGAGCTGTTACCTTGAAAGAATTAAGTAAAAGAACGACGTTCGTCCGTGTTACTCAGCAGTTCAATTCCTCTTTGGCAAGCCAGCCTCAAAACCTGTGTAATGTAAATCCATCGCACAAGCCTGAATGAAAGTGTTAAGGAGAACGTAATATGCTTATTGACGACCAGTCCGCTTTGATCGCCGCTTTGTCTTTACCGGAAACCTACGGTTTGAAAGCGTCTCAAAAAATAATCGTCAAAGAAACAAATATTTGTGATGTTTTTTTGACAGGGGAAACGGCATATAAGCTGAAACGGGGGGTGAAATATCCTTATGTCGATTATTCGACACCGGAAAAACGTTTGCGGGCGTGTCAAAAAGAACTTGAAATCTGTCAACGTTTCGCACCGGGCTTGTGTTTCGGTGTTGAAGAAGTTGTATGCGATAAAAAAGGAAAAATGTTCTTACGCTCGGTTTGTCCGGACAAAAATGCAGAAGTCGTTGATTACTTGCTGTCAATGCATCAATTCGAAGAAAGCATGTTGTTTGAAAATATGATCGACCGTGGCGATTTGGATCGTTTCGAAATGATGGATACGGCTGAAAAGATCTTTCATCTTCATCAAAGGGCTCCCATCATAACAACGAGGAATCCTGTCGATATCATTAAAGGGCGTATTTATGAAAACAATGCGATGATCCGTTGTTTCGTTCCGGATATCTTTGATGCCGAAGATGTCGATATGTTGGAAAACGAACAGCTGGAGGCGTTGAAGGAAAATACGGAATTATTGAAAAAACGTCAAACGGAAGGCAAAATCCGCTGGTGCCACGGGGATTTGACTTTGCGTAACCTTGCTATGTGGAAGGGAAAGGTCACTCCGTTCAATCCGATCGAGTTCTATGACGATTTGACACAAATCGACACATTGTACGATTTCGCCTTTTTGCTGGTTGACATGGAAAGTAAAGGACAAAGGCGTCTGGCAAGTATTTTATTTAATCACTATATGGCGTTGTCCGCCGATTGGGAGGGAATACCGGTTCTGCCGTTATTCCTGTCTTGTCGGGCTGCTGTTAACGCTTATGTTTTTGCTCAGCGTTCTTCGGAAATAAAAGACAGGCACGAAGCCGCTTTGATGGCAAACAGGGCTTATGAGCAATTGATTATCTCCAAACGTTTCTTGGATCGTCCGAAACCTGTTTTAATTGCTTGCGGCGGTTTGTCGGGTAGCGGAAAATCCCGTATCGCACGCGAGACGGCTCCCTTTATAGGCAATCCGCCCGGTGCGGTCATTCTACGGGACGACGTTTTGCGCAAAAACTTTTTAAAAGCGGGTTTGGATCAATATCTGGATCCTTCCAAGTATACGCCGGAATTGGAAAAGAAAGTCTTTGAGTTGTTGTGTGAAGAATGCGCAAAATTGCTCAAAGCCGGACAATCGGTTGTTGCCGATGCTTTGTTCCAGAATGAAGACCAACGTAAAACAATCGAAAATCTTGCGCAACAAATGAATGTCGATTTTCAAGGGTTGTGGGTTGATGCTCCGTTGGAAATCCGGATCAAGCGGGTGGCGTCCCGCAAACGCAATCCGTCCGATGTAAAAAAACCGGAAGAGTTGCGTCAACAACTGGATGTGGATGTGGGAAAAATTTCTTGGAGCAAAATTGATACGTCCGGAGACAGAATGGCGACTTTGACAAAAGTGCGGACGCTTCTTGCCGATAAAGCTTAGAAAAAGGAATGAAACATGAATGCGTTTAAAGATATTTTAGTCCAAATGGATTCTGAACAAACGGCTCAATCCGTGTTGCAAACGGCTTTATTAATAGCAAAAAAATTCAACAGCCATTTAGACATTTTCCATGTTCACTTGGAACCGTCGTGTATTTTGCCCGTTCCAGTCGTCAGTGCGGATATGGCAGGCTTTGTTGTCAACGACGTTGTGCAGGCAGAAGAAAAAGCTTTTGCCCAAAATGCGGACGATATGCGTGTGATCTTTGAAAAGTTTGTTGAAGAACACGGTATTTTACCAAAAACGGAACCTCAAGCAGATCTAAAAGAAATTACGGCTCAATTCCGTGAAATCTTCGGGTGTGAAGATGAAGTGATCGCGTGGTGTTCCCGTGTTGCTGATCTGACTGTTCTGGCACGTCCGGAAACGTCTTCTCCGTTAGCCAGAGATAATTTCGCCGTATTGAACGCGGCATTGATGGAAAGCGGATCCGCCATTTTGATTGCGCCGCATGAAAAACCGGAAACCATCGGAACGCGTGTCATGATCGCTTGGGACGCAACGGAAGAGGCGGCAAAAGCTGTTACTTTGGCTATGCCGTTTATTACCCGTGCTCAAGAGGTCGTCATTTTGGAAACGGATACCCCGAATGAAGAATGGGCCGATGCAAAAGCTTTATCGGCGCGTTTGTCATGGCATGGTGTTAACGCGGAAGTTGTCAAAATCCCTGAAAGCTCTTCCGTCGCGGCTAAAGGAGCTGAAATTGTCAAACAAGCCTGTGGTCGGTTTGATTTGTTGGTTAGCGGAGCTTTTACGCAAAGCACTATGCGGCGTTGGATTTTGGGCAGTATGACAAAATATTTGATTGATAATGCAGATATCCCTTTGTTTATGACGCATTAGCATCTTTTATTTTCCGGATTGCCGGATGGTACGCCACTCCGGCAATCAAAGCGGCGATCAAGGCAGCTCCCCAAAACAAAGGTAATTGGCTTAAAGCTTCTTCTTGTTTGCAAAACAGAGCGGAAGCGGTTGTTCGCGCCGGATTTAAAGCTCCCTTTGTAACGGGATAGGATAACAAAAAACTTGCGGCAAGAGTCAAACCGCTGGCAATGGCTTGATACCCTTTGTTGGCATTGCAGCCTAAGAATACGCATATAAACAAAAAAGTTAAAACGGTTTCCAGATAAAAAGCTGAGGAAAGAGTGTAACGTTCCACTAAATTAACGTCAGCGGGACCTTGATAAACATAACCTGTTTTTCCGGAATAGATAAAATAGATCAAAGCAACAGCGGCATAAGCGGCGATTATTTGAATAAGGATGTAAGCAAGGGTTTTTGTCAGGGTCAACCATATGTTTTTTGCATAAAACTGTTGGGATACGGCACAGGCGATTGTTAAAGCCGGATTGAAATGATGTCCCGGAAAAGTCATGTTCATTGCGCTGTAAGCCAGACCGAAGCTTAAAGAAATTCCCAGATAACCGATAAACGGGGTGGCAAAAACAATACAACCGCATCCGATAAAAACGAACCCGAACGTACCAATAAATTCAGAAATATAGCTTTTCACTGTTTCTCCTATGAGATAAATCATTTATTAAGTGATTTTGAAGTCAAATTAAGAATATCATCTTTTTTTACAAAGAAACGGTTAAGAAGTCATGTTGAAACGGTTGTTTTTTTTATTGATTTTCGGTTTAAGCATGAGCGGTTGCGCTTCTTTGCCGCAGCCGGAGGGATTTGTTTTTCAGGAAATAAAGACAAAAGATTTTTCTTTGGCTTCATGGGCTCGCGTCAAACAAAAGGGAAAAGCATTAAGAATTTATATCGAAGGAGACGGATATGCTTGGATTAATCCTTATACGCCTTCTTCAGATCCGACACCGTCTCAAGATACGGTTTTAAATTTGGTTCGCAAGGATGCGTTTGATAATGTGATTTATCTGGCAAGACCGTGCCAATATGTTTTTTCTTCGCAGTGTTCCCCTTATTTTTGGACAAGCGGGCGTTTTGATCCTGCGATTGTTCGTTCGATGGCGCAAGGAATCCGGCAATTAATGCAACAATACCAAGCACGCTCTGTTGAATTGGTCGGGTATTCCGGAGGAGCGAGTGTCGCTTTGTTGATAGCATTGCAAAATAAAGCTGTGTCCAAAGTTTATACGATTGCCGGCGTACTGGATCATAGAGCATGGACGTCATTTCATCAGGATTCGCCTTTAAAGGGATCTTTGAATCCCGCGGATCATAAATCGGAATTGGCTCGAATCCCTCAAATACATTATATCGGTGCGCGTGATGAAACGGTTCCGTTTTTTTTGACGCAAGATTTTGTCAAGTCTCTGGGATCGAAAAGTAAAGCGGAGGTTGTTGTTATTCCTGACGCAACCCATGATAAAGGATGGAACGACATTTGGAACGGGCTGGTCAATCGGATTGATACAATCGACAAATGACGTAATTTGCCAGCATCAACCCGAAAATTCCTGTAATTGTGGGCAGACTGCCGATGACAGAGCGTCGCGGTTCGTTATTGTCAATATATTCGTTGTCGGGTGTATGATCGTATTGCGGTCTGGAGATGTTTTTGACCGGTTCGCAAGAATACACGCATGGAAAATCAAGGGGAATGTTTTTGTGCCGCAAACGTTTTCGTAGCGTGCACGCCAAGCGGCAATGAGTGACTTCGGACATTTTACCGATTCTGATAAATTCGGGAGCGGTTCTCAAAGCGGCACCCATTGAAGAGATGAAAGGAATTTTGTTTTCACGCAAATAGGCGATGAGATCCGTTTTCGAGCTTAATGAATCGATGGCGTCAACAACGAAATCGGCTTTTGTGGAAAACAGGTCGGGAATCGAATCTTGATTGATGAATATTTGTTTTTTTTCTACGATGCAGGAAGGGTTTATATCTTTGATACGTTGTTGGGCGACTTCTGTTTTAGCTAAACCGATTGTTGAATGAAGGGCGTATAATTGCCGATTCAAATTGGTTATGGTAACAATATCATGATCGATTAAACGTAATCGTCCTATGCCGGCGCGAGCCAAAGCTTCTGTAACGTAACCTCCGACAGCGCCTAATCCGGCGACGATTACAAAAGAGTTTTGTAATTTTTTCATACCGTCGTTTCCGATCAACAAGCGCAAGCGTGAAAATTGGTCATTCATATTTTAATCCTGATAAAAAGCGTTTGGCATTTTCGTTTATCACATTGATAAAAGAGGTGGTATCCATGTTTTTTATAGCGGCAAATGCCGAAGCGATCAAATAAAGATTTTCAGGTGTATTGCGTTTGTCGGAACTATTTGCGCAAAAACGATCCGGCGGACGCATATCCGGAGCGTCCGTTTCAATGAGGATTTTATCAATCGGCAAACGGGAAAGGAGTATGCGCGCTTTTTGTTTGTTTTCGAATAGGGCGGCTCCTGAAAAGGAAAAAAAAGCGTTATAGCGTTTTAAGAACATCGCTTGTTCCACCGTTCCGGAAAATCCGTGAAACAGTAAAGCGGGGGGCAGCTCTTTTGTTGTTTTTAACAAAGCGGCGATATGGTCAAAAGCTTTGACACAATGAATGACACAAGGGCGTTTGAATAAGGCGGCAACTTCAAATTGATCTTTGAAAACACTCATTTGGTTGTTTTTACCTTTTAACATGTCCAGTCCGATCTCTCCGATGCCGGCATTGATGAAACGTTTTAAATGTGAACGAAGCGAAACAGCGCAATATTCGTCGGCAAACCAAGGGTGTGTCCCGATAAAAGGAACGATATGAGAGTGTTTCTGAGACAATTCGAGAACTTTTTTTTCATCTTCGGGGCGGGTTGCGGCGCAAAAAAAGCCAATTACACCGCGTTTTTGCGCCTGCCGGATCAAAATGTCTCTGTCGGTGTCAAAGCGTTCATCCTGTAAATGAATATGTGCGTCAATCATGATTAAGACTAACCTTTTAAATATCTGTTCAAAAATGAATAATATTTTAAGATTGAAAGAAAACAAAAGGGAAAAGGAAATATCATGAAAAAAGTGCTTTCCGTTCTTTTTATATTTTTTGCGACCCCTTCAATGGCTCAGGATATGCCGCCCAGATGTTGGGAACCTTACGAGTTTGTTCAAGAATACGGACAATGGTCTTTGAATGACGGTGTTTGGAGCATGCCCTTTACTTGTTCCACCGGAGTGCAGGCGAGCGTTAATGTCAATCAGGAAAATGTCATGAATTTAGGGCTTGCGGAATATTATATTCAAGCGCCGGGAATTGAGAACGACAATACGTTTTTTTACACGGAACCTTGTGGTGCCATGGGGCAGTTTTGTTCTTACGTCGCATTACATGAGGAAAACATTCCAACCGTTTATTCATTAGAAAACTGAGGAATGTCCGCCTTTTTGCTTTCTTCGTGTGGAAATCTTAACTGTTCACTTTTGGAAAAACTGAGCCACAAAACGCCATTGTCTGTCTTGTCCGGCTGAAATGCCGATACGCGATGTTGTTTTAAAAGGCAGGGACAAGCCTTTATCCGATACATAAAAATCTTTTGATGTGAGCAAATCGATATTGTTGTGTTCTTTGGTAATTCCTAAAAAACGGCACAATTTCCCGGGGCCATTCAATTTTTTGTCATCAATGTCAGTCATATGAACAGAGCGGATTAAAACAGCGGCGGGAAAGCCTTCCTCCTGAGTTACAAAGTTCAAGCAGTAATACATACCGTAAATTAAATAAACATAAGAAAATCCGGCGCGCCCATACATGACGGCGGTTCTTTTCGTTTTTCCCCTTGATGCGTGACAGGCGGGATCTTCTTCGCCGATGTAAGCTTCCGTTTCTGTAATGACGACTTTTTGATCTTTGAAAAAGATTTCCTTTCCTAACAATTCGCGGGCAACCAGAAGTGTCGGGCGGTTGAAAAAAGACAAAGGTAAACGTTGCATTGCTTTTTAACTCAAAAGTCTTTACTGTAGAAAAAGTTTATAAGGATTTGTCAAATGTTTCAATACATTGCTTTTTATAAGCCTTACGGAGTCCTTAGTCAATTCACGGATGAAGGAGGGCATCAGGGATTGAGCCGTTTCGGCTTTCCAAAAGATGTTTATGCCGCCGGACGGCTCGATCATGACAGTGAGGGGCTGTTGGTTTTGACAAACGACGGGAAGTTTATCAAAAAACTATTGGATCCCGCTTTTGGTCATCCCCGTTCTTATCTTGCTCAAGTCGAGGGGAAAATGACGTTACAGGCTTTGAAGGTGCTATCTGCGGGGGTGACGATCAAAGGCTATAAAACAAAACCGTGTCTGGCGGAATGTTTATCTTCTCTTCCCGTTGTTCCGGAAAGAAACCCGCCGATCCGGTTTCGGAAAAATATTCCGACGTCATGGATCCGCTTGACTTTGACGGAAGGAAAAAACCGCCAAGTTCGACGTATGACAGCAGCCGCGGGCTTCCCGACGTTGCGTCTGATCAGGGTGTCGATCGGTAAACTGACATTAAACGGCTTGAAGCCCGGAGAGTGGAAACAAATATCGAAAAAAGATATCTTTTAATTGTCTTGTGTATAAGCGAAAATCTGTTCTTGGATAAAACGTATGCAAAATAAAAAAGTGTTTTTCAGCCTGAATGTCAAAATTTTTTTATTTTTGTTTCTAAGTATTGCCTGTATTTTTTCTCTGTTCCTTACGATATTCATGCTCAGTTATGTCCGTCAACTCGATCAAGAGGCCGCAATCAGCAGAAAAAAAACAGAGGCTTTATATGAATTGTTTGACGAAAATATCCGATTGAGAAACATTATATCGGAATTGCGTAAACAAATGAATGCACAACAAATTGATTCCCTATCAAAGTTATGGAACGAACAAAATGACGATTTCATTTTGAAACATCGGGACGATCGTTTTCTGGCAATTCGTCGGGAATTGTTTCAAGATATGAAAGGGGCCGATGAACGAAATAAAAAAGTTAAAGTTTTAGGATATTTTATTTTATTCTCGCTTTTGTTTTTATTTTTCATCTTGGTGTTATTGTGGTTAATCGTTAGACGTTGGATCTTGAAACCGATTGAAAATTTATTGCTGGCGACTCATCATATTGCTTGCGGTGATTTAAGCTTTCGAGTGCCGATATCAAAAAATGTGTCTCAGCAAGACGAATTGGATTTGTTGGCGCGTGCTTTTAATCAAATGGCGGAAAATATTGAAAAATCAATACAACATATCGAAACAAACAAAGAGTTTTTGAAAAATTTGATCAACGCCATTCCAGACGGAATCAGGGTGATCGATGAAAATTATAATATTGTTTTAACTAATTCCGCTTATCAAAAAATGGCGGCTTCACATCAAAAGTGTTTTGAATTTTGTGGTTTTCGCGAACCGTGCGGAAAGCATCAGAATCCCTGTCCGTTATTATTGCTCAAAGAAAATCCGAAACAACCGGTTAATGTCATTCAACATTATATCGATCAACAGGGGCGTGAAAGTTATATGGAAGTGTCGGCTGCCGCTTCTTTTCTGCAAACCGGAGAAAGAACGACTTTACAAATTATTGAATCAGTCCGTCCGTTGGATAAGGCAATTTTGTTCTCTCATCAACAAAAGTTGTCTGCAATCGGTATGCTGGCCAGTTCTGTCGCTCATGAAATGCGTAACCCGCTCGGGTCAATTCGTCTGATTTTGGAAAATGTGTTGGATAATATGAAAACGATATCGCAAACAGAGTTGGAACGCTATTTGAATTTGATTAATGAACAGATTGTTTTTTGTATTAATGTTACGGCGCGTTTGTTGAAATTATCGAAGAAATCCGATAAAAAATTTACTTTGATCGATTTAAATGAAGTTATTTCGGAAACGTCTTGTTTGTTGGAATATGAGGCGAAAAAAGCAGGTGTTGATTTACAAATTAACAATTCGCCTCAACCGGCTGTTATTTACGCAATCGATGCGGAAATGAGAATGATGACGGTTAATTTAATGCAAAACGCTTTTCATGCGATGCCCGAAGGCGGCGTGATGAGTATCCGGATTTTCACATCATCGGATTTTGTTCATGTCGATTTTTCAGATACGGGACGGGGAATAGAACCGGAAGACTTATCCCGTATTTTTGAGCCGTTTTTTTCAAAAAGTTTTTCCAGGGATTCTACGGAGGGGACGGGGTTGGGGTTGTCCATAGTTAAAACGATTGTCGAAAATTGCGGTGGAAGTATTGTTGTGGAAAGTGTTCTCGGTAAAGGGTCTGTTTTCCATTTAAAGTTCAAATCTGCCGGAAAATAAGATGTCTGCATTGTAAATTATAAAAAAGTTGATAGTTTGAGCTTTATAAAAACAAGTTTTTTGGAAACTCTATTTTTTTATAATAAAGAAAACAGTTGCTCATTTTATCTATTCTTTTATAGGAAAGTCCGAATTCTTTTTAAAGTGTTTTTGTATGAATTATCAGTATTAAATATCGTCAGGTAAAAAAATATGTTACTGAACCTTTGTGTGATTTTTACAATAATGTTTGAAACGGTTTGAAAAAAGCAGAGAAGTATCAATTTAAAAAAAATGAAAACAGCAGGTTTCAATAAAAATGAAGAGTGGAAAATAGGGAGGGACAGTTCTTAAGTCTGAAAAGATTGTCGAATTGCTCGGACGGGCGCTACGGAGCCCTTGAAAAGGAGTAGAAGCCGGATAACAAAAAAAGCTTTGAATACTCAAGGCTTTAATTTATGGTGCAGCAATGCCGTGAATTATCGGACTAATTTTATGACGATTTTAAAGTTTTGAGTGGGAAAATAGACAATATTATGTGATGATTGGCTTGTCTTGAGGATAAGTATTTCTTTTTATCTCATTTGAATTTTTATAAATTATTTCTTGAAACAAAGTTCTGTCAGATCTGTATCATTGAATAATGTCATCTATTTCGCTTTTTTTATACTGAAAAAGCACTTCCCTCTGTCGGATAATAGACATATATAAAACCATTTATAGGTTCTTTATTAACATTATATGTACACCTTCAATTGGTTCTGTAATTTCTAAAATATATCTATCTTGAACTGTATAAGTACAGCTCAAGATAGATATGAAAAAAAGAATTTTCAAAATATTATTCATCTTTAACTAAATGTTTACATTTTTTCCATTCATTATGAATAACATCATAAAAATACCAGTTTTCTTTAACATTTTCTGCATATCCTAAGATGTCAAAGCTGGCAGCATTAATGCTGGGATAGCTTTTGCCGTTTTTTAGATAAATGATTTTATCTCCTACTTTTTTCAATTCATAGATCCCTTCTTTTTTACCTTTTTTAACAATTCTTCTAATAAGAGTATTTTCTGGGATTTGTTTGGTGTCAATTTGGCCTTTGTATGTTTTAGTTATTGGAGAAGTAAATTCGGAAAAAACATCTTTGTTATCAGTCTTAAGCTCAGAAGTATTTTCAAATTTTTTAGCATCGAAATTAAAATCTAGGGCGGTTTGCAATAAATTTTCATACTTTTCGGAAAATGTTACACCATCTTGAATATAATGCATTAAATCAATCAAATTATTTAGATCTGTTCTATATGGTATGCAAAGGTCTTCACATCCACAGGATTCTCTGGTTTCTAATTCTGTAGATATAAAATCCCTGCATATATTTAATATATTATAAACTTTTTGAATTTCTTTAATTGTTCTTGCGAGTTTTGGATTTGTTGTCGTTGCTAATAATTCGTACTCCCCATCTTCTGAAGCTGAATAAATCTCATAAGTATCTTGTTTTTTGACAACGATATTAGATGGAGGAATACTATTATATGTGTGTACTAAATCAAGCATTAATTGGTAGGCTAAAGCTTTTTTTCCTAATTTTGATATATCAGTTCTTCCTGATAGCCAATTATTAGCTGTAGATTCAGAAACATCTAATAAATTAGAAATTTCTTCAGCGTTACTGTGATTATTTAAGTCAAAATTATCAACATCAATAGCTTTATTTTTTGCTATTTCTTTTAAAAATTTTTCAGCCTCATAATATGTGAAGTTTTTCATATCTTTTCTCCAAAAAATATTGAATATATAGGATGTATAAGTTATTTTTTTTACAAAATGTAAATAGATATTTATTATTTTTTGCTAAAATTGATTGTTTTTTCTGTAAAAAATAAAAAAAATGCAACGGGAGGAGGCGGATTATACTTTTTTGTTTGAACTTGTAAAAAATATTACATCTTATCGGATTGGAATTGAAAAGATAAAAGGCTTGGATTTGTTGACTTTTACCAGAAAGTCCGATAAATCATCAAATTAAAAATCTTTAAAGTCGAACTAAATAAAGGCTTGTTAAAAAAAATCCGCCATATAGGCGGAAGTATCACAAATGGTGCCCCTGGCCGGAATCGAACCAGCACGATCGTAAGATCAACAGATTTTGAGTCTGCCGCGTCTACCAGTTCCGCCACAGGGGCTCTCAAAACAAAAAGAAATATAACCGATTTTTTACATATGTCAATAGCTTTTTTTTGTTTTTTATAAAAAAATATGTTTTTTGAGTATTAGGAAGATTTCTTTTAAGAAAAATCAATTTTTAGTTTTTTTATTTTTTTTGGTTATTACTATAATTGAAATATGGAAGATTCTTGTCTTGATGTTTTTTCATGTGTGTGAATGGTAAATAAAGTTAAATCAATTAAATTAAATGCTGTTAAACGTTCCGAGAACAAACGGGTAACAAAATTTAAAGTATCAAATGAATGTCTTTTTATCATAACAAACAATGGATTTTCAAAATTAACGATTCGTCGAAAAGAGGAGGCGTTGTTTAAATGTCTAAAATTTTTTAAAGCTTTGTTAGCGCGGCATGCAATAAAAACGCTGAAATGAGCAAATTGTTCACTTCGTCGCATAAAATTAAAGATGTTTTGATTTTGAATCGTTTAACTAACCTTTTCTTTTAAACTGATATCCAATTTCAAAGATTATCTGAACGTTATCAATGGCGTATCTGATTTAATGGTGAAAGTTTTTGGAAAAGCCAGAAAATATTCTATTTACGTTTACAGTGTCGCGTCTTTGTTTTTGAGAGTGTATCTCAAGGTTTTAGATTACTTTAGATACCGTTATTTCCAAACAAATTGTTTTGTAAAAGTTTATAATTCAGGAATTTTATAAAGTTTTTTCACAATCATAATCATTGATCAGAATTCTTTAGCTCTATAATCCGAAGTGAAGAATTGGATTACCGTTTATCGGCTTTGAAGATATGTGCCATTCTTGAATTACAAAGCAACTATTCCCCACATTTAAAAGAAATAGGGGAGAGGAAAAAACATTTTTGGGTAAGGAAACAAAAAGAATATCATCTGTATAAAGTGTTGTCAGATATCCAAATCGTCAACAAACTTTGCATGTTCCTGAATGTATTGAAAGCGTAATTCAGGCTTTGTTCCCATCAATTGTTCCACCAGATCTGCAGTGATTTGAGATTCATGCTGATCTTCCTCGCTACGTTGATCCGGTATCATAACACGCAACAGCAACCGTTTTTCAGGAGACATAGTCGTTTCTTTCAATTGTGACGGAGGCATTTCTCCCAACCCTTTGAAACGGCTGATTTCTATTTTTTGGGCGTTTTTAAATTCTTTTTTGATTATTTTGTCTTTGTCATTATCGTCGATGGCATAAAAAACTTTTCCGCCGTAAGATAAACGGTACAGGGGAGGGACAGCTAAATAAAGGTGCCCTTTTTGTATGAGCCGCGGCATTTCTTTATAAAAAAACGTCATTAACAAAGAAGCAATGTGGGCGCCGTCGACATCGGCATCTGTCATAATGATGATTTTTTCATAACGAAGCGTGTTTTCGTCATAATGATCTCGGCGACCGCATCCAAGAGCTTCCGTAATGTTGTTGATTTCTTCGTTAGCCAAAATTTTTTCCGCCGAAGCACTGGCGACGTTTAAAATTTTCCCTCTTATCGGTAGGATTGCTTGTGTTTCGCGATTTCTGGCTTGTTTTGCCGAACCTCCTGCGGAATCCCCTTCAACAATGAATATTTCCGTTCCATGGGAAGAAGTTCTGGAACAATCTGCCAACTTCCCCGGTAAACGCAAACGTTTCGTTGCCGAAGCACGTGCGGTTTCAATTTGTTTCTTTTTACGTTGACGTTCGGCGGAACGTTCCAGCACATGATTGAGCAAAGCGGTAGCCGTTTTTATATCTCCGGACAACCAATGGTCGAATTGATCTTTTATTGCTGTGTCAACCAGACGGGAAGCTTCCGGAGATCCCAATTTTTCTTTGGTTTGTCCTTGGAATTGAGGATCTTTCATGAAAAGGGATAACATAATACCGGCGGAACCGATAACATCTTCAGTTGTTATCTCTGATCCCTTTTTATTGCCGACCATTTCTGCGTAATTGCGAAGGCTGCGGGTTAAAGCCGTCTTTAGACCGGTTTCATGGGTACCCCCTTGAGGTGTGTTGATGGTGTTGCAAAAAGAACTCATAAAACCAGCATCACCATCTTGCAACCATGTGATTGCCCATTCAATATGTCCACGTTCGGCAGCTAACTCCGCGCGCCCGGAAAAAGGCTTTGGAGTAACGGTATTTTCATCTTTCAAACGATATTTTAAAAAATCCTCCAATCCGTTGGGGTATTTTAAGGTTTCCTGTACAGGGGTCTTGTCTTCTCCGGAAAGTAAGACGGGATCGCATTTCCAACGAACTTCCACCCCTTTAAACAAAAAGGCTTTCGATCGAGCCATACGGAACAAGACGCTTGGTTTAAAACGTAAACGTTCTCCGAAAATCTCTGTGTCCGGCTTGAAAATGACCGTTGTTCCTCTGCGGTTTGAAACTGCGCCGATTTTTTGTAACTCTGTCGTTGGTTTTCCGCGTGAATATTCTTGCCTCCAAGCGCATTTATCTCTAGCGACCTCAACCGTCATCACAGACGACAAGGCATTGACTACCGCCATGCCAACACCATGTAATCCACCTGAAACCGTATAGGCTTTCCCGCTGAACTTTCCGCCCGAATGCAAAGAAGTCATAATGACTTCCAGTGCCGATTTTTCAGGATACTTCGGGTGGGGATCCACCGGAATTCCTCTGCCATTGTCTTTGATGCGCAAAGAACCGTCCGCCATCATTTCCATTTCTATGACGCTGGCATATCCGGCAACGGCTTCATCCATGGCGTTGTCCAATATTTCCGCCGCCAAATGATGGAATGATGTTTCGTCCGTTCCGCCTATATACATGCCGGGACGGCGACGAACAGGTTCAAGCCCTTCCAAAATTTCAATATCTTTTGCGGAATACTCATTAACGGTTTTTACGACGGTTTTATTAAATAGGTCAGACATGTGTATTTTTATTCATTCCTGTTTTTTTGAGGAGCTGTTTTAAGGCGGGAAATGCGAGTATTGTTTTTTGATACATCTTCTTGAGGGAAAACATTGAAAAATCGAGTATACAATTCATCAATGAATGTATCGGTGAAATGCAGTTTACCTCTGTACCAATCCGGTTTCAACTGATTTTCTTTTCGGGAAAAAACAGCAAATCGATGTGTCCACTGTTGTTGCACTTCTAAAGCAACGGCGAAGGGAAGATGTTTGTTATATAAATCTTTTATTTTTTGTTCGGCGTGGCGCATGACCTTTAACAAGGTGTCGTCTTGTGAGCAAAGATAAAGGCGGTACCCGTCCAAGTTTTCGAGAATGGATTTGCCAAGAACGGACGGAGTCCTGAACAGCGTTTTAAATACGCCGATGCAAATTAATAAAGCGAAAAAGAAAAATGCTGTGAAAAATGTCGTTTGCAAAGCATAATAAACAAACAAGGCGAGTAAAAGACAAAAACAGAAAAAAAACGGAACAAACAGCTTGATAAAGTTCTTTTTCTTTTCTTCAAAGGGGAGTGGGGTCTTTAACAGGGCGTGAATTTTTTCATAAATTGCTGTGCAAGGAATTAATAGAGCAATGCAACAGCAAGATGTAAAAAATGTCGTAAGAGGAAACAAGGACATTGAAGTAATAGCGGTGATGGCAACAACAGCCATTAAGATGCCGAACAAAAAATAGCTTTGGGGAAAGACGGTGAACTTTTTGTGATACTCTTTTATTAATCCTTTTCGGACATCGTTCATTATTCGTGTTAATTTTAAAAAGTTTTTGCGGGTCAAGCTGAAAGAGGTTTCCTCTTTTGTAAATAATTTTTTTGCAATTTGTCTTTGCAGAGAAGTCAAACCTGTTTCTTTATCCGTATTTTTAACCAGAATTAAACTGTCCGTATCGTCTTGTTCGAAAGAAATGAAATTTTTACATGCCATATCTAATAGGATGATGAAAAGCGTTTTCGGAGTTATTTCTTTTTGCAAAGCGTAATTTAAAACAGCGGCGGTTAGGTTGTTTTTTTGTAATGGAGCCGGTTTTGTTAAGTTCTGTCCTTGATTTTTTTTCAGTCCGAAGAAAGTTCCCAGATAATAGGAAAGGACGAATAAAAAGGCAACGAAAGCGGCAAAAGCGGTGCCGTGTTCAATGATAAAGCGGTCGATTTTACCATTTTGAAAAAAGGGCGTACTGTTCTTTTCCGACCAATTTGTCAATATTGTCAGGCTTTCATGCGGTGCCAAAGGAAAGGTGAGGACGAAAGACAGATTGTTTTCTTTGTCTTTTGTAATTCTGTAATTATGCCCGTAACCGTTTGGACCGCTGGTTAACGCCGCTTGTGAATATAAAGTCGATTGCGGTGGAAAAATAACGATGGCTCCGGCTCGTGTAACGGGAATATCCCAATGTGAACCGGTAACGTTCCAAATTAATTCTTTGAAATCGGGAACATCCGCTTCGCGGGAGTTGTTTTTGAATTCCGCAATTTTATTTGAAAACAAATAGGTGACACGAAACAAATGCACACCTGATGATAAAGGTTTTTCAGAATGCAAGTCGATCTTGATCCCGTCAAAAGTCGGTTTCAATTTCGGAGTTATTGTTTTGTTGTCGATCGAAGCTTCCAAAACGGTCAGGTTTGTTCTGTAATTTTTGCCCGTACGGTCGTTATGGTATTTGGGAAAGTAACGTTCGATGCCGACAAAATCCGTTTCCGAAGGTTCAACGACGCGTTCAATCGTTTCCGTTACTTTGACGAAACCGTTGTTTAAAATTTCAATGCGGCTGAAAAAATACGGGATATGTTTTAAGAAAGGGACTTCTATAAAGGTGTTTGGCGGAATGAAAGCCGCTGTTTTTTCCCCCTTGTAGTCAAGTGAATAAAAACGGGGGGACTGTTGTATTGAAGATTGAGAAAACCAATCCGGTTCTCTTGTCCTGTCGGAAAAGACGGGAACGGCAGAAGAGGATTGTCGGGATTGCCCTAACAATCGTTTGCGCGCTTTTTCCAAAGTACGTTGAATAAAATTGGAGGATTTGTTTTTTACCGTACCGTTTATTTCCGGTTTTTTACCGCTTGAGTGGGTGTTGTCAAAAAAAACCAGAGTGCCTTTTGCTTCCAGAATGTCGGAAAGCTGAGGAACTTTATAAGGATCCTGACCGTCATCCTTGTCAAAGGAATCCAAAATTTTCACCAATTCCGCATTGATGGTCAAATCAGCTTCTTGGGCGGCGAGGCAAGATGAATTGTCTGAGAAAAAAGCCCCCCAAAAAGCTATCAGAAATAAAAAAAATTCATAAACGGACAGTTCCTTTGTCATGTTCTGTTTCGTTTAAAGGTCAAGTTCGAAAATACCGGAAACTTCGACGGCGGCTCCCAAAGGTAAAGAGGCGACACCGTAAGCCACTCTGGAATGCTTGCCGGCTTCTCCGAAGACCTCCACCATTAAATCAGAGGCGCCATTGATGACTTTCGGATGGTCTTTGAAATCGGATGTGGCACTGACCAACCCTTCGATTTTTAAGGTCTTTTTTATCAAACTCAGTCCTTTCCCCGGTGCCAAGGTATCACAAGCGTTTTTTAACTGGGCTAATATGTTGATAGCGCATTGACGTGCGGCAACGGCTCCTTGTTGTGTTGTAACGTCCAGTCCTAAATGTCCGCTGTGAACCAGTGTGCCGTTTTCTGTCGGCAGTTGACCGGAAACGTAAACGGTTTTACCGCAAACAGTCCAGCCGACATAATTGGCAACAGGAGCAGATACGGCGGGTAAGGTGATTTCCATCTGAGCCAATTTTTGTTCAGGGGTAACAGACATCGTTCAACTCTCCTTTCGCATAAGTTCGCATAAGAATGACAATTGTTTAGATTTTTAACTGATTTATAAAACGGACGCAATATTTTAAAACTTTAAACACTTAAAAAGTTAGTGTATAGAAAAGGATCAATTGTTTTTTTTATAAGGAAACCGTTATGACGACAATATCTCTGGATAAAGATAAAATTAAAATTTTGTTATTGGAAGATTTGCATGCAAATGCCGAAAACTATTTCAGAAGTCATGGCTATAACAATTTGGTGATATTGAAAAACGCTTTGGATAACGAAGAGTTGAAGAAAAAAATAGCCGACGTTCATATGATCGGCATCCGTTCCAGGACGAAACTGACGGCGGATGTTTTCGAGGCGGCCAAAAAGTTGATGGCGGTCGGTTGTTTTTGTATCGGAACGAACCAAGTTGATTTGAATGCGGCTAAAGCGCATGGAATTCCTGTTTTTAATGCGCCGTATTCCAATACGCGTTCCGTTGCGGAATTGGTGATCGGTGAAATCGTTATGTTAATGCGCGGTATTCCCCAACGCAATTTTGCGGCGCATGAAGGAATATGGCTGAAAAATGCAAAAGGTGCGATGGAAGTGCGTGGCAAAGTGTTGGGCATTGTCGGTTACGGTCATATCGGAACGCAAGTTTCGATTTTGGCGGAAGCCATGGGAATGCAAGTGCGTTATTTCGATATTGTTGATAAGTTGGCATTAGGGAACGCCCAAGCATGTTCCTCTTTGTCGGAATTGTTAAGTGTTTCCGATGTTGTCAGCCTGCATGTTCCTCAAACGCCGCAAACGGATAACATGTTTTCTCATGCCGAATTCTTTGCCATGAAAAAAGGGGCTTTTTTCATTAATGCCGCGCGGGGCAGTGTCGTTGACATAGACGCATTGAAAATAGCGTTGGATCAAGAACAGCTCGCCGGTGCCGCTATTGACGTTTTTCCCAAAGAACCGGCGGATAAATCCGAAGAATTCATTTCTCCGTTAAGGGAAAAGGCTAATGTCATTTTAACACCGCATATCGGCGGGTCGACATTGGAAGCTCAAGCGAATATCGGTTTGGAAGTCGCTGAACGGTTGGTGAAATATTCTGACAACGGATCGACTTTGGGGGCGGTTAATTGCGTCGAAGTTTCTTTGCCAGTCCAAGAAAGCGGGAAAATAACACGTTTTATGCATATTCATAAAAACGTTCCCGGCGTTTTAAGCGCAATCAACGGTGTTTTTTCAAAGCATGGCTTGAACATCAGCGGACAATATTTGCGTACGGACGGAGAATATGCTTATGTCGTCGTCGATGTCGACGGTCATTTGGAAAATGCTCCCGAGCTTCAAAAGGAATTGGAAGAAATTTCCGGTACGTTGAAAGTTCGTTATTTGTTCTAGGGTGTCGTTTTCTTCTTTGCTTTTCAAAAATAATATAGATAATATAAATAAAGCAAATCAGAATCAGGCAAATATAACGGTTGTAAAAGGGGGATTTCAGAATGGACGAAGTGAATTTGATTGCAGCAAGAAAAGACACTCTTGCTTTGGTCTTGGCGGGCGGAAAAGGTTCGCGTCTGAAAAATTTAACGGAGTTGCAAGCTAAACCCGCCGTTCATTTCGGCGGAAAATTCAGGATTATAGATTTCCCTTTGTCAAACTGTATCAATTCCGGCATACGCAGAATATGCGTTTTGACACAATATAAAGCGCACAGTTTGATTAAACACATCCAACAAGGGTGGAGCTTTTTACAGCCTGAATTGAACGAATTTGTTGAAATCTGGCCGGCGCAACAGCAAACTTCCGATGAAGTCTGGTATCAAGGAACCGCAGATGCCGTTTATCAAAATCTGGATACGATCAGGGCTCATGCGCCAAAGTACATCCTGATCTTGGCAGGCGATCACATCTATAAACAGGATTATTCGAAAATGCTCAAACAGCATATCGAATCCGGTGCAAAAGCAACGGTTTCCTGTATCGAAGTCCCTGTCGAAAAAGCCCATGAATTCGGTATCTTGGATGCCGATGCCGAAGGAAACGTTATCCGTTTCGTCGAAAAACCGAAAAACCCTCCGGTCATTCCGGGAAAACCGGACAGGTCTTTTGCAAGTATGGGGATCTACATCTTTAACGCCGATTTCTTAATCGAATTGTTGGGAAAAGATGCTCAAGATAAAAATTCCTCTCATGATTTCGGAAAAGATATCCTGCCTTCCTTGGTCGGAAAAGTGAAAATGATTGCTCACCGGTTCCAAAACAGTTGTGTCTTCAATAAAACTGATGAAGCTTATTGGCGTGATGTCGGAACCTTGGATGCTTATTGGGAAGCCAATCTGGACTTGACAAATGTCGTTCCGGATCTCGATCTGTATGATTCCCGTTGGCCGATCTGGACGTTCCAAGAACAGCATCCCGCCGCAAAATTCGTCTTTGAAAGCGATTTGAGAACGGGTATGGCTGTTAAATCCTTGGTTTCTGCAGGCTGTATCATCTCCGGAGGCATCGTGCGACATTCTTTGTTGTTCTCTGCCGTTCGCGTCCATTCTTTTACCTTGATTGAAGATTCTGTCATCTTGCCGAATTGTGTCATCAATCGTCATGCACGGATTAAAAAAGCTGTCTTATCTCAAGGTTGTGTTATCCCGCGCGGCTTAGTCATCGGAGAAAATTTACAAGAAGATGCCAAATATTTCTATGTTTCTGAAAAAGGTGTCGTTTTGGTAACTCCGACTATGTTGAGCAAATTGCCGCCTGTTCCGGAATTGTCGTAAAAAAAACAAAGGCAGAATTTTATTTCTGCCTTTTCTCTTGTTTAAAAGGAAGCCGTATGTTTTTTATTTCCGGACGTATCGCCTTGATAAGGCGTTACATTAATTTGTTTCTTTTTTTAATAAAATGGCCTGTAGCATTTGCAATGCTGTTGGTTGTTCCTGCCGCATTGCAAGCTTTCTATCATTATTATGAAATCAGAAATCAATTGATTTGGCATAATCTGATTTATTTTTCCATCGGTTTGGCTTTTTTCGCCGCTGTGCGGACATTCTTTATCTTACGCCACGGGGTCGCCGAAACAATGGAACATGAAATGACCCATATTTTATTCGCTTTGGCAACACTGCATCCTGTCAGCAGAATGGATGTTCATGATTCAGGAGGCGGATCAATGACTTTTTCCGGAGACGGAAATTGGTTGATTGCCATTGCTCCTTATTTCTTCCCGTTGACGGCTTTTACAATGATGTTTTTCACCATAGCCATCAATCAGATTATTGGTTACACCCCGAATTGGGTCTTTGTCGCGTTAGGGGTTGCTGTATGCTATAATTTATTTGCTTTCGCTGAACAATTTCACCCTCGGCAAACCGATTTTAAGGCCGCCGGTTATTTGTTTACGCTTTGTTTCGTTCCAGGAGCAAATTGCCTTACATTTGGAACAATTGTTGCTTTCGTTGAAAGAGGGTATAGCGGTATTTTCTTTTTTTATCGTTTGATTTTATACTATGCCCGTCAAGACTTTAATGTGTTGTTAGAGTATATATGATTTAGACTGTTAAAGTCATATTGACTTTTGCAGCAAAAACCCTTTCGTCTTGTTTTTGCGCTTCAATCTCAATTTGTCGCATGATCGTGTCGGTATGGATGGGGGCATGGTGAAACAGCGCCGTTCTTTTGACATGAGCCGCTTTTGTTAACAAAACGGCTTGTTGCCATGTGGAATGCCCCCATCCTTGAAAAAGGGTATATTCTTCTGGAGTATACATTGCGTCGAATATCATCAAATCGCAATTGCTTACAAAGTCAACCAGCCCTTCGATCCCTGTATCCGGATGATGTTCGTAATCCGAAATGTAAGCGATCGATTTTCCTTGGTAATTTAAGCGATAACCTGTCGCGCCGTTGGGGTGAAAAAGAGCATGCGTTTGAACGACGGCTTCACCGTTGAAAAGTTCGAAGCTGTCAGGAATGCAAAAATCATTGAAATGCAGGATTGATGGAATCATATGCATGGGGAGCGGAAAAAAAGGACCGGACATTAACAGGGTGAATATTTCCTTGACTTTTTGTCCGTTCGGCAATTCACAGGCGTGAATGTTTATATTGGATGTTTTTTTAAAAGCCGGATAAAAAAAAGGAAAACCGCAAATATGATCCCAATGTGTGTGCGAAATCAATAATGTTATGTCTGTGATTTTCCGGTTGACGAGGCTGAGACCTAAAGACCGTAACCCAGAACCGGCATCCAAAATAACAATTTTCCCATCAAGATTAATTTCAACACAAGAAGTTTCTCCACCATAGATCGTATGTTCCGTCGAACAACACGGAATACTTCCTCGTACCCCCCAAAAAGTAACGTTAACAGGCATGACCCGCAATCCTTTTTTCCACCCGTTTTTTTATAACACCCCCATAGTGTATTCATCTGTGAGGAATGGCATTAATGTTCTTGTAACCAAACGAGAAAAGTTTATATTATAATAATTGTAAAGTAAAAATAAAACGGTGAAAAATCTGAAAATTCTTTACATTGCTTTTTTTTTGCTTTTTATGTACTCTGATTGTGCGTTTTAATAAAATCTGAAGGGGATAAAATGAAAAATAACTCTAAAATGGCATGTTTAATTGTTTTTGTGTTTTTTATTTTATCAACGAATGCTTTTTCTCAACAAGCCTCACAAACGCCTGGACAGATTGCTGAAGAGGTTAGTGAAGAAGTCGCTGAACAGGTAACGGAACAACAGCCTGTAGAACAAGAAGAGGCTAGACAACAACGGGAAGTCAAGGCTTTGCCAACATGTTTGGATTTCTCTGACGTTTATTCGAGAACTGTTCTGGGAGTTGCTCCCGCAACGGAATATGACGAACAGGAAATGCAGTCACTGGCGGCAATCATGATGGGATATGTCTCCGCTTTGCAAGATATCTACGGTAACCGTCTTGTGGGTATGTCACCTTCTGATAATGAATGGACTTTGTTGGAAAGAGTTAATAAGTTCTGTCTTCAGTATCCGCATTTGTCCTTTCAACGCGCCGTACGCGCCGTGCCCGCAATTTCCCAGACAATACAGGCTTTGCAGGATCAGGAATTCAAACGTTGTTCCAATTATATAGAACAAACAAGACCGACAATATGTTCTTCTTATAATACAAAACAACAATAACTCTTTAATTTCATCCTGAACAGTCTTATATCTAAAGCGATTTTATGAAAGGGACTGTTATGGATTATATTAAAATCCGCGGAGCGCGTGAACATAATTTAAAAAATATCGATCTGGATATTCCTAAAAACAAACTGGTCGTTGTTACGGGGTTGTCCGGATCAGGAAAGTCTTCTTTGGCTTTTGATACTTTGTACGCCGAAGGGCAACGGCGTTATGTCGAAAGCTTGTCCGTTTATGCCAGACAATTTGTCGATTTGATGAAAAAACCGGATGTCGACTTGATTGAAGGGTTGTCGCCGGCGATCTCAATCGAACAAAAAACCACTTCGCATAATCCGCGTTCCATCGTCGGAACTGTAACAGAAATCTATGACTATATGCGCTTATTGTGGGCGCGGGTCGGTATACCTTATTCTCCGGTGACAGGACTGCCTATTGAAAGCCAGACGGTTTCACAAATGGTCGATCGCATTATGGAGTTGCCTTCGGGAACGAAATTGCTGTTACTTTCTCCAGTTGTTCGCGGTCGTAAAGGCGAATATAAAAAAGTGATCAAGGAGCTGCAAAAAAAAGGGTTTCAGCGTTTGAAAATCGATGGAACCGTGTATGATATCGAAGAAGTTCCCGAGTTGAATAAAAGTTTGAAACATGATATCAGCGTTGTTGTCGATCGCGTGGCGGTAAAAGAAGGGATTGAAAGTCGCTTGGCCGAATCTTTTGAGACAGCTTTGGGATTGTCGGACGGTTTGGCAGTAACACAAAATGTTGAAACACAAGAAGAAATTTCTTTTTCATCACGTTATTCCTGTCCTGTTTCCGGTTTCACAATCCAAGAAATCGAACCACGTTTGTTTTCTTTTAACAATCCTCACGGCTTTTGCCCCATGTGTGAAGGGCTGGGAGTTAAGTTATATGTCGATCCGGATTTGGTTGTTCCCGATAAGACTAAACGTTTGGATGAAGGGGCTATTGCGCCATGGTCTGGATCAAACGGAGAAATATATCCGTGGCATCGAGAGGCTTTACAGGGACTAAGCAACCGATTCCATTTGGATTTATCCGCGCGGTGGTGCGATTTATCCTCTGAAACGCAACAGGCAATTCTGTTCGGCAATTCGTCTTTTGAGGGTGTCATTCCGAACTTGAACCGACGCTTTTTAGAAACGGATTCCGAGTATATCCGTGAAGAAATTCAAAAGTTCCAAAATAATATTGTTTGTCAACATTGTCATGGAAAACGTTTGAAACCGGAGGCTTTGGCTGTAAAAATCGACGGTAAGGATATCGCGGATATTACAGAAATGTCGATAGCGCAGGCGCGGGAATGGTTCGCGGGAGTTGGTGAAAAGTTGAAGCCTCAAAATCGCGAGATTGCCCGAAGGATTTTGCGGGAAACAAATGAAAGACTGGATTTTTTAATTAATGTCGGATTGGGATATTTGTCTTTGGCTCGTCCTTCGGGAACGTTGTCGGGAGGTGAAAGTCAACGTATCCGTTTGGCTTCTCAAATCGGTTCGGGATTGACAGGCGTTCTTTATGTTCTGGACGAACCTTCGATCGGTTTGCATCAAAGGGATAATGACCGATTGCTATCGACTCTGTTTCGTTTGCGCGATTTAGGAAATACCGTAATTGTTGTCGAACATGACGAAGACGCCATGCGAGCGGCTGATGTTTTGATCGATATGGGACCGGCTGCCGGGGCTTTGGGAGGCAGTGTCGTCGCTGCCGGAACGCCTCGTGAAGTCATGGACGATTTAAACAGCCTGACCGGACGTTATCTGTCCGGAACAAAAAAAATTCCGCTTCCCGCCGTACGCAGAAAAGGGAACGGAAAATGTTTGAAAGTCGTCGGAGCAAGTGTTCACAATTTGAAAAAAATCAATGTTGAATTTCCTTTGGGCGTTTTTACTTGTGTTACGGGCGTGTCAGGCGGCGGTAAATCGTCATTGGTGATTGAAACGTTGTATAAAGGTTTGGCAAAAGCTTTGAACGGGACACGATTGAATGTTGGAGCTCATGACAGAATTGAAGGCTTGGAGCATATTGACAAAGTCATTGGTATAGATCAATCGCCTATCGGGCGCACACCAAGAAGCAATCCTGCGACATACACGGGTGTTTTTTCTTATATTCGCGATTGGTTTGCAGGTCTGCCAGAAGCTAAATTGCGCGGATATAAACCGGGACGTTTCTCTTTTAATGTAAAGGGGGGACGCTGTGAAGCCTGTCAGGGAGAGGGTGTCTTGCGTATAGAGATGCACTTTTTACCCGATATGTATGTTCAGTGTGATGAATGTAAAGGGACGCGTTATAGCCGTGAAACGTTGGAGGTCAAGTATAAAGGTAAGTCGATTGCGGATGTTTTGGATATGACAGTTGATGAAGCTGTTGTTTTCTTTGACGCAGTTCCTTCGATAAAGAACCGTTTGACTTTATTACAACAAGTTGGATTGGGATATATTAAACTGGGGCAGTCGGCAACGACTTTGTCGGGCGGAGAAGCTCAGCGCATAAAATTGTCCAAGGAATTATCCAAAAAGGCGACGGGAAAGACGGTTTATATTTTGGACGAACCGACTACCGGATTACATTTCGAAGACATTGCTAAACTTTTAGAGGTTTTGCATCAATTGGTCGAACAGGGAAATACTGTTATTGTGATTGAACATAATCTTGAAGTGATCAAGACGGCGGACTGGATTATTGACTTAGGACCTGAAGGCGGTAATGACGGAGGACGTGTCGTTGCGCAAGGAACACCGGAAAAAATCGTTGAATGTCAAAACAGTTATACAGGGATGTATTTGAAAAAGTATTTGAAATCATAAAAAATTTCTCTTTTCAACTGTATTGCGACCTTTTATGAAATATCCTGTGTTGATTGCTTGCATTGAACCGGTAAATGTAAGGTGTTGATGACTGTAAATTGCTGGTATGCTGGAATTAATATGATCTTGTGTGAAACGGGATTCGGAAAAAATGGATTTTATCCAACCGAAAAAAGTTGAAGGGGCGGTATCAATCACTTGTCCGATACAGGCTTTGAAAACAAAAGCCGGATTATTGATTCCAGTTGGTAAATTGCATTGCTTGTTTTTATAAATCAGAAAAAAGTGATAAAACGGATTACAATGTTTTTAAAAAGCGATTGTCAAAACGTACTGTAATACGCCTTTGTCTTTTATGAAAAGACCATCGACTTGATAAGTGAGGTACCTGATAAAGAAAGAAAATTGAAGCCGGTGGATTACCAAAAAAGTTTTATGTCTTTAATTTTCATAAGAGAAGATTTTTTATTTTTCATTTAAAATCAAAGAGTAATGTAGTTTATAGTAATCTATGATAGTTAAAGTAATTTCTTAGAATGAAAACATAAAAAATCCCGTTATTTTGTGGATAGGGGTTTCGGATAAAATACTTTTTTATCGAGGTGAAGCTTTTTCTACTTTTCGGTAATCAAATTAAAAACCCCGCTTTTAGCGGGGTTGTTTTATTAATTATGAACGAAATTCGCCTTTGGAACGATTGCAAAGCAAAGAAAGTAAATTTTTTCCTTTCATGCTTGAATACATGATGTTTTTTTCTGTCTGTAATTTCTTTTCGGCTTCAAGATCTTTTTTTCCTGAAATTTCTGCGTCATTAATTTTTTTGACTTCGCGGACAGCCCGTTCAACAATCGTAAAGGCTTTTTTCTCAGCCGAATAACGTGCTTTTTCGGGGGAAAATTCTTTTAAAGTTTCTGTAATGTACTTGTCCGCATAGATTCGTGCTGTCGGATTGTTTTTTAAATCACGCAAGGGAAGGGAATCCAAAGACGGATCTTTCGGAGAACCTTTTGCCGTCGCCGCCGCGTCATACAATTCCACAGCCGTTTTCGTTAAACAGTGAATTTGACGGGCTTGCGTGCTGTTAAGGAACTCTTCGAATCCCTCGACGCGATCAGCATCACAAATTTTTGCAATGTCTTTAGGTGTTAAGGAAACGTAGGGAGCTCTGTCAGCCAGATTAGTCAAACTGGAAAGTGCCGGGCATATATCATAAGAATTTTCATAGGCGGCTGTTATGCGTTCATCGTCATACCACCCTTTGAAAGCTTCGGATAAAGAATTGGACTTATTAAAGCGGTCGACAATCGGTTTGTAATGCTTTTCAAAGCGTTCTAACGGAGCGGTATGTCCCAGAGCCTCCCATTCCTTGCATGCTTTGATGGCTTGTGTCTGAGCGTCAGCTTCAATGGCGCGGCTGAACATCAAACGAGAAGCGTAATCAAGTTTTTTTTCTTCAAGTTGATGTCCCCCGAGGTTGTCTTGTAATAAATGGCGAGCTTCGTGAACCACAGAAAATTCCATAAAATCCATACCAAGGGACTTTGCCATGACAATTCGGTTTTCTGACGGGGAAAAATAACCGCCGGCGGTCCCCAAAGCTGTTTCCAAATGGAAATCGACATGATATTTTTTCATATCTTCCAGCGCCTTGCGACCGGTTGGAATGGAAGCCAGAGAAGCAAACAAATCCTCAACAAACTTTTTTTCTTCGGGAACGACATTAACCTTTATCCCGTGAAGAATATATTGTTGAACTTTTTCCTTTTTTTGATTTGATGAAAATAAATCCTTTAAAGACATAACCGATTATCCTGATTTTTCTTTAGCGAAAACAGCAGAATAATAGAATCTTTTTGATTTTTTGTCAATATTTTTGACAAAAATATCATCTGATTATTTTTTCAATATCTGCAACAATTTCTTCCGGTGTAACGGTCGGTGCATAACGCTTGACAATTTCTCCTTTTCTATCAATTAAAAATTTTGTGAAATTCCATTTGATTGCCCCTTTAAAATCAGATCCGGATTCTTTTGTCAGGTAGTTGTAAAGGGGGTTTTGAGTTTTACCGCGAACATCTATTTTTGCAAAAACAGGAAATGTTACGCCGAATGTTGTTTTACAAAAGTTTTGTATTTCTTCATTTGTGCCAGGGTCTTGTTTCAAAAACTGATTGCAAGGGAAAGCTAAAACAACAAAGCCTTCATCCTTGAATTTTTTATAGAGCGCTTCAAGTCCTGCAAATTGTTTTGTGAATCCGCATTTGCTCGCCGTATTGACAATCAAGACAATTTTTCCGCTGTAATCTGATAATGGTTGATAAGTGCCATCAGCCCGTAACATTGAAAAATCGTAAATGTTCATAATAGAAAACTCCGAATATTGTTTTTCAACATCATATTTCTTTTAAAATTCATAATAAACATCTTCTTTTTGGTAATGTTCGTAATACATTAAGGTTAATGATTTTTATGCTATGAAGTATGGTCGGAAGGTTGATCATAATGATCAGTGTTCAAGAAATAAAAAATGAAGAAATAATATTATCAGATGTTATCAAGTGGCTTTTTTTGTCGATTTTCGCCGGTTCTTTGACGGGAGGGGTGATTGCCGCTTTTTTGTTGGTGTTGCAAAACAGCATTCAATGGGTCGATTCTTTGGCGCAATGGAAATATGTACTGTTACCTGTCGGATTTATCGGAAGCATTTACAGCATACAGTTAATTTCCCCTCAAGCGGAAGGGCACGGAACTGACAAGGTGATTTCGGCAATTCATTATCGTGCCGCAAGAATACCTTTTTCAGTTGTTCCCGCAAAAATTTTATCAACGATTTTTACTTTGGCTCCCGGCGGTGTCGTCGGAACAGAAGGACCGAGTGTTCAAATCGGTGCCGGTTTTACTTCCGCTTTGGCGATTTTGATGAAATTTCCCGAAAAAGAGCGAAAAAAGTTGGTCGTTTGTGGCGTTTCAGCGGCTTTGTCCGCTGTGTTGGGCGCTCCGATCGGAGGGGCTGTTTTCGGTGTTGAAGTCTTGTTTGTCGGAGAAATCTTTTATCCGGTCTTGTTGCCGGCTGTTATCAGTAGCATTTCTTCATATTTTGTCTGTACGTCTTTAGGTCTGCACTATGACTTGCCTTATGTGGTCATTCCTGCTTTGTCCGTGCAAACAATGGGGTGGTGTATCCTTGCCGCCGTTTTCTTCAGTCTGATCTGCATCTATCATATAGAAACAGTCCGTTTCATTTGCGAAAAAATACGGTCTATGAAAATACCTTTATTGGTAAAGGCTATGATTGCTTCGGGCATTTTGTTGACCGTTTCATCTTTGGGAATGGAAAATTTGCTTGGAACGGGAGAGGAAGGGGTGAAATCTTGTTTGTCGGGGCAAGTTCAACCATGGTATTCTTGTTTGCTGAAATCCGTTTTGTTGGCAATTACCTTGTCGGCAGGGGGATCCGGAGGTGTTTTAACGCCGACTTTTTATGTCGGTGCTGCCGGTGGTAGCCTTTTTGCGACAATATTGGGGTTGGATAACGGATTTTTTGCCGCTTTGGGATTTGTCGCATGCATAGCGGGAGCGGTTAACACGCCTTTAGCTGCCGTCTTGATTGCTGTGGAAATGTTCGGCTGTGATATGGCGCCATATGCCGGCGTTGTCTGTATTATTTGCTATATGTTGACAGGGTTGCGCAGTTTATATCCGACACAGATTTTAATTCAACCGAAATCAGATGCGCTTGTCTTGGCGGAACCGCAAAACAAGCGCAGTTGGAAAGTTAAACAGAAAAAAGTACCCTATAAAAGGTTTCCTTTAAGTCGGAAAAGGGTTGCTTTTAAATCAAGCCGACGGCATTTAACAGAATAAAGAAAACGCAAATAGGGGCGATCCATTTTATGCAAAACTCAAACCCTTTTTGCAGGGCCTTATTTTTTGAAATAACGAGTTTTTCAGGTCCCAGTACCCATCCGATTGCAATTGCGGTTAAAAATCCGCCAACGGGCAATAAAATATTGGATGCAAGATAATCGAATTGATCGAACAGAATCTTTCCGCCGATTTTAAAACCACTGAGCTTTCCGAATGAAAGGGAAACCAATGTTCCTGTAACCAGACAAACCAAAGTATAGTAGAAAATGGCCTTTTTCCTGCTTATTTTGACTTGATCACATAAATATGTCGTTACGACTTCCATTAATGAAATTGAGGAAGTTATAGCCGCTCCGAGTAAAATGACAAAAAAGATAAATCCGAAAAACTGTCCGAAAGTAATGGCTGAAAAGACTTTCGGCAAAGTGATGAAAGTTAACGCAGGACCGGCGTTCATGGGTAAACCGAACGAGAAAACGGCGGGGAAAATCGTCAATCCGGTTAATAAAGACACCATAACATCAAGAATGACAACAGAATACATTGTTTTTGCGACAGGCGTATCATTGTTTTTCACATAAGAACCGTAAGTGATATATATTCCCATACCGGCGGAAATTGAAAAAAAGACTTGTCCCATGGCATTGAGAAACGTTTTTGCCGTTACTTTGGAAAAATCCGGCAGGAAAAAGAACTTGACGCCGTCTAAAGCGTTGTCCAGTGTCAAAACGCGAACCATTAACACGATCAGCAATAAAAAAAGCAAAGGCATCATAAGCTTGCAAAATTTTTCAATTCCGTTTTCTATGCCGAAGTAAACAACTGTTGCCGTCGAAAGCAAATAGATATAAAAAAACAACAAGGGTTGAACGGGCGATGAAATAAAATCGGTGAAATGTGTTTCAAAATTTTCAATGGATATTGTTGAAAAAGATTTTACAATATAAGCAACAATCCATCCGCCGACGACACTATAGTATGGAACAATGATGGCACTGGTTAATACGCCGATGATACCGATGATTTTCAAACGCGGGTTGATCCAACCGAAAGCGCCAGTCGGATCGGATTTGGTTTTGATCCCCAATGCCGATTCCGCAAAAACAAGCGTAATGCCGATGCTGAATGTAAATAGTAAGTAGATCAGCAAAAATGAACCGCCTCCGTTTTGTGCCGCTATATACGGAAAACGCCATAAATTTCCCAAACCGACGGCGGAACCGGCGGATGCAAGGATTAAACCTATTTTGGAACCCCACGATGCACGGGAATCATCACTCATGATTTCCTCCTGAGTTGAGTTAAGAATGTGTTTTTTTATATCAAAAAAAAGTTGAAATCCAGCTTAAAGTTATCTGGAAGTTGTTTCTTGTTTTAAACGGTTTGACAGGAATAACATGTTTTTTAAACAGGAAACACTTTGCGCGCCGAAAATGACGGCTTTTTTTTCAAAAATCAAACAAGGGACAGCGTGTAATGTTTCTTGTTTAAAGCGAAACGGCAAATCCGGTAAAACCGCTTTATCGAAAAAATCAAAAGACGATCCGCATGTTTTTGCGATTTCTTTTAATACTTGCAAATCTGCAATGTTTTTTTTAAGAAGAAAATAGGATTGAAAAAGGTGATCAAGAATGCAATACTTTTTTTCTTTATAGAAAGCATGATAAACGAATTGATAAATTAAAGACAGATCTTTTTGTAAAACGGGCAGGTTTTCGAGATTGATTTCAAGTTTCAACTCATTAAAAAACGGTTTAATGGATTTTTCCAGTAAATCCATTTTTTCTTTTATAAAGAAATTTTTTTGTATGGAAGCCGGAGAGGAAACAAAAAAAGGGCTGATTTCAAAATGGGGAAAAGCCTTTAATACCGTTTGTAAATGATTCCAGCACAGGTAAGACCATAAACATTGAATATCCAATATAAAATCAATATGCATTTTTTTTGCCTAATTTTGTTTAATTTATTGTAATTTTTCTTTATGTATAAAATACTAAGAAAAATCGTTTTGTTGAAAATTAAGATTGACTGAAAATGGTTTCTACGAGTCAAAAAGACAGTTACTTAAAAAAATTTGAAGCCGATTCCGAAATGGAACGGCAAAAAATCATTGATTTGGAACGTGCTCAGGCACGCTCGGTTTCCCGTCCGATAAAAAAGGATGGTCGTTTTGCAAAGATAGAGGGGCGTTATATACGTCCCGAAGAACTTGAAAAAGAAGTTGAAAAATTAAATTTTGCAAAACAGGAGGCGGCAAAAAAAAGAAGGGGTTTTTTTGCGCGGTTGTTTGATAAAGATGAAACGCAAGCAGAGGACGTTTCTGATAAAGAAGAGAATTTAAAAATAAAAAAAGCGCCGAAGAAAGAAATTTCCGATAAACTGAAAAATAAAGTGGCTAAAATCCAAAAATTGCGAGGGATTTCTGATGCGGATCAAATTCATACGGATATAGGGCAAAACGAGGCGAGTTTAACAGGGAACGATCTTTTTTGGGCAAAGCGTTTCTTTTCAAAAGCATCGGAGTCGGAAACAGATCCATCGCAAAAATTGAAATCGTTTGACCGGTTGATAGAAAAAACTTCGGAAACATTGCAAAGCGTTTATTCCCGATCCGGACGTGCGAGCCGACCCGATCAATCGGCTTCGGGGATTATGCAGGAAACTTACGACCAATCCGGATACACCGGTCAGCCTCGTCAATCCGCTTCAGGGATTATGCGGGAAACCTATGCCCAATCCGGACGTGCGAGCCGACCCGATCAATCGGCTTCGGGGATTATGCAGGAAACTTACGACCAATCCGGACAGGATATTCCCGAAAATACAGAAAAACAATTTTCAGATTTATCTCGTGATCTTGAAGCTGCGAAAACTTTGTTCGCTCCTGTGCAGACCGGAGAAAAGGAAGGGCTTATTGCGTCCGCCTTGTCCGTTGCGGTCGGTTTCATCTATTTTGAGGAAACAGGGGATATTGTTGACCGGATTATAACAATACGCCGCCTTTTTTCCAAAGGTGGAGACATCTTGATCGACGCTTTTTGCCATGATATTTCCATGCCGCGTGTGATCGCTTTTTCCAAAGGAATCCGTCTGTACAACCTTAGAACAATGTCAGCATATGAAAATCCTCGCGATTTTTTATTATATCAATTAGCGGGAATATCGGGGACAAAGCAAAAAGACAGCTCCGGATTTGCCGATGCCCTGTCCGTTGTCCGTTATGATTTGGCAGCTTTGGCCTTTGCCGCGGGATCCGATTTTAATAAAAGCCATCAAGAAAATGATCTGTTGTTAGCCTATGTGACACAACGTTGCCCGACTATATGTTTTGACGAAAAGGAAATGTTGAATTATATTACAATGCTGGTTCCTGATGAACAAAGCTTTTTCGAGGCAATAGAAATTATTGTAAAACAGCCGCAGGAGATCGTTTATTTGTTTGTACATACATTTTTGCAGCTGTTGCTTTCCGATGGTGTTTTACATCAAAATGAACGTGAATTGTTGGCAGAATTGTTGTATCTGTTAAAAATAGAAGGTATAGATTTAGGTCGCCTTGGTCTGGAATAGGAGAATGTTATGATTAAATTTTTTTCAATCGTTTTAACAACATGCTTGATTTCTGCTACGTCCGTTTGTGCGCAGGATGCTTTTTCGGAGCAAATGTTGCAAGACGAATTTTTACAAAATAATGAAAAAATCAATGAAATATTTCAAGACAAAATCAAAAAAATATCCGCGCGAACCGCTTTGCCCGATGAAATAAAAAAATTGTTGATTTCTCAAGCTGATGAAATCCGTCAGTTCGATTTGGAAATGCTTAAGAAAAAAATGGATATGAAGTTGCGTCATGCAAAAGAACGTGATGAAATGAAAGAAACATTACGCAAAGACGCTCAAAATCGTGTTAAATGGATGATGGAAGATGAAGCGCGATTCCAAAACAACAAACAAAAACGTCAATCCGATGAAAAAAATATAATCAAAAAAGTGACTGAAAACAAAAATGCTGTTCAGCCGCAAAAAGCGCCTGTTCCTGTCGTATCGACACAACCTTTGTCTTCTTCCGTTAAAAATGATACTCCGGAAAACTCTTTAAAGAAAAGTTCTGACGAACCGATTGAAAACAACGTTCACAATTAAGATAAATGGAAAGTAAGAATATGCTGCGTTTTTTGTCAAAATTCAACTTGGCAACACGTATTTATGCCGGTTTCCTTTTCTTGGGGCTTTATGTCGTCTTGATCTGTTTCGCCGCCATGTTCGCTGTCGGATATGTTCATAATGAATACATGAAAGCGAATAATGTCATTGAAAATACGCGTCAGATTTCAGCATTAGAAACATATTTGTTTTCATTGAACCGTTCTTTGTTTTTTTTCGCTTCAAAAGGAACTGAAGAAGAAAAAGCAGATGTGGAACGTTCGTTTCAAACATTTAAAGAAAAAAATACGGAAGTCGAAAATTCATTGGTCGTTCCTCAGGTCAAAGAACAATTCAATCTTGTTTTATCGGACATTTTAAAAAAGTATGATGTCAATATAACGGAAATGTTTTCTTTGTATGAAAAAAGTGCGGAAGCTGAAAAAAAAGTTAATAACATTGCCGAAAAAGTTTCTGCTCAAATCAATGACTTGATTGAAGAAACAACTTTGCCGTCAGCTTCTTTCGCTTTGAACTCATTGAAAGAACAATTGGAAAACGTCTTACATGCCATTGACAATGTAACACCGGAAAACGAAACAAGTCGAAAACAGCTTGATAATGACTTGAATGCTTTGAAAAAAGCGCAAAATACAACAAAGCAAGCGGAAATGATTAATGCCAAGCAATTAAAAGATGTTTTCGATTCTTTGAACAGTCTTGATGAAGAAATTAATCGTAAATTGAAAATAGATGTCGCTTTGCGTGAAAAAATTCAAGCCGTTTCTTTGTTAAGAGAACAAAATTCAAAAGATTTTAAAGATTTGATTTCTTCCATGGCTCAATCTTGCACGAATTTGTTGTCACAAGCGGAAGCCGGAAAAATCTCTTTGCAAAAGGCTTTTGTCTTTGCTGCCGCTTTCGGTGGTTTCCTTTCTGTTCTTTTGTCATTCTTGTCTTTGTTCGGAATACGATATCCGTTGGCGCGCTTGATTGAAAATGCTCAAGAAATAGCTCGTGGCGATCGTTCCGTTCTGATCCATTTCACAGAACGTGATGACGAAGTCGGAGCCTTGGCAAAATCTCTTGCTCTGTTGACTTTGCGTTTGAAAGATTTTCCCCTCTGGTCGGATGAAACACTTTTGGGGCACAAAAGTTCGACTTATGGATCAACTTCTGCTTATGTACCATTGGGGACACCAAATGCTACAAATGCGGAAAATGAAGAATATAACTCTGATAAGGAAAAAGAGGGTATTTCAGTAAAAAATGCCGGTGTCGATACTGAAAAACAATTGTGCCAAATGCTTTCTTTTGTTCAAAATATCAGCATTTCAGCTGTAAGCATGACCAACTCGATCAAAGAACGTTTTTATATATGTCGTGATCATTTGTTTAATCTGACGGAACAGTTGCAATTGATCGGTAAAAATACGGCAAATGTAAAAGAACATATTTCAAAAAATTCTTTAAACGACTTGGTGGAACAAATCCAAAAGGTCGTGGATTCTTTTTCAATTTGTTTCTCTTTGACCGATGAAATGCAGGAATTGTTGAAAAATCAAATTTCTTCGTCAGATGAAACGGATCTGGAATTGGAAAAAATCAAAAATGCCATTACTGAATTGACACAGTGGGTTAAAGTCGGCGATGAATTAACAGATGTTATTTGTTCTTCTTCCGCTGAAACGAAAATCTTGGCGTTGAATGCCGCAATTGAAGCCGCAAAAGCCGGTGAAAATGCAAAAGCTTTCGGTAACGTTGCTTCAGATATGCGTCAAAGAACACAAAAAACGCTTGAAACTGCTCAAAATCTGACAAATCATTTGATGGAGATTCGACAACAAATTACTCTTTTTTCTGAAACAACGTCAGCGATTGTTTCACAATTTGATCTCTTTAAGCAAAACATGAGCAGCTTGCTGACAATCAATGATACTCAAACGGAACGTATCCGTTCGATTTTTGATTCGGCTCAGGGAGCAAAAGCGGATATGGAAAAAGCCGTTGTTGAAAATGATAGCATTCAACAAGAGTTGGAAAACATTTCCGGTGTGGTTGTTGCTTCTGAGGAAAGACCGCCTTTATTAGAGACTCAAATTATACAGGTGGAAGAATTGTTAGATGATTTTAAGGCTTCTTTGCCAAGCTATGAACAGGATGAAGAAGAAGAATGAAAAAATCATTCAAAGACCGTATCTTTCTGGGTACGGTCTTTTTATATAAAGATCGCCGTACCGGTCTGGAATTTGAAAAAGTTTACATCCGTGTATAAAAAACTCCTTTGCTGCATTCGTTGATCATGACTAAAGTAATTGTAGCTTTACAGTTAACTCTTTAATACAGTGAAATCCGGTTTTGCGGACGGATAAACATCGAAACCAAGGAAAATTATATGAATGATTTAAATAAGCTGTTACATACGGTATGCAACAGCAAATACCGCGGTCGTTTTATACTGTTGTAACGTCAGAAAGTATTTTATGCCACCGTATGATATTTGGAAAATATTGCAAGAACTATTTAAATAGAAGAAAATGAATATCTCAAAAGAGCTGGTTTGTCAGGAGTTTATCCGTAATTTAACCAAAGATGAGTATGTTCAGGTTTATGAGGTTCTTGGAAGGTAAAGGAAGTCGAAGACCTGTGAATACTGGAGGCATATGAAATTCAAATGCTGTGTATAAAGGGATTTTGTATGAAGGGCGTTATGTCGTATAACAGGAAGGAATGCGAGAATAAACGCTGGATACATTACAAATCGGTGGAAGATGATGCTTTTTGATCAACAGAAGTTGAATTTATCTGCTATGTTATGTCTGGCAAGTAATGGAAGGAAAGTGCCAAAGCCACCTTAATACTGTTTAGCTGATGGTTACAAGCGCGTATAAAAAACTCCACATTTTACTAAAAAGGCTCTTTTGTAAAAAGATATCTGGTGTTGATAGTCCGGAAAATCAGAAAAGCCAAATGCCATAAAAAGCAGGAAAAAATATTTGGCAATAAAATCCGTTAAACCTGTATTTTAAAAATAGGATGTTAAAGATCTCCAAAAATGTTTTAATAATGCTTCATATTTTTATACGGTTTTTAACATTTATAAAGGGAAAATTCAGGTTTTAATCAACGTATAAAAAAGACATCTAAAAAGCATTTCTGAAAGATTCGCGTGTCAGGAAGAATCGGAATTGACAGTTTTTTAAAATCTGCTTGCCGATTTATGGATTATCCAGACGATGTAAAAAATGAAAATTTTAAATAAAAATATGGAATGCTGAAGAATAAAAATTTGTATTGACGAAACAGGAAAAATTAAAAAAAGAAGAGGCGGTAAGAAATAAATAAAAAAACAGATAATGTTTTTATCAGAATTTTCGGATTTAATAGTTTTTATATCTTTTCCATGTGTATTTATTTTAAAAGCCTTTTGTGCTTTTTCAAAAAATTTTGATGATAATAAACAGCAGCTGGTGTTATAAGCTGTTTTTTGAAAAATAATCTTTTTGATGTTTTACAAACATTCCCGCAATTGTTTTGTTTTGAAGAAGTCTGATCTATATTGTTGACATTGAAATAATACATCTTGACAATGGATTTCTTTATTGTCGCTGAAAGATGTCTAAAAAGATTTTTTTTATATGTGGATAGTCTTTAAGAAATAATTAATAGACAGGTGCGTCTGTTCCCATACGCCCGACGTTACCGATCATTTGATCCAAAATCGTTAATGAATTTTCCCGTATGGTTGTTGTTTGAGGATCAATCATGATGTGTCGTCCATCAGCCAAAGTTTTTGTTTCGATGTCTTGTAAGATACCATCTCTGTCGAATTTAAAAAGAACAAGTGTTCTTTTTGTTTCTTTTGGCTTGAAAAAGGCGACCCTTTCTTGTTGTGAATGGATATAAATCCAATTTTCAGCATCCAAGACGGTTTTTGCAGAAGGGGAACCGAAGATTTTTTTTACTTCTAGATAAGATGTTTTTCCTATTTCTAAAGAAGCGAGATTATCCGCATCCAAAGAATCTCCGTGAGTGTCAATCATCGGAGCGCAAGCGGACAAGATAATTGCGATTAGTGTCAAAGCAATCAGGCGAGAAAAAAACATTATCCGTAAAACCGTATTATATTAACCGAAAAGATGTTATACAGTATTTTAAAAACAGTTTGAAAGAAAGTCCAATGAAAAAGATAATACCAGAATTTTCGTATATAGTGGATCTTAACCGTATCGGATCGGATCCGGTGCAATTGAACATGACCGCTGATGCGCAACAATGTCGTGCATTGGCAGACAGATTCGGAATTGTCGGGATCAACGCATTATCCGCCCATGCGGTGTTAAAGAGGATTAATAAGGAACGTGTTCATTTGTACGCGGATTTTGATGCAAAAGTTGTTCAACAATGCGTCATAACTCTGGAACCTTTTGAACAACATATAAAAGAGTGTTTCAGTCTTGTGTTTTCCCAATCAAAAGAGTGTTCGACAAGGCTAAACGAGATTGATTTGGATATGGAGGAAGAGGAAATAGAATATATAACCGATAATAAAATCGATATCGGAGAGCTGGTATCTGAATACCTTTCGTTGGCATTGGATCCTTTTCCGCATTCGCCCGGAGCCGAATTTAAACCTGAAATATCTTCAGAGAAACAAGAAAATGCCTTTTCTGTTCTTGAAAAGCTCAAGTTTAAGTAAAATTGCCTTGCAGTTTGCTAAAATTTTTTATATGACAGATGTCAGAGTTTCAATTTTTGAATCTGAAACGAAAGAATAACAGTTGTAAGAGAGAAAGAAAATGGCAACACCTCGTAGTAAGAAATCAAAATCCGCACGCGATATGCGTCGTTCTCATTTGGCATTGAAGTCAAACGCCGTAATGGAATGTCCGAATTGCGGAGAAATAAAACGCCCGCATAATGTATGCCCCAGCTGCGGCAGCTATAATGGCAAAGAAATCGTTATTCAAAAAGCTGACAATCAATCCGAAGAATAACTTATCGCTGGGGACGTCACGTGGAAAGCTCATCCCTGATCATAGCTATAGATGCTATGGGCGGCGATAATGCTCCAGATAGTGTTATCGCCGGTGTTAAATTGGTACGACAAAAAAATGCCAATGTCCGGTTTTTAATCTTTGGCGATGAATTAAAAGTACGTCCGTTTTTAGAAAAATACAAGCTGGATGCGGAATGTTATGAGTTAATTCATACCCCTGATTATGTCGCATCAGACGAAAAGCCTTCCTCGGCAGTGCGCTCTGGACGTAATTCGAGCTTATGGCTGTCAATAGAGGCGGTGAAAAAAGGAAAAGCCTCTGCTGTGGTCAGTTCGGGTAATACAGGGGCGCTGATGGCATTTTCAAAGTTGATCTTAGGAACGATGCCGGGGATCCATCGTCCGGCAATCGTAACTATCCTGCCGACTCGTAAAGGTGAATGTGTCGTGCTGGATTTGGGGGCGAATGCTGAATGCAGCGCTCGCAATCTGGTGGAATTTGCCATTATGGGAGAAGCTTACTGCCGTGCCGTTTTAAAGCGCGAACATCCGTCAATCGGATTGTTGAATATCGGTTCGGAAGAAATAAAAGGGCGGGATGAAATCCGTTTGGCGGCTCAGATATTGCGCTCTTCTCCTTTATCCGAAGCGTTTAAAGGCTTTGTGGAATCCGATGATATTGCCTTGGGGACAGTTGATGTTTTTGTAACAGATGGTTTTACCGGCAATATTGCTTTAAAAGCAATTGAAGGAACCGCCCGTTTAATGGTAAATTTGTTAAAAGATGTCGCAGCCGGCAGCTTTCTGTCAAAATTCGGTTTTTTGCTGGCTCTGCCCTCTTTGAAACGACTGAAAAAGAAAATGGATCCGGGACGTTACAACGGGGCAATGTTGGTCGGATTAAAGGGAATCTCGATTAAAAGTCATGGCGGAGCGGATGCTTTCGGTTTCGCTAATGCAATCAATGTCGCAATTGATACTGTCTGCCATGATCTGGTCGGTAATATTGCCCGTCAGTTGACATCCGTTGAATTTTTAGATGAGGAAAATGAAAAATGACATTACGTTCCCGTATAATAGGTATAGGGTCTTATCTGCCGTCTCATATCAGTACGAATGACGATATGGCTAAAATCGTGGATACAAGTGATGAATGGATCGTCGAAAGAACAGGAATAAAAGTCCGGCATTTCGCCGATGAACAGATGTCTTCTTCCGTGATGGCAACCTATGCCGCTCAAGAGGCTTTAAAGGCGGCCGGTATATCGGGAAATGATCTGGATTTGATCGTTCTGGGAACCGTTACTCCAGATAAAACTTTTCCGGCAACGGCTGTTTATGTCCAATCCGCCTTGGGAATGAAACACGGATGCGCCTTTGATGTCGTTGCGGCTTGTTCAGGGTTTCTCTATGCCCTTAAAACCGCTGACAATATGATCCGTCTGGGACAAGTGAAAACAGCTTTGGTTGTTGGCGTGGAAACTTTATCCAAAATAACGGATTTTAAAGATCGCAACACTTGCGTCTTGTTCGGAGACGGAGCCGGATGCGTTGTCTTGCAAGCTCAAGAAGTTCAAGGCACAACAGCAGACAGAGGCATTATTGATACATTAATTTATTCCGACGGTTCTTATGCTCCAGAGCTGTGTTCCACCGGAGGTCCTTCAACAAATCATGATGTCGGCTATATTACAATGAACGGCAGGGAGGTTTTCCGTCATGCCGCTGTGAATATGGCTCAAGTTTCCGCAGAAATCTTGCAAAAAAACGGTGTCGATTTGTCCGAAGTCGATTGGTTGGTTCCTCATCAGGCAAACATCCGTATTCTGGAAGCGACTGCAAAACGTCTTGGTATCCCGATGGAAAAAGTTATTTCAACTGTTGATCTGCATGCAAATACTTCCGCCGCCTCTATACCTTTGGCTTTGGCTCAAGGAATTAAAGAAGGTAAAATAAAAGAAGGGCAACTTTTATTATTACCAGGGATGGGGGCTGGTTTTACATGGGGAGCAAGTTTGATCCGTCTTTAATTTTTTTCTGAAAAGTCAATAATACCTTGAAAAATTGCAAAAAATTTCTTACCCTGATATTGTGCAATGCTAAGGGAGACTTTATTTTATGTCAGAAGAAGGTAAAAATATTACGCGCGCGGAATTGGCAGAAGCCGTTTATCATGAAGTCGGATTGTCCTTGAATGAATCCGCAAAGTTGTTGGATCAAGTCTTGGAAGAAGTTTCCAAAGCCTTGGAAAAAGGTGAAACTGTAAAATTATCTTCTTTCGGTTCCTTTTCCGTCCGAAATAAAAAAATGCGTATGGGGAGAAACCCAAAAACAGGAGTCGATGTGCCAATATCTCCGCGCCGGATCTTATCTTTTCATCCTTCCCATATCTTAAAAAAACAGGTTAATGAGAAACATAAATAATGTCGGCGGATTTTATTTCTCATCCTCTGGGTAAAAAAGCGGCAAAGGCTTTCAGAACAATTACGGAAGTCGCTGCAGAGTTGAATGTACCGGCTCACGTCCTACGGTTTTGGGAAAAAAAATTTTCACAAGTGGCTCCTGTCCAAAAAGCTGGAGGACGGCGTTATTACCGTCCCGAAGATATTGATCTGTTAAAAAAAATTGAATTCCTGTTACATAATGAAGGGTATACGATAAAAGGGGTTCAAAAATTACTTAAAGACGGGATGATTAATGCCGCTGTAAAAAAAAAGTTGCCGTATTCTGAAAACAAACAAGCATTCTGCAAACAAGAAGAAAAACAAAACATTTCAGGGTCTGACAGAAATCTGGATCATATCATTTTTCAATTGGAAGAAATCTCTGCTTTGTTGAAAAAAATTGTTTGAATTGAAAAATTTACTTGCTTTTCCGTTTATGACGTACTATATTCCCTTTCGATGTCGGCGGAGCGTGGCGCAGTCTGGTAGCGCACTTGTATGGGGTGCAAGGGGTCGAGAGTTCAAATCTCTCCGCTCCGACCAATAAAAAACAGTCCATCATATATGATGGGCTGTTTTTTTGAAAGAAGAAGTCCTAATAATAGGGTGTAAAACACTCTTCTGTAGATTCGACTGATCTGATGCGTAAAAATTTTATTGTTAAAGACGTTATCATGATCACAACATTATCATCATGATGCGCTTGCTTCGCAGTAAATCCGATCTGAAAAAAATACTCTTTATTTTTTTTAAAAACACAAATATGACAAGTTGAAAAGCTAAAATACAAAATATGAGGTAATTTTTTTGTCCGTTGATTTCAGATTGTTAAAACAGATGAGCGTAGAAGAAAAGAATATCTCTTTGTAATAAAACGGGTAAAGGCATAGGAAGAGGTATAATACTCTGTCATGCCTTCCGGTCGCCATTTTTTTAGCGGCTTTTTAGAATAGATAATCAATAAAAGGGAAAATGAAAAAATTCAGCAATACAATAGCCCTCTTTAAAGTCAAGAGGGCTTTGTTCATATTTATTTCCTTGTGGTGCAAGAAGTTATTTTTTTAATAATGTGTAATTAAATCTTTCTTGATTGTTAAGAATGCTTTTATTGATTTTTATTTTTCCGGGAAACGGAAAGTGTGCTCCGAATAAAGCTCCTTGACAATTTTTTAAAACATCTACACGGGCAAGAAAAGCTTTTTGCGGATCCATATCATATCTGGCACAAAATTCAGGATTCGCAATCTGTAAATCGACCGCATGAAGAATGTCTCCGACAAAATAAATTTTTTCATCGGGCGAAACACTCATTTCATAAATTGTATGACCGGGGGTGTGCCCTTCTTTTATATGAGCCGTAACAGATCCGAATGAACCGTTTAAAATGTCTTTGTCTTTAAAAAGGTGAAGCTGTTTGGCTTTATAAGGGGCTAAAAAGCTCAAAGAAGAAGATGGTTTGTCTTTACTGTGGGCATCGTATTCTTTTTTTGACAAATAGATCGTTGCGTTTGGAAAATAAGGGGTGGTTAAAGATGATTGAGAATCTTTGGAGCCTGTTTTTGAATTGATTAATCCTCCGATATGATCCTGGTGCAAGTGGGTGATAAAAATCGCTTTGATCTCAGTCGGGGCAATATTAAGCCTTTGGAGCGTCTTTATCAGAACATTTCCGTTCACTTCCCCGAATCCGGTATCAACAAGTGCGTAAGTGTTGTTTACTTTGTTCTTGATTAAAAAGACATTGACAGAGCCTTCATAATCACTGGCTAAGGTCTTTGACGTTTCGTTCATTACCGGATCGAAAAGACTTGCCGGAAAGCGTTGAGACTTTTCTTGGATTGGTATGATCGTTATTTCATCATAGTCGTATTGAATATTTTCATTTGCCTTGAGCGACTTGAAACAAAAAGACAAAACAAGTAAAATAAAAGAAAAAATAAAAAATGTTCTCATCTGAATGCTTCTCCCTGAAAAAGTCTTTTTTCAGTTTACAGAAAAAAGATATTCTTGAACATCATTATCAGAGGCTTATGTCTTTAAATCGATTTTTATCAGCACAGGAACGAAATTATGATAATGCCTTGTCCGAAATCCGGAGCGGATGCAAAAAAACGCATTGGATGTGGTATGTTTTTCCACAAGTTAAAGGATTGGGTAAGAGTTCTATCTCTGAATTCTATGCCATCAAAGATCTTCAAGAAGCCCGAGATTATATTAATCATCCTGTACTTGGATCGCGATTGCTGGAAATTTCCAAGGCGTTATTAAAACTGGAAACAAATGATCCTCTTTCGGTTTTCGGGGATCCCGATCATTTAAAATTAAGATCCTGTATGACTTTATTTTCGGTTGTAGCTCCAAACTTTTCTGTTTTTCATTTGGTTCTGGAAAAATTTTTTAATGCTTTGCCGGATCCTGACACATTAAGAATTTTAAAAAAACAAGACGAAATCCGAAAGCACAGAGTGCTTTGAACTTATAAGTTTCATTCTTATAAAAAACAAGTTACACTTTTCAGATATATGAACCGGAGAAAAACAATCTGATCTCTCTATTATTTGACGGGAAAAAGGTCGGGAGGTAACAATGTCTGAGGTCCTGAAGGAAAATAAAGATGACGAATTGGTGTGGAAAGAAGTTCCTCATTTAATCGAACCAATCTATAAAGTGGACGAGCGTCCCGAAAATATATGGGAATCATTGTTATATGGTTGGCAACATACGTTGATAGATATGGGAACCCCTTTGGTTTTGCCCTTGGCTGTCGCCAAAGCGTTACATTTGACGCCGGATCAAAGTATTGCCATGATCAGCGCCACATTGTTTGTTATGGGGATCAGCACGTTGTTGCAGACGACTTTCGGCAACCGCCTGCCTGTGATACAAGGACCGTGCAGTACAACCGGAGCAACAATCATTTCCATGGCGACGTTATTTCCGTCTTCGGCAATTTGGGGAGCAATTTTCTTTTGCGGGGTAGTGGAATTTGTTATCGGGTCTTTGGGGCTGTTAAGGTATCTTCGTGTTTTGTTCCCGATCACCATCGCCGGTTTGGTTATTACATGTATCGGTCTGAATTTGGGGATAATGGGAGTAAGCTGGGTTGTCGCCGAAGCTGACGGGACAAATGTGTTTTTAGGGGCTATGGTCATTTTGATCACTTGTTTCTTCAGATTTTTATTCCCAGATGCCTTAAAGGGCGTTCTTTCACGCGGAGCCATCTTATTTTCCGTCTTGCTTGTCGGATTGGGAATTGCACCTTTTGTTAAAGAAATGGATTGGAATAAAGTCGCTGCTTGTCCATGGTTCGCTTTCCCCGACTTCGTGCCGTTCGGGTATCCGTTCCATGGTTGGACATTTGTTCAAAGCGCCGTGTTGGGATTGCTTGTCGCCGTATTGGGATCCGTTGTCGAAATGTTGGGGGATTTCGCCGCGACATCAGCCGTTTGCGGTATTCCTTATCGTGTTTCTCACATGAATAAAGGTGTTCGTACAATAGGAATTTGTAATATGATCGCTCCTTTGTTGGGGTCCGTCAATGTAACCAGTTACAGCCAAAATTCGGGCTTGATTGCAAATACGCGTATTGCCAGTCGATTCGTGATACAAATCGGAGCCTGCTTTGTTATTTTGTACGGGCTCTGCCCAAAGTTCGCAGCTTTGTTGGCGATCATCCCTCATGCCGTTCAAGGCGGCGTCTTTGTTCTGGTATGCGCTTCCATTACAACTGCCGGACTTGAAATGTTGCACTCTGTTCCCCAAACGGATGCAAATAAAATGTTGATCGGTTTGACATTGCTGTTCGCTTTTGGCATACCTCTTTACTTTAACAATCCTCAACATGCTCACTTTATTGAAAATTCATCGATATTCATTCGTTTGTTGCTTTCAAACAGCATCGTTCTTGCCGTCGTGATCGGAACCGGACTGAATGTTTTGATCAATCATATCTTATTACGTCAAAAGCCTGAAAAAAATAAACTGCATCCGTAACGGGATTTAATTATTCTTTCCGTATCCTTTTTTAAACTGATGGGGCGGCATACAAATATTTTTTAACTCGCACTTACCGGATTTCATTTTCCGGTAAGGTTGTAATAACGGCTTTATAAATCACAAAATGCAAGTGTTTTTCATTTGAGCTTTGATATCAAAAGTCGTCATACTCTTAATGAAGCAAAAAAAATAATGCAAAAAAAATTCCGTGGACAATGTTTTACAGACACCTTGAAAAACATGAAAACAATTAGGCGATAATATCCGGTAAAAGCATGCTTTCCAATTGTGCAATCTCATCCTTTAACGCCTGTTTGCGCTTTTTTAAACGTTGAATCCGGATCTGATCGATTCCTGATGGATCCGTATCATTTTCAATTAAAAAATCAAGATCCCGATCTTCGTTTTTTAAAGTTTCGAGCAATTGTCTAATTTGATCTTGCGAAAGAGATTCCATAGTGTTAAACAACCTGTAGAAAAAAATAATCGAGAATGTCATTTTAGACTAGCAGAAAAGTAAGAAAAAAGGTATTGATTTTAGGGAAAAAGGAATCACAGTGTTCATTTTTAGGAGTTTTAAAGATGCCGCAAATTAAAAGAATTGGTGTTTTAACCAGCGGTGGCGATTGTGCCGGCTTGAATGCCGTCATTCGTGCTGTTGTCCATCGTGCCATCTGGACGTATGGTTGGGAAGTTTATGGAATTTTAGACGGGACTGACGGGTTGACATTCCGCCCGTTGCGTTACCGCAAAATGTCCATTGCGGATTTCCATGCCCCGTATGCCCGTTTGGGGGGGACAATGCTCGGGACAATTAATAAGGGAAGTCCTTTCGCTCATCCCATGCCGGACGGAACAACAAAAGATTTGACAGAAGATTTCGGGGCAGGGTGCCGTGAATTGGGGTTGGACGCTTTGGCTGTCATCGGTGGCGACGGGTCTATGGCTATTGTTTCCAGATTGTGCCGCGGTGCAGGTGTAACTATGGTCGGTATCCCTAAAACGATTGATAATGACACCCCGATTACAGAACATTCTGTCGGTTTTTCAACGGCAAGAGATGTTTGTGTCGAAGCTCTAGACCGTTTGGATTCAACTGCTTCATCACATCACCGCGTGATGATATGCGAAGTCATGGGGCGTGATGCCGGACATGTGGCTTTGCATTCGGCTATCGCCGGCGGTGCTGATGTCTGCTTGATCCCAGAAGTCCCCTATACATTGGAAGGTGTGGTGCGTAAATTGCATCTGGTACGCGAACAAGGACGGGATCATGCTTTGGTCGTCGTTGCAGAAGGGGTTAAAACTCCTGACGGTCAAAATATCTCTATCGCGCAGGTCGATGGAGTGCGTTACGGCGGAATAGGGCAATATTTAAGTGCCCGTCTTAATGAAATTGATCCGCGTTTCTCAACTCGTGTTACAGTGTTGGGACATGTTCAACGCGGCGGGGTGCCAGCCGCTCACGACCGTTTGGCGGCGTCTTGCTTCGGTGTCCATGCGGTTGATGTCTTGGCTCAAGGAAAAACAGATCGTATGGTCGTCTGGAAAAGCGGTACGGTTACAGATGTCGGTTTGGACGAAGTCGCTGCCATCGGAACGGCTAAAGTCGATCCGAACGGAATGATTGCCAGAACGGCTCGCGGTTTGGGAATGTATATCGGAGAATAATTCAATTTTCCTCCCTTTCAGAGAAGAAGATATGCTTCTTCTCTGATTTTTTATTTTTCTTTCAAATGCTTTTGAAAAGAGATATACTATATTACAGTAATTTACATTTTATCCTGTGGAGGTATTGCATGAAGGAAGAAACAGCTCACTTGCAAGCATTAAAAGCAAAACATGCTGCTTTAGACGAAGAAATTGCAAAAGAAATGGCACGTCCTTTGCCCGATGAAACAGTTATCACAAGCTTGAAACGTCAAAAATTGAAAATTAAAGAAGAGATAGCTTCCGAATCTGATTCTTAATATATAGCTTTACGAATATTGTTATAAAAAGTATTTTTACGCCATCCAAGCTTGAGATGGCGTTTTTTACGGCAGGAAAATCCAGTGTCGGTCGGGTTGTTCCAGCAAGCTTGTAACCATGCGTACAAAAAATTCTTTGTTCTGATGCGCAGAAGTTTGGTGAACCGAGCTCAAAAGAGCAATTGTAATGAAATAATATGAAGACATTTTATTATGATCTGAAACGATAAAGATCAGGTTATTCTTGTGCCGGAATACTGTTGTAAAGTGTTTTGGGTCAAAAACGGTATGAAACAGGCTAAATGCCGGAGAAATCATCTTAAATGGAAAGAGGTATTCATTAGCTCAGATGTCGCCAGAGATGAGACTGGATTGGGGAATTTCTGAAAGGTGAATATAGTCTGATGTTTTTTAAACAATAAAGTAACATCAAATATGATTACCGAAGCGAATAATTCCGGTGCAAAAAGGATTATATAGATACAAAATGCGCGAATAAACGACAATACATTACAAAAACCTAATATATTACAAGTCTGTTGGAAAAAGAGCTTGCGTCAAATGTTCAGGAGTTGTTTGGGGGGATTGGTAAAAAATCGGTTGCACAAATCACGACCGTTTGGATGCGTTTTGTCTTTGTGTCCATGTGGTTGATATCTTGGCTCATGGAAAAAACAGAAACAAAAAACTTCAAAGATAGCTGATAGTTTCATCGCCATATCCGTTAATTCTGTTTTAGTTGTATATTCTTTTGAAAACACTTTTCTAATTGCTATCTTTATATGAAGATTCCCTTATAGCTTAAAGGTATGGGGAGGGGAGGGATTTAATTCCAAATAATGAGTCCCAAAAATATGATTTTTATCTTAATTTGCGCTTTTTCAATATTGTAACCTCAAAAATAAGTATATTTTTTTCCGCTTTGATATGTTTTTTGTTGATATAAATCTTTTACGAAATGTCTAAATCAGTACATTTTGATGAAATTCTATGGGGTAATATTTATGGAAACCAAGTGTCGATAAAACAAAGTTTAATACTTGATGATGAATGGATACTTTGTCGGAGTTGTCTTTTCAAAACGTTAGAGCGGATTATATATAAATTAAATATTTTCATTAAAAAAAGTTTTTTTATTGTCCACTTTACATTTCACTGTTTTAAAATAAAAAGACAAAAATAATAAAAAAAGGAAAAAGTCAAACTGTATGGCGTAAAGAGATGCGGCTTGGATTTATTCATAATTTTATTGGGAACAGATTAAGTGAAAAAAGCCCATTTTATTAAATTTGTTTGATACCGTTAATGTCATACAAAGTAAAAAAATGTTTTTATAGCACGATTTCAATTTTTTTATAAAACTCTCTTTTACAACAAGAGAAAAGACTTATTTAGCTTTATTTTTTCGATCTTATGCATATAACTTTTTGCGAAAAAAAGAGGGTCTTTTCCGACCCTCTCTTATCATAATATTAAACAGCTATTACATAGCTTGGGAAACAGCAACGGCGACTGCAACGCTGGCTCCGACCATGGGATTGTTACCCATGCCGATCAATCCCATCATTTCGACGTGAGCCGGAACGGAAGACGAGCCTGCAAATTGTGCATCCCCGTGCATTCTGCCCATTGTATCTGTCATGCCGTAAGAAGCCGGACCTGCCGCTACGTTGTCAGGGTGCAATGTTCTTCCCGTGCCTCCGCCGGAAGCGACTGAAAAGTATTTTTTATTGTTCTCAATTGCCCATTTCTTATAGGTGCCTGCCACAGGATGTTGGAAACGGGTCGGGTTCGTGGAATTTCCAGTAATGGAAACATCAACCCCTTCCTTGATCATAACGGCAACACCTTCGGATACGTCGTCGACACCATAGCATTTGACTTTGGCGCGATCCCCTTTGGAAAAGGGTTTTTCCGAAATAATCTTCAATTCACCAGTCTTATAGTCGTATTCCGTTTCAACCGAGGTAAATCCGTTAATACGGGAAATAATGTAAGCGGCGTCTTTGCCTAAACCGTTTAAAATGACGCGTAAAGGTTCTTTACGGACTTTGTTGGCTGTCAAAGCAATGCCGATGGCTCCTTCCGCTGCGGCAAAAGATTCATGACCGGCTAAAAAGCAGAAGCATTTCGTTTCTTCGCGTAACAACATTGCAGCCAGATTGCCGTGTCCCAAACCGACTTTGCGTTGGTCGGCAACGGATCCGGGAATACAAAAAGCCTGCAGACCGATCCCGATCTTTTCAGCGGCTTCGGCGGCGTTTTTAGCATTGCTCTTTATCGCAATGGCTGCCCCTAATGTATAAGCCCAACAAGCGTTTTCAAAACAAATCGGCTGTATGCCTTTAACAATGGCGGCAACATCAATGCCTTTGTCTTTACAAATTTTGTCAGCTTCTTCAATATTGGAAATGCCATATTCCTTGCAGCATTTTTCAATCTGCGCAATACGGCGTTCATAACCTTCAAAAAGACTCATTTTTCAAACTCCTTATTCTTTGCGCGGATCAATAACTTTTACAGCGTCTTCGAAACGACCTTTCGTTGAAACATTTTTTTCAAAAGCTTCTTTCGGGTCAACGCCTTTTTTGATGGCTTCCATCATTTTGCCTAAATGAACGGTCTTATAGCCGATGACTTCGCCGTTTTCATCCAGACCCTGAGCCAACACATAGCCTTCTGCCATTTCCAAATAACGTACACCTTTAGGTTCTGTGGAATACATCGTTCCCACTTGAGAACGCAAACCTTTCCCCAAGTCCTCCAATCCAGCGCCGACGGGCAGACCGTCATCGGAAAAAGCCGATTGTGTGCGACCGTAAACAATTTGCAAAAACAGTTCGCGCATCGCGACATTAATGGCATCACAGACCAAGTCTGTATTCAAAGCCTCTAAAATCGTTTTACCGGGCAAAACTTCGGCTGCCATTGCGGCGGAATGGGTCATTCCGGAACAACCGATCGTTTCAACCAACGCTTCGCGGATTACGCCGTCTTTTACATTCAGGGTCAATTTGCAAGTCCCTTGCTGTGGAGCACAAGCTCCGACACCGTGGGTTAAACCTGATACGTCTTTGATTTCTTTGGACTTCACCCATTTCCCTTCTTCGGGAATCGGAGCCGGGTCGTGGCGTGCGCCTTTTGTAACGGGGCACATCTCCTGCACTTCGTGCGAACACATATAAGAACAAGTCATTGTTATACTTACTCCAGTAAGAAAATTTGAGTTACGGTTTCTTTATAGCCTTATTGAATGAATATTCATACTTTTTTTTATGATATTTCCTTTTTTTCTTTGCGGTCCGCTGTCGGGAAAAGCTTTGAGATTGAAATCATTGGGAAACAGACGGTTTTTTATAAATTCAAGACGACTTTTTATTCGCCGGAAGCTCATTTTTTCTGCAAAACGAACCTTTGTGCGTGATTTTTTTTATTCGGGACAGAACAAAGTCCGTTACAGTGTTTTTTTGATATGCAAGATACCAAACACAACCACCAAGAGCAGTTAATGCGCAAAAACGTGTGATTTCCTTGCTTACAGGGGAAAAGTCGTCAATCAATGGCGTTAAAAGAAAATAAAATACGGATAAAAACAGGACGAATACGGATAATTTCATTCCGAAATGATATTCGTAAAGTCGATTCGAATGATTTCTTAAAGAGATTTTATAAAACAGCAGATAAAAAGGAAATTCCATAATCATGTAAGCTGCGATAACTAACATTACATTGCCCGACACGACTTTCAAAGGTGTTGTAAAGTTTAAAAATGGAATGGAAAAAGTGATGATTTTCAAAAAAATGGAAATGGATAAAAGACGTAAAAGCAGCTCGCTGGCAAATAAAAACAAGTATGATAATAAATGTTTGAAAACGTCTTTTGAAAAGATCCTGTTTAAAAGTTGAGGGAAAGCTAAAAAAAGCATTCTTTGATAAACAATTGTTTTCAAAGTATTCTTAGGCATGAAAATCAAACATCCCATTGTCCGGCAGAAAAATAAAAACAAAAAAAAGACCGGATAGAACAAAAACATAAAGGGCGTGTTTACGGATAAATCGGATAAAGGAGTCTTGAATTGATATACCCAAAATGCCATAAAAACGCAAAACAAAGCGATTTTTAAGATGTTGAAACAAACAAGTTGGATTTTTTTTACTTTCGACATAAAAACCTCATCAAAACACAACGTTTGTTATGGTTATTTATAACAAAAGATCAAGTCTTCCGGTCGTCCGGCAAGGTAAAAACGTGTCATTTCCATTTATATCAGTTTTGTCTGTTTTAAGGCGGCTGCAATAAATCCTTTGAAAAGGGGATGAGCTTCAAAAGCCCGAGACTTGAATTCCGGATGGAATTGTACGCCGATGTAAAAAGGATGATCTTGCAGTTCAATGATTTCCGGCAACATTTTATCCGGAGACAAACCTGAAATGATCATGCCTTTTTCTTCAAGACGCTTTGCAATTTTAATGTCAACTTCGTAACGGTGACGGTGACGTTCGTAAATAACATCCGCATTATCATATAATTTCGCAGCCAGTGATCCTTGCTTTAATTGGCAGGGATATGCCCCCAAACGCATTGTCCCGCCCATGTCGTTTTGTTTTGTACGAACTTGTTTGCGACCGTCTTGTTCCCATTGGGTCATCAAAGCCACAACCGGAGTGCAATCTTCTGTAAATTCCGTTGAATTTGCGTCTTTAATCCCTAAAAGATTTCGTGAAGCTTCAATGACAGCCGTTTGCATGCCAAGACAAATCCCGAAAAAAGGAATTTTCCGTGTTCTGGCATAGTGTTCTGCAATCATTTTCCCTTCGATACCCCGTTGCCCGAATCCTCCGGGAACCAAGATGCCGTGAATACCATGGAAAACAGTATTAATTTGTTCTTCAGTCATGGTTTCCAAAGTGTCGGATTCAATCCATTTTATATTCACTTTGGTTTTATGGGCTATTCCGGCGTGGAACAAAGCTTCGTTCAACGATTTATAAGCGTCCGGCAAACCGCAGTATTTACCGACGACACCGATTGTCGTTTCATGTTCCCAAGCATTGATGGTATGTACGATTTTTTGCCATTTTTCCAAATTTGGATCCGGTGCGTTTTCCAACATTCCGAAGTGTTTTAAAATTTGACGGTCGAGACCTTCATCATGATATTGCAAGGGGATTTTATAAATGCTGTCGGCGTCTAATGCGATAATGACGTTTTGAGGATTAATATTGCAAAATAAGCCGATCTTCCGGCGTTCACTATCCGATAACATCAATTGGGAACGGCAAAGTAATATGTCGGGTTGAATCCCTGTTTCCAAAAGTTTTTTGACAGAATGTTGCGTCGGTTTTGTTTTTAATTCTCCGGCGGTCGGAATGTAAGGTAAAAGGGTGAGATGTAAAAATAAACAATTATTGCGTCCGACTGTAATGGCAAATTGACGGACGGCTTCTAAAAACAGAGTTCCTTCAATATCACCAACAGTTCCGCCGATTTCATATAAAACGAAATCTTCGTCCGTCAGTGCGGATTCAATGAAATGCTTTATTTCATCGGTGACATGGGGAATGGCTTGCACAGTTGCGCCCAAGTATTCTCCATGACGCTCCTTCATTAAAACGTTGTAATAGATTTTCCCGCCGGAAATGGAATCAGTTCTGTGGCACGGGACGCCGGTAAAGCGCTCATAATGTCCTAAATCAAGATCCGTTTCCGCACCGTCTTCCGTTACGAAAACCTCTCCGTGTTGATAGGGGGACATCGTTCCGGGGTCTATATTTAAGTACGGATCCATCTTTCGCATACGAACCTTATAGCCTCTTGCCTGTAATAAAGAACCGATGGCAGCTGACGCCATTCCTTTGCCTAAAGAAGAGACGACCCCTCCCGTGATAAAAATATACTTTGCCATTTTATTCCTTCAAGATTTGTTGAACAGAAGGTATCATATAGGGAACTTCGATAATGTAAAGCGTTTTAAATCTTTGTTTTTAAAATGCAATGCCGCAATATGGAAAAACGGCTTGTCCGGTCGATTTTGTCAGAAAAACTTTTCTGCGTGTTTGCTTGCGTACTTTTAAAAGTCGTTCTCTGGATATCTGTGATGAAACACGCTTTGATTTTATATCTTCCTGTAAAAACAGGAACGGTTTCCCGTATGACAGGCGGCGCCGGTTTGATCTATAAGTGCTAACAAAGTGTCGCCGTCACAATCAATACTCAATTCGATCAGCTTTTGAATGTGTCCGGACGTTTCTCCTTTCCGCCATAATTTTTGACGGGAACGTGAAAAATAACACATATGCTTTGTCTGCAAAGTTTCTTTTAAAGCCTCTTCGTTCATCCAAGCCATCATTAATACCTCGCCGTTGTCAAATTGTTGAGCGATGACAGGGACAAGACCGTCAGAGTTGAAATGAACTGACGAAAAAAATTCTTCAAGTGTGACTTTTTGCATTTTTTTTGCCTTTTTCATAAAAAATATAAAGCTTTTTAGCCGGGAACAGTGTAAAAGAAAAGAAATTATTTTTACTTAATATTTCTTGGGAATTGATAAAAAATGGATATTCGGGATTTACGAACTCAAATTGATAATTTAGACGATCAGATGCATGATTTGTTGATGCAGCGTGTCGTTTTGGCGGAACAAATCGGACAGTTGAAAGCCAAAAATCCTGAGACAACCTCTTCTTTCGCATTGTGTTCCAAAAGGGAAATCGAGATCTTGCGCCGCTTGTGTAACAGGCATAAAGGGAAAATGGACAAAGAGGTCTTGATCCGTATCTGGCGTGAAATCATCAGTGCCAGCGTGAATTTGCAATCGCCTTTAAACATAGCGGTCTTTATTACGGATCAGTCTAAAAGCAATCTTGAAATTGCTAGAAATTATTTCGGTGCCTATACCCCTGTGATCCTTTGCCGGTCGGTGAGTCTGGTTTTAAAAGAATTGACACAAGGTGAGGCTAATATTGCCATATTGTCTTTGAATGAAGACAAACAGGTCTGTTGGTGGTATGCCGTCGCCCAAGAAAATAAGCGCCCAGTCAATGTCTTTTTGAAGCTGCCTTTGACAGGGAGCGGTAAAAATAACGGTAATTTGCGTCCAGCTTACGCTTTAAGCGAGTTGCCCTTCGAAGCAACAGGACAAGATAAAACGCTTTTGGTCGCGGAAACAGATGGAACTTTAAGCTTGAGCACCTTGGATTTACTGCTGAAAAACGAAGGCATAGCGACTGATGCCATTTGCGATGCCTACACGCCTGATGCTATGCGTAAAGCTTATTTGTTTGAGGTTGACGGGTTTGTGTCAAACAAGGATGAACGCTTGAATTCCTTGATCGAAAAGGAAAAGGGAAAAGTAACCATGTTACGGATTATCGGCGGTTATCCTGTCGAATTGTGTTAAAGGGGGAATATAATGAAAAAGTATCCGTTTCCGGCTCATGCGGAAATATTATCATTAAAGCCTTATGTCGGCGGTTCTTCCGCTATTGAAGGGATGGAACATGTTATAAAGTTGTCTTCAAATGAAAACGCTTTAAGAGTGAATCCAAACGTTGTCCAAGCCTGCCGTGATCATGTGCCGGTTTTGTTCCGTTACCCCGACGGCGGATCTCAAAATTTACGCAAGGCAATTGCTCAAACCCATCAGATTGATCCGGAAAGGATTGTTTGTGCAAACGGATCGGATGAATTGATCGGGTTGTTGTGTCATGCTTATCTGAAAGCTCAAGATGAAATCATTATCACTCAATACGCATTTTTGATGTATCGCCTTTATGCCATCGGGTGCGGGGCGTCTGTTACAACCGTAGCGGAAAAAAATTTCAAAGTCGATCTGGATGCGATTTTAAAAGCGATTACAGATAAAACGAAAATCGTTTTTATTGCCAATCCGGGAAACCCGACGGGTACATATTTGTCAAAAGATGAAATTATTAATTTCTGCCATCGCTTGCCGACAGATGTCATGCTGGTTATTGACGCGGCTTATGCGGAGTTTGTTGATGCGCAAGATTTTGATGCCGGTATAAGCATTGTCGATGAATTTCCCAATGTTGTCATGTTAAGAACCTTTTCTAAAATTTACGGATTGGGAGGACTCCGTTTGGGATGGAGTTATGCTTCTAAAGAAATTACAGATGTCTTGAATCGTGTGCGCGGTCCTTTTAATGTTAATTCCATGGCGCAAGTCGCCGGTGTTGCCGCCGTTCAAGATCGGGCTTTTGTTGAAAAAGCTTTTGAACACAATAAAAAATGGTTGAAAATTTTGCAAAAAGAGTTGACGGATATCGGGTTGGAAGTAACGCCGAGTGTGACCAATTTTATTTTGGTGCATTTTCCTTCGGATAAGAAGACGGCTCATGAAGCGGATGCTTACCTGCTTTCACATGGGATTATCGTCCGTCGTGTCGATTCCTACGGCTTGCCGAACGCGTTGCGTATGACAATCGGAAACGATGAGGAAATGGAAACCTTACTGAAAACATTAAAGGAATTCATGACTGTATAAAGCTAATCCTGTCTGTCATATAATAAAATCCGGTCAGCATAAAATTTCCCGGATTGAAAACTGAAATCAAAAGTAAGAGAGGGGTATTTTTCCCCTCTTTTTTGTTTTATCTTCTGTCCGAGAACGACTTTAGCCATGGACAGTTGGCTTTGACGGATACAGTTGTTTTCCTGAAGGATTTCTAAAAAATCAAACAATCCGTAAGTCGTTGCTGTTCCCATAGCGGAAATTTCAAAATTTTTGTTAACTGTGAATGTTCCGGAAAAACCGCTCATAAGGGGAAAAAAGAACAATTCTCCCTGTGTTATTTCAAATTTTCCTTTGTTTTTGATAATGTTACAAATTAAAGATGATTCTTTTTTGTAATTTAATTCTTTAACAGTTCCTTTTAAAAGAAAATAATCTATTTTTTCAGGTAATTTTCTCTTTAAATATTCAGGAAGAAAAATTGTTTCGGAAGATATGGAAAAAGTTAAGGAGGAAAGATCTTTCGCAAAAAGTTTGAAAGAAATTTCTGAAATCAGAAAATCTTTCATTGATTGGGGGGAGGCTGCTTGTATGTTTTTCAAAAAAACATTTAAAAAGAAGGGGATATCAGATGAATCCGAATGGATGATTATTTCCCCGTCTTCCACGACCAAGCGGATATCCTTGTTTTTGATGGTGGACAGGGAGTGGGTGCCGTTGATTTTAATTGAGATCGTTCGTGAAGAAAAAGGGGTTGTGTTTACGGTTAGACGTGATGACTTTAATATCCAGCTTCCCATTGTTCGCGGTGCAGTGATAACAACATTATCCAAGTTGAGCTCACTAGTTAAAAGTTTATAAGAGGAAGAAGCGTTATAAGAAATAATAAATCCTTCTTTTTCAATTTGTTTTGATATTATTTTAATGTTGTTTTTTAAAAAAATTTCTCCTTGGACACAAAGACTGATATAGAAAATGAAAAAGAAAAAAAACAGAAAAAATAATGTTTTTCCGTTACAAACAATATCAAAATAATGTTTTATAATAATTTTTTTTAATAACACTTTGTTTTTTTATATTTATAAAAGCGCGATGGATTGTTTAAAATCAAGACATAAAGACTTATATCAATAAAAATCATTTTTGTATATTATACTTTTCCGGAAAATGAATGTTGCAGGAGAAAATGTATGGCAATAGAAGCGATTGTGTTTGATTTCGGAGGGGTTCTAATTGATTGGAATCCCCGTTATTTGTATAAAAAAATTTTTCAAAATGAACAGGAAATGGAATATTTCCTTTCAAACGTTTGTACGACAGAATGGAATTCTTCTTTGGATAAAGGGAAGCCGTTTAAACAAGGTGTTGCGGAATTAATAAAAATATACCCGCATTATGCTCAAGAAATTATGGTGTATGATACAAGATGGGAAGAAATGTGCGGCTCTGTCATTCAGGGCAGTGTTGATATTTTAAGATGTGTCTCTCGATATTATCCCGTCTATGGCTTGACGAACTGGTCTGCGGAAAAATTTGAAATCACTTTCAAAAAAAATGATTTCTTTAAGATTTTCAAGGGCATTGTCATTTCAGGCGTCGAAAAGGAAAAAAAGCCGGAACCGCGAATATTTAATATCTTAATTGACCGTTATAACTTGAATCCCAAAACAACGGTTTTTATAGATGATTCTCCTGCCAATATAGAAACCGCAAAAAAACTTGGTTTCCAAACGATTCATTTTCAGACACCGGAATTATTAAAACAGGAATTATTAGCAAAAAATGTCCGTCTGTCTTAAATGAAGCTGACTTTCCTGCTGACGACCGGATCGATTTTTGCAAGCGCTCTGAAAGAAGGCAACAAATCGAACCTGTGTGAGAGAAATCCTGCAGGTAACATCGGGATATTATCAACATTGTGCGGATACTCCGTGATTATACCGCGCAAGCTGTTTAAAATACCGCTTTCTGCATGGTTGCTCAAACAACAAACTAGATAAGTCAAGCTGGGAACTTCTTTGGATAAATCAAGAAATAAAATACAGCCTTTCCTTGCTCTTGACTTGGTAAAAAAGGAGTGCTTGATCGTTTCCAACACTTCCAGACACTCGCCGATCAATCTGCTTTGGACGGCTTTACCGTCTTGTAAAAAACGGTATTTGTGATTATTGATCTGTCTCTTTTTTTTGAGTTGCTTGTCGGAATTTCCTCAAAATCTGAAAATTTATTTGTTCATTCGGGGAAAAGTCTTATTTCCTTACTGATTCTTGTATCAAAAAAACTTTGTAAAAGCTGTGTTTCACATAATCAAAAAGAGCTTTGGTCTTTGCCGAATATTGTTAAAAAAGCCGGTTTGTAAACAGAAGAAACGCCTGCTTTTAAAAAAAGAAAAGTGAATCTTAAAAATTAAGGATTTACAGAGATGGCTTGATAACCAAAATAGTGTAACAAGCGGATACAATCGTTACTGCCGATCGTTGTTATTATGGCTTTGATAGAGTGATCATTAAGTGTCTGATTAATATCAGTTGCCCGTTTTAAAGGATTCTCATACAGTTCTTCCGGTAAAGCCAATCTTCTATGATCTTAAATCAAAAGCTTTTTCGAATTGTTTCTTGGCGATTTTGTGGCGTTGCTCAAAACATATGCGCCACACCATGAAGGGAAAACCGTTGCGACATAATCGCTTCTTTTAGGAAAGTGTGCTCTTTTAATGTAAAAGTCATTTGCCTTTTCTTTACGGATTTATTTGAAAATTTCACATTGGAGGCTATAAAAAAAACAGCCTCCATCTGTTAAGAGGCTGTATATTTTTTTAATCTTCGTCTTTTTTATGCTTTTTGTGTTTTTTATCTTTTTTACCGTCTTTTTCTTTGTCCATTGTCTGATCATCCTGCATATTGCCGGATATTGCAGAAAGTTCGGCTCTTTCTTTTTTTCTGAGGGCTTTCCTTTCTTCTTTCTGTTTCATTTTTAAATTGTATTTTTCTTCCGCTTGTTTTATGGCAAGATCTCTTTTTTGTTGTTTCTGTTGCAACAGTAATTGCTTCATTTGAGCTGAAAGTTTATGTTTTTCTTCAATTTTTTCAATTTCTTTTTTGTATTCGCGCTCGATCTTTTCAATTTTATGCTCGAGCTTATTTTCAATACCGTCTTTGGCCATTACCGGAGCGGAAACGAAGCATAACAGTGTGAGTAATAAAAGGCTTTTTTTCATAAAATCCCTTCCTTTTGGCAAGTTGAACAATGCTTTCAGAATGGAACGTTCTTTGCTGTTTGGTCAATACGACAAAGAGTCTGTATATTTTGACGGAAATCCCGTTTTTTTATTCTGATAACAGTTCTTCTTCCTTATTTTCGTTAAGGGGTTTAATTCTCAAATTGCGCTGTTTTCTGATAGCAGAAGGATCAGCTTTCTCCGGAGTCTTAATTCTTAAGTTCCTTTGTTTTCTTGCGGAAGAGGGAGCGGATTCCTCCGGAGTCTTAATTCTTAAGTTCCTTTGTTTCGGGGCTAAAAAAGGGGGATTATCCCGATTTTCCATTATAAGCTCTTGACGAGGAGTTTCATTATACGATGAAGGCAATACCTCTTCGGCTACTCCGTCTTTTTTTAAGGTTGAAAATAGAGCAATACAAAAAAATAAAAAGAATATTTTTTTCATTTTCGGATCCGCCTTTTTATTCGATTTAGAAAGTATCCGGTAAAAAACAAAAAGGAAAAAGATATTTTTTTGTTTGACAATTTTTTTTGTTTTCATATCATAAGCCATTATGATGGAAGTAACAAAAAACATTTTTTTCTTGTGTCAGAACTGGTGGTGGCTTTCGTAAGGGAAGCCGCGAAAATTTTTTTTATTGCCGCGAGTTTCCCAAAACGGGAACAGCGGTTTTTTTATACTTTGTTTTATAACCTCTCGATTCCCGGAAAAACGGCAAAGGTCAATATAAAGTAGAAAGGTTTAAAACAATGACATTTATATCTCAATTTTCCAATCCGGATAAGAATGGTTTTTTCCACGGTTTCGGAGGAATGTTCCTGCCCGAAGAGCTGAAAAACGTAATGCGCGAGATAGCGCAAGCTTATGAGGAAATAAAGGATACTACGGCATTTAAGGAAGAATTGGCTTATTATTTGAAAGAATATGTCGGGCGTGAAACGCCGTTATATTATGCTTCCCGTTTAAGCAAAGAAACCGGTGGTGCGAAGATTTATTTGAAAAGGGAAGATCTTTGCCATACAGGCGCTCATAAGATCAATAATGTCATGGGACAGATATTACTTGCCCGCCATATGGGGAAAAAACGAATTATTGCGGAAACGGGAGCAGGGCAACATGGGGTGGCGACGGCGACAGGAGCCGCTTTGTTCGGCATGAAGTGCTGTGTATATATGGGGGAAGAAGATACTAAACGACAAGCGTTAAATGTTTTTCGCATGAAAATGTTGGGGGCTGAAGTGATTCCGGTTAAAAAAGGTCAAGGAACACTCAGTGATGCCGTTGATGCCGCTTTTGAAGATATAACACGGAATTATTCTGATACATTTTATTTGGTCGGTTCTGCGGTTGGACCTCATCCTTATCCGATGATGGTTCGTGATTTTCAATCGGTTATCGGAAAGGAAGCTCGTTGTCAAATTTTGGCTCATGAAAACCGGTTGCCCGACTATGTTGTTGCCTGTGTGGGCGGTGGTAGTAACTCGATAGGTCTGTTTTCCGGTTTTATAAATGATCCTTCCGTCCGCTTGGTCGGTGTGGAAGCGGCAGGAAAAGGATTGGACACTTCGGAACATTGTGCGACAATGGCAAAAGGAAAACCGGGATATTTACATGGAGCTTATACTTATTTATTGCAAGATTCTGAAGGAAACCCTGCTTTGACATACAGTATTTCAGCCGGATTGGATTATCCCGGAGTCGGGGCGGAACACAGCATGTTAAAAGAAACGGGCAGAGCCGTATATGAAACGGCGACAGATCAGGAGGCAATACAAGCTTGTATGCAATTGTCCCGAATCGAAGGAATTATTCCTGCTTTAGAATCGTCTCATGCGTTGGCTTATGCAATAAAATTGGCAAAAACGTTAGATAAGGAAAAAATCATCATCGTAAATTTGTCTGGGCGCGGTGATAAAGATGTTCATATTATACAGCAGGCTGTTACGTTTGAATAAGCTTTAGAGGATAAAGAAAAAGAGGCGATAAACAGAGCGCCTCTTTTTTTTTAGCTTTGTTTCGTATATGATCTTCTTTTTCGCTTTAGAAAGAGGATTGTAAAAGGTGAACTATATTGTCGATTCCATCAAAAATTTTTCTCAGAAATGGACAGCATTTTTTCATAAGATGTATAATTGGGTTCTTCGATGTTCTGAACATCCGCAAGCCGTATGGTTGCTTGCTTTGTTTTCATTTGCCGAAAGTTCGTTTTTTCCGATTCCTCCTGATGTTTTACTGATTCCTATGATGTTGGCGCGTCCGCAACAGGCGTTTTGGCTGGCAGGAATTTGTACAGTGTCCAGCGTTTTGGGAGGATTCGCCGGATATGCCATAGGAATGTTTTTATACGATACTGTTGCCGTTCCTATTTTTTCATTTTACGGATATATGGATCAAGTGGAGGCGTTTAAACAAGCTTATAATGAATACGGTGCTTGGATAGTTGCCGCGGCAGGATTTACACCGTTTCCTTACAAAGTTATAACGATATTAAGCGGTATGACAGATTTAAATCTTGATGTTTTTACGATAGCCTCCGTTTTATCCAGAGGCGGACGATTCTTTTTATTGGCTGTGTTATTGTGGAGATTCGGCGCTCCGATGCAAATTTTTATCGAAAAGAATCTCGGTTGGCTTGCGACATTGTTTTTCGCCTTGTTGGCAGGCGGTTTTGCTTTAATAAAATATATGTAAAAAATGGCGGTTTTCCTAGAGTGAGTAAAAAAAATGAAAATTTTTAAAAAACTTTCTTGACATAGGTCGTTTAGTTACGTATATAAGTTGATGCGCCGGTTGATCTGGTGGATGAGCCGGAAGCGATAGAGATCATAGATATCAGAGTGAATAGGAAGAGAGAAGAGATGTACAGGCGGTGGCTGGTAGAGAGCGGTCAGTGCA
>CALXOZ010000004.1 GCA_944390195.1 uncultured Alphaproteobacteria bacterium
GAACCAGCAAAAGGCGTGCGAGGTCTTCGGCTGCTCCGCCCCCCCCCCCCCCCCATTACTTGCAAATTCTCGACCAACTGTAATAATTCTTTTCATATCACTACTTTCTTTTTGTTGTTTTTACTGATCAGATAGAAAACAACACCTGTCATCATGACAACGATCTCTGTTGTGGGAAAGGCACACCATACCCCCCTCATTCCCGCAATAGAAGCCAAAGCAAACGCTATTGGGATGATCACAACAAATCCTCGCATTAGTGAAATAATATGAGCAGGACGGGCATATTCTGTGGAAGTAAAATAAATAGAAATAATCACATTGAATCCGACAAACGGGCAGGCAATAAAGTACAATCTTAATCCCTGTATCGCGATGGCTTGTAGAACTTCGTTTTGCTCGCTATTGAATATTGATGCGATAGGATAGGCACCCCAAAAAACTCCCACATAGATTAAGCCGGATATAATGAGCATTGTCGTTAAGGCATATTTTAATATATGACGCACATTTTTTAAGTTACCTGAACCGAAGTTGCTACTGACAATGGGCTGGATACCTTGTGCGATTCCCGTATATACCGCAATCACAACAAGCGAAAGGTTCGCGATGACCCCGTAAGCTGCAACACCGATATTACCTTGCAAGGAAAGAATAATACCATTAAACACAATCATCACGATACCAGAGGACATTTCAGTGATAAGCGACGGAACACCACTTGAGAAAATGCCGCCCAATAACCTTCCGTCAATGCTGCACATCGAAAAGTGAAAATTGTTTTTCTTCCTGAAGAAGTGTGGCGTTAAAATTAACATACTGATGATCGGTGCCATACCTGTTGCAAAAGCAGCTCCAAATATCCCCATTTTACAGGGGAAAATAAATATATAGTCCAATAAAATGTTAGATAGACTTCCAAAAATCATGGCAATCATAGAAAGTTGTGGAGCACCATCGTTTCGGACAAGGCACAACAGTACATTGTTCAGCAAAAATACAGGTGCAAATAATAAAATCACCTGTAAATAAGTTTTTGTCATGGAATAGACATTCTTGTCTGCGCCTAAATATCTGACGAGGGCATCAGAAAAAAAGATGGCAATAACAATAAAAAGGCAGGCAAAAAATGATGTAAAATAAATGGCGTTCGTAAATATTCCATTTGTAGAATTAGTATCTCCCTTGTTTTTTTGAATGGAATATTTTGTTCCGGCGCCCATGCCGATCATAAGCCCGCTTCCATGTATAAAGCTGTAAATGGGAATAGCAAGATTTAGCGCGGCTAATCCATTTGTACCTAATCCTTTTGACACAAAATAAGTATCTGCTAGGATGTAGCATGATAATCCAAGCATTCCCAATATATTGAGGGAAGAATATTTTGCGAACTCTCTGAAACAATTAGATTGCTTCATGTTTGACCTCCTACACAATATCCCCGAGTGTTGTTTGCGTTTGCAAACAAAAAAACGCTTATTTTCACTCCTTCAAAGGCCTAATGGAGTGAAAATAAGCGTTTACCCGGCGGCAATTTTTTAACTATAGTCCTTATTACTAAAAAAAGTCAATCCATGAGTCAGATGCTTGGAAACACTGTTTTTTGTATAGATAGAATACTCATAGAGATCAGAAGTGCATTTGAAAAATATTTTTTTTAGGCGGATAAGCCAGTTCACAGTAGCGATGAAAACAATCATTCACAACTTGTCCGCTACATCAATGCTGTCAATGGAACCCATGCTCTCATCAAAGTATTTCAGCTTCACATAGGCAGTTAAAAAACTCCCGTCTGATTCCTGTTTAGAATCTGACAGGAGTTTCGTATGCGCCCAAATCCCGTCAGCTAACAGTTGATAAGTATTTAGTTCCTTATCACTGTTCAGCTAAATGTAGAGTTTTTTTATGATAGGTCATTCAGTTTTCGCAAAAAGAAAGGCAAAAGACGGTATGTCAATTAAAAGACCGTTTTTATGAAACCTCCTCCCAATACTTCGGAACCATCATACAACACAACTGATTGTCCGGTTGCAATCTTGCGTTGGGCGACGTTGAAATCGACTTTGATTTCATCATCTGTCAGCGGAGTAATACGGACGGGTTGAATATTTTGTGTCGACCTTATTTTCGCATATGCGCATAAGGGCTTTTTTAAAGAAGGCAGACAAACCCAATTTAAACGGTTTGCGGTTATCCCGTGGCAAACATTGTCATCTTCAAACCCGACGATAACATTGTTTTTTTCAATGTCGAAACCTAAAACGAATAATGGCTTTGAAGCACTTAATCCCAATCCTTTTCTTTGTCCGACGGTGTAATTCCAAAATCCTTGATGTGTTCCCAGTATTTTGCCGTCTTTTGTAACGAAACGACCGGTTTCAGAGGGGGCTTGAAGAATATCGTTCATATTTCCTGAATAAAAATCCTGACTGTCCGGTTTGTTACAGACAGGCAAACCTGTTTCTTTTGCGATTGCACGAATTTCCTCTTTTGTTTTTTCTCCTAAAGGAAAAACGATTCGAGCCAATTGATCTTGATTTAAGCGGTAGAGAAAATAGGATTGGTCTTTTTTGGAATCGATCCCCGTTTTTAAAAGATAACGCTGTCTTTCATCATCAAAAGACACTCTTGCATAGTGCCCTGTTGCAAATTTGTCGAAAGTCAGTCCGGCTTGTCGCGCTGCGTCCGGAAAAGCTTGGAATTTTATGGAGGCATTGCATAAAACGCACGGATTGGGTGTCCGACCGGATAAATATTCTTGTCGAAAATTGTCTAAAACGGTTTTTTTATATGAATCTGAACAATCTATAACGTGAAAAGGGATCTCCAATATTTTGCAGATTTCCCGAGCGGATAAAACATCTTGTTCCTGATGTGGGGAAAAACACCCTTTGGCATCGGGATTCAAGGTGGAATATCCGTTTTTAAAAACAGTCATCATTGCGGCTGTAACGTCATAGCCGGCTTTTTTCAGTAAATAAGCCGTTACAGCGGAATCAACACCTCCGCTCAAACCGACAAGTACTTTCATTTTATTCATTTTTTTATTCATGAAACCTGCAAAAAAAATTTTTAAACTCTTCCGCCGACTGCTGTCTTTCCGGATCGGAAGAAAAAGATTGATCTATGCAAGATAATAAATGCGTTTTTAAAATATTAGCTTCCACAGAACGGATTGCCGAACGCACGGAACGCAATTGGACGAGGATGTCTGAACAATCCCTTTGCCCGTTGATCATCTTTTTTATTCCATCAATTTGACCGGAAATCCTGTTTAAGCGACCGATTTCTTTGATGTGATTCGATTTTTGCGAAACAAGCTTGTTTTTTTTTGTTTCAGTCATGTGTTTCCCTCCTAAAAAAACACGATTAGGTAATGTAACATTTTTTTGACAAGGAAAAAAAGGTCTTTATGAACAGAACTCTGATAAAAGCAGTTTTTACAAAAAATACAATTTAAGATAGATTTGTTAAGCGGGTGCGTCCTATTGATATATTGGTTTAGTTATCTTTATTTTTATGGGGGAATTAAAATGAAATCGAAATTTTTACGGACAGACGGATTGAAAAAATATTTTGTCAAATAGCGGTATGATTTTGAGTGTTGATGTAAAATTAAAGTTGTGTTAGCTTTTATTGCAAGAATTGTTGAATAAAACAGTCGAAGAACCGTTTTTAACAAAAGGTGGTATTAGCGTTACCCGTTCCATTTTAAGCTGTCTTTTATCCAAGAAGAGGAGAGATCTCATGGCTACAGATAAAATTGCTCTTACATCATCAATGCGTTCCAATTTACTGAGTTTGAAAAACACGCAGATGTTACTGGACAGGACGCAGGAGCGTTTGTCAACGGGTTATAAAGTAAACAGTGCAATGGATAATCCGTCTTCGTATTTTACGGCTCAATCTTTGAATGCGCGTGCCAATGATTTATCGACATTGCTGGACAGTATAGGACAGGCTATTTCCACACTTGAAGTCGCGGATGAAGGTATTACAACTTTGCAAGAGTTTGTGGAACAAGCCAAATCGATCGCTGCCAATGCGCGGGATTCGGAAAATATTGCTTCGTCCGTCGTATCTGAAAACGTTGTTTTCAATCCGGCGACGGCAAAAGACGACATCTTGACAGACATTGTCGCTAATTCCAAATCAGGCGATCAGTTTACGATCCGTTTGGGAGACGCAACAACCATGCAAGGGACATCTAATGTTTCAATCGATCAGACATTGGAGGAAATCGGAATAGCTCAAGGGGGCGTTATCGAAATGATCATCGGTGATAAAACGTATGAATTTACGTTTGAATCATCGGGATCGGGCATATCTTCGCCGGATTCAAGTTCCGCAGCGGTCAAGCAATCTTTTGGGGTGGATACGTCTTTGGAAGATTTTATGAGCAATGTCGTTTATACAATCGGGCGTAATGTTTTAAATGCTGAAATCAAAGATGGTAAAATGACTTTTAACACTTTGGACAATTCGTCTTTGCTTATTCGCTCGACGGCAGGCTTTGTTTCAAACCAACCCGAAGTGCATCCGGAAGCCCGCAAAATCACAGCGGTTCAGATTAGCGCTGCGCAAGGGTCGTCAAACACGGGATCGGCAAAGTTGACGATTGACGGTGTTGAACTTGATTTGGGATACGATACCTCGGCTGTAACCGATGTTGATGATGTTATCAATCTGGTCAACGCGAATGCCGAATTGGCGGCTAAAGGGATCAAAGCTGTGAAAGACGGTTCCGATATTCAGATTTATAACGAAAAGGCCGGAGTATCTGTCGGTGAAATAGAAATTACAGGGGCTACAGGCGGTACGGAGGGAACAAGCGTTGACAACGCGACGATAGCCGCTGCTACAGACTATGAATTGCAAGTTCAAACGGACTTTAATCAAATATTGGGCTTTGACGCAGGCTATTCCATAACCGTTACAGACGGTATGACCGTTGAACAATTCCGTCAGGCGGTTGACGGTTTAAACGGGGTTTCAGCCGATTTTGATTCCAACGGGCATCTTGTTATTTCCGGCGAACAAGGGGACGATATGGTGATTGCCGATGTCGGTTCGGGTAACTTTATAAGCAGTTTACTGGGCGATCATATTATTGCTGTCAGAAACGGTTCGAATGAACGTGAAAAATACGCCCGTCAGTTTGACGATATATTAAATCAAATTGATCAGTTGGTGAAGGATACGTCTTATAAAGGGATCAATTTGCTCAACGGTGATGATTTAACGGTTGTCTTTAATGAATCGCGAACCAGTACATTAGAATTGAAAGGTGTGGTTTTCAATTCCGTCGGGTTGGGCTTTACGGTGTCTGAAAACGAATGGAAGGATAATGCCGATATTGATAAGTCGTTAGATCAAATCACCAAGGCGACATCTCTTTTACGCGCACAGGCTTCATACTTCAGTCAAAAATTATCGACGGTTCAGATTCGTGAAGACTTTACCGAAAGCATGATTAATAATTTGACAACAGGGGCGGATCAGTTGGTCTTGGCCGATATGAATGAAGAGGCGGCAAATATGTTGGCACTTCAAACACGTCAACAATTGGGAATTAATTCGTTGTCTTTGGCGTCTCAAGCTTCTCAAAGCGTTTTACAGTTGTTTTAACCGAAGAATTTTTATTAAAAAAGGCGAAGAAGAAAGTCTTCGCCTTTTGTTTTTTGCCGGTTCTTTATTTTTGACCGGAAAAACGGTAAGGTGGGGAAAAAAGGAAGGGATTGAGAGATGACCGACAACCTGAAAAATAAAAAAGTCGTTTTAATTGACGGATCGGGGTATATTTACCGGGCTTATTATGCTTTGCCTTCAATGACCGGACTTGATGGAAAGCCAGTGAATGCCGTTTACGGTTTTTGTTCGATGATGATGAAATTGATCAAAGAAATGCCGGCGGATTACAGGGCTGTCGTTTTTGATGCTTCTCGAAAAACATTTCGTATGGATATCTTTCCCGATTACAAAGGAACGCGTAAAGAAACACCTGAAGATTTGATCCCCCAGTTTCCTTTGTTGCGACAAGCTGTTGACGCTTTTGATGTGGCTCAGGTGGAAATGGAAGGTTTTGAAGCTGATGATTTATTGGCGACATATTCGCGAATGGCTCATGAAAAGGGAGCGGATGTTACTATAGTTTCCGCCGATAAAGACTTGATGCAGTTGGTTGGTACGGGGGTTACGATTTATGATCCGATGAAACAACGTACGGTTGAAGCAGATCAAGTCATTGAAAAATTCGGTGTTACGCCGGATAAAGTCGTGGATGTCCAGTCTTTGGCGGGGGACACGTCCGATAATGTTCCCGGTGTTCATGGCATAGGAATAAAAACCGCCGCTTTGTTAATTAAAGAATATGGCAGTTTGGAAAATTTGCTGGATAATCTGGTCTCTGTCAAACAGAAAAAACGTCGGGAAGTTTTGATGCAAGATGCTGATTTGGCGCGTATGTCAAAACGTTTGGTTACATTGGACGCTTTCGCACCGGTGGAAAAAACGCTTGATGATTTCAGTGTAAAACCGCCGCGGTTGGAGCGGATAAAGTCTTTTTTTCAAGAAATGGGATTTAAAAGTCTGATTGCAAAGTTGCCATCTTGGTTGGATGTTACGGAAGAAAAACAAGAATCCGTTTCTTTACCGCTTATCCGTAAAGTGGAAAAGAAGTACCGGTTGATTCAAGATCTTGAAGAATTGAAAAAACAGCTTGAAATTGTTTCGGAAAAAGGTTTTGTCGCCATAGACACGGAGACTGATTCTTTGTCGGCGATGCAAGCGGAAATGGTCGGATTTTCATTTTGTTATCAAGAAGGGATGGCTTTTTACGTTCCGTTGCGTCATACGTTAAAAAATTCTCAAACTGACTTGTTCGGTGGGCAGGAACAGGAACAACGGATAAAACAAATTCCGGTTCAAGACGCTTTGGCGGTGTTAAAGCCTGTTTTGGAAAACAAAGGTATTTTAAAAATCGGGCACAATATAAAGTTCGACTGGCATGTTTTATCGAACGAGTATGGTACGTTGAATTTAAATCCGATCGAAGACACGATGGTGCTGTCTTATGATCTGGACGGATCTTCCCATTTGCATAACATGGATGATCTGGCTTCGTTGTATTTGGATTATCAGACGATCAAGTATCGGGATGTATGCGGAACGGGACGCGGAAAAATAACGTTTGACAGGGTCGAATTGGATCAGGCGTTGGATTATGCTGCCGAAGACGCCGATATAACTTTGCGGCTGTATCATTTTTTAAAAAAGCGCCTTGAGAATGAAAAACTTGTTTGCTTGTATGAAACGATGGATCGTCCGAGCGTACGGGTTTTATACGATATGGAAACGTGTGGCATTAAAGTTTGCGAAAATGAATTAAAAAAGCTTAGTGCGACGTTTTCGGAAAAGCTGTCCAATCTGGAAAAGAGAATATACGCGGCGGCGGGGGAGGAATTTAACTTGAATTCTCCGTTACAGATGGGAAAAGTGTTGTTTGAAAAGCTTAACCTTCCGAAGGGGGTGAAGACGAAAACCGGATCTTGGGGGACGGATGCGTCTATTTTGGAAGAATTGGCGCTGGACGGTTATTCCATAGCGCAGGATATTTTGGAATACCGGTTGTTTTCAAAATTGAAAAGCACATATACAGATGCTTTGCAAAGCCAGATTAATCCAAAAACGAAACGTGTTCACACAACGTTTATGCAAACGGTAACATCGACGGGACGTTTGTCATCAAACGATCCGAACCTGCAAAACATTCCCATTCGCCAAGAGGAAGGGCGTGCGATCCGGCGCGCTTTTATAGCAGAATCGGGTAAGAAATTGCTGTCTGCCGACTATTCGCAAATTGAGTTGCGTTTGATGGCTCATGTCGCTGATGTTAAAGGATTGAAGGAGGCTTTTGCTCAAGGCATAGACGTTCATGCCGCGACAGCGTCTCAGGTTTTCGGTATTCCGGTAGAAGGGATGGATCCGATGGTGCGCCGTCGTGCGAAAGCCATCAACTTTGGAATTATTTACGGTATATCCGCCTTTGGTTTGGCACGCCAACTTGGAATAGATCGAAAAGAGGCGCAAGATTATATTAATGCGTATTTTTCGCGCTATCCGGAAATTCGATCTTATATGGAAGAGACCGTCTATTTTGCCAAAGCGAACGGTTATGTTTTAACGCCGTTTGGCAGAAAGTGTGCTGTTGGAAGTATTAATGATAAAAATGCCGCGCGGCGTCAGTTTGCGGAACGTTCCGCGATCAACGCCCCGATTCAAGGCGGTGCGGCCGATATCATTAAAAAGGCAATGTTACGTTTACAGCCGGCATTAAACCAAGCCGGATTGTCGGCAAAACTGTTATTGCAAGTTCATGACGAACTGATTCTGGAAATGCCTGATGAAGAAGCGCGGGCAACAGCAGAGGTTGTTAAAAAAGTCATGGAAGGGGTTGTCAATCTGTCTGTCCCTCTGATTGCCGAAGTCGGTATTGCAGATAATTGGGCTGATGCGCATTGATTTCTCTTGATTAATTGTTATGAATATCTTTTTTTTAAACCGATGGAAGAGCGGGATTGTTTTCGCGGCAAGTAATACCGGAAAACATTTTATGGTAACGGTTTGATTTAGAGGGAATATTACGAAACCTGTTCAAGAGAACGCAGATGAATGTCATGGGAGAATAGGTTTGTCGGGATTACGTTCGTATGCCGTTGGGAATCCCGTCAGACAGGTTTTACGGGTGTTTAGAAAGGTGAAAAAAGTCTGACGGTTTGCAAACATCAGAGTAATCATACCTCAATAAAGAAAAGAAAAAATACGGTGCGTGGAGAATACATACATCAAAGACCGGTAGGAAAAGGATACCGTTTCTATTAATCTATTCCAGATTTGTTTGCTCTTTTTACAGGGGAAAGTAACAAAAGGCATATGTAAAACACTTTAATGCCATTCAGACGTAGCTTGTAGGGTGAAATTTACATTCCCTATGAAAAAACCCCGCGTTTTACGCGGGGGCTCTTTTTTAAAAATCGTATTGGAACTGAATTCCCAGTATTTCAGCATTTACATCATATTTCGCATCAATAACGGCGGTGCTTTCCCCGCCTCCGAATTGAGGAGGTAGCCCCGTATTGCCGTATCCGTTTCTGGCTTTATAGGTCGGAAGGTACAAATGAGCGTACCCGACATCAATTTTGACATTTTCATTGACTTTATAAGTAAATCCCAAAGACATCCAATAACGGTCGTTATCAGGGATTCTCACAGTACGAGAAGCCGCGTTACGCACGGGGGATTCATCGAAAGCCAAACCGGCGCGGAACGTCCATACATCATTATAGTACCAATCCACACCCAAAGAGATTGCCCATGTATTTTGCCAATTATATTTAGATGTGTGATATCCCAGAGGGCTTGAAGAAGTTAAAGTGAAATTATTGAAATGTTCCCAACGGATATAACGGACGCTTGCGGAATAACCGAAATTTCCCTGTTTGTGATAACCGGACAACAACCATTGTTCAGGCAGACCGGTAATGGTTCCGCCGACCCAGTTTCCGTTTAAAACGGGTATGGGCATGCCTTCAAAAGTATGATCGCCTTTTAAGGTATGTTCAACTTCGGTCGACTGAGTTTGATAAGAAATGCCGAAACGTGTGTTTTTTGACACTTCATACATGACGCCGAAACGACCGTACCAGCCCCATCCGTCTATATCAAAATCGCTGAAGCCCGTTCCGCTGGTGGTGTTTGTCATGTTGACCCGTCCGTAACGCGCGATTAAAGAAGCTCCGACACTCCAATGATCGTTGATGCGATAGGATAAGGAAGGGGCGATATCAATGACTTCCAGAGCAGAATGAACGCCCAGATCCGAACCGAACCAATCCCTGTCATATTTGGTTTCCAATCCGAACGGAGCATAGATTCCCACCCCGAAATTAAAAGAATCGGAAAGTTTATATTGCGCGAACAGATTAGGGACACCGACGGGAATGCTGACGTTTTCCTTTCCGGAAACGACGGTTCCGGCTTTTTCCGCAATCCCCTTGACATCACCGTGTTGCCATATTAAAGCGGCTCCGGCTTGAGCCCCCGAACCTTTCAAAGCCATACCGGCAGGGTTGAAAGCCAAAGCAGAATAATCGTCCCCGACAATACCTGCGCCGGCATAAGAACGACCCAATCCGGTCATGCTGAAATCAGTTAACTGGAAACCGGCGGCATAGCTTTGTTGTGAAAAAAACGCGCTGAACATTAAAGCGTAAAGCGGAAGATATTTGCGATGTAAAAATGAACGGTTCATTGTTATTCCATGTTAGTTTTTTTATACAAAGTGAGAATGGCATGTGTATGGCTCAAGAGCATATTTGAAATTTTTTTGATTTCATTTTCTCCGTATTCTTCCCACCCCAGATGTTGCAAGATGGTTTGTTTTCGGGATTTAAAGACGAACATTTGAGCAAAGAGTTGAAAAGTGAACAAAGTTGCGTCTTCATAATTTAAAACACCGCCGGTCGCTTTTGCTATAAGTGCGGCAAAAATGTTATAAACGGGCGAGATCAGTTCTTGATACAGCGTTTCAAAAGCTTCTCCGGGGGCGGAATATTCATGCAGGAAAATGATGGCATCTTCGTTTGGCAACCGTTTTGAACACAATAAAAAACATAGGTCGGATATCAATTCAAAGAGTAATTCCTCCGCTTGATCTGCAGAAGTTTCTTGATCCGTCAACAAATTAAGGGCGTTGTTTGTTTTTTCGTTCAATTCTTTTTTCACACGGTTGGCAATATCGGATAATACAGCTTTGTACAACCCTAATTTACTGCCGAAATAATATGTGATTGATGAGATGTTGACTTTTGCTTTTTCGGCGATATCCCGCGTGGATGTCGCCTGATAACCTTTTTGGGCAAACAGGTGGCGTGCTGTTTTAAATAAGCGCTTTTTAGAATCCATTGCCATGATTTGCCGCTCTTAAGTTGAACATGTCAAATGCACTATATCGTCTTTTGTTCTAACAGTCAATCGAACGATTGATTTAACCGTTTTGCAAGCGGTTGCGTTAAATTTCTCCATTTTCAAATAACTTGGCTGCCGTTTCGATACATTTTTGACAGGGATAAACAGGATGCCCGTTTTCCCCTTTCAGTTCCCGGCAAAGAACGGATCCGGCGTGTTCTTTAAAACGTTCCGTAAAAATTCTTATTTTTTTATAAGTATCTGCCCGAGTGGATTTGTCTCCAAGCTTTCCTGAACTGTTTTTTAAACCGATCAACATACATACAGCCGTAACGGCACCGCAAGTGCTTCCCAGTCCGCCCATGCCGCTTCCGAAACCTTCCGCAATTTTATAAGCGGTTAGCTCATCAATCCCGACAGTGTCGCTATAGGCGCATAAAACGGCTTGTGCGCAGTTGTAAGCTTTCATATCCCTTAATTCGACGGCTTTTTGTACACGGTTTGACATATCTGCTTCCTTTTTTTATTTTGATAAATTAAACAATAACGGGTCTGAAAGGATATAGCCGTTGATTTTATAAAGATCAAGTCTTGGAACATGAAAGGCAATAAAATGTTTGATTTTAAAAAAAGCTTTTCTCCGTCGTTTAAAGTTATGTTATTGCTTTTCATGACAGTTGTTATTTTGTTTTGTTCTTTGGGTGTTGGTCGGTATCCGCTTTCATTAAAAGAGATATTCGATATTTTGTTTTATGCGCGAGAAACAGAGTCTGTTGACATACTTCAGGCAAAAACCGTACTGGAAAAGATCCGTATCCCTCGTGTTTTGACAGCGGGGCTGGTTGGTTGCGCTTTATCTTCGGCGGGGGCGGCTTACCAAGGCGTTTTTCAAAATCCGATGGCATCTCCGGATATTTTGGGCGCCTCTTCCGGAGCCGCTTTCGGAGCGGCTTTGGCTTTGCTTGCGGGAGCGGATTCTTCGATTGTTGTTTTCAGCGCTTTTTTATTCAGTTTATTGTGTACCGCAACGGTTTGGAATGTCAGCCGGAAAACGCAGGGACGACAAATATTGGCTTTGATCCTGTCGGGAATTGTTGTCGGGTCTTTATTTTCAGCGGCGACTTCATTGATTAAATTGGTGGCGGATCCGACGGATCAATTACCTGCCATCACTTATTGGTTGATGGGCAGTCTTGCTTCTTGCGGAACGCAAACGCCTGTTTTTTGTGCGCTGATGATGTCCGCCGGCTTGATACCTCTTTTTTTGTTGCGCTGGAAAATAAACATTCTGACATTGGGAGATGATGAAGCTTTTTCTTTGGGGGTCAATGCCGGAAAGTTGCGTTTGATCATTATTTTTTGCGCTTCTTTGATAACGGCGACCGCCGTTTCCGTCAGCGGCATTATCGGTTGGGTGGGATTGGTAGTGCCTCATATGGCGCGAAAGATGGTCGGGGCGGATTACAGGTATGTAATGCCGGCATCAATGTTATTGGGGGCGGCGTTTTTAGTCGTTGTTGACGATGTTGCCAGAAATTTGTTGTCTTCGGAAATACCGATCGGTATTTTGACTTCTTTTATCGGTGCCCCGTTTTTTTTATATCTTATTACGCGCAGGAGATGAAAGCGTTGACAATTTGTGTGCAACATTTATCTTTTTCCTATAAAGACCGCATGATTTTAAAAGATATCTCTTTTTGCGTCGCGGACGGTAGTATTACAGCTGTTCTGGGACCGAACGGGGCGGGAAAAAGTACGTTATTTAAATGCTTGTTGGGTTTGTCCGCTTCGTATGAAGGTAAAATCACCATAAACGGCGAATCAACTGCAGGAATTCCACCGGAAAGATTGGCAAAATTGGTTGCTTATATTCCTCAATCGCATGATACGGCATTCAATTTGAGTGTCTTTGATATGGTATTGATGGGCACAACCGCCGGTTTGCGAGGATTTAGAATGCCATCGCAAAAAGAAAGTGAAATAACATGTCAAGCTTTGAAACGTTTGGGGATACTTTCTCTGAAAGACAGGGATTATCAAAAAATCAGCGGAGGGGAACGTCAATTGGTATTGATTGCACGCGCTTTGGCGCAGCAAACAAAAGTTCTGATCATGGATGAACCGACTGCGAATTTGGATTACGGCAACAGTTTGCGCGTACTGGATCAAATGAAGTCTTTGGCGCGGCAAGGATACACCATTTTATTTTCGACCCATTCTCCGGATCATGTTTTTTTATATGCGGATAAAGTATTGGCTTTGTCGGAACAAAAAATTTTGGCTTACGGTTCTCCGGATGAAACGATTGTCAGTGATTTGATCAGGCGTTTGTATGGCATAGACGTGATTATAGAGAGTCTTTATGGCGATAAGGTCAAGTGTTGTATTCCAAAAAATGCGATTTAATAAAAAAAAGTTTGCTTTTACGGATTAAAAGTTTAAAATCTTTCTAAATTTTGTAGATTCTTTCAGGAGAAAAATAATGGAATTAAAAGGGACGAAAACCGAAAAAAATCTTATGACCGCTTTTGCCGGTGAATCTCAGGCACGCAATAAATACACATATTTTGCCAGCGTCGCCAAAAAAGAAGGTTATGAACAAATCGCGGCAATTTTCACTAAAACAGCCGAAAACGAAAAAGAGCACGCAAAGCTTTGGTTCAAAGCGTTAGGCGAATTGGGGGATACGGCTCAAAATTTATTGCACGCGGCGCAAGGCGAAAATTACGAATGGACGGATATGTACGCCACTTTCGCCAAAGAAGCCGAAGAGGAAGGATTTGTTCAGCTGGCGGCTCAATTCCGTGCTGTGGCGGCAATTGAAAAGTCCCACGAAGAAAGATATCGCGCTTTGTTGAATAATGTGGAAATGAAAGCGGTGTTTGAAAAGGCTGGCGAAACGATGTGGGAATGCCGTAATTGCGGACATTTGGTCATGGGCAAAAAAGCTCCTGAAATTTGTCCTGTTTGCGCTCATCCTAAGAGCTTTTTCGAAGTGCGAGCCGAAAATTATTAATCAAAATTATGAAAAGCGCCGTAAAGGCGCTTTTTTTTTATCGGGTTTAAAATAATGTCGGGTAAAAGCGGTGGGGGAAGCTGTTCTTTTTAAACTGTAAACTCTGTTTTAAAATGATGAAATTTTCGGATATGGAAACGTTATGGTTTTTTAAAGCGATATTGTAGACAGTTTTTTAGTTTTTTTTTGTATTTGATTTGAAAAAAACTCCTGTAGGAACTGCTTATACCGTGTAGACAAAAGTGGCATACCCGTATCTTTTCATTCGCAAGAAAATCTTAAAGATCCAATGTATACGGTGTGCTGGAATGATATTATCGTTTGCAGTCGGTGTTTTTTCCGGATACGCATCATTAGGGAAATTCGGATATTGAAAAAACGGATATTTGGCTTTTGAAAACATTTTAACGCTTGCGGGTGAGATTTTAACAGCTTATCTTAAAAAAAGGGCTTTCAAATATAGAGGAAAACAATGCAAATTACGAAAACAAAAGAAAATGATGTAACGGTCTTAAATATATCAGGTCGTTTGATCACCTCGACTTCGTTGGCTTTGGAAACGGCAATCAATGAAGTGTTGAAAACGGAAAATCAATTGATCTTGGATTTTTCCGATGTTGATTTTTTGGCGTCCTCAGGGATCCGCGTTTTGCTGATCACTCAAAAAAGAATAACGGAAAAACAAGGAAATTTGATTATTCGCAACGTCAATGATGTCGTTATGTCAGTATTGGAAATGACCGGATTGAAAAATCTTTTAAATATCCAGTAAAAGGTTGCTTTGATGCAAAGAACATTCCAAAAATGGTTGTTCGTTTTTGTCTTGCTTACGTTTGTTTTGACCTTCCGCTTGTTATTTACGTTTCAAACGATGCAGGCGGACAGGTATGTTGAATCTCTCATCCGTTTGAAACAGGAATATGTCAGGCAGCAAATTATATTGCATCATCAAAATCTGGATAATTTGAAAAAGGCATCCGAACTGGCGTTGTTGGAAAAAATAAGAGTTCTGGCTTATACAATAGCCGTTGATCCAGATGCTTTTTTAAAAAACAAGGAGATACTCAAAAAATGGAGTAAGGACGCGGGTTTGGCGGATGTCAGCATTTGCGATGAAAACGGAAAGGTCGTCAATGCCTATCCGCAAACGTTGATCGGATCCGATTTCCAAAAGTCGCGGTATTTCCCACAGTATTTGAAATTGATTGACAGGACGGAAAGCGATTTCATCGAGGCTTTTCAGCAGGAGGAATTGCCGCAAGTCGCCGGCTTTTCGACAGTCCAATATGCCGACGTGTCCAGACAGGACGCACCGGGGTTTATTCGGGCAAGACTGGCGGACAATCATTATGTCAATGTTTTGAAAAATGAAACTTTAGGTCATCTGGCGGAGGATTTCGTCATTAAAGGGGATCAAGGTTATATCTTGATTCGTAAAGATGCACGTCATAGTTTCAGGATAGGTGATACGGGCAATATTGTTATTTTTAAAAACGGTCGTGTCATAGCTTCCTCATTGGAAAGACTGGCGGGGAAAACAGTTCAAGAAATGGGCTTACCCATACAAGCCGGAGTTTCTGAAAAAGGAACTTTCAGAATACCTTCAGACAGAGGGATTCTTTTTTGCGTTTATACGCGCTTTGAAAATTATTTGCTTGTCGGTACATATCCTGAAAAAGAAATGTATGTGTATCGTAACAAAGTGTTATTTTTAAGCTTTTTGTTTTTGTTGATCATATTTTGTCTTATTTATTTTTTAATAACGGTTTTGTTAAAGAAAATCGTTATCAATGGAATAAAAAATACAAACATTTCTTTAGATCGTATCACCAACGGAGATCTGAATGAAAAAGTGGATGTCAGAACCAGCATAGAATTCATTTCCCTGTCAAACGGTATTAATACTATGGTAGACGCTTTAAAGGGGGCAATCGCCAGAGAAGCTTCCCGATTTGATGAAGAGTTGAAACTGGCGCATCAAATTCAAGAAGCCTCTTTACCGGCATTGTTTCCGCCATATCCGGATAAAAGCGAATTTGATATATATGCCGGAATGTATCCGGCAAAAGAAGTCGGCGGAGATTTTTACGATTTCTTTTTGCTAGGTGAAAAGCTGTCCCGTATTATGGTCGTCATTGCCGATGTGTCCGGAAAAGGCATTCCGGCGGCATTGTTTATGATGTCGGCGAAAACATTGATAAAAAGCTTGGCGGAATCCGGTTTGCCTCCAGCGGACATATTGACACAGGCAAATAAAGTGCTGTGTGAAAACAATGAAACAGATATGTTTGTAACGGCTTTCATTGGCATTTTAGATGTTGAAACGGGAAATTTTATTTATGCGAACGCTGGGCACAACCCGCCGTTATTAAGAAAAGGAGACGGGGATTTCGCTGTTTTCAAACAACACTCCGGTTTCGTATTGGGAGCTGTCGATCATGTTGAATACAAACAGTCATCAATAATTTTCGATGGCGGAGATACATTGTTTTTGTATACGGACGGTATCACAGAGGCCCAAAACAAACAACTTGACTTGTACGGGAATGACCGTCTGTTATCGGTTTTAAACGGTAAGGCAACGGATTGTGTAAAAGAAATGATTGAAAATGTAAAAAAAGACATAAGCGATTTCGTTTCAGGGGTGGAGCAGTTCGATGACATAACGATGTTGGGATTGCGTTATAATGTTTATCGGAAAGTCGTTCCCGGTGTTTTGGAAGAGTATGAACAATTGGCGGATTTTGTTTCTTCTTTGTTAAGCAAGCGGAATTGTTCGCAAAAAGTCCTGTCTGAAATCATGGTTGTCATTGATGAGATTTTTTCAAATATCGTGCGCTATGCTTATCAAGATCAGCAAGGGGAGGTGTCTTTATCTTGTTCCATAGGAGGAGATCCTCGCTTTATAACGCTTTGTTTCGAAGATTCCGGTATTCCTTTCAATCCGTTGAACAAAGCCGATCCGGATATCAGTTTGTCGATACAGGAACGTGAAATCGGAAATTTGGGCATATTCATGGTTAAAAATATCATGAATGAAGTTTTGTATGAATACAGGGACGGTAAAAATATTTTGACACTTTATAAGGTGTTGGAATGAAATTAATTCGCCAAGAGATTAAGAATCTTTTTTTTCAGTTTTTGTATACTGTTTTCTGCGGTGTGAATTTAAACCGATTTCATCCAGAATATTGTTGATTTTTCGTTTTAATTCGTCTAATTGCCGTTTTTCACGGTTTTCTTGTGTTATTTCAACTGTTTTCAATTCCAAATAAGCTTCTCTGATTTCTTCACGCATCGAGACGATTTCTTCGCCGTTTTCTGCCAAAGCGCGATCCAGACGTTTGTTTTCTTTGACATGCCAATCGACGTACGCTCCAAACGTCAATGCAGTGAGTGGGTTTTCGTTTGCGGTTGCTTCTTCTTGTTTGAAACGCTCTTCAAGTAAAGCCTTGCGGTTAAGCAAAGCTTGTTCAAAGCGTAACAGATTTACAAGCTTGCGTTGTTTTTCGTCAAGCTCGAATTTATAGATGCGGATCAATACTTTTAATTCATCTTTTGACATAAACTAAATTCATCGTGCGCCATGCGCTCTTTGAGGGGACTGTGACAGAATGTTATTCAATTCTTTATATCCTGTTGCAAAATCGACTTTATCTTGTTTTTTTTGTGAAAGGAATTTTTCAAGTTTGTCATAAAAAAAGATCGCCTCGTCAACTTGAGGATCTGACCCCGGTTTATAAGCTCCCAAACGGATAAGTTCCGCCATGTTTTCATAAGTGGCGATTAATGTTCTGGCACGAGCGACCAAAGCGTTTTCAGCGTCGTTATTACAGGCGGGCATTGTTCTGGAGATACTTCGTAACAGGTTGATGGCGGGATATCTGTTACGTTCCGCGATTGAGCGTTCAAGAACGATATGACCGTCCAAAATGCCGCGAACAGCATCTGCAATCGGTTCATTATGATCATCGCCATCGACAAGTACTGTGAATAATCCCGTAATGGATCCGCTATCGACCAATCCGGGCCCCGCCCGTTCCAACAAACGGGGTAATTCGGCGAAAACGGTTGGAGTGTATCCTTTTGTTGCTGGTGGTTCTCCGGCTGAAAGGCTGATTTCACGCTGCGCCATGGCGAAACGGGTAACACTGTCCATCAGGCATAAAACATTTTTGTTGAGATCTCTGAAATATTCGGCAACCGTCATGGCGACATAAGCCGCCTGTCTTCGCATCAAAGGGCTTTCGTCAGAAGTTGCCACCACAACAACACTACGTTTCATGCCGTCTTGCCCCAAATCGTCTTCGATAAATTCGCGAGCCTCGCGTCCTCTTTCCCCGATCAAGCCCAATACGGTAACATCCAATTGCGTATGCCGCGCCATCATTGCCAGTAAAGTTGATTTTCCTACTCCGGAACCGGCAAAGATCCCCATTCTCTGACCTTTGCAAACGGTTAAAAAAGTGTTGACAGCGCGTACTCCCAAATCGGCTTTGGCGCCGATGCGTTGGCGTGAATGTGCCGGCAAAGCGCAATTATGAATTAAACAGGGTTTATCTCCTTTGAATAAGGGACCTTTGCCGTCAATCGGTTCCCCCATAGCATTGATGACGCGCCCCAACCACGAAATATCGGGATATAAAACAGGGCGAATATTACTGATATCCACCGCATTGCCCGGACCGACACCGTCTAAATTCATAAAAGGCATGGCAAGAACTTTGTTATTGTCAAAACCGATCACTTCACAAGCGATTTTTTTTTGTCCTCTTGCGCAAATGAAACAGCGATCTCCAACGGAAAGTTCTGCTCTAATTCCTGTAATTTCCACAAGCATTCCTTTGACGGCGTAAACCGACCCGTAACACCTGTATTCGGGGATATGCGCTATGTCGTTGATCAAGTTTTTTAAATAACCGTCCATGTTTTTTCTCGTTTTTTTATTTAAGTATAATCTGTTATCAATCTTTTGTCGCTGTCTGATCAAAAAAAACAAAGCGAAAAAAATTTTTTTCTTTTTCTATAAATTAGGTACTTGTATTTGAGATTCATACAACATAAAGTTAAGAAGTCATTAATTTATTTTGCCTTAAAGAAGGAACCTTTTTAATGCGCGTTTTATTGGTCGAAGATGATAAAGCAACGGCTCAGACGATCGAGGCTGTTTTGCACAAAGAAGGTATGGTTGTCGATACTACGGTTTTAGGTGAAGACGGTTTGGAAATCGGCAAGTTGTATGATTATGATGTTATTATTCTCGATTTGATTTTGCCTGATATGGACGGATATGAGGTTTTAAAACGTTTGCGTGCGTCAAAGATCGGAACGCCCGTTTTGATTTTATCCGGATTGTCGGGGACGGATAAAAAGGTGAAAGGTTTATCAACAGGAGCGGATGATTATTTGACCAAGCCTTTTGATAAAGCGGAACTGGTCGCCCGTATCCGGGCGTTGGTTCGTCGTTCGAAAGGACATTCCGAATCGGTGATCCGTACCGGAGCTATAGAGGTCAATTTGGATACAAGGACGGCGTTTGTTAATGACAAACCTTTACATTTGACAGGGCGTGAATACGGTATTTTGGAACGTTTGTCCTTATCCAAAGGGACGACTTTGTCAAAAGAACAGTTTTTAAACCATTTATATAATGGTATGGACGAACCGGAATTGAAGATTATTGATGTGTTTATTTGCAAGTTGCGCAAAAAGATTGCGGAAGCGACAGGGGGGGACGATTATATTGAAACAGTATGGGGACGCGGTTATGTTTTGCGCGAACCTAAAAAAGAAGAATGATACCTTTTTTCAACGATATTCATTTTCTTTGTATGCTTTTTATTCGAGCTCAAAGTGGCTTTCATTTCTCATTAAAGGCGATGCTTTTCTGAAAAAAGTCTTGTTTTGACTGTTGAAGTGATCGCTTTTCTCTTCATAAAGAAATTTTCCAGACGGTGTTTTTATCTGTATCGTAGTTTTTTCCTCGAAATAAAATATTTCAGATGCTTTTTTATGAAAAAGCGGTTTGATAAGGACTTGTAAATACGCATGACCTACCTTTAAAAGACGTCTTGATTATATGGTTTCGGCAAAGCGTTTTTTAGTTGTAAATGAAAAATATTTTTTATTCCAAGGTGTTCGATAAAAACGGGATCATGAGAAACGATCAGAAGGGTTCCTTGATAGGAGCGAAGGACGTTTTCTAAAATTTCTGTGGAATGAATATCCAAATTGTTTGTCGGTTCGTCTAGGATTAAAATGTCGGGTTGATGTTTTGTCCCCAGAATTGTTGCCAAAGCCGCTTTGAGTTTTTCTCCACCGCTTAAGTGTTTGACCGTTTTAAAAGCGTTTTTATTGCGGAAATGAAAATTTGCCGCAATGCTGTGAGCTTCGTTGATTGATATTTCCGGATTGCATTCGATGATATTGTCCAAAACCGTTTTATCTTCATCTAAGAAGGATAAATCTTGAGACAAACAGACGGCTTTACCATATAAGGAAACCTGCCCGTCGTCCGGTTTCAATTCGCCTGAAATCAATCGTATCAATGTTGTTTTTCCGCTTCCGTTATCACCTTTCAGGTGAATTTTCTCTCCTCCTTTGATTGTCAAGTTCAACCGGTTGAACAGCCGGCGACCGGAAAAAGAGAAGGATAAATTTGAAATTTCAATCACTTTATCCTTTATGAAGGGTTTTTCAGGAAGAGGGATCTTGATCAGATTGTCTTTTAAAGACAACTTTATTTGATGCAGTTCATCTTGTCGAACGGTTAATTTTTCTTCGATTTTTTTTATTTTTTTTGCAACGCTTTCTTGAGCAAATCCGTTCATGGCATTTGCTTGAATTTTTGTATATTTACGGGATTGAATGTTTTTTTTGCCTTTTTTTTCTTGTTTTCCCGATTGGTTGTCTATTTTTTGACGAGCCTCGGTTAAATGTCGCATTTCATTTTCCATATGGCTTTTTTGTTCCGTTAATTTTTGTTTTTCACTGTTTTTACAGTCAAGATAAAAGTTGTAATTTCCCGTGTACTTTTTCAATCCGTTTTCAGACAGTTCAAAGATGCAATTCATGTTTTCCAACAGATCCCTGTCATGAGAAATGATAAAGACGATTTTGTCCGTAGACTTGATATAATCGTAAAAGACTTTGCGGGTGGCAGTGTCAAGATTGTTAGTCGGTTCATCGAACAATAGTATGTGAGATTTGGAAAGGAAAACTCTTAAGAGCAGTATTTTTTCGCGTTCTCCAGCACTTAGTCTGTTAAAGGGGGTTGATAAATCAATATGATCAAGATTGAAATCATGAAAGGCTAGGCGGATATCTGACTGAATGTTCCAATCTTCCCCGATGATTTCCGCCAGTTCCGTTGAATATATTCCTTTATCAATCTGGTCAAGGGCTTTAAGGATGTCAGATATTCCAAGAGCTTCGGCAACCGTTTGATTTTCATTTATCTTTTGAGGCAGAAAACAGGGGGGCTCACTGCAAATGATATTCCCGCGATAGGGTAAAAGCATCTTTTCAGCTAATAAAAATAAAGTTGTTTTTCCGATGCCGTTCCTGCCTGTCAAAGCCGCCTTGTCTGTGCGGGAAATATCAAAAGAAACACCGGAAAACAAAAGCCTGCCATCAGGCAACATATAAGAAACATTTTTAAATGAAAGGAAATTTTCAGGCATACGTCCTCTCTATGAAAATAAACAAACGTAATAAAAAAAACAGTTTGTCTTATTTTTGCATGGACGTATATGACCCCTTTATTTGAAACTGATCGTATTTTAGCAAAAAAAGCATAAAAATCAAGCAATTGTTACATTTTTTTCAAGAAAATAAGTATAGACGAAAGAACATGAAAAAGTTAAATTAAAAAAAGACTTTTTTAAAGGGACTTTTATGATTTTTACAAAATTAAAGGAATTTTTAGGCACATTCAATGACAACTTGTTTAAAACAACGTTATTGACGCTGATAGCGGTGCGTATCACACAGCAAACGGATGATCCGTCAAATATTGTGGCCGGATTATTGATCCTGCCCTTTTTTTTATTTTCAGCTCGAGCCGGACAATTAGCAAAAAAATATAATCGCGTCAATTTAACGCGATCTCTGAAATTGATGGATTTGGCGTTGATGTTGTTAGCAGGCGGTGTTCTGTTTACCAAAAATATCGGATTGTTGATCCTTTTACCTTTTATATTCGGAACCTTGTCCGCCTTTTTCGGACCGATGCGTTACGCCTTTCAACCCGATCAGCTCGAGGAAAGCGATTTGAGTGCGGGAAATGTTTATATTGAAAAAACAACATACTTCAGCATCATTCTGGCTTTGCTTTTCGGTGTTTTGTTACCCATCCGTCTGGCTGCATCTTTTTTGATCGCTTTTGCTTTCTTGGGGTTTTTAATAACACGTCCTTCAAATCCGGATTCTAAAGAAAAAAACGTTCTAAGCAACAGACCGAAAGATATGTTGGCGGGTATTTGGAAAACATTGAAAACCGTTTTAAAATACCCGTTGATTTTTCGCAGCATTCTGGGAATGACATGGTTTTGGTCAATCGGATTGCTGATTATCATGCAGATTTATCCGTTAACACAACAAGTCTTTAATACAGATGATTTCGGGGCGGCTTTTTTATTGGTTGTGTATGCTCTTGGCGTAGGATCAGGTGCCATGTATTGTCACCGTTTACTTAAAGGGATTGCTCATACGACATTTGTACCGATCAGTACGATCAGCATGGGTGTTTGCTTTTTTATATTGTTCTTCTTGACGAATAATTACGCGGCTCCTGCGGAAACAGTCTCTTTTTTGGGCTTTATTACGCGCTTCCGAGTTATTTTGTTCTCATTGTTCCTTTTTATTCTGGCGTTTTTTTGCGGAATGTATGTTGTCCCTTTGACGGTTTTGGTTCGTTTTAAAGCTTCCGCCGCTAACCGGTCGACGGTTTTTGCGGCAACAAATTTGATTAATGCAATTGGAATTGCTTTGATGGCCATGATCTTCATCGGGTTGCGTCACTACGGGTTGAGCATTGCCGACTTGTTTTTGTTCGCCGCTGTCGCCAGTTTCTTTGTGTCAATTTATAACTGTTCCGTTTTACCCGCCGCTTTGTTGCGTTCCATCGCACAGACAATTCTGGAATTTTTCTATCGCGTTACCGTACACGGATTGCCGAATTTCCAAGCAGCCGGAAAACGTGTCCTGATCATTGCAAACCATACATCATTACTTGACGGACTGCTGATTGCCGCGTTTATGCCTGAAAAAATCACGTTCGTCATAAAACCGGAGTGGGAAAACAAATGGTTCGCCCGTTTTTTCGGATTGATGGTCGACCTGTATGCTTTGGATCTTAATAACCCGATGTCGATACGGTCTTTGGTCGATTTGATTAAAAAAAATAAGAAAGTCATGATCTTTCCTGAACGCCGTGTCAGTGTGACAGGGGCTTTAATGAAGATATACGAAGGAGCCGGATTGGTCGCAGAAAAGGCGAACGCCCATATCCTGCCCATCCGGATTAACGGAGCGCAATATTCAAAGCTGTCTTTATTGAAAAATAAAGTCCGTACACAATATTTCCCGAAAATCACTATGAATATTCTGCCGCCTAAAAAATTCGACATTGATCCCTCATGGACGGGACGGCAACGTTCTCATGAAGTTTCCAACCAGTTGTATGACATGATGGTTGAAATGCTTTATGAGTCTTCAAAAATTAATGAAAACCTGTTTGTTTCTTTAATCAATGCGGCAAAGATCAACGGTAAAAATCACGTTATTGCGGAGGATGTCAACCGTAAGCCGATTAAGTATAAGACTTTAATTCTGAAAAGTTATGTTTTGGGAAAAGCAATTGAACGCACTTTCACCCAAGATGAGACTTTGGGGATTTTAATGCCGAATGTTCTGGCAAATGTCGTTGCTTTTTTTGCTTTGCAGTGTGTTGACAAAGTGCCTGCAATGCTTAATTTCTCCACCGGAATTGCACAAGTTTTATCGTGTGTGAAAACAGTCCGGTTGAAAACGGTTCTGACTTCAAAAAAGTTCATTGAAAGCGCTCATTTGGAAAAACTGGAAGAAGCCTTGAAGGAAAACGGTATCAATATTGTCTATTTGGAAGATTTTGCACAAAACATTTCCATGATGGATAAATTGAAAGGGATTCTGTCTTACTTGACTTCCAAATGTCCGAAAAATGATGCCGGTCATACGGCGGCTGTGATGTTTACCTCTGGATCGGAGGGAATGCCCAAAGCCGTTTTCCTGTCTCATAAAAATTTTCAGGCAAACAGGTATCAGGCTTTAAGCGTGATTGCCTTGACATCTGCCGATGTATCATTTAACGCTTTGCCCATGTTTCACGCTTTCGGTTTGGGCGTAGGGACTTTATTAATGATATTGACCGGTGTCAGGACGTTTTTCTATCCTTCTCCTCTGCATTACCGGATTGTTCCGGAATTGGTTTATGAAACAAATGCTACTGTTTTGTGTGGGACGGACACATTTTTCGCAGGATACGGAGCCATGGCTCATCCCTATGATTTTTTCGCTTTAAGATATGCGATTGTAGGGGCCGAAAAGTTGAAAACAAGTACGGCAGAGCTGTGGATGCGTAAATTCGGTATCCGTATTTTGGAAGGATACGGGGCGACGGAAACCAGTCCGGTGATTTCATTGAATACACCGATGTATATTCGTGAAGGATCGGTCGGACGTTTGTTCCCTAAAATGCAGGCGAAGTTGGAAGATGTTCCCGGAATTAAAGAAGGTAAAAAATTATTAGTTCGGGGTGATAATGTTATGCAAGGCTATATGTTTGCGGATAATCCCGGTGTTCTGGTCCCACCTAAAGATGGTTGGCATGATACAGGGGATATTGTGAGCATTGATAAAGACGGTTTTATCTTTATTCAGGGGCGTGCAAAACGTTTTGCAAAAATCGGCGGGGAAATGATTTCTTTGACGGCTGTGGAGCAAGTTCTTTCCAAACTGTATCCGGATGCCGTTCAAGGGATTGTCGCTGTTCCAGATCCTAAAAAAGGGGAACGGCTTGTCTTAATTACGACAAAACAAGATGCCGATTTATCTGAAGTGCGTTCTTATATCAAAGAACAGGGGTTTAATGAATTGGGATCTCCGTCCGATTTGATCTATGTTACTGAACCGCCTGTTTTGGGATCAGGTAAATTTGATTATTTAACAGCACAGAATTTAGCTGAATCAAAACTGGGATAGGAAGGAAAATACCCGTTTGGTGAATAATCTTTTTTTATGAAACTGTTTGAATATACGTCATAGATGTTTTATCAAATTGGACATATATTTTCTGTCCTTTTAAGAGTATGATCAAAACAAGTCGATATTAAAGCCCTTCTCGGAAAGTAGAAGGGCTTGATATTTGATAACCCATTTTAAAAAACTTTCTTATAAGGAACAAAGATCTTTATTTGTGCTTAAATTTTTTTTGATATGGGGTTATTTAAGGCGGATATTTACATACCATTTGATACATGATTTGGATGTGATCGCAGTTTTTCAAAGCACTCCAAGCCGACGTATTGCATTGTTGAAATGAAGTGATATTTCATCATATGGTCGCCATTATGGTATGTATCAATTCCGGTAAAATTCTTACAGGAGTATTTTTATCTTCGTTTTATTCTTCTCATGTTAGAGACTTTAGCCGTCCTGATATGTAGATAAAGGATTAATATTAATGGGAAGGGGACTGATGGATATAACCATTCAAAAGAACAAGCAGAAATGCTGTAAAAAAACTTCCAAGTGGCATGAAACTTTGTGATACAGAGTTGTAAAATACAAAAAGCACAGTAAGATTTTTTTACTGTTGCTTTATGTATCAGTTTATCCGCCCCTGAAATGGGCGCATTATTGTTTGTTTTGAATGTATTGTGTGATTTTTTCCATTGCACGGTTTTCAATTTGACGAACGCGTTCGCGGGATATGCCTAAACGTTCCCCCAAATCATCCAAGGTATCCGGATTTTCAGATAAACGTCTTGCCTTAATAATCAATTTTTCCCGTTCATTAAGCTTGTTCATCGCTTGAGCAAGCAGTTGCAAGCGGACATCGTTTTCTTGTCGATCTGCCAAATCTTCTTCGATATTTGTGTTGTCTGTCAATAAATCCTGACGTTCTGCATATCCGTCATCAAATACAGGCGTATTTAAAGAAACATCACCGTTTAAACGCATATCCATAGCGCTGACATCTTGTTCGGAAACATTGAGATCTTTAGAAATTTCTTTAATACTTTCTTCATCTAAAGAGGAGTCCCCGTATAATCCCAGCCGCGCCTTGATTTTATGCAAGTTATAAAACAATTTTTTTTGGGCGGCAATCGTTCCCATTTTTACCAAAGACCATGATTTTAAAATGAACTCGTTTATAGAAGCTTTGATCCACCAGATGGCATATGTCGACAAACGATTGCCTTTATCGGGCTCAAAACGCTTGACGGCTTGCATTAAACCGATATTAGCTTCAGAAACCAAGTCTTCCAGCGGTAAACCGTAAAAGCGATAAGAAAAGGCGATTTTTGCAGCTAAACGTAAGTGTGATGAGATTAATTTTTTTGCTGCGCTTAAATCACCATGATTTTTAAACCTGTTTGCCAGCATATATTCTTCTTCGGCGGATAAAACAGGAAGATGTCTGATTGACATCAAGTAAGATTGTAATCCGTTTTGTACGGCGGGAAGTAAAGTTGTTGTCATCGTCATATCCTTTCATAAGCAACATGACATTGCTATAAATAAAGAACCCCTTGAGAGCATTCTTGATATTTGAATATTATAAAAAAAAATATTAAAAAGCAAGTGATAAAAATATTTTTTTTAATCGTTCTAAAGTATATAAGCTCAAGGTCGAAAAAGACGCATGAATGCCAAACAACACACTATTTTATCATATCAATAAGCTTTGCCATGTATGTTTTTGCTTTTTCACGCATATCTTCACTTAAAGGATAATGAACGGCGATTTCATCCGTGTACAGCAAAGCGATCAGATTAATTTGTAAAGCATCATGCAAGACGGCGAAATAATCGTCAACAGTTAAATGACTGGCACCCAACAAGCAAAAGAAAGTATCCGTTTTTGAAAGACTGATTAATGTGTCTTGTAATCTGTCATGTCCTTCTTGTCCCATAGAAACGCCATTATCGTCAGTTAAATCAATATGATGAATGATATTGAAAAGTTGTTGAAACGCGGGACGTGTTGTAATGGGCATTTGTGATAACACGCCGATTTTATCAATATTTTTTTCCATCACCTGATCAGGAATGTTTTCCAATCCCAATAAGCCGTAACGTTGATCGAAAGCGTTCAATTGTTGGCATAATTTCTTTCTGGCTTGAATGACTTTTTTTTGCAGAACATCAAAAACAACAGCCTTTTGAAACAGAATCAATAATTCAGGAGCGGCATCCGTTTCAAAAACGATTTTATCAGCTAGATAGTCATCTAAGAAAGACGCCGTATCATTTAACAAATTTTGCTTTTGTTCTTCATTGAAGGTTTCAGGATTTTCATTGTAACCATTCAATCTGGCGTATAAAACGGCTGTTGTTTTTTGCATGAATGCCTCTGTTTATCTTATTTTACTGGCAGCGGAACGCAACAGAATGTCGGCGACCTGAATTTGTTTTTCGGTTGCTTTGACCTGACAGGCGTTTCCGTCTTGGTCGATACGGTTGCACATCAATTCTTTTGCGGAATTGGCTATATTATCGGCATGTTTCGTTCCGATGTCACGGACTTTGTCCGAAGCGTTCAAGCCGTTTTTATTCAAACCGCTTGCCGGACCGTCATATCTGGTAGATCCGGAATTTTGTTCTGATTCCACGGAGAAGATATTATCACCGTTGTATCGTTTCATATCTTCCTTTATTTCCATCATTGTAACGTTATGAGCCTCTTGTTCCGACAAAACGGTTTCCAAAGAGGCTTGACGTTTAGCCGTCCAATTTCTGATTTCCCGTTTTGACAGATGACAGTCTCCGTTTGCATCAGGGAATTGATGCCAATCGGGCAATTCGGTTACGTTTCCGTTTTCGTCAATGTGTAAAGTCGGAGTACCGGAATACTCTCCACCTTCACTGACATGCATGAACATCAATTTTGCTTCGGAACCTTCGATGTCTTGCACTTCGACAAATAAAGACGAAGATTCATAGGTATCTGAAACGTGATTGCTGTCGGAAATATCCAGATTGATGGTATGAGTGGTCGGGGATACTTGTTGAGAATAAGAAACAAACGTATCCTTTTCGACGTTAATCGGCGTATCATCAACAACTGGGGCCTGTTCTGCCATGATTGGTTTTGTTTCAGGGACAACAGGGGGTGTTTCTTTTACTATGGGCTTTGGATCGACTTTTGGAACCGGTTGATCTTTGACGACAGGTTGCGGTTCAGGTGTGGCAGGAGCAAGAGGTTCAGGTGCCGGTTCCGGTTGGGTGACATTGACCGGCTGTTTTTCTATAACAGGTTCGGTTTCGTGTACGGGTGAAACTGGAACGGCTTCCGGTTCATTTTGAATTTCTGGAACAGGAGGCTGCGTCATGTTTTGAGGCGCTTCATTTACGGAGGAAGCAACTTCATGGGTTTGTGCAACATCTGCCGGTTCGCCGGATTGTTGTTGCGCACTTTGATAAGAGGAAACGGCGGAAACAGCCAATAGCCCTGTTAAATTTCCGGCTAATTCCGCATAAGTTTCTTTTTTAGCTTTTTGAGCTTGTTCTTTTGTTAATTTCCCATGTTTTGCATCTGTGGAGATTTTGTGTATCTTTGTTGCCGTTGAAGCGGTCATCATACCACCTGCTGCAGCTTGTCTTGCCGAAGAAATAATAGCGGCGGCGGCTTGATTTTCAATAACGCCCGCAGTGATACCTGCGGCGGAAATACCGATGGAAACGGCAGCTAAACCGATTGCCGTTTTATTTTTTGCGGCAAAGTCGGAAAAACCGTTGGCTTGTCCGTTTTGGCGGGCTTTTTCAGCTTGAACTAATAGGCCGCTTGTTGCACGGACGGCATTAACAGCGGCATAAGCCGTTATGACTTGAGGACCGGCGGCGGCTAGTCCGATTCCGATTGACGCACCGATGACGGCGCCTTTGGCAAACTTATAGGCGGCTCCATGCTTTTTAAGCATTTTTTGATCCCAGTCTCTTACAGTTTTTACAACTTTGTTTAAAACAGGGACGCTTTTAACTTTTTGCTTTATCCGTTGGGTTAATTTAATGTACTTTTGCCCGGCGGCAGCCGCATACTGATCTAAGGTGGATGCGGATAATTTTATTGTCGGTGACTGGTTTAAAGCACTTTGCGCCATTATCATGCTCCTCATAACAAAAAACTGTTTATAAAATAAACAAAAAAAAGGTTTTTGTCCATATCTATATGAGTGCTTTTCAAAGAAGCCTTATTAGGCTTCTTTATTGAAGACACGGTTTAAAATCATGTACAGGTGTCCTGCTTCGGATCCAAGTAATACGTTAATAAGGACATCCGCGCGTTCATTTTGTCGTGCTTTTGTTAAAACGGATTGGAATTCAAATACAAATCGTGAAACATATTCACGGAATTCGGAATTTTCTGTGAACAGGTCGATCATTTTCCGTATTTGATTCTTATCTAGAGTGCGTGAAAGGTAACGGACAAAGGCGTTTTTGTCTCCGGAGTAATATCTTTTCCAAAGGTCTTCTTCGACATTAGGCGTATAAATGCGTGCAATGTCGACTCCCAAAGATTGGAGTTTTTCGATAATAAAGGAGGTTTCCCGCATAAAACGCTGAGTATCCGCCTCTTCTTTTTTTCTGTTCAAGGCAAAAATGTGTTCTTCTGCGGATCTGGAAGCGGAAATCAATGCTTGAACCTGACGGTTGAAAGCGCCACCGATTTTTATGGATTGAGCTGAAACCTTTTCTCCGGATTCCTGCATTTCTTTAATGTTGTTGCGTACGGCGACCAATAATTCATGCAGATGTTGCAATGTGCTGTCCGCTGTTGAAGAAAGGGTGCCGGATTGGTTCGTAAACTGTTCCGCCGATTTCCGCACTTCTGCGATCATGCGTTCGGAATTGTTGGTTACATCGGTGATTGAAGTACGCAAACGTTGGATTGCTTGATCAACTTGAGCGGCGCCTTTGGCTGAGATTTCTTCAAACTCCCGTCCAGTTTGCCGTACCGTATCATTAAACGAATTGATCTTTATTCCGGCACTTTCTGCTATTTTATTAAAATCACCAGCTCTTTCACGCATGAGGATACTGAAATTTTTAAAAGTTTTTTGCGTTTCTTGGGAAATACGGTTCAATTGGTGCGATTGAACCAAGAAGGTTTCTCCGGTTTTCCGGATCTGATCGCGTGCAATTTCTCCGGCAGCTTCAATCCGGTTCGTTTGTTGTGCAAACTCATTGTTGGCGATATTGATTTTTTCAATAATCTTGCCGGTTATTTCATCTAAGACGCCCGCATTTTTTTCTAAAAGACGGATTGTTGCATGAGATTTCGTCAAACTGTCTTGAGCGGCTCTTGAAGATTCTTCACTTCTGCGGCGTAAGTTTTCTCCCATGGCTTCAAGCTCGAACTCGATTCGGGAAGAAACAGTCAATAAATCATTTGTATTTTTATTCATGATTTCGTTGACACCTTGCACATTAGTCATTACATCGCCGGCGGCTTGTTTTAATGTATTGATCCGGTTGTTTAAGGAAGCTTCATTCAATCGGGATTTCGTCGTAACAGCATTAACAACATCATCTAATTCCGTGATATGTTGCCGCATATAGTCACGCATTTCGACAACATGTCTTGTCGAAGCTTCGGATTGTTTTTGTAATTCTTCCGTTTGTTTTGCGATTTCGTCTTGCAGCGATGTCATTTGCCGGATCAACTCATCAGCCGTTTGTTTGAAAGCGGTTTGCCTGTCTTCAAAAGAAGCTGCCGAAGCATTGTTTTTATCATGGATTTCTTGGATATTATCGGACAATTTCTGAACGCTTCGGAAAGCGGTTTCTCCCGTTTCTATGATTTGTGTTTGAGCTGTCTGGCTTAATGTTGTCAGGCTTGCGGTTTGATTCGTCAATATGTTGCAAACACTTTCAAGCTTTTCTATTGTTTTTTCAGACGCTTCGGTCAGCTCTTGTGTTTGCCCGCTTAACCGTCCTTCTATCGACCGGATGCGTTCGGTCAGTTTTTCAAGATCTTGATCCGCCTGATTTGATTGTTCTTTTAATATTGCCGATATTTGTGTGCTTTGTTGAGACAACTTATCCGAGAGTATAGATAAGTTTGAATTTTGACGTTCCAATAAAAGTTCGACTTTTCCGGATTCTTCTGTCAAACCCGAAGAAGCTTTTTGGGTTTGATCCAACATAAGCTGTGCATCTTGTATTAGTTTTTGGAATTGTTCGTTAATTTGCAAGACGGCTTGTTGCGAACGGGATTGTATTTGTTCCGAAGAAATTTTCATTTGCGTCGTTTGGCGTGAAACTTCGCTGTTTAGTTCTTTGGCGTAACTTGATATGCGTTCGACCGTTTCGTCCAGAAAAGTTTTATGTTGTTCCAGTTCTTCGCTTAGATTGCTGTTGACTGTAAGTGTATGCTGGGCTGATGAATTCAGGGCATCGATCTTGTTTGTCAACGAAGCTCCCATCTTATCGACTTGATCTGTAATTGTTTGTGTTTGATCCAATGTTTCTTTTAAGGATTTCGACAGGTTTGATATACTGTTTGATGCGTGTGCATCCAATGTTTCCACAAAACCCGTAAATCCGTTTACATGTTCACTTAAAGACAGTTGCGTTGCTTCCAATTTTTCCAAAGCGCTGGATACAAAAGCGTGTTGTTGTGTCAGGAACATTTCCGTTTGAGCCGTTTTTGAAGCCAGAGTCTCCGTTACATCGGACAAATCCGTTGTTTTGGTTGTCAGATTATCGCAAATACGGATAGATTTTTCTTCAGTCGTGGCAATATACTCGTTTATTTCCGAAAGTTTCGAGCGGATGTTTTCCTGTAAACCTGATAATTTTTCACCAGCATCTTGTAAGGAAAGGGTTAATTTTTGTGTTTCATCTGTAAGGGCATCGTAAACGTTATGGGCGTTTTTATTAAAATCGGTTAGGGCGTTTGATAAAAAGGTTGATTTGTTTCCAATTTCCTGGTCGACAGCTGAAATTTCTGTGCGCACTCTTGAACCGATGTTTTCAATTTGTCCGGCTTTGTCATTTAAGTTTAAAGACGCGCAAGCCATTTGATCCGTCAGAGCGTTGATTTTATCAACATAGTCGTCGATTGCTGTTTGTATCGTTTTGAAATGAGAAGTAATGTGTTTCGATTCTTGATCAAGCGAATTGTTTTGATCTTTAAAAACCGCTTGAATATCTTCTGCGGTTTTCATTAAAGCCTCATCTTTTTGCGAAAGGATTTCGTTTTGATAATCAAAAACCTTTTTCGCCGATTCAATGCGTTCTTCCAGCTTTATAAGCGTTTTTTCAATGTTGTTTCTTTCCGTTTCGGACGTTTTGCATAACAAAGTGTTCTGTTGTTGCAGACTGGATGTTAACGTGAATACATTATCGTATGTTTTCTGACTTGTATCGGAAAGCAGAGAAATTTGAGATTGCAAATCTTGTTTTATATGTTCAAAACACAAGTTTAAAGAATCATGTACCTCATTTCCGGCTTTTATGACAACTCTGCTCTGTTCAGTTAAAGTTTTCGCAGCGGTGTCTGTCTGATACGCTAAAAGGTTGCAAGCGTTTTCAGCGGCACCATCTAATAAAGATTTTTGTTCGCGGATTTCTTCTGAAAGTTGCCGTGTCCTATCTGTTAAAATGTCTCCTGTTTTTTGTAAATCTGTTATGTCATCGCGCAACGATGTTACGATCGCCGATAATGTTTCCGAAGCTTTTTCCGAAGTGTGATGAATGGCATTTAAATTTGTTTCCATTTGTTCGATATTATGAACGGTCTGTTCGTTTGTCAAAGAAGCGCAATTTTTGAGCTCATGTGTTTTTGAGGTGATGTTGTCAATGCAAAGGTTGATATTGTTCGTCAGGTTTTCAGAAAATTCATGAAGATCTTTTAATTGTTTTATCAAACGGGTTTCCGCTTGATCGGTGCAGGATTTGAATTGAGTATAAATTGAATTCATATCGGCAGCTTGTTTGCGGATGTTATCCAGCAAAGATTTGGTATAATTTTTATTCTGAGCGTTCGGGCATGTGAGTTCACAGAGATAATTACGTAGCTTTTCAGCTTCTGATACGAAATGTCTTTGAGATGAAAAATAAGCCGCGGCAACCCAAATGAAGGCGAAAGGAGCTAAAACACCGGCAATAAAGCTCATAAATTCAAGCAGGGTCATTTCAAAATAAGCAAATTGCCAACCTGTCTTTAAAATGTAAACGGTAACGGCGGCGACCCAGACAATGCTTAAAAACAGTGCGGCGGGAAAAGAAAAATCCGTTGTTTTCGCTGGTGTACCGTTTTGAGAAAACATCATTTTGTCTTTGTCGGAAAAAGAAGAAGGTTCGCTTTTTGATTTGGTATTTTGCGCCATAATGATTTCCTGTCTTTTAATTTCAGAATCCTATAAGATTTATGCAAAATGATTTTGTCGTCAAGGATTCTATTGACAATATTTGCTATCTGTTTAAAACAGCTTTATATGATAAAAGTTAACAAACAACAAAAGTGGAAAAAATGATGCCGAAAACAAAGTACTATCCAGAAATTCAGCCGAAAGCTGATTTTCCCGCTTTGGAACAGGAAATCCTGAATTATTGGAGCAAAGACGATACGTTTAAAAAGTCTGTTGCGAAACGCGATGCCGGTGAAAAAGGATCAAATGAATACGTTTTTTATGACGGTCCTCCGTTTGCCAATGGTTTGCCGCATTACGGACATTTGGTAACCGGATACGTCAAAGACATTATTCCGCGTTACCAAACAATGCGCGGGCATCGTGTCGAACGTCGTTTCGGATGGGATTGTCACGGTTTGCCGGCGGAAATGGAAACCGAAAAATTTTTGGGAATTTCGGGACGGGCGGCGATTTCCGAATTCGGAATCGGAAAGTTTAATGAAACATGCCGTGAACGAGTGTTGATGTACACGAACGAATGGGAACAAACCGTTACGCGTCAAGCCCGTTGGGTCGCTTTTGACAACGACTATAAAACAATGGATCTGCCATATATGGAATCCATTATTTGGGCGTTTAAAGAATTGTATAAAAAAGGGTTGTTGTACGAAGGGGTTCGTATCTTACCGTACAGTTGGGCTGCGGAAACGCCTGTGTCGAATTTTGAAACGCGTGTCGATAATTCTTATCGTGAACGCGAAGACCCTTCCGTAACGGTGATGTTCAAGTTAAATCCGGTCGAAGGGGAAACAAAAACAGTCAAGGCTTTGGCGTGGACGACGACACCGTGGACATTGCCGTCCAATCTGGCTTTATGCGTCAATAAAGATCTTGACTATGATTTCTATGAAGAAGACGGCGTCCAATATATTATAGCTTCAGCCTTGGTCGGACGTTATAAACGCGAATTGTCCAAGGCTCAAAAAGTTAAAACGGTGAAAGGGGCTGAACTGGTCGGGCGGACATACGAACCTTTGTTCGATTATTTCAAAGGGATGAAAAATTGTTTCCAGATCATTCAAGCCGATTACGTTTCAACAGAAGACGGAACAGGGATTGTCCATATTGCCCCGGGGTTCGGAGAAGACGATATGAACGCCTGTCAACCTTATGATATTCCCGTCGTTTGTCCCGTTGACAGCAAGGGGTGTTTCACCAAGGAAGTCCCCGATTATGAAGGAATGCAGGTTTTCCAAACCAATGAACCGATTATCAAGCGGTTGAAGGCGGAAGGCAAGCTTGTGCGCAAAGAAATGTACAAGCATAATTATCCGCATTGTTGGCGTACGGACACACCTTTGATTTACAAAGCTATTAATAGTTGGTTTGTTAAAGTAACCGAATTTCGCGATCGCATGGTGGCTCATAACCAAACAATCAATTGGATCCCTGAACACGTTAAAAACGGCGCTATGGGAATGTGGTTGGAAGGCGCGCGCGATTGGTCTATTTCCAGAAATCGTTTCTTCGGGACACCGATTCCCGTTTGGAAATCTGACGATCCCAAATATCCGCGTATTGATGTTTACGGTTCAATTGCGGAACTGGAAAAGGATTTCGGCGTAAAAGTAACTGATTTGCATCGTCCGTTCATTGATACGCTGGTTCGTCCCAATCCGGATGATCCAACGGGGAAATCCATGATGCGGCGCGTTGAAGACGTTCTGGATTGCTGGTTCGAATCAGGATCCATGCCGTTCGCGCAAGTCCATTATCCGTTTGAAAACAAAGAATGGTTTGAAAATCATTCTCCGGCGGACTTTATTGTCGAATATTTGGCGCAAACAAGAGGTTGGTTCTATACTTTGATGGTCATGAGTACGGCTTTGTTTGACCGTGCGCCGTTTAAGACGTGTTTGTGCCACGGGGTCGTTTTGGATGAAAATCAGCAAAAATTGTCAAAACGTTTGCGCAATTATCCGGATCCCGCTGATGTCTTTAATACATTGGGTTCGGATGCTTTGCGTTGGTTTTTGGTTTCCTCACCGATCTTGCGCGGCGGAAACCTGTCAATCGACCGTGAAGGGAAGGAAATTGCAAAATCTTCGCGTAAAGCGCTGATCCCGTTATGGAATGCTTTTTATTTCTTTACATTGTATGCAAATGCAGAAGGGTTGAAAGCAAACTTTACAACGACGGCAAATGATGTACTTGACCGTTATATCCTTGCGAAAACAAGGGATTTGGTGAAAAACCTGACCGGAGAACTTGACGCTTGCGATATCGTTGCCGCTTGTGCCGATGTTTCGGATTTCTTGGAACTGATGAACAACTGGTACATCCGCCGTTCCCGTGCGCGGTTCTGGGACGTTTCAAACGGGCAAGAGGCTTTTGATGTCTTGTATACGGTTTTGGTGACTTTGGTTAAAGCCGCGGCACCGTTGATGCCGTTGACGTGTGAGTATATTTATCGGGCTTTGACTGGAGAGGAAAGCGTTCATTTGACCGATTATCCCGATTATGAAATCTTTACTGCGGATGAAAAGTTGGTGGCGGATATGGATTTCGTGCGAGCAGTCTGTTCAACGGCGAAATCCGTTCGCGAAGAACATAAGTTGCGCAACCGTTTACCGTTGGCCGGCATGACTGTTGCCGGTAACCACTCTGGGCGTTTGGCGGATTATGTTGATTTGATCAAAGACGAAGTCAATGTTAAGGATGTCGTGTTCGGTCAGGATGTGACCGATTTGGCGGATAAGACATTGTATGTGATCACACCTTTGGTCGGTAAACGTTTGGGACGCTTTATGAAGGATATTCTCAAGGCTTCAAAAACCGGCGAATGGCAAGCCAATCCTGACGGGACGCTTGCGATTGCAGGGCAAACGTTGTTGCCGGAAGAATTCGAGTTGCGGTTGGTTTTAAAAGAAGGAAACGCCGGTCAGGCTTTGCCGGATAACACGGCGGTGGTCGTTTTAGATGTCGAATTGCGTCCTGAGTTGGAACGTGAAGGTATCGCCCGCGATTTCGTTCGTATCGTTCAACAAAAGCGTAAAGAAAACGGGTTTGATGTTTCCGACAGGATTACGGTTGTTTATTCTTCCGATAATGCGACGGTTCTGGAAGCCTTAAAAGAAAACAAGGATTATATTTCCGAACAGGTTCTCGCAGTCGGCTTTGAAAAACAAAGTCTTGTCGACGGAGATACGGAAGAAGTCGGAGACGCTTCTGTAACATTTAAAATACAAAAAGTGTAACACCTTGTTAAAGCCCCGCAAACGCGGGGCTTTTGTTTGTTTGAAAAAAATTTCATTTTCAGTAAGTTTATAAGATACGAAAAATTCTTTGCTGTGAATTTAAAATGCAGGCATAAGAAGTTTTGACTCTAATGAGTTTGAATAACTCGTGTGACGGGGTGTGCATCTCTTGACGTATTTTTATAAGAAACATTACCTTTCCAAGTAATTGTATTAATTTATAAAATCCGGATTTTGATGTAATGCAAAACCAATTCTATGGGATTGGAGCTGTCTGTCGGTTTATAAACGTGACGCATTATCAAAAGATGGCTTTTATATAAGTAAAAATGCGATACTGGAAGATGATGATTGAAAAACATTGTGAATTGCTGAGATGAAGGAGGAGGGAGATTAAAACGGCCTGTTTTAAAAGGCGGTGTTTACAGAAAAATGAAAACGGGATATTTATTGAAATAGGGAACGGTCTTTTAAAGATTTTTCAAGCTGTGTGTCAAATTGTGAAAACCGGTGAACTTGTGAAAGCGCTTTATTCGCAAAAAATTTGAAACGCTCGAGCCTGACTGGAAGTCTTATTCCTCAAACTGCCATAATTTACGATCTTATATTCAAAGTGAACTTCCTTATTTCAGACGGAGATTTTTTTGAGTTTTTTATTCGTATGATAAATCCATGTCTCCGGATTTATTTTTTTATTTCTATGATCTTTATTTCTCTTTCTTTTTCTTCAATACGCCGATCATATTCCCCATGCTTGTAAAAGTTACTAAAAAACTGGAATTTGTCATGTGATTTTCGATTGAAATTTATTTGTGTCTTTATTTTTTTAGGAATAAAAATAAGTATATTTTCCATTTTCACTTTATTACATACCGATAAATAAACGAGTAAATCTGAACCAAACGTAAAAGGTATGGTATTTTCGCGAATTTAAATCGTGCAACACTGCCACGGTAAAGGATTGATTTGTTTCGTTCCCAATTCAATACATTTTTTATGAGATGGGTAATATGAAAAAAATCTTTTTTTATTTTCAAATAATGTTTAGTTGAAATCCCCACTCCGGTCGCACAGTTGCGGAATCGGTATTCCGAAACTTTATGATAAAGCGGACTGATTTTTAAGTGCTGGCGGATAAAGTTGTTACGGATTGAACATATATAATTCTTTAAAGCTTTTGTTATTGATAAAAGCTTTCCGATGCCATATCGGCATATTTTCATGACAAAAGCTTTAAAGGGCGTGAAAATGAAAAAAGATATTAATTGCGGGTATGGCAAGGCGTTAGCATTAATAAAAAAGTGATTTTGGTAACTTGCTGTTTGATATGGATTTCAGTAAACTGAAATATATGGATAAGGAAAGAAATACAAAGACATACATGAAACGAGGCTGTTAAAATTCAGCCTCGGATGCGTGAAATGAAGAGAGGCGGTAATAATGGATACAACATTAACGGCATTGGTTAAAAAACTCCTTTGGGGAGATGGATTGTATTTAATCGGTTCAATTATAACATTGTTATTGATCGGTTATGTTGTTTTGTGCTTTGTTGCATGGGTTTCCGATAAACAGCGCGATATTATCAGCAGATACTACCGACCTAAAAAGATTCTGAATAAAACTGAAGAACACTTTTTTAATTTGTTATGTCAGGCTGTACCTGTCGGTTGCAGTGTTTTTCCCCATGTTTCCATGCGGGCTTTGATAGAAACCAATCATTGGGATATGTGGGCTCCGTTTAATCTTAAGCGTGTGGATTTCGTTATTTGCAATCCGTCATTGGATATCGTGTGTGTTGTCGAGTTGGAAGGTGAAAACGAGCAAAAACGACATTTGCGGCGTGAAAAAATGTTGCAAAATGCTGGTGTCAATATTTTGCGTTACCATTTAAACCAAGAACCTACAGTTGATCAGATCAGACAGGATATTAAATCTTTAGACAGCCCTAGTCTTTAGGCGGCAAAATTTTTGAATTGTAAGGCATGGGGGCTTTCCCAAGCCCCTTTTGCAGATCTTCCATTTTCACGAAAATAATTGTTCCGTGAGGCGTCATTGCTTGTATCCAGTCTGTTTTCGGGACATAACCTGTAATCCGCAAAGTCGTTTGTTGAGGCAGCAAAGCGATAATACCACTATTTATGTCAGGAGCCTGATAGGCTGAAGTTTGTTCTTTTATCGTATGATACAATTGATTTTCGTTGAGAAGGTCGAATTTTACAGGAATGACATTTTGATGTTCATAATCATGTATTTCTTGAGGTTTAAAAAGAAGAATTTCGTGTAAATACGGCGTGGTCAGCATGACAAAACCGATAATCATACATAGAAATAAAGGCAGGTAGACCCGAAAAAAGTCAGTCCAACGGATTTTCCAAAAATCCGGTTCTTGTTTACGCGGAGCTTCGGGAAGAGCATTTAAAAAAACGTTTATTTTGACGCGTTGAGGCTGTTCTTTTGCAAATTGTCTCGCCTGTTCCGCCAAAGAACGGGCAAGGTCTATTCGTTTTTCACGTCGGAAAGCGGCTGCATTTTGCATTAAAATGTCATAGTTGCGATCCGGTGGCATATTTTTGAAAGAATAATTGTTCTTTAAAGCGAACCAGCTTTTGACCGGCGCTTTGAAAAAACTCTTCCAAATTTTTACAGCTGATTTGAATTGCTGTTTTGAAGCGCAATTTCGGCAAAAAACGCCTCCATGAACAACACCGCCTTCTTCAAAAAGAATGTAACGCGGTTGACGGGCGTGCTTGCCACAACTACAACATGGAATGAAATCCGCCGACGCTTGTGGAATATTGTCATAGGCTTTTCGTGCATCGGGATCTGTCAATACCTGATACGCCTCGTTTATTTTCAAGTAGATTTCCCGCGCTTTAGGATCCGGATTCTTGTCGGGATGATACAACTTGACTTCACGGCGAAAAGCGTTTTTGATTTCTTTTTCGTCCGCCGTTTCACAAACATGTAATATGGCATAATACCCTTTTTTATCGCTCAAACAATTACTCCTTGTTTTAAATGACCTCTTTTAGCGGTGCCGAAAAAAGAAAGGCGCTTATTCGTTTGATTTTTCCGGTAAGATTTAACACACAAAGAGTCCACAGGGACAGTGTTTGACAGATGTGTCGGAAAAAAAAGGAAAATACGTTTTTATGATGCAACTTCAGATCAAAGCGATGTTTGTTGCGATATGAAACGCCTTTCAACTGAATTTTTCTCGATTTTGTTAGAACAGAGTCGAAAGAAAAACGGATACAAGCAAGGAAATCGTTTTGCCAGTTGTGTTTATTGCTTTGGTTGTTTATGCGGCGCACATATAATGAAACGGATTGTATGAACTTATCGTAACAAAGGGGGATTTTTCGTTTTTTCCATAGACCTTTTTCTTGTCCTTTCGTTTCCGGAAAAAAGAGGGATTTTTTTTCAAACACTTTTGAAATAATCTTTTCTTTTTCTGTTTTCCATAGTCTTTTGACAAATGAGGTAGGCATAAAAGAAGAAAATGAAAGATTGTTTTTTCGTGTTGTCATATAAAATGAAATTAAAACGGAAATATTATTTTTGATATGAGAGCATGTATCCTTTAAAGCGTTTTTATCATAAAAGGACAATCTGTTTGACAAAGAGGAGATTGATCGGACAGGAAGGTGTTTTTTTAAAGAAAATTCTGGAACGGCTGAGATTTGCTTATTAATAATGGTCTTAACTGTAACCGGAGGTGTATGAAGGAAAGCGAAAACCGGAGTGATTTTAAAAAGTTTTTTTTCCATTAAAACGACAAATAAACCTTTTCCGTTTGTAAAAAAGTTCTCCGGAAAAGGGGCTGTTATCATATGTTGTTTTAATGTGTTTGATAAAATGCGGGCGATATTGCCAGAAGAGGGAAAAGAAACTGGAACGGATTGCAAGTGCTTGTTAAATATGCGTCTGATCGGGAGGCTTTTCGCATTGATCGGCAAGTGTTCAGGATCAATATATTGCTTTTTTACGTTTTTGATTTCATAGATCGGTTCGGAACTTTTTGTTGTCGATTTTAGTGTTGATGTGATATTGCCTCGATTTGAGGTTTGACCGTCAAAAACGGGTGAAACGGAAAAAAAGTGTTCAAAAACCGGATCGTTTTTAAATCCAGAGGAAATGATCTTAATTTTTATATGTTGTCTTTTTTTTTCAATGGGGAGAGTTTTTAAAATTAAAGAAATTTTTTTTCTGCGATGCGATATGCACGCCAATTCTGATTTTTTAAAAGATGAAGCATACAATGAAATAATGGTGGGCAATACAGTTTCAGGTAAGCATTTTAATTCCAGCAGAATTTTTGTTATTGGAAATAAAATGCTTCCCGTTAAATTAATATGGTATGCCTTCCAGATTAAAAGGATACTGCCCATCAAACACCTTTATTGTTTGTTCAGTCTTGCGGCTATGGACAAGACGTCTTCGGCGGCTTCCGTATTGGGATGACGCTGCAAGATCGGGGTTTGATTCCTTATGGCGTCCCGAACTCTTGTATCGCGCCGTACGATGCCGGCGAGAACCGGAGAAATATGTAAAAAGCCTTGGCATGCTTTTAATAAAGTGGAATAGGTTCTTTCTCCTTCACGATAAGAATTCGCCGAATTGACAACAATGCTGATATTTGGTTTTTGTTGTTCCAGACAAACCATTTTTATAAAGGCGTAAGCGTCTGTTAATGAAGTCGGTTCGTCTGTGCAGACAATGATCAAAGCGGCCGCGTTGGAGGCGAATAAGCGAACCGGTTTTTCCACGCCGGCACCAAGGTCGACGATAACACGGTCATAGCCGCCGGCTAACAAGCGTAAATCATCATTGATCAGTTGTAAGCGGCTGATCGGAACATTTGTCAGACTGCCTGACCCAGACCGTCCGGCAATAATATCGAAATTGCCTTCGGTATAATGACAGATGGCTTGGTTTAAGGTGATTTTTCCTGCGATAACGCTGCCTAAATCATAATTAGGCATCAATCCCAATTGAATATCTATATTCGCCAATCCCAGATCACCGTCGAATAAAAGCGTTTTTTGTCCGCTGCGTGCCAAAGCATGCGCAAGTGTAATAGAAAACCATGTCTTTCCGACTCCCCCTTTACCCGAGGCGACGGCAATCATGTTGCGCACTTGTGCACGGGGGATGATTTTTCTGGGAGCCAGAGCCAACATCTGTTCGGAATTGTTTTGTGTCGTTGAGGTGTTCATGATTTTTCCTTTGTTACAGAATCGGATTCTTCCGATGACATTAAAAGCAGACGAGCCAAAGAAACCGCATTGATGGCAGATAATCCGCGCGTAATATTTTGACTCATGCTGGCTTCGCATAAAGTAAGATGACCGGCATGGGCTGCGGCTAAGACACCGCCGAAACGCCGAGCCGCATCCAAACGGGTGGCCAAAAGGTAAATGACTCCCGCTTCAGCAAATGCTTCCGCCGTTTCCATAGATTCTTGAGGATCAACGCCGGCGGGCATGACTAAAACGGGCAAAGCGTCCGCCGCTTCGATATAAGCCGTCAAATAATCCATATCGCTTTGTTGGAACGGATTGAAGGCGGGCATATCGATGAAGATCAAATCGCATGTTTTTTTCAGCGCTTGAATGTGAGAATGCAAATTTTGCGGCGAGCGCGCTTTAAGTAAGGTAATGTCTAAAATGTTTGTAAAAGCGACGAGCTGTTCTGTTGCGCCGGCACGCACGGTGTCTGCCGAAATCAAGCCGACTTTGCGTCCGGACAAACAAGCGCGTGTCGCCAGCTTTCCGGTGATTACGGTTTTGCCTGCACCGGCGGCGCCGGTTAACATGAATGCCTGTCCTTTTATTTGTTCCGGCAAGGGATGAAAGTCGAATACCGTATCCAAAGCCGAAGCGAAAGCCACCAGATTGTTTTTCTTTTTGGCTTCTTTTACATATAAAAGGATTTTTTCAATTAAAGCGGAAGGCAAGGCGTGATAGGTTAACGTTTCGCGCACGGCTTTTTGGAATTCCGTTTCATAAGGCGTTTCATTATAGAACAGGTTGAATTCCTCTTCTAATGCCGTTTCTTCGATCGCGGCGGTCAGACGTACGCCGTTGCCGGATCCCAAACGCTGTGTCGATACGATCAAAGCGTTTTCTCCCAGCTCATGGCGCAATAAATCCATGGCTTCAGACATTGTCGGGGCGGTGTAGGTTTTTATCTTCATTTATATGTTCCTAAACTTGTCCCAGTGTCCTTATTCGTGCACGTGGGTGAATCTCATTTTGAGATATTACCACAGTTGTCGGGCGAAATCGTTCAATAATTGAGCGTACATAAGGGCGGATCCCCGGGCTTGTCAGCAATACAGGCGATTCTCCGCGGGCGGCTTGGTCTTCAAAGACTTGACGTACGCGCAAAATGAATTTTTGAATCCGGCTCGGAGGCATGGAAAGCTGTTTTTCTTCCCCTTGTCCCGATAAAGACTCGATAAAGTTTTGTTCCCATTCTCCGGACAAGGTAACCAACGCGATAATTCCGTCCGGTCCGGCGACGGCATTCGATATTTGACGGGATAACCGCGAACGGACGTGTTCCGTAATCAATAACAGACTCTGAGTTGCGGAACAGGCTTCTGAAATACCTTCCAGAATTGTCGGCAGGTCTCTGATGGACACGCGTTCCGCCAACAAACTTTGTAAAACACGTTGAACACCACCAATTGTAATGCGTTTGGGAATCAACTCTTCCACTAACTTTTGCTGGTCTTTGTCCAGTTCTTTTAAAAGTTTCTGAGTCTCTGTATAACTCAGCAATTCAGGCATATTGGCTTTAACCAATTCTGTAATGTGCGTCGTGATGACGGTCGGGCAATCGACAACGGTGTATCCGCGGAACATGGCGTCTTCACGCAAAGTCATGTCGATCCACATGGCGGCCAAACCGAACGTGGGTTCTGTTGTTTTTTCACCTTGCAAAGTAATTTCTTCTCCGCGAGGATCCATAACGAGCAATTTGTTTGCTCTTAATTCTCCGCGTCCCGCTTCTGTTTCCTTGATATAAATGACATAAGTGTCGGGAGGCAGACGCATATTGTCTTGAATGCGCACGGACGGCATGACAAAGCCCATTTCCATGGCCAAAGCGCGCCGAAGAGCTTTGATTTGATCGGTTAAGCGCCGGTTGGAAGTGTTATTGATCAAAGAAAGCAGGCTGTAACCGAGTTCCAATCGAACCAAGTCCATTTTCAAAACATTTGCGATCGGTTCTTCGGCAATCGGAGGCGGAGCTTGCAATTGCTGTTCTTTTTGACGTTCGTTTTCTTCTTGTATTTGCCGGTGTTGGCGAATGAGAAAGTAAGCGGTTATGCCGGAAATAAAACTTAAAAACATGAAAGGGGCGGCGGGTGTCCCCGGTAAAGTCGCCAACATGAAGGATAAAAAAGACGTCATACCGAGGGCTTTCGGATAATGGGAAAGTTGACCGAACAGGACTTTTTCCGTTCCCCCTGAAATGCCGGCTTTTGATACCATGATACCGGCGGCGACAGAGATAATCAAAGCCGGTATTTGAGAAACCAAACCGTCTCCGACCGTTAAGCGCATATAAGTGTTAGCGGCTTTCATCACAGGCATATCTTGTTGTAAAACACCGATTAAAATGCCGGCAACAATATTGATTGCCGTAATGACCAAGCCGGCGATGGCGTCTCCACGCACGAATTTCGAGGCACCGTCCATCGCGCCGTAAAAGCTTGATTCTTGAGACAATTCATCACGGCGTCTTCGTGCTTCGGGTTCGTCGATTAAACCGGAGGACAAATCCGCATCGATTGCCATCTGTTTTCCGGGCATGGCGTCCAAAGCGAAACGGGCGGCGACTTCGGCAATACGACCGGATCCTTTTGTGATGACCATGAAATTAACCAAAACCAAAATGGCAAATACAATGACTCCGATAATGAAATTGCCGCTCATGATAAAGCCGCCAAAAGCCGCAATGACATGTCCGGCGGCTTGAGGCCCTCGATAACCGTCGGATAATATAAGCCGTGTCGACGACAGGTTCAATGCCAGACGGAATAAGGTCGTAATCAGTAAAACCAATGGAAAAGAAGTGAATTGAATCGGTTTTTCTATGAAAATGGAGGTCATTAAGACCAGTACGGAAAACGTCAGCGATATTGCCAAAGCGATATCCAGCAACCACGGAGCCAATGGCAGGATTAAAATGACCAGCATCAAAATGATCCCTAGAGCCAAAGCGATATCAGAACGTTTCCCTAAAGAAAACAGTCCTTGTTTTAGTTCGTCCGGAAAAAGGGACGGAGCTTTTGCTTTGACGGGATCTTTTACCATTGTAACGCCTTATCCCCCATCATTCGGAGCAGGAGGAACATTAATGCCTTCTTCCATATAGAGTTTGAGCTTATTGCGTAGTGTTCTGATGGAAATCCCTAATATATGAGCGGCATGGGTTCTGTTACCTAAAGTGTGTTTTAAGGTATTGATAATCAGATCTTTTTCAACATCGGCAACGGTTCTGCCGACAAAATCGTCTTTTGACGAAGTAACCGCCGGTTGTTCCAAAAAGTGCGGTAACATAACGGCATCTTCTTCAATTGCAGATCCGACGGATAATAAAACGGCTCTGTGCAATGTGTTTTCCAACTCACGGACATTCCCCGGCCAATTGTAATTCATCAGCCGTTCAATCGCTTTTGCGGATAGGGGTTTGACGGCAATATCATTCATTTCCGAATACTTTTTAATAAAATACTCGGCCAAAGGAAGAATGTCGTCTTTACGTTTACGCAAAGGAGGCAACTCGATATTAACGACGTTCAAACGGAAATACAGATCCTCCCGAAAGGTTTTATTCGTTACTTCTTGAACGATGTCGCGATTAGATGTCGCAATGATGCGTACGTCGACGTTGACGGGTTTTTTACCGCCGAGCCGGTCAATTTGACGTTCTTGCAGAACCCGCAACAATTTCGCTTGTAAACGGATATCCATCTCGCTGATTTCATCAAGAAGCAAAGTGCCGCCGTTTGCTTCTTCGAATTTACCGATTCTACGGGCGACAGCTCCTGTAAAAGCGCCTTTTTCATACCCGAACAGTTCTGATTCCAACAGATTTTCCGGAATTGCAGCACAGTTGAGAGCAACAAAATTTCCTGTGGAACGTTTCGAGTTGGCGTGAATATATTTCGCAATGACTTCTTTACCGGTTCCGGATTCTCCTGTGATTAAAATGCTGGCGGTTGAAGGAGCCACTTGTCCGGCAAGTTGCAAAATCTTGCTTGTCGCTTTGTCCTTATATATGACAGGGGTCGTTTGAATCGAAAAAGCCGATAAAATGGCGCCGATCAATTCCGCGTCCGGGGGCAAGGGAATATATTCTTTTGCGCCGGCTTTGATGGCTTTTACCGCAGACCGCGTATCGGCGGCAACTCCGCAAGCGACGACCGGAACGCAAATGCGTTCTTGCTTGAGACTTTCGATTAATGAATAAATGTCAAGTTTTACGTCTGCCATGATCAAATCAGCGCTTTGACCGTTACGCAACAACTGTAACGCCTGCTCGATTGTTTCCGCATAAAATACTGTTCCGCCCTTTTTTATGGCAATTTGACTTGCGGCACCGATCTGCCCGTTCATTGATCCGATTAATAACAGACGCATCTTTTTTCCTTATCAACTTCTGTCTGATTTTATGATTTCCGTCATTGTTATCCCCAGCCGGTCGTCGATGACAACGACTTCGCCGCGGGCAACCAGACGGTTATTGACATAAATGTCGATCGGTTCCCCGATTTTGCGGTCAAGTTCGACAACCGCTCCGCGACCCAACTTAAGCAATTGATGAACCTGCATACTTGACTTTCCTAAAACGGCGGATACCTGTACGGGGACATCATATACGGCTTCCAATTCGGCGGATGATTTGGGCTTGTCTGCAACATCTTCGTTTGATCGGGAAGAAAGAGCGTCTTTTTTTAAAGTCGTTTGCTCGTTGCCGTAAAGCTCGTTTAAATTTAATTTCGCCGTGTTTTTGGCTTTAAAGATATGATCCGGTATGTCAGCCATGTTTTTGTTCTCCGATTTTTTGTTGATCCGGTTCCAAATTCAAAACATTTAGTGCATACGAATGTATCAATTCTTCGCTTTGACTTAGAATGTCTTGTATATTTCTTTGCAGCCCGCCGTTTTTCCATTCGATACGGCAGTCTCCGGGACGAATTGATTCATCGCGGATGATAGCGATTTTCCCGCCGTAGGATTCTTTTTTGATCAGTCCGGATAATGCCGGTTTTATTTTATCCGCCAAAGCGGGGGTGATCCGGATGGATATTTTGGGCTCGTCTTTTAAAAAATGAAAGTTTTTACGAATGAGAAATTCAATTTCCGTTAAAGCGTTTTTTTCCGATAAGGCGGGGGCGATTTTTTTACAAACGGCTATTGCTGTGTTAAGGGCGGTTGAATACGCTGTTCGGGCGGTTTCTTCCGTCCGGTCAAGAATTTCTTTTAAAGAAACATTGATTAAAGACAATGTATCCGAGTTTTGTTTTTCAATTGATGATACGGCTTCTTTCCAAGCATTATCGCGTCCTTCTTGAAAACCTTGTTGATATCCTTCCGTTTTCGCTTTTTGTATTGCGTCGTCCAGATCTTTTTTTGTAAAAACAGGTTCTTTTATTTTATTCAAGTTTTCTTTTACATTTTGAATACTGACCTTTAGTTCTTCGCCGGAGGAAGTAAAAGAGGGCTGGTTCGCTGAGGGCTTTTGTTGATCTGGAGTTTTTTTGATCTTTTTTAAAGGAAAAAAGCGTTCATTCGATGTCTGTCCGTCAATGGTATCCAGCAGTTGTGAAATCGAAGGGATGCCGTCAGACAACAGAGCTGATGAATCGTTTTGATCGCAACCGGTGTTTTCATTTTCCGGTTCGTCAAAGCGTCTATCAAACATGAATTTATATTCTTTTGCCATAATAAGCCGCTTTCATCAATTACACCGGTTAATAGATCAGTTCGTCTTGGGAACCGCCTTCGGCAATCATGATTTCTCCGTTATTTGCCAGTTCTTTTGCCGTTTGGACGATCAGTGCTTGCGCTTCATCAACGTCGCGCAACCGGACAGGCCCCAAGGCGGCGATATCTTCTTTCATGATTTTGCCGGCACGTTCAGACATGTTTTTGAAGAATAATTCTTTAATGGTTTCCGAAGCGCCTTTCAACGCAATCGTCAATTTATCTTTATCAATATTGCGCAACAAAACCTGAATACCCGGAGGATCCAAACGGGTCAGGTCTTCAAAGGTGAACATCAAGGATTTTATTCTTTCTGCGGAATCTTTGTTGCGTTCTTCCAATGCCGCCATGAAACGGCTTTCGGCGTTACGATCCATGTTGTTAAACATTTCGGCAATCAGTTCATGAGAATCCTGACGTGTGGTGCGTGACAAATTATTCATGAACTCTGTGCGCAAAGTTTGTTCCAAATCATCCAGAACGTCTTTTTGAATGGCTTCCATATGGAGCAAACGCATAATGACGTCCATTGCAAAAGGTTCGGGCAACAAAGCCAAAACGCGTGCGGAATGATCCGGTCTTATTTTCGATAAAATGACCGCGACAGTTTGCGGGTATTCATTTTTCAAGTAATTTGCCAATACTTGTTCATTGATATTTCCCAACTTGTCCCACATTGTCCGTCCGATTGGGCCGCGAATTTCTTCCATGATGCTGGCGACGCGGTCTTTCGGCAATGTTTTTAGTAAAAGGCGTTCCGTGTTTTCATAATTTCCTATCATTGCGCTCGGAGCGGATATGGCACCGGCGAATTCCAAAAAAAGTTTTTCGACTGTAGAGGACGACACCGTTCCCAAGCCGGTCATGACAATTGACAACTCTCTGATTTCTTCGTCTTCTAACAAAGACATTATTTTTGAAACTTGCTCGTCTTGCAAAGCCATCATCAAAATAGCAGCTTTTTGCGGACCGGTAAGATTGTCGTAATTTTCAACGGCTTTAGTCATACATATGTTCCTTATTCATCTGAATACAGCCATGACCGGATGATATTGACCGCTTCTTCGGGATGTTGGTCTATGATTTCGCTGATCTTGCGAATAGAGGAAGCTTTGACACGTCCTTCGACTTTTGCAATATCGATTAATTCTTCCAGCTGGTTTGCTTCCGCCAAAGCATTATTCAACGCGGGAGCTGAAAGTTGTTGCATATCATTGCCCGCTGAGATTAAAAAATTTTCTTTTTCTTCGTTTTCAGGAGATTCAAACGCTTTGACGATCAAAGGGCGCACGATTAATACGATCACCAGCACGGCGACCAGAGCGACACCAAGTCCTTCCATCATTTTCATAATTTCCTGTTTGGTAAAACCCATGAATAAAACGGGATCGTTCAGGCGTAATAAATCGTCCGGATTGAAAAACGGCAAGTTGATGACTTCGACCGTATCGCCGCGTTGTGCATCATAACCCACCGCAGAACGCACAAGCGCCGTTAACAATTCCATCTCTTTTTCCGATCTGGGAATATATTCTTTCTCGCCTTGAGCGTTTAACGCGTATGTCCCGTCGATGATAACGGCAACGGAAAGCCGTTTTATCACACCGCTTTTACGGACTTGACTGATCACTTCCTTTGAAATTTCATAGTTGACGGTTTCTTCCGTCCGGTTCGCCTGTTGCGTTACTTGGTTTGGATTTTGATCGCCGGCTTCGGGAAGGTTTTGTTCTACACTGACAACGCCCGCCTGTTCGTCAGTTTGAGATTTCTCTTCAATCGTTGTTGAAGACCGTAAAACCTGAGTATCCGGATCGTAAACTTCTTTATTGACGACGATTTGGTCGAAGTCCATTTCCAAAGAAACTTTCACTCGGACTTTATCCATGCCGACGGATTGTTCAATCAGATCTTGAACGGAATGAGCCAGCCGTTTTTCATAATCGCGGCGCATTTCTTCATTTGTCGCCATCAACATTTGATCTTGATCGTCGAAATTTTTAGTCAAAAGAATGCCGCGTGTGTCCATAATGGAAACGTCTTTTGCCTGCATTTTTGGAACGGCGGCGGCGACAAGGCGTTGTATTGCGGCGACTTGGCGGCTGTTCAATTGTTTGCTTCCCTGCATTCTGACGATAACCGACGCCGAAGGGGATTGCTCTTCTCTGGAAAACATTTCGCGGCGCGGTAAAACCAAATGGACGCGGGCGGCTTTGACATGGTCGATGGCTTTAATTGTTCTGGACAGTTCGCCTTCCAAAGCTCTTAACATTTGAAGGTTTATTATATCGTGTCCTATTCCGGGGGATTGGGCTTTGTCAAAAATTTCGTATCCGACGACGCTGCCGGCATTGACTGTTTCCGCTAATTGGACACGGAGTTTTAAAACGTCATTTGCGGGAACATGGATTTCCGTGCCATTTTTGGATAAACGGTATGCAATATTTTGTTCTTCAAGCTGTGTAATTATTTTTTTTGTATCGGCGGGGTCGAGTTCATTAAACAAAACGGCCATATCGGTTGACCCGAGATGAGTGGCTGTGTAGGTTAAAAAACCCATCATAAAAGCAAGAACAACACCCATTATGATCAAACGTGTTGTTCCTAAATTTTTAAGTGTTTGTATAAATGAATGCACTGTTATCCCTGCAACCGTACTTAAATTCAAGGAAAAAATACTTTAAATAAAATAGCAAATGAACATAAAAAAACTATTAATAAAGTGATTTTATCACCGGATAGGTGTATCTTATAACGTTTGTTTATTGCTTTTTCTTTGACTTGCCAAAGCGGTTTTTGAAATCTGCCAGAATTGAAAGACGATTGTTTTCAATAAAAACCTTATTTGTAAAACAGCTATTTTCAACCTTAGTGAAATGAAAGTTTGTAAGAAAAAACGGATCCAGCCGGAATTAATGTTTGTCAGGATTTTATGCAAAGTTGTTTTATTTTTTTGCCGATGACTTTTTGCTTAAGGATAATGAAAAATTTTTTAATAAATCAGGGGGGCGAGTATGTGTTCGATTAAAAAGCGTCGTGTTTTTATGATGAAAGTAATGCCCCGCAAAAGGGAGGCTTAAAATGATAATTTGGGATGTTTGATCGAGGGACTTTGAGGGACTTTGTAAAAACGAGGTAAAAAAAAGGATATGTCGCCTTCCGGTGAAGAAACGGCGTGTGCATAAATCCGGATTTCAACGGGTTGTGAAGAATCCTATGGCGTTGGAAGGTCATTTCTTTATTTTCGAATTTCCCGTATCGTAAGGTAAAAAGTCCTTATGGCAGGAACTTTTCTGAGATGTTTTTGAAATAAGGAAGCGCTACAATGCAAATGGAATTTTTTATGAAAACCTTTTTCCGGCAAAAAAATGCGGAAGGACAAATTAAGGTTTTTGTGCCAGATAAAGGTCAATTGTGTCATGAATGGAAATTTTCCCGCCAGCTTTATCTATGGCTGTACGCATTTTCCGCTCAAAAGCTTCTTTTGTCTTTTTTTTCAGTGCAAGATGGTCGGAATATGTGTTTAATAATCCGATATAGTCGTCTGTTGTAAGTACCCTTGTTCGCTTATACAGCTTTGCCACAATATTCTCAAATCCGAAATTCTGTAATTCCCGTATACGCGGTTGACAGTCTTTTTCTGTGAATTCGACGGGATTTTTACGAAAAAAAGAAAACTGATCATAAACGCTTTGACTGGCTATGTTGCTTTTGTCGTCTTTTCTGTTTGAAAAAGGGTGGTTCCAAAACAAAGCTACCGTCGCCTTTTTTTTCAGATATCGAAAAATTTTTACATAGGCTTTTGATGTGTCCAGCCAATGGAAAGCGGTTGCGCTGTAAATCAAATCGAAAGAATTTCCCAAAAAGGCGCAATCCATAAAGTCTGCATTTATCACATTGAAACCGGAGTACATTTCGTATTTGCGCATAACGAAATCACTCAGATGTCTTCCTGATTCTACAGCGGTTACCGAACAGCCTTGTTGAATGAAGGGAAAAGTTGCCTGACCGGTTCCGATACCTATTTCCAATAGCTTTGATATTGAGGATATTCGCGAATAATCAATGATGTCTTTAAATAATTCGGCGGGATAACAAGGGCGGTATCGATCGTATCCGGACACGTTTTTGTTAAAAAGATTTTGTCGTTTCATATCCTGTTTTATTCCTTGAATTATCAAAGGCGAGCATATAAGTAGACATTATTTCCGGAAGGGATTTCACCTTGTTTCATTTGACGGCTTTAATCATTGCCGTGTGGTTGTCATGTTCAAGAAAACCGACAAGTTCCACGGTTTTAAATCCTGCTTTTTGCATGGCGCCTATTTCATGATCAATTGTCAAAGGCGTGTCGAAATGAACAAAGGTGTTTTCATCAATGCCGTCCCTGATCCGTTTACGTTGACATTCGGCGAAGACAAGATCTTCCATTGCTTGACTCGTCGCAATATAATCGCATTCCAAGTATATCCCGTCGGGTTTCAAGCACTGATGTATTTTTTCGAACAAAGCGATTTTGTGTTCAAATTTATAATGATGCAGTGTTTCAAAAGAAACGGCGACATCAAAGCAATCCACGCCGAAATTGTAAAGAAAATAATCGTGACATATTAACCGGAGAGCTTTATCGGGATGTTTTTGACGTAATTTTTCGAGCATTTTTTCCGATAAATCTATTCCGGTTACATTTAAATCAGGAAATCTGGCAAAAATATGATCCAATTCCAAACCGGTTCCGCATCCGATATCCAACATTGTTTCACAACAGGCGGGTAATAATTCCGCCATCCATTCATAATGCTGTTTCCATTGTTGCATATGATCTTCGTAATCATTGATACGGACATCAAAAAATCCCGACATTGTTTCAAGGGGATCATCCTTTGTTTGATCGATCCATTCTTTGAGCTTTCGATAAGATTCATCCATTTTTTCATTTCCTTCGTTAAAGTTTACAATTTAACTCGAAAAAAAGCCCCTGTCATTCAAAATGGCAGGGGAGGGAAAAAGGGAAGGGAGCTTTGTGTTATCGTTTGATTGTCAATAACTCTTCAAGCATGGCATCGGCTGTCGTTATGATTTTCGATGCCGCAGAATAGGCGCGTTGCGTCGTGATCATATCGGTGAATTCTTCAGCGATATCGGCGGTTGATTGTTCCAATGTGCTACTGGATACCGTACCGGCTCCTCCTTCTCCGGCTGTGTGCAAAGAGGCGCTGCCGGAAGAGGTTGTCGCAATATAGGCGTTTCCGCTCAAAGCTTCCAATGAATTCGGGTCGACAAAAGTCGCAATGGGAATTTGGGCGATTGCCCGTGTTTCCCCGTTGTCGAACAGAGCTGTGACAATGCCGTCTTCACTGATCGAAACGCCGGTATAGTTGCCGTATTTTGCTCCGTCCTGATTGACATAATTCGTTGCGAATTTGCCGGACAATTGCGTTAAACCGTTGGCTGTGTTGGCATCTCCGAGAGACAGGCTGATCTGGGAACTTTCATAATAATTGCCGGTCATATCGCTTGCGCCGTTCGCCCATTCGATAGCGATCTTGTTCGTATTTATTTCTTTCGGCGTTCCGTCGGCATTGAAACTGACGCAAGGGATAAGGGATCCGTTTTGTGCCTTGTCTATGTTGTTAAACGAAAAAGTATTGGTTAAAACGATCAAACCGTCCGTATCGGGCTGACCCGTCTGTTGACCGTTGTCTTTTCCGGTAACATTCAAAGCGTTTCCGATGCCGTCTGTCTCTGTGAAAGCCATTCTGTCTTCTTGTGTCGTGTCCGTTGTCAAAGTGGAATTCCCGACATTGTTGGCTGTTATGGCGTTTGTTTCATAAGCCGTTAAAACAAGACTGGCACCCGTTTGATATTCTTCGACGCCGGCAAGGACGGACAAAGCGTTCATCAGTGTTGCCGGATCTACCGTTTCCGTTATTTGCGCGTTGGTACTGTTTTCAGACATCACGTTGCCGCTTAGCGTAATGCTTGCGCCGGTTCTGCTGTCTTCGACACCGGCAAGGACGGCAAGGGCTTGCATGGCGTCTTGCGGTGTGGTCAACGCCGGTGTGTCTATGCTGATTTCATTTGTTCCGGCTGTGCCGGTTACAAAGGTATAAGTCGTAGCGTTGATTGTTACGGTGTCTCCATTGTCAGGGACGTCCGTAAACGTTAGTGTCTGAGTGTTGATCAACCCGTTTAAATCAATTGTTGTCGAATTTGATACGCCGCGTTCAAAGGTGTAAGTAACGCCATCAATAGTGACACTTTTAGAAATATAGTCGTTAATGTCGGTGCTGTTGAATGTAAGTGTGTCCTGATTGAGTTCCGCTTGAGATGTTGTCGCTTGCAGGTAAGCGTCGCTTGAAATCAAAGTGGCTCCGCTGACTTGGAAGTAATTGCTAAGATCTTCAATGCCGGCGGTGTTTTTATAATAAGCGCACATCGTATTATAAAGGGCGTTCATAATTCCTACAGCGGCGGCAGAGGTTCTATCCTTTTCATAAAGATCGGCTATGTTGACGGCAATGGATCCGTCGTCCAACACCGTACCGGAGGCAATACCGGGGTTGTCAGTGAATTTATAAGTTTTTGATGTCCCCGAGGCAATATTCCCCAATGTTACGGTTTGTCCGACATAAGCGGCGACATTTGTGCTTTGGAAGGTTACGGAAGCCGAATTTCCAGAAGATACCAAAATGTTCGATCCTGTCGAAGTCGGATTGATTTCCAGTGTTGATCCGGAAGCAATGTAACGTTCGCAATCGGGTTCATTGTCATTGATGGCTTGTTTTAATAAAGAAACGAGTTTAACCGTATCTATTTTTCCGGTTCCGCGGTCGATTAAATCACTGATATTTACGCTGACCACCCCGTTGAAAGGCGAAGCTTCCATATCGGTGAACAAATAAGAGTTTGTCCCGATTGTAATGGTTTTCCCCAGATAATCGTTTAAATTGTTGCTTGTAAAATCGATTCGGGCGGTATTTTTTATATCCCAGTCGATTTCCGGCAGTTCAAATTCTCCAGAGGAAAGACCCGTAACAGGATCCGGATTGGCGGATGATTGCAAACAAGCCGTTGTCGCGACTTTGAATTTGACGGACGCTCCGCTATTCGATTGCCGGATATCCAAAGTTGTACCGTTTGAAGATATGCTGAAACGGGAAGCTCCCGGAAGAGAACTTTGAATGGCGTTGTTGAATTTTTCAACGGCATCTGCAACAGTAACTACGCCGGATCTCAGATCCACGGGAATGACGACTTCGTTATTTGACGGAGAATATGTCGTTGTGCCATCAGTCGTAAATTCAAAGACATAGTTCTTTGCGTTTATTTCCATGGAAACAGTGGAATGGTTTGAAGGGATTGAGGTGAACTCCAGCTGGGCTCGTGCCGAATAAACGTCTTGAGACGCGTCGTTGGTTGTTTCCGCGGAGCTGTAAGTGATTAATGTTGCAGATCCGGAAGGCATTCCGATATCCAAAGACCATTTGGCATTATCCGTCTTTGTAAAGGTCAATTGAGCGTTATGAGCATTGCCTAAAGAATCGTAAATAAGAACGGATGAGCTTTCTCTTCCTCCGGCTTCGGGGTTTGCCGGATCAAAAACAGGAGCGTCCGCCGGCAGATTGGCTCCGAAAGAAACGTTTTTTGTTTCTTGCGCCGTTCCTCCGATGGCGTTTAGGTTGATAGCCTGCATATTTGTTGAATCAATGATGTTATCATTGATATAAACGGTGTTGCCGGTGCTGTCCGTATAAGCTTTCATGAACATGTTATCGCCGATTTGAACCAATGAAGCGTTTTCTTCACCGTCGAAAGCCATTAAAGGCCAAGCTTGCAAATAATAACCGTTATCGTTTTTTAAATATCCGTTTTGATCGACACTGAACGTTCCCACGCGCGTATAACTCCATAAATCGCCTTGAGACGGTTGAGCGGTTTGTGTCGTTACAAAAAAACCGGATCCGGATATTCCCAAATCTGTTGAATAGCTTGTTGAACTTAACAAGCCTTGGACATCCATTCCCGATCGGGTTCGACATTGAACCGCTCCGCTTGAATATCCGCTTGCAGCGCTCTGTTTGGTAACCAAAGTTGAAAAACTTGCCGAATTGGCTTTGTATCCGATGGTGTTGATGTTTGCAATGTTATCTGAAATGATACTCATTGCCGATGATTGTGCGTTTAATCCCGAAACGCCTGTTTTCAATGCTCCCAATAAGCTCATAATGTTCTCCTTTTTCCTTTTTACGCTTCTGTAAAAAGCGTTTTTTTTATATCGTTATTGTCCCCAGCTTTTGTTAAACGGTTTCTGTGTCATCCGTTTGCCCGTCCGTGTTTGTTTGTCCGTTGCCGGAAGGGTGTAATTCATCTCCGCTATGGACGGCGAGAATGCTGTTCATATCAACGGCAACGTCTCCCATGCCGACGGCGACAATATCCCCGTCGTAAGCAACACCGGTTACTTTGCCGAAAACGGTTTTTTGCACTTCGACGCTTGATCCTGTGCTATCAACGGCCGTTACCAACAAAACATAAGCACCGTCTTCCAGTTTGTTGCCGTTGTTGTCCGTTCCGTCCCATTCCAGTTCGTGGCGTCCCGCCGATTGTTCAACGCCTGTGAAAGTTTTTACAATGTTTCCGTTCATGTCTTTTATGGCAACCATGCAGGAGGAAGCGTCCGACCCTAAAATATAAGAAAATTTGGCATAACCGTCTTGCAATGGCAAATGGTCGCTTAAAGCCTGTATCGTTTGATCCATGTAGCTGATGGCTTGAGTCGCCATCGCGTTGATGTTCTGAGAAACGATCGTTTCCAAATATGTATTGGATTGAATGCTTTGTTCCACTTGGGCATACTGAACCAGCTGATTGGTGTATTCGCTGGTATCCATTGGATCCAAAGGATCTTGATATTTCAATTGTTGTGTCAACAGATAAAGAAAAGCTTCCATATCGTCAAAAAGTTGGGTTTTCGAACTGACGGAATCTTTGCCCGATGCCTGTGCGTTCGTTAAAACGTCTAAACCGCTTACTGAGGTTGTCGTCATGGGATAAACTCCTTATACTTTTATATTAAGCCTGTGAGGGGAACGGAATTTTGAAAGAATGTCGGCGGAGTTTAAATCCGTCTCTTCGAAGTTCGATTCCAAAGAGGATGCCGATATCCGCTGATCCTGATTTTCGTCTTGTCTGTCCTTGTAATTGAGACTGAAAGACGATTCATTCATGTTAAAACCGCTATCGGCCAAAGATTGTTTCAATGTTTCAATATCCGTGCGTAGTAAATCGAAAGTTTGGTCGCGATTGACGCTTAAAGCGACTTTTATGTCGCCGTCTTTAGTGATTTCCAAATGAATTTTTATGCTTCCCAGTTCTTTTGTTTTTAAAACGATATCGATTTTATCCGTTCCCAATCGGGCCGCTTTTTTTATATTAATCTTTATTTGTTCGCTTATTTCGTTGAATATTTTGGTTTTTAGAGAAGCAGAATTATCGCAAACGGCTTTTTCTTTTAAAATACTGGAAGAATAAAGGAGCCCTTCCCCTTGAAAAACGGAGGAGGTGTTTTGCTGTTTGAAAACGGAAGAAAATTCCGTCTTGTCTTGTAATAAAGAAGAAAAGCTTTGTTGTTCTTTCAGCGCCGTATTGTTCAAAGATGGTTGAATGAACGCTTGCGGTGAATTTTCTTTGTTCGCTGGGTTGACGAATGAAAGAGGTCGTGTTTCCTTTGAAAACGACGGGTCTTGTTGTAAATGACGACCGTCTGATGGATCGGTGCGGTTTGTGCCGTCATTATTGGCTATGATTTCACTTGCCTTTTGTTCTTTTGTTTTTTTAGCCTGAAGAGGGCGCGATTGGATCGTAACATCAAGATGGATGTTTGTACCTGCCGGCAATTGGGAAGCTAAGTGCTCGGCTTGTTGTAAAGCGAAATTTTCCTGATTGCCTGAAAGAGGCTGGTTTTTTCCTTCAATGTTTTTTTGTTCCGTTACCTCAACGGCTTCCGGAAGGAAAAAACTTCCAGCCAAAGGCTCTGATTGTGATGATAGGGGGAGTGATGGATTGTTATTTCTTTTTATGGACAGGGAAAGGGGATCCATGGAAAAGCCGGAATGATCAAAGGACGAATTTGCAAGGAAAGTAGGGGATACTTGAACATTTTCTTGAGAAACAGAGGGCGTTTCTTGAGTATGAACGCTGTTATGCGCGCCTGTTTCGTCAGCGTATTGCAAGGGGATGGAAAATTCAGATGTTATGACCGGTTTAGAATTGTTTATGCCGTATGCAGAATTATCGGGTTTACAAGATGTAACGGCTTTTTCTTCAACGGTTGTTGCAGATACTGTATCGGACTGTTCAAATGAGGAATTGATCTCTTTTTGCCTGACTGCGTTTTCCTGTGCCGGTTCGTAAGCCAAAGAGTTGCTTTTCGGTTCGGGAATATTTTTCCTATTTTGAAAAGCATCTTCTTTTTCACTCATTTTTTGCAGTTTTTCACTTGCCCGTGTACGTTTGATATGTAATTTGACGACATCAGTCTTTCGAAGAGGCTCTTTTTTGATTTCCGAATTTCTTAGAAGGTTGCTGTTATCAAAATCAGCTTGTATAAAATTGAAAAATACGGCTTTATTCCTTTCTGTTTTTCCAGCTTCATCTGGTGTGTAATTTTCGTTTTTGTATGATGGTTTTTGTGTCCGTAGAGTGTGAAGATCGTTTTTTTCAACGTTAAAGGCTTGCTTTTCCGTATCCGAAGCTGTCGGTGTCGTACTGATTAATAAATTGAAAACGGAAAGATCCATAACGTTTTTCCTTTACTTAAAGAACTGTATTTTATTATGCAATTATCATGCCATTTTTTTGTTTTTCAGATATAAAAAAACAGGGGTTTCATTTTTACAGAAAACTTCTTTGCTGTAATAAATCATGACTGCGCGGAATAAGAGGCTGAAAAATTAAAAGGAAGTTTCAAAACGAACCGTACCCGAATTATAAGAGTAACAAAAATCTGTTATTTCCTTAAAAAATCCCCGCCCGTATGGGAAAATGTTGGTAACATTACTCTAAAAACTGATCTGGTTTGATAAACAAAATCTTCCTTTGTCGTTGGACAAATCAAAACAAACACATCAATATCCATGATTAATGATCTTGAACCTGTTACCATAAACGGATATTTGTCCGAGGTGTGTTCTGTAAAAACTTATTTTTCATCCTGAAAGTATGACTTGCAGACCGTTTAAAATGCCGGAACAGTTTTTTTCACGGTTGCCCCCTATACTTAATTCTTACAGAAAAAACTGATAGGGGAGGGAAAAATGTTTCCAAAAAAACTTCAATAAACGTATCTGGGTTGTTCAGGCGACAAAAAATTGCAAAGGGAAAAAGAAACGTCATTAAAAACGGTTTTGATATAAAAACGGGAATTTAAAGATTGTTGTTCTCCTGTTTTCAGAGTTTCTTTTAACGTTGACTGCAAACAAGCTGGAAACAGCTCTCTATTTTCTGAATTTCTTTTAAGCGTGTTTGCGAGAGTGTTTGATAAAAAGCCGGCTAGTATGAAAAGACTTGACGGCTTATGTTTTGATAATGTTTTTTTAAGCTGTGATGCGCAAGGGGCGATGCTGGTTTTAGTGTGTTTAATCTTTAGATCCGGTAAATGGTCTGTCTGATTAGCAGTGCCCTTTTTAATAACAGGTAAAAGTGTGTGTTATGACTTTTTAAACGGGCAACGGTATAACACATGAGGAGCAATCTTTTAAAAACAATTTTATAAAATACCTTTTTCCGGTTGTTTTGTTCTTGAAATCTGCAACATAAAAAGACTCTTTTGCAGTGAATTAAAGATATTTTGAAAAAACAATGTGTTATTTAAATATAAATGTTAAAAGCAATACACTAGTCCTGTAAAATTATTATTGAAGTCGGAATGATTGAAAAATTTCCGTATAGATACTTACTGGCGATTTTTTTTAAGTTACGAGGGCAAACAGTCGATTTTCGTTTTTTTTCGGCGCTGTTTCTCAAATTCCCTTGTTTTTTATGATATTCGATTTATTTTTCTGGAATAAAAGGCATATGAAATAGAATAGTTTTCATACGGGAATAGGCTTGTAAAATCGAATGATTGAACGGCAGAAAAGTTGTAAGGGAAAGATGACTTTGTTGATTTGCATGATGGCGGTTCAATTATTCAAATTTGTGAAAAACGGTTTTCTTTATTCATTGGCGTTCCGGTTTGTGATTTATTTGTCCCCTGTTTTTCCGATGTCTTATTTTAGACGAGAATGTTTTTATGGTTTTTGACGATTTTGCTTTCCCGAATACAAAACAAGATGGTTATACTGATTTTATGGCTGAAGTGCCTATATTAATAAATCTTTTTTGCAAAAACATTCTGCGCCGGTAATGAGGAAGGAAGCATTATGATAGGGCTCTTGAGGTAAAAAAAAGCTTTGTGTATTTTTTTTGAGTATCGGAACGCTTTTATCTTAAATTGACTTTTTTGTGATTGAAAAGGCAAAGCTTATCTCTTTCAGTCGAATAAGCCGCTCTAATGAAAAAGCCCTTCCGGAAGGGAAGGGCTTTGAAAACATATTAACGCGAATAGAATTCGACGACCAGATTCGGTTCCATCTGAACAGGATAAGGAACGTCTGCCAACTTGGGAATACGCAAGAAAGTTCCTTTACCGGCTTTATGGTCGACTTCCATATATTCCGGAATATCGCGTTCGGTAGAAGCTTCCGCTTCCAAAACGATAGCCAGTTGACGCGATTTTTCACGGACGGAGATTTCATCTCCTTCTTTGACTTGATAAGAAGGAATGTTGACACGTTTTCCGTTTACAAGAATATGACCGTGATTGACAAATTGACGCGCTGCAAAAACAGTCGGGACAAATTTCATGCGGTAAACGATTGCATCCAAGCGGCTTTCCAACAAACCGATCAAATGTTCGGACGTATCACCGCTACGACGAATAGCCTCTGCATAATATTTACGCAATTGCTTTTCGGAAACATTACCGTAATAACCTTTTAATTTTTGTTTTGCCAACAACTGTGTTCCATAGTCGGTTGGTTTTCCTTTATGTTGACCATGTTGACCGGGACCGTATTCACGACGGTTCACAGGACTTTTGGCTCTTCCCCATAAATTAACCCCCAAACGACGGTTGATTTTAAATTTAGCGGCTAAACGCTTAGACATAGTTTATAACTCCATTTTTATTGTTTTTGTCCCGATAGTCTGCATCTATACTATAATGCAGCGGGGCGGCATGCCGTCCGCATTCTCGGAAATAGGGTTGAAAGTTTAACAAAAAAAACTGAAAAGTCAATTACCGGCGCAGTTATTTAAGCGCTTTTTTTCAAAGTTTCGTTCTTTTTTTGCATTTGAGCGACCAAAGCGGACACATCGCCTCCGTTTTGTTGTAAAATAGATGTGTATTCATTACGGTAGCTCATTAACATACTGACACCTTCAACAACCAGATCCGCCAGTTTCAAGGTTCCTTTTTTGTCGACGATCCGCCAAATGACTTCGACATTGTTCTGGGTTTCCGGCAATTCTATGGACGACGTGATATAAAAATCTCCGCTTTCGCTTTTCCGGCTGCCTTTGAAGACGATTTCATCACCGGCATAATCACTGAACCGTTTTGTCCATGTGTAGATGATATTATCGGTTAAAGCGTCCGTATATGTTTGGATTTGTTCAGGGGTTGCCGTGCGTGCATAGCGTCCCAAAGTGAAACGGGCAGCCGTTTTAAGATCGACTGCGGACAGGAATGTTTTCCGGAAGGACTGTTGTTTTTCTTCTAAAGGCGCTTTAGATTTTACGACATTGACCATGATGTCGTCCGCCAAGCCTTTGGCGAATTTGTCCACTTCCGCAATATCGGCGGAAAATGCGGGGGTGATGTAAGCAAGTGTGCATAAAATAAGGAAGAAGATATTTTTTTTCATCTGTAGCCTCTTTATTCGTCAAATTCGTCATCTAAAGAAAATTCATAAGCGGCTTTTTCATCGCCGTCCGTTTTTTCACCTTTAGCATTTTCAATGGCTTTTTTACGGTATTGCTGATACATGGAGCGCATATAAACATAGAAATCCAAAGCGGATTTTCGTCCTTCATCGAGCAGATCCAAGCTGTTTTCATAACCGGCGAGGGCTTCAAGGACGTCTGCCGTGAAAAAAGCGCGGGTGACATCAATTTTATCGTTTTGATAAGAAACGTAAGTGAAGGGATCGAACGCGATGTTCGCGACGGTTCCGGTAAAATCGCGCACATTGGACGGACCGAGGAAAGGAGCGACTAGATAAGGTCCGGAGGGAACGCCCCATAAAGCCAAAGTTGTCCCGAAACCCTGATAGTTGGGAGGAATGCCCATTTTTTCAGCAACGTCGAATATGCCTAGAAACCCCAGAGTCGAATTGATGATAAAGCGTGACAAATCCAGTCCGGCGTTTTTCAGGTTGAATTGCAACAGGTCGTTGACAACGGTCAAAGGAATTTTCAGATTGCTTAAAAAGGTTCTGACTTTTGTCCTGAAGCCGACTGTTGTGATTGCCCGATACCCCTTTGTGACGGGACGTAACACATATTTGTCCGCCGTCATGTTAAAAGCGAATATTTTGCGATTGACAGGTTCCCACGGGTCGTTCGCTTCATAATAGGCATCCAATGCAGCCGGATCGGTGGGTTTTGTCGCACAACCCGTTGCAAACAGCAAAAAAAATAAAATAAAAATAAACTTACATTTCTTCATCATACAGGCAGATTAGCGCTATGAAAAATTTCAGACAAGCTTTTTTCTGAAATTTGATTAAAATTTACTTTTTTCAGAGAGGTTAAAAGTATACTCTGGTTGTAAAAATCGGGGAAATGAAGAATGATTGATACGAAAAGCGATAAAATACATATGCATCAGGTGAATACTCTTTTCGGGATTGTTGAAGAACCTGACGAGGTTGATGAAGATGTCGATTTTGCCAAAGAGGATCTGTATCGCGCTTTATCGCCGCAGGATCATACAGATGCGCAACAGGTGTTTCGCTTTTCAAATATATCCTATTATCACCCTGAAATTATCGTTAAAAAAAATATAAAGGAGTTGTTGCCTTACATTAATGAGTTGTCTTTGTTTGAACAACGTTGGGGGTTCATTGGAAAAACGGTTGATCGTGAGGAATGGTGCCAGTGGACTGAAAAAGAGGCTGTTCCCCTTTTGAATAATTTGATCAAATCCTGCGAAAAATATCAGATACTGGAACCTAAAGCTTTATACTCCTATTTTTTCTGTTCGGCGCAAGACGATATGTTGTTTTTATATGAAGCTAACAGAAAGAATATTTTTTTGACATTGAAAATGCCGCGTTTGAAAAACGGTGTTTGTTTTACCGATCAAATTGTGAAAAAGGATTCCGGAAAGACGGATGTAATTGCGGTTGTGGCTGTTAATATGGGAAAAAACATTTCCGAAACAGCTAAACGTTATTTGTCTTTGGGGCGTTCAAAAGATTACTATTATTTAAACGGTTTCGTTTTGGAATTATTAGACGCTATGACGCGATATGTCGCAGATGTCGTTTACAAACAGGAATATTGTTCGGGAGACATCTACGACTTGGGATACGCTCGGGAAAATTATCCTCAAATTCAATCTTCTTTGATACGCATGTTGGACGCTTCTTTGATTGATATCCGCTTTAACAAAGATTCCCGCATGACACCGGATTATTCTTCTTTAGCCTTAATAGCCCCCCGTTAGAACATAAAAATGAGGCTATTTTTTCCCACGAGACCGGATTTGCTCTTCGATTGTCGGCAATACGTCTTCGATTTTTTCGACATAAGTCAATAAGCGGGCGTGTTCAGGGCGGATATAACCCGCATCAATCAAATCGTCAATCATTTTTTTCAACGGTTCCCAAAAACAGTCGGCGTTGTACATGATGATAGGTTTGTCATGTTCTCCAAGTTGTTTAAGGGTCATGACTTCAAAAATTTCATCCAATGTCCCGATGCCGCCGGGAAGAACACAAAATGCGTCGGAAGATTCCAGCATTGCGTCTTTGCGGATATGTAAAGAAGGTAAGATCTTTAGTTCGCTCAATGTTAAAACCTGTTTTTCGCGATCTTGCAACAACGTGTTGATAATTCCAATGACAGTTCCACCGGATTCTAAACAACCTTTCGCAACGGCTCCCATCATGCCGGCGTGTCCTGCCCCGTAAACCAGCCGGATATTGTTTTCGGCTAAGATTTTCCCCAATTTAAAAGCGTCCTGAACATATCTTGGATTCTTTCCGTTGGCGGAACCGCAAAAAATTCCTAACGATTTTATATTGAACATTTTTATTGTCCCGTTTAAGATAAAGTAATAATTACAGGGTTATTATAAAAAAATATTTATTAAACATTTCTTACGGCAGACCATGAAACGTGTTTTTGTTTTTATTTTCTTAGCAATGTCTTTTTTATATCCGCAATATCTTTCAGCTCAACTGATGGATGACTTGTTTGAAGAAGAGGATTTCAATTCTTCAGAAATAAAAAAAATGCAAGAAAATGAAGAAGCCAGAAAAAAAGCCGAAGCGTCAAATAAAAAAGAAACAGCCCGAAAACCTTCTGTTGCCAGCCAGTCGGGAAAAACTTCCGTTTCTGAAAATGTGGCGACAGTACAGGGAAATGTAAAAACGCCTTCTTCTGTTGTTTCTGTGCCGTCCGCTGTAAATGCGTCTGAAAATCAGAGTGCAACGCAAGAAAATGAAAAGCAAAACGTTCCAGCCGCCCGTACCAAGACTTTCCCGAAAAGCACGTTCAGTCTGTCCGCTCAAAAACCTCAAAAAATAGAAACAGTGGCTTTGCCGTCTATCGGATCCGGTAAGGTGCCGGATCTGCCGGATCTGGGATCGAAGGCTTTTAAAGAAGATGAAAATCTGTCTTTGTTTGAAATGAGGGCGAAAAGGACTGGATCTTCCGATACGAATGTATTGAATTTTGATATTGCCGGTATCAAATTAAAGATGACTCCCGAAGAGGTTATGGAAAAAGCTCAAGCCGCAGGCTTTACCCTGAAATGGAAAAATTTCGCGATTCCTGATTTAAACGAGTGGAAATACAAAAGAATCTGTATGGACAACTTTTTATTTACATATGAAAACAAAAAACGTTGTGTCAGAGAAATAGCCCAGTATAATAATAGTGAATATATCAGTCGGCTTGTTTTTGAAAACAAAAAGCGGCGGGAAACTTTAAGCATTGATTTTTCTAGCTTTTTTTCCAATAATGAAGCTTATTATATCCGCTATGTCAGCAAAGGGGATCATTCTTTGGGAACAACCGATGAAGCCCATTATCTTAAAACAAGACGGCGTCAGGAATTTTTACGTTTGTTAATTACCAAATACGGGGCTCCTGATGATGAACAGGCTTTGTTGTGGGGTGTTTCCGGTATTACGGCGACATTACAGGCTGAATTAAACGAATCTTTCTTAGATGCAACAATAATTCTGGAAGATTCTTCTATCGCCGATACCGATTTTGAAAAAATGTCTATTGATGACGCGACAAAGCCTGCTATCGAAAAATTCAGTTTTTAATTTTTTCTCCGATTAAAAGCTGTTGACGTTAGTCCGTTTTTTGTTCGCCCCTAGATAAGGCAGGGACTGATGAACTCTTGGTAGCATAAAGTCCTTTTGAAAAAATATATTGTCAAAAGATGGGAACTCCGTGTATCTCCAATGTAATGAATACAATATTTTTATCTTGGGGATAATTCATTATTTATCTTGATAACATATCTGATTTTCCAGAAACCTAGCATACTTTTTTCTTTGCAAGCCGTTCGGGCGCGAAGAAAAGATTTCCATGAACTCGGTTTCTGATGAAATAATAAGGTGGACGGATATCTGAAAATATTGATTAAGAATTTGTTTTAACGGGAAATGTTAAATTTGATTGTAGAGGTTGTATAAAAAAATAAAGGCTTGTAAAAAAGAGTTTCTTTTTTTTGTGGAAAAGTCACCTCTTAAAGTTGTTTCCATTGAATTTTCGGTGATGTTTGAGTAATGACTTTAATGAAAAAACAACCTTTTGAAAATGAAAAATGTATCTGTATATTTTAACATTTTTTGTTCAAAATCAATTTTTGGAAAATATTGCAGTGATGATAATGAGGTTTTTATAACTGTGAAACGCCTGACTTTTAACATATTAAACGGCTTTTAATGAGGCATTAATCGGGCTTATGGGAATTTTGAGACAGGCTATTTTTATCGTGTAAATTGTGGAATGTCTTTGTTTTTTATGATGACGATGTTTTACAGCTCTGAAGACAAAATTCGATTTTATTAATGAAAATATGTTTTTTATCAATTGATAAAGGGATAAAGGCGTTAAAACATATGCGAAACCTCCCTTGATAAGGGAAAAGACTATTGCCACAATGTTGAAACAAAAATAAGGCTTAAAAAGCAGGTAATATTTTTATGGAGATTTCAAAACGTATGAAAATCGGATGCGTATGTGTCCAGCGCTTGGAAATGCGATTCTCTGTTAAGTGATGTAAGTTTAACTCTTGAGTGTTTTTTACGAGGTAAAAAGAATAATTTAAGAATGGGCAAGAAAATCTGTGCAGTATTATTCTTGAATACTTTAAAATTATTAATGGAAAATAATTGATAAAGACGTGAAAAGTTCCAGTATTTGAAAACAGGATTTTCCGACTTATTCAAAGATATTTCCAATCATATTATTATGCGGCACCGAAAGATATTGATAATCCATAAATGCGGAATATGGAAAGGTGTGATCTAAAAAAACGCCGGTTCTGAAAGCTTGGAAGGACATTATTTGTCTGTAAAAATCAGAAGTTTTTTTATGGTGTATGGCACGACGGAATTTTTTGTTATGTTAATTTTTCGTAGAGGATTCACAAAAAGGATCAAAGTGTCAGGATAGGAAATTTTTATATTCACAAAAAAACAGACCAAAAAATTATTTTGGTCTGTTAACAATATGATGATCAGAAATTAATATTTCCCCAACTGGATTTTTCCGACAGCTAATATATCTGTTTTTTGCTTGTCGAAAGACCCTGTTCTTTTAACGGCTTTGACCGTTGCGCTGAACATATTGTTGTGTTCTTGGCAGGGCGGCATATAAGGATAGGGTTTTGCGCGATTGTACTTGCTGGATTTTTCCTTGAAAGCAAATGTCGGTAAAGTATAAGTTTCTCCTGGGACGGGCAAGAGAACCGCCGTCGGTTCGCCGTTGTGGTAAAAACCGATTGATCCGTGTCCGCCGTCTCTAGATAACGGCAAAACATCCAAATTGTCGATTTCCAAGATTAATAAATTTGTTTCAGGAGGGATTTTTGAAATGTAAAGAGGCGGAGTACTTCCTTTTCCGCCCAACATCTGACATCCTTGGTGTGCGGGAATGATTTTCCCGTTCCATTCTGTCGGAGGCATGAATTCCACCTCGAGCAAAGATGTTTCAGGATCATAAAAAACAGAGTCGTATCGATCACCGGAATGAGAACAACTACTTAGAACTAAAGACAGAAAACATAAAAACAGTTTTTTCATCAAAATTTTTCCGCTATTTTTGTAATGTAACACTTAATACTGTTTATATCATATTTTTCTAAATTAGACAGGTTTTTTTATGTTGTCGGAATTTATTTTAAACGCCTTTTTCCCGCCGCAGTGTCCTGTTTGTCGCAAAAGGATACGGAGTGCGGGTTTGTTATGCGAAGAATGTTTTTGCGGTTTGGATTTTGTTTGCGATCATATGCCGGGTCAAGTTTCCGCCGTCGTCTATAATGAGGTCAGCAAGAAATTGTTGCTGGCGTTTAAATACGGGGACAAGACGGAATTGGCTTTGTTAATGGCAAAAATGATGATTCAGGCGGATCAAGATATCTTTGATGAAATCGACTTTTTAACAGGAGTTCCGATTCATTGGACAAGAATGTTGGCGAGAAAATATAATCAAGCGATATTACTGGCGAGAGCTGTATCAAAGATACGTTGCATTCCGGTTTATCCGGACATTTTGAAAAGAACGAAGGCGACTCTGAAACAAGGTAACGGTGTGCAACGTTTTGAAAATGTCAAAAACGCATTTTCCTTTAATGCGCGCTATAAAATTGCGGGCAAAAAAGTTCTATTAATTGACGACGTTGTCACAACGGGAGCGACAGCCCAATGCTGTGCAAAGATTTTGATTCAAAACGGTGCAAAGGAAGTCAGATTACTGACTTTTGCAAAGGCTGTAAGAAAATGATCAGACCCGTCCGTAGACATCTTCGTAACGGATGATATCCTCTTCGTCCAAAGTATCACCTGTTTGCACTTCGATAAAGATGAGATCTTTTTCTGCGATGTTTTCGATGCGATGCTTGACCTTGGCGGGAATGAAAAGGGGGGTGTTTTGCGACGCAGTTATCGTTTTCTCTCCCAAAGTAACAGACGCTGTGCCTTGTGTAACGATCCAATGTTCATCACGAAAGTTATGGCTTTGAAGAGAGAGTTTTTGTTTCGGTTTAACGACAATCCGTTTTACTGTATAATTCTCTCCGGTGTCCAAAATTTCCCACGTTCCCCACGGACGTTTATCCGAAGCTCCTTTTTGATATTTTACAACCATGAATTTATTCCTGTTTTTTTGAATTTTTACTTTTATACATTTTTTTTTATTTATTTCCAGTAAAAATTTACTCATTTTCTTGCTTTGCAGAGCGTATTAATGTATGAATACTCGTTTTTAAGTTATTAAACAGTATCAACAGACTTGGATTGATTTTATGGGACTTGTCGTACAAAAATTCGGCGGGACATCCGTCGGCGATACAAACCGTATCAAAAATGTGGCTTTAAAAGTTAAAAAAGAAATTGATGCAGGGAATCAGGTCGTTGTTGTTGTTTCTGCTATGGCAGGGGTAACCAACCAGTTGGTTCAATACTGTCAAGAGATTTCAGAAAATTACAGCTTGGAAGAATATGACGTTGTCGTTTCAACAGGAGAGCAGGTAACAATCGGGTTGTTAGCCATGGCTTTGCAGGCGTTAGGGGTTCCCGCGCAATCATGGACCGGTTGGCAAATTCCTTTTGTAACGGATAATTCGGCTTCAAAAGCAAGGATCAACCAGATTGAAGTCGAAGGTTTGCAGGCTTGTCTGAAGGCTGGAAAGGTTCCTGTGGTCGCCGGTTTTCAGGGAATAAATGCTCAGGGGCGCATAACGACGTTGGGACGGGGTGGTTCGGATACGTCAGCTGTTGCCTTGGCCGCCGTTTTAAAAGCGGATCGTTGCGATATATATACGGACGTGGACGGAGTCTATACGACTGATCCCCGTTTTGTGAAAAACGCTCGCAAATTGGATCGGGTTACTTATGAAGAAATGTTGGAAATGGCTTCATTGGGGGCAAAAGTGTTGCAGACCCGTTCTGTGGAACTGGCGATGAAGTATCAGGTTAATTTGCGTGTCGTATCCAGTTTTGAAAACAATCCGGTCGGGACGACCATTTGCGATGAGAGGGATATCGTGGAAAAAGAAATTATCAGCGGCATTACATGCTGTCGGGACGAGGCAAAAATCACTTTGGTTGGCGTTCAGGACAAACCGGGTGTTTCAGCGGCTGTTTTTAATGCAATGGCGCAGGCGAACATTTGTATTGATATGATTGTTCAAAGCGATTCTCCGGACGGGTCTCATACGGATATGACTTTTACCCTGCCGGAAGCGGATCTATCGCGTGCGTTGAGTATATTGGATAAGGATAAGGAGCATATCGGATATCGTGCGATCATATCGGATTCGGATTGTGCAAAGATTTCATTAATCGGTGTCGGTATGCGAACTCATACGGGAATAGCTCAACGGATGTTCAAGGCCTTGTCGGAGAAGGGCATTAATGTTCAAACGATATCGACTTCGGAAATAAAAATCAGTGTTTTGATTGCGGCGGAATATGCGGAATTAGCCGTTCGAGCTTTGCACAATGCGTTTCATTTGGAAAAAAAGGAAAATTAGAAATGTCGTCGGTTGATGAAATTTTAGAGCCTTTTTGGCGGAAGGGACGAGATTTTTTAAATGTCCGTTATGCCATTATGGGCGGTGCGATGTCTTGGATTTCCGAACATAACTTGGTGTCGGCAATATCGAATGCCGGCGGGTTCGGGGTAATTGCCGGCGGTGCCATGCCACCGGAAATCTTAAAAAAAGAAATAGAGGCGACCTTTTCTTTAACAAAGAACAACTTTGGCGTCAATCTGATTACGATGCACCCTCAATTAGATGAATTGATTGACGTTTGTATAGAAACGAAAGTCGGGCATGTTATTTTGGCGGGGGGTATTCCGACGGCACAGGCGATTAAAAAGCTCAAAGACGCAGGAATAAAGGTTATGTGTTTTGCTCCGGCTTTGGTGTTGGCTAAACGCTTGGTGAAATCAGGGGCGGATGCGCTGATTCTGGAAGGTACGGAAGCCGGCGGTCATATCGGACCCGTTGCGACAAACATTTTGGTTCAAGAAATCCTGCCTCATATAAAAGATGTTCCTGTTTTTGTCGCAGGCGGAATCGGTTCAGGTGAAATGATGGCCGCTTTTTTGGCTTTGGGGGCGGCGGGATGTCAATTGGGGACACGATTTGTTTGTGCGAATGAATGTATAGCCCACCCCAACTTTAAAAAAGCGTTTATCAAAGCGAATGCACGCGATGCTGTTCCGACCGTTCAAATCGACGCTCGTTTTCCGGTTATTCCCGTCCGCGCCATTTCCAATGCGGGAACACGCCGTTTTATGGATTTTCAGATGGAAACGATTCAGAAATATCAACGCGGTGAATTGGAATTAAAAGAAGCCCAAATGGCGATTGAACATTTTTGGGGCGGGGCGTTGCGTCGTGCGGTTATCGAAGGGGATGTCGAAAACGGTTCTTTGATGGCAGGGCAAAGTGTCGGACTGGTTAAAGAGGAAAAACCTGTTTCGGATATTGTGAACGAGTTGGTAAGCCAAGCTGCAAATGCTTTGAGTGAATGGAAAAAGCGTTGATCGGGGGAGTGTAATAATGCCACAAACAGAAGGGCTGGGAAATGCACTTCCAATGAAAGACAATGAAACGGTCGGTGAATTGTTACGCAAGACGCGGTTGTCGAAAAAACAGGATTTGCGTGATATTGCCTCGAGTTTGTGTATCCGTTACCAGTTTTTGCAAGCTCTTGAAAACAATTGTTACTCCGAATTGCCCGGAGAAGCTTATGCAAACGGTTTTGTGCGCAGTTACGCTTCTTATCTTGGGTTGGATCCTTCTGATGTTGTAACGCGCTATAAGCAAGAGTTTTTCATGCAAGAAAAAACTTCGAAAAAGATTTCCGATTTTTCTGTGGAAGAAACGGAAAATATGCTACCAGCGCCTAAAGTTCTGCTCGGTTCTTTTTTATGTTTAATTTTGTTTTTTGGGTTATGGTCTGTTTTTTCTTCTCCACAAGAGCGGGATCAGTATTCTGTAGATCAGGCGAAACAAGAAATTCCTCTTGAAACATCAGTCAGACCAAAAGAATCATCTTTTAAAACCTCTTCCGTATCAAGAAGGGAAAAAGTATCTGTAAAAAATAGCGCTCCCGTTTCTTCCATAAATGCGGAAAAAAACACATCGTCAACGACAAAAAAAACGGAAAAGAAAGAAGTAGTTTCTTCCGCAAAGCCTGTCGATAAAGAAAACTCTGCACGGGTTTCCGATCGTGTCGAAACGCAAGAATCAGAAGCAATTGCTCAATTGAAAAAAGAGCCGCCTGCTCCAAGGACGTATGGTGAGGCAAATTCAAACCCCCGTTTGGTCATTGTCGCCCTTGAAGAAACTTGGATCGAAGTCAAACGTAATGATACAATCCTGTTTTCCAAAGTGTTGAATAAAGGGGATCGTTATCAGGTTTCACCGGATAAGCCGGAAGAATTGCTTTTAAAAACGGGGAATGCCGGCGGATTGGAAATGTATTGTGACGGGCGGTTGACGCAACCTTTGGGAAAGAAGGGTGCCGTACGTTCAAAAATTTCTTTGAAACCGGACGATTATGTTTCAAAAATCGTGCAGGAACAGGAAAGGGAATAAATGAAAATGAAGATGCCTGAAATAAAACGCCGTCGAAGCAGACGTGTATATGTCGGATCCGTAGCCGTCGGTGACGGGGCACCGGTTTCCGTTCAATCCATGACGAACACGCCGACAACGGATATCGCGGCGACTGTGGCTCAGATCCGTTCGTTGGAAGCTGTTGGTGCAGACATCGTCCGTGTGTCTTGTCCGGACGAAGAATCCACTTCGGCTTTAAAGGAGATCATAAAACAGGTTAGAGTGCCTATTGTTTCCGACATTCATTTTCATTACAAGCGTGCAATAGAATCCGCTCAAGCCGGAGCCGCATGCTTGCGCATCAATCCGGGTAATATCGGTTCCGCACAACATGTCCGCGATGTGGTTCAGGCGGCGAAAGATTATAATTGTTCAATGCGCATTGGTGTGAACGGCGGGTCTTTGGATAAGCATTTGCTGGAAAAGTATGGCGAACCGTGTGCCGAAGCAATGGTCGAAAGCGCTTTGGAACATGCTAAAATTTTAGAAGACAATGATTTTTTCAATTTTAAAATATCCGTTAAATCTTCCGATACGTTTATGACCATGCAGGCATACCGCATGCTTGCCCAAAAATGCGATTATCCGTTGCATTTGGGGGTAACGGAAGCGGGTGGCTTGCGTTCCGGAACGGTAAAGTCGTCTTTTGCTTTGGGATCTTTATTGATGGACGGAATAGGGGATACTTTACGCGTTTCTCTGACGGCGGACGTTACCGAGGAAATTAAAGTCGGTTTTGAAATTTTACGGACTTTGGGATTGCGTTATCACGGTGTGCGTTTTGTATCCTGCCCGACATGCGCCCGTAAGGGAATAGATGTTGAAAAGGTGGTTAAAGAATTGGAAATCCGCTTGGAACATATCTCCGAACCGTTGAAAATAGCCGTTATGGGATGTGTTGTAAATGGTCCGGGTGAAGCAAAAGAAGCGGACATTGGTGTTTGCGGTGGCGGAAACGGTAAAGCTTTGTTGTTTGTCGCAGGACAGCAAATGCAAACTATTAATGCCGAAAACGCTGCGGATGTGATTGTCGATCGGGTTGAAAAAATGATTGCTCTGAAACAAGAGGGGAAAAAATGAAATTACAACCGGCTCGCGGAACGCGGGATATTTACGGGAAAGATTTGACCGCCTTTTTATTTGTGGAAAACACGGCAAGGGAATATGCCAGACGTTACGGGTTTTCAGAAATTCAAACGCCGATTTTTGAATCGACGGAAGTCTTTGCCCGTGGTGTGGGAGAAACATCGGACATTGTTTCCAAAGAAATGTACACTTTTACGGATCGTGGCGGGGAAAGCTTTACGTTGCGTCCTGAAGGAACGGCAGGTGTCGTCCGCGCTTTCGTATCGGAGGGCATGGAGCAAAATCAGCCGGTAAAGTTGTTTTATGCCGGACCGATGTTTCGTTATGAAAGACCTCAAAAAGGGCGTTATCGTCAACTTCACCAAGTCGGAATCGAGATTTTGGGAGCATCAACGCCGCAAACCGATATCGAAGTCCTTTGTTTGGCTTGGGATTTTTTGTCAGCTTTAGGCGTACAACCTTATACCCGACTGGAATTGAATACGTTGGGGGACGCTGAAAGCCGTGCGGCATATCGTCAGGCGTTGGTTGCTTATTTTGAACAATATGAAGATCAATTGTCTTCGGACAGCCGGATCCGTTTACAAAAAAATCCTTTGCGCATTTTGGATTCAAAAGATGAAGGGGATAAGAAAATCATAGAAAACGCTCCGGTTATGACGGACTTCCTGAATGAGGATTCTCGTTTGTTTTTTGAAACCGTAAAAAAAGGGTTGTCGGAAATGGGGATAAATTTCATTGTTAATCCCCGTTTGGTACGCGGATTGGATTATTACCGTCATACGGTGTTTGAATTCATAACCGATTCACTTGGCGCTCAGGGAACGGTTTTGGGCGGTGGTCGCTATGACGGGTTGGTGGAGGAACTCGGTGGATCGAAAACCGCCGGAATCGGGTTCGGAGCCGGTATAGACCGATTGTCTTTGTTGTTACAGGAAATCGGAAAGCAACCTCCTCAACCTCGCCCGATAGCGGTTGTCCCGGTTGGTGATGATACTTTGATGCCTGTGATGAAAGTGGCGCACACTTTAAGGACAAATGGTTTTATTGTTGATATGGCTTATTCGGGAAACATGGCAAAGCGTATGAAAAAAGCGAATAAGATCAATGCCTGCGCCGTTATCATCATGGGATCCGAAGAATGTGAAAAAGGGATTGTCACCGTACGCGATCTGGATACAGGGAATCAAACCGAAGTCGCTGTCGGTGAAATAAGTATTTTTATGCAAAAGTATAAAGCACAGCAAGGAGTTTAAAATGAGTTTCGAGGAAAAGTTGGACGTTGTACTTGCCCGTCATGAAGAACTGGAAGCTTTGTTGGGATCCGGCGATAATGTTGACGGGGAAACGTTTGTCAAGCTTTCCAAAGAACTTGCGGGGTTGAAAGATGTTGTTGAAGCAATTCGGGCTTATAAAAAAGTATTGCTTGATATGGCAGAGGCTCAAACTTTATTGGATGACCCGCAAACCGATGACGAAATGCGTTCGATGGCGCATGAAGAGATTTATGCGGCGAAAGAGCGGTTGCCGGAGTTGGAAAAACAGTTGAAGATCTTGCTTTTGCCGAAAAACGCCGTTGATGAAAAAAATGCCATACTGGAAGTCAGAGCCGGTACAGGCGGAGAGGAGGCGGCGTTGTTTGCGGCGGAACTGTTCCGTATGTACGAACATTATGCGGCCGTGCAAGGTTGGAAGTTTGAAGTATTGGCGGTTAATGATACGGGGATCGGCGGTTATAAGGAGGCTTCGGCAAGTATTTCTGGCAAGAATGTGTTTGAACGTATGAAGTTTGAATCAGGGGTTCACCGTGTGCAACGTGTTCCGGAAACGGAATCTTCGGGACGTGTCCATACGTCGGCGGCAACCGTTGCCGTTTTGCCCGAAGCCGAAGAAGTTGACTTGAAAATTGATGAAAAAGACTTGAAAATTGACGTGTACAGAGCTTCCGGAGCTGGCGGTCAGCATGTCAATAAAACAGAATCTGCCGTGCGTATTACTCATATACCGACCGGATTTGTGGTCGCTTGCCAAGATGAACGTTCTCAATTTAAAAATAAAGACAGGGCAATGCGGATTTTGCGTTCGCGTTTATACGATATGCAACAGGAACAACTTGACAAGGAACGGGCTGTTGACCGTAAAAACCAAGTCGGATCAGGAGACCGTTCGGAACGTATCCGTACATATAATTTCCCGCAAGGTCGCGTTACGGATCACCGTATTAATTTAACACTTTATAAAATTGATGAAGTCATGAACGGAACCGCGTTGGACGAAATCATCGAAGCGTTAATTACGGAAGACCAGTTGTCCCGTTTGTCCGAACTGGATTGACAATGTCTTGATTTTTGCGGTGCCGGTTTTATCAAAAATGACAACGGGGAATGTTTTTTTTATTTTCCTCTTTCACGACGGCAACGATAACACTATAGGAAAAGTATGTCCGTAAAAGAAATATTGTCAGAGCTGACGGATCGTTTCAATCGTGCCGGAATTGAAGAAGCCAAAGCGGATGCGCGTATTTTAACGGCATTCGCTCTTAACAAGACGCCTGTATTTTTGCGTATGAATCCGGATTTTGAAATTACTCCGGATCAATGGCGTACTTTGCAAGGCTATGCGGAACGGCGCATCAAACGGGAGCCTGTTTCAAAAATCATTCAGACGCGAGGTTTCTGGCGTTTGGATTTTAAAGTAACAAAAGATGTGTTGGATCCGCGTGCCGATTCAGAAACATTGATTGAAGAAGCCTTGAAAATATTTAAAGATCGTACGGTTGCTTTAAATATTCTTGATTTGGGAACTGGGACGGGCTGTCTTGCCCAAGCATTGTTATGTGAGTTTGTTCATGCTCACGCCGTCGGATTGGATAATTCTTCGCAAGCGTTGGCGATAGCTGTGGAAAATGCGGCGACGAACGGATTGAAAGATCGATTCAAAGTTGTTTGTGCCGATTGGAATCAAGAGGGATGGGAACGAAATTTGGGGCGGTTTGATTTGATCATTTCCAATCCGCCATATATTCCTGAAACTCAAAAATCCGCTCTTGAGCCGGAAGTTGTTTTATTTGATCCTCCTCAGGCTTTATTTGCAGGGAGCGACGGGTTGGACGCTTATCGAAAAATTGCCCCTTCTTTATCCGGATTAATGAAGGAACAAGCTGTTTTCATTACTGAATTTGGCAAAGATCAACATCAATCCGTTCGTCAGATTATTTGCTCCGCCGGTCTGAAATTCAATGCTTTCGGGACGGATTTGGCGGGAACGATCCGTTGTTTGTCGGCTTTTCGTTGAAAAATGGATGGAATTTATAAAAAAATATTGAAAATTTCAAAAGAGGCATATAGTTTAGGCAAGTATAATAATGTTCTGCCGAAAATGATAACGGTATGATTTTTAAATTCAACAAAGATGAGTAAATTAGATGGGAATGAATCCTCGGGGACGTTCACGCGGACGTAACCATAATAATTTTAATAATAATCGCAGATTTAACAATGGTCCGACCCGCAATACGGTTTATGACAGTATCGGTCCCGCAGGCAGATTGCGGGGAACGGCGTTTCAGTTGATGGAAAAATATCTTTCCGCGGCAAAAGAGTTGATGTCTTCGGATCGTGTGTTGGCTGAAAGCTGTTTGCAACATGCCGACCATTATATGCGTTTGAATGCGCTGGCGATTGCTGCTGAAAACGCCCGTTTTGTCCAGCCTGTTCAAAATGAAGCCGAAAATGCGGAAATTTGTCCGGATCAGCAAAATCCAGCGGATTCTACGGACTCTTCTGTGATTTCCGAAACGGAAGGCGATGAAAATGTTATTTCTTTTGAACCTTTGGCGGCGGAACAGGACGGCTTAGAAGGTCAAAACGCTCCTGTTGTTGATGAAGCGGGTGAAACAGAAGTTGCTCGCGAAACAGAAGACGGGCGGGAAATCGTGAATGAACTGGAAGTTCGAAATGATCCGTCTCTTGAAACATCTTCCGGAAAAGAAGATAAATTGAAAGAAGGGTTGACAGTTGAAGTTTCTGTTCCTGTATCGCCGGTTGTTGAAAACGAGATGAAAGCACGCAGAAACCGTTCATCATCGAAAAAAGCATCTGAAGAAGCGGGAATGCCTCCCGTTGTCAAGCGTCGCGGGCGTCCACCTGTGAAAAAGAAAGTTGTTACGGAAGCGGAAGCGTAATTTTTTTATTTCAACTGAAAAAAAATAATTCCTACTTCGAATTGGCATCTTGTGAAAGAAAACGGACGACCTTATATCCAAAGAAGTGATTTTTTTTGCTAGAGGCGAAAATGGATATAGAAAAGTTTACAGAACGAAGTCAAGGTTTTATTCAATCGGCGGAAGGTGTCGCCGAACGTAATGACAATCAGTTTTTAACGCCGGAACATTTATTAAAAGTTCTTTTAGACGATAACGAAGGTTTATGTGCCGGACTGATAAAAGAGGCCGGCGGTGATTTGAAAAAGATTAAGAAAGAAACCGCCGATGCGATTTCCAAGTTGCCGAAAGTGTCTGGAAGCGGGGTTACTTGTTACCCCAACCAACAGTTCGGCAAGATTATGTCTCAGGCCGAAGACATAGCCCAAAAAGCCGGAGACGAATATGTAACGGTTGAACGTATTTTATTGGCGATGCTGGTTGTTCCGGATACGGAGGTTTACCGCATATTAACTCAAAACGGTTTGACCGCTGTCAAGATGAACGAGGCAATCGAGGAATTAAGACAGGGGCGGAAAGCGACTTCTGCTAATGCGGAAGGGAAATATAAAGCATTGAAGAAATTCACGCTTGATTATACGGCAAAAGCTAAAGAAGGAAAATTGGATCCGGTGATCGGTCGTGATGAGGAAATCAGGCGTACGATCCAAGTTTTATCGCGCAGAACGAAAAACAATCCCGTATTGATCGGCGAACCCGGTGTGGGAAAGACCGCTGTTGTCGAAGGACTGGCGTTACGCATTGTGAACGGGGATGTTCCGGAAAGCCTGAAAAATAAAAGGCTGTTGGCATTGGATATGGGGGCTTTGATTGCCGGAGCCAAGTTTCGCGGAGAATTTGAAGAACGTTTGAAATCCGTGCTGGAAGAAATTGAGGCGGCAAACGGTCAAATCATACTGTTCATTGATGAAATGCATACGATTGTCGGGGCGGGTGCCAGTGAAGGATCCATGGATGCTTCGAATTTATTGAAGCCTGCTTTGGCACGCGGAGACATGCACTGTGTCGGGGCGACGACATTGGATGAATATCGCAAGTATGTCGAAAAAGATGCTGCTTTAGCACGCCGTTTTCAACCTGTTTTCGTTGATGAACCCAGTGTTGAAGATACCGTTTCGATTTTACGCGGTATTAAAGAAAAATACGAATTGCATCATGGCGTTAAAATTTCAGACAGCGCTTTGGTTGCGGCGGCGACGTTGTCGAACCGTTACATTTCGGATCGTTTTTTGCCGGATAAAGCAATAGATTTAATGGATGAAGCCGCTTCCCGTTTGCGTATGGAAGTTGATTCCAAACCGGAGGCTTTGGACGAAATCGATCGCCGCTTGATCCAGTTGAAAATAGAACGCGAAGCTTTGAAAAAGGAAACCGATGCAGCTTCTATTGAGCGCTTGGAAAAATTGGAAAAGGAAATTCGTGTTCTGGATGCGGATTCGGCTCAAAAAACAGCGGAATGGCTTTCAAGCAAGAATGCTTTGGCAAGTGCGTCAAAGTTGCGTGAACAGCTTGATCTGGCTCGCATTGAGGTCGATAAGGCAATGCGTGAAGGTTTGTATGAACGGGCTGGAGAATTGCGCTATAAACAAATCCCGGAGCTGGAAAAAAAATTAAAACAAGCGGAAGCAATAGCGGCATCCGCTCAAGTCAGTGCGCAAAAAAATGTGACAACGGAAATGATTGCCGCTGTCGTATCGCGTTGGACAGGCATTCCGGTTGATAAAATGCTGACGGGAGAACGTGAAAAATTATTGCATATGGAAGAACATATTAAAGCTCGCCTGATCGGACAGGATGAAGCTGTTAAAGCAGTTTCAAATGCTGTCAGACGTTCCCGTTCAGGATTGCAAGACCCGAACAGACCAATGGGATCGTTTTTATTCTTGGGTCCGACAGGGGTTGGTAAAACGGAATTGGCGCGTGCTCTCGCGGCCTTTTTATTCAATGACGAAACAGCCTTGTTACGCATAGATATGTCCGAATATATGGAAAAACATTCGGTCGCACGTTTGATGGGCGCCCCTCCGGGGTATGTCGGGTATGAAGAAGGTGGCGTATTGACAGAAGCGGTTCGCCGTCGTCCGTATCAAGTCATTTTATTTGATGAAATTGAAAAAGCCCATCCCGATGTGTTTAACGTCCTTTTACAAGTTTTGGATGACGGTCGTTTAACGGACGGTCAGGGGCATACGGTGGACTTTAAAAATACGCTGATTATTTTGACTTCCAATTTGGGGGCGCAAATTTTGGCGGCTCAACCCGAAAATCAAGATGTCGAGGCCGTTCGTCCTCAAGTGATGGAAATCGTTCAGGCTTCGTTCAAGCCGGAATTTTTGAACCGGTTGGACGAGATCTTGTTGTTCCGGCGTTTGAGCCGTTTGGATATGACGGGTATTGTCCAAATACAGCTTGCACGGTTGGATAATCGTTTGTCGGAACGCCATATAAAACTGGATTTGGATGAAAAGGCGTTGAATTGGCTGGCGGATACGGGGTATGAACCGATGTACGGGGCAAGACCGTTGAAAAGGTTGATCCAGCGGGAGTTGGAAAATCAGTTGGCAATGGCTATTTTGGACGGTCAAGTCAAAGATAATTCGGTTGTAAAGGTTCGTGTTGTTGACGATATGTTGAAAATCGTCGGAGCGCAAGATGTTCCCGATGAAACGAGCAATATACAAGACGCCGAGTTTGAAGAAATTGATTCAACAAAGCAATAATCGTTAAAAAAGAGGGAAAGGGCGGTTTAATAACCGTCCTTTTCTTTTTTCAATTCCTTTATATCTTCGTTGGAAAAACGCATTCCCGTTAGTAAACACAATTCAACCAAACCGATGTTTGTTTTCGGGATATGGATACCGAATAAAGAAGCACCCGCGAAACGTTTAAAATCTTGTGAATGCATAATCCGTCCCGGTCCCAAAGCGATCCATGTTTGATTTGGTAACAATGTGTATTTTAAAGAACTGTAATATTCCAGTTGGCTTCGCCCCAAGGCGGTTTGTTCCAAACGTGCATAATCTCCGGTTTTCCCTGTTAAAATCAAAGAGGCTTCAACCAAGCCCAAAGATAAAGCGCAGCTGTTGATCATCGTATCATGTTGTGTATACATTTTTTTGATGATTTGAGTCGTTTGGCGAGCGGCAAAATCGGCAAAGGAAATATTTTTGGTTACCTGATAACGTTGATTTGCGGCGATCATGTCCCATGTATAATCTTCGACTTCGTCCATATAACGCGGCAATGTAAGGAAATAAGAATCGATTTGTGTTAAAAGTTGTGCGATTTCAGTATCCTTAGGATGAATTTGATTGTAAATGGCGAAAGCTTGCCAGATATAAGGCATGAACGGGTTGTCTTCCGATGGATTTTCGATTGCTTTTTTAGCATGATAGATCAAAGCTTTTTTCCATTCTTCCCGTTTTTTTGCAAAAGAATTATCACTGGTCGCACTCCAGTAGGATATTTCGGTCATTAATGCAAAAGCCGTTGCCGAAATTTCTGCTTGCAAACGCATTTGACGCAATTCTTCGGATGTTTTCCGTGTTTGTATTGTGGAAATGCCGCTTTTACTATAATAAAAAGAAATGAGTTGACCGGGCATGTCGTTATGAGAGACGGAAGCGGAAATATAACCGTTTAAAGCTTTTAAAGCCGTGGAAAGAACGATGGAGGCTTGTTGGGTATCAATATTGTTTCTAACTAAAAAGATATAATATTGCATTAAAGTGTAACCGGCGCGGGCTTGATGAATGATATTGTCCCAATAAGTATAGTTTCCGGTAATGAAGTCGTATTCATATTTGAAAAAACCATCGGACTGTTGTTGATTGATCAGGAAATGAGCCGATAATGAAATATAATCCAACACTTTTTCCGGTTGTTGCAAAGAAGAGGGGGCTATAACTTCATTTGTTTGTTTTTTTTCTTTCAAGCATGCGGATGTCATTAAAGCCATAAGACAAAACAAGCCGACGGAAATTTTACGGATCATCCTTTTTACCCTTTTATCAGTCCAACTCCAGTGTAAAAGGGATTAAGATAAAGTCAAAAGAAAATAATATTTTTTGATTAACTCTTGTTAATAGATTCATAGTAAGTTAAAAAGAAATCGAACCATAACCGGAAAAGATCAAGTCGATGCGTAAAAAAATACGAATATTCAAAGGAATTGGAAAAAATTCATTTGTTCAAACGACAATAGGCTGGTTGTTGTATTTTTATGTATGGTTCGTTTATAAGACTTCCAGTTGGTCGATGTACGGTTTGAAGGAAGAATACATCACTGGCGATTTTTCATATTTGATTACATTCTGGCATGGACGATCAATGTCGGATATGTTTTTGGTTTTGCAACAAAAAATGCAAAAACAAGTATCTGTTTTAATTTCTTTGCACCGTGACGGGCGAATTATGGCTTCGGCGATGACAGGGTTGGGATTGAAAACGATCAACGGTTCTTCAAAACAAGGCGGAATTGCGGCGGCATTGGAAATTTTGCGGACGTTAAACAACCCCGGACAAGTTATTGCGTTATCTCCGGACGGTCGCAAACCCGGTTATAAAATGACAGACGGTTTGATTTTGCTGGCGAAAAAATCAAAAAAACCGATTGTATTGTCAGCCTATTCCGTAAAAAGAGGGAAAATATTAAAAACGTGGGATAAATTTTTAATTCCTTTTCCTTTTAACAAAGGTATTATTGTTTTCAGTGAACCGATCTATATTCCTTCGGATATAGATCGTGATGGTGTACAATATTGGAAAAAAGTTTTGGAAGACCGGCTGATTGATTTGACGCAAAAAGCCGATGTGATGGCAGACTTGGGAAATCGGATCCCTTTGCAAGAAGAAGGAATAAAAAAATGAATTTAATGTCGGTATCTTTATATCGGTCAATGACATGCTTGGGATATCCCTTGATCGCGGCATATCTGGGGGTTCGTAAGGCGCGCGGTAAAGAAGACTTGGATCGTTTTGCAGAACGTTTGGGATACGCTTCATTACCTCGTCCGGAAGGCAGATTGGTTTGGATGCACGGGGCAAGTGTCGGGGAAACGCTGTCAATGTTGCCATTGATTTCAAAAATTCAAGAACTTTATCCCGATGTGAACATTCTTGTAACGTCGGGAACCGTTACATCCGCCCAATTGATGGGAAAGCGGCTGACAGGAAAGGCGTTTCATCAATATGTTCCCGTTGATTGTATGCGTCATGTTACGCGCTTTGTCGATTATTGGAAGCCGGATTTGGTTTTATGGTTGGAATCGGAATTTTGGCCGAATATATTGTCCGTGATTTCAAAAAGAAAAATTCCTTTGGTTTTGATTAATGGGCGTGTTTCAGACCGTTCTTTTCGACGTTGGAAAAAAATGCCGGGCTTTAGTCGGCAAATTCAAGAAATGTTCGTTAAATCGTTCGGTCAAACTCAAGAAGACGCAAATCGTTTGCAACAGTTGGGGGCAAAAGATCCCCAGTGTGTCGGCAATATCAAATTCGCATCGGCTCCTTTACCCGTTGATCCGGAAGAATTAAAACGGATGCAGACTCAGATCGGTTCAAGACCGTGTTGGACAGCAGGCAGTACTCACGGAGGGGAAGAGGAAATCATTGCCCGTGTTCATAAAAAGGTTAAAGAAAAAATCCCCGATATTTTAACAGTTATTGCTCCTCGACATCCGAAGCGCGGTGATGAAGTCGAAGAAATTTTTAAAAAGGCCGGATTGAAGGTGGCGCGACGTTCGCGCAAAGAGGATATTTCAGCTGACACAGATGTTTATCTTGCGGATACAATCGGCGAAATGGGGTTATTTTACCGGTTGGGCTCAGTTGCTTTTGTCGGAGGGTCTTTGATCGCGTTTGGGGGTCAAAATATTATAGAACCGGCACGTTTGGGAAAAGCTGTTTTGTGCGGTCAATATATGATGAATTTTCGTGAAATAGTTTCTCGGGCGAAACAAGCAGACGCTTTGTTTGTCGTAAACAATGAAGATGAAATGGCTCAGGTGTTGACGGATTTGTTGACCGATGATGCTTTGCTTGCTAAAAAACAAGAAAATGCGCAGGCTTTTGCAACTGCTGAATCAAACGTATTGGATCGGTTGATGCCCCTGTTGGCAGAGTATTTTTAAGAAAAGCGAAAGGATAAAGTGGTTATGCCGTTAAGATCTCCGGATTTTTGGCAGAAAGAAGATAATTTTTTTAGTAAATTGTTATCTCCGTTGGGGCGTGTGTATGCGTCGGTTTTGCATTGGAAGTTGAAAAAAGCGAAACCATACCGTGCGAAAATCCCCGTTGTGTGTGTCGGCAATTTGATTATGGGAGGTGTCGGCAAGACGCCTTTAGCCATGTCAATCGGTGAATATTTTAAGATGCGCGGGTTGCGCCCTGTTTTTTTAACTCGCGGGTACGGTGGAGGATTGAGTAATATTTTAGTCGATTTGACAAAACATACGCCTAAAGAAACCGGAGATGAGGCGTTGCTATTAGCCAGAGTGGCTCCGACAATCGTTGATTCAGACCGTGTGCGCGGGGCGAAGATGGCAGAAAAAATAGGGGCGGATGTTATCATCATGGATGACGGTTTTCAAAACCCGCAATTGGTCAAGGATCTTTCTTTCGCTGTTTTTGACGGGCGTTACGGTTTCGGGAATGGGAAAGTTTTTCCGGCGGGACCTTTGCGTGAACCTGTGGAAGAGGGGTTGAAAAGAGCCGATGCGTTTATTGTTGTCGGGCATGACAAGGCCGGTATAAAAGAATGGGTGTCCAAACGTTTTGATAAATTGTTTTGCATCGGGACGCACATTGAACAAGATGTCGCAAAAACGACACAATTAAGCGGGAAAAAAATATTAGCCTTTGCGGGAATAGGTTTTCCGGACAAGTTCTTTGATATGCTTAGACAGTATGGATGCGAAGTTGTGGATACACAAGCGTTTTCAGATCATTACCCGTATACCGATGAAGATATGACGGATCTGATCGCCAGAGCGAACAGACAAGAGGCTGTTCTTGTAACGACTGCAAAAGACGGGGTTCGTATTGATGCCCGCTTTTTACCTCATATCCATATTGTAGATGCTTATATGGTTTGGGATACACCGGATATTATGAGGGAACTATTAACGGATTTACATAAAAAATAAGCAGTTGTTATCGTGGCAAGATCTTTAAAAAGAAAAGTAAAAAGAATAATTTATTTATGTACGCGCTATCCGTTGGAATTGATTGGCGCCGTCTTTTTTTGTTTGTTTTTCCGTCTTATGCCTTTGGATTTTGCTTCTTGGATCGGCGGCTTTTTAGGGCGCCATATCGGTCCGCATTTGAAAATATCGTGGGTGGCGCGTTATAATTTGATGAAAGCTTTTCCTGAAAAGTCGACCGCTCAGATAGATGCCATCGTTGTCGATATGTGGGACAATCTGGTTCGTACATTTGTGGAATACCCCCATTTGCGCCAGATGTCGACGGATTATGAAAACCGTATAGAGTTTGTTCATTTCGATCGTTGTGAAGCTGTCCGTGATGACGGTCAAGCCGGAATTTTATTTTCGGCTCATATTGGTAATTGGGAAATATCTTCAATTATCGGGAATAAACTTGGAATGCCGTTGCATCGTGTGTACCGGTCTGCGAATAATCCGTATGTGGAATGGTTGTTCCGTTATTTTCGTCAGAAGATCCCAGGTGTTTTAGTTCCCAAAGGTATGCGCGGTTTTCGTCAAATTGTTGATTTGATGCGTAAAAAAGGACATTTCGCTTTATTGATCGACCAAAAGATGAATGAAGGGATCCCAGTCGATTTTTTCGGTCATCCCGTTATGGCTGCTCCATCTTTGGCTTCTTTGGTTTTAAAGCATGATTATCCTGCGCTACCGATTCGTTCGCAACGTTTGAAAGGGGCTCATTTCCGTGTAACGGCGGAAGAACCTTTAACAATACGGAAAACAGGAAATAACGCCAGAGATACACAGCTGTTCATGCAAGAGGCTTATCATATTTTGGAAAGATGGATCAAAGAAGATCCGGGACAATGGTTGTGGGTTCATAAGCGTTGGCCGGATTCAACGTATATGTGGAAAAAGCTTTATGAGCAACGCCGGTTATGGAAAAAAGGGATAAAACCGCCTGATGTTTTTGATGTTGCAATAAACGACGGTGATAAAATTGAAACCGAAGTATAAAAAATCTTTGACCTAATGGTGTAAGTGGTTAAAAATAAAAAAATAATTTTTTGATTTTTTTACAAGGGGAAAAAATGGGCGAAAAGCAGTTATCCGAAGAGATATCCCGTATGAGCTTTGAAGAGGCTCTGGAAGCGTTGGACAATATTGTCCGTCAGTTGGAAACCGGAAAGGTGAAACTGGATGATGCGATAAATTTTTATGAACGGGGAATGTTGTTACGCCAGCATTGTGAAAAGAAATTATCCGCCGCCCGTTTGAAGATGGACCAGATTACGGTTTCTTTGGAAGGTGAAGCCGTAGGGGTTACCCCGGTTGCTATGGAGTGAAACGATGCCGAATTTATCTGTTGCCCTTAAAGAAACAGCGAATGAAGTGAAAACCGAGCTTGACCGGCTTTTGCCGGTGCCAAATACGCCCGAACGCCGTGTGATTGAGGCGATGCGTTATTCGGTTCTAGCCTCTGGAAAATGTCTTCGCCCTTTTTTAGTGTTGCAAAGTGCAAATTTGTTCAATGTTGAAAAAGAGCGGGCTTTGCGTGTAGCTGTCGCATTGGAAATGGTGCATTGTTATTCGTTGATACATGATGATTTGCCGGCAATGGATAATGATAATATGCGTCGGGGGCAATTGACCTGTCATATCAAATTTGATGAAGCGACAGCTATTTTAGCCGGAGACGCATTGTTAACGCGCGCTTTTGGAATAATAGCCGCTGATGATTGTTTGTTTGAACCGAGCATACGTTGTCAATTAATTGCGGAATTGTCCAAAGCCGCCGGTATGAACGGTATGATAGGCGGGCAAATGCTGGATATATTAGCGGAACATATGGATGATATGGACATGCCGGGTATTATCCGTTTGCAACAAATGAAAACGGGGCGTTTGTTTTCTTTTGCTTGCGAAGCGGGGGCAATTATGGGAAAAGCTTCCTATGACAAACGCCAAATACTGAAAGATTATGCACGCGATATCGGTTTGGCTTTCCAGATAACGGACGATATTTTAGACATGGAAGGAGATGCCGATGCCATGGGAAAAGCCGTTCGCAAAGACTTGGATGCCCATAAAGCGACGTTCATATCGTTACTGGGGTTGGAAAAAGCAAAAGAACAGGCGGACGCTTTGTCTTATCAGGCGATAGCGTCTTTGGAAAGTTTTGATGATAAAGCCGATTTGTTGCGGGAATTGGCTCGTTATATTGTGGAACGTCATTCATGAATAAAAAGAACAAAGCGTCTACGCAAGACAGCTCTGTAAAAAAAATAGATTTCCCCTTATTAGATGCGATAAAATCCCCGTCCGACCTTAGGACGTTGCCGTTGGAGGATTTGCCTTATTTGGCAGAGGAAATTCGTCAGGAAATCATTCATGTCGTTTCTTTGACGGGAGGTCATCTGGGAGCAAGCTTGGGCGTCGTGGAATTGACGATAGCTTTGCACTATGTTTTTGATACGCCGACAGATAAGTTGATTTGGGATGTTGGGCATCAATGTTATGCTCATAAAATCATCACAGGCAGAAGAGCCGCTTTTCAAAAATTGCGTCAGGCTCACGGATTGTCAGGATTTACAAAACGATCTGAAAGCGAATATGATCCGTTCGGCGCCGGACATAGTTCCACTTCGATTTCCGCTGCGGTTGGCATGGCGGCAGGACGTGATCTGTTGTATAAAAAAAACAATGTCATCAGCGTGATCGGAGACGGGTCGATGAGTGCCGGTATGGCATTCGAGGCTTTGAATAATGCGGGATCGAAAAATTCCCGTTTAATCGTGATTTTGAATGACAATGATATGTCGATTGCTCGTCCCGTCGGTGCTTTAAGCCATCATTTGTCTCAATTGATTTCTTCGAAACCGTATATGACATTGCGCCAAGTCGCTTTGGATATGGCTTCCCGTTTGCCACAGTTCGTCAAAAGAACGGCGCTAAGGGCGGAGCGTCACGCAAAAGGCTTTGTTACGGGCGGAACGTTGTTTGAAGAAATGGGATTTTATTATGTCGGTCCGATTGACGGGCACAGTTTTGAACAACTTATTCCGATATTGACGAATATTCGGGATGCGCCGGAAGATTGCCCGATTTTGGTTCATGTTGTAACACATAAGGGCAAAGGATATGCTCCTGCGGAAAAGTGGCCTTCCAAGTATCACGGTGTAACGTGTTTTGATATTGAAACAGGGGAATTTCAGCCGAAAAAGAATATGCGTCCGACTTTTACGCAAGTTTTTTCGGATACTTTGATTTCTTTAGCCAAACAGGACAGAAAGATAACAGCAATTACGGCGGCAATGCCGTCCGGAACGGGATTGGATTCTTTTTCTGAAAAATATCCGGATCGTTTTTTTGATGTCGGAATCGCCGAACAACATGCGGTTACTTTTGCCGCCGGATTGGCGTGCGAGGGGTTAAAACCGTTTACAGCCATTTATTCCAGTTTTTTGCAAAGGGCTTACGATCAGATATTGCATGATGTCGCGTTGCAAAAGCTACCTGTCCGATTTGCGATAGACCGTGCCGGATTTGTCGGAGAAGACGGGGCAACGCATCATGGGGCATTTGATTTGGCAATGCTGTGCCCGATTCCGAACATGATTGTCATGGCGCCTTCGGATCAGCAGGAATTACGAAGAATGTTGGTAACGATGGCGGAAATCGACGATACGCCTTCAGCGGTGCGTTATCCTCGCGGAGCCGGTGTTTTGACAGAGATGCCGGAAAGCATGAAACCGTTAAGGATTGGTAAGGGACGCATTGTGCGGGAAGGCAATCGGGTGACTCTTTTAAGCTTGGGGACACGGCTTCAGGCGTGTTTGGGGGCGGCGGACATATTGGCTTTGGAAGGCGTTTCGGTAACGGTTGCCGATGCTCGTTTTGCAAAACCGTTTGATGAAGAGTTATTGAAAGAACTGATAGAAGGGCATCAAGCTTTGGTGATTGTCGAAGAAGGTGTTCAAGGCGGGTTCGGTTCGTCAGTTGTAATGTGGTTGGCGAACAACAGTTTATTGGAAAAGACAAAGGTACGCCTTTTGACAATGCCCGATTTTTTTATAGAACAGGCAACGATGCAAGACCAGTATGAACAAGCGGGCTTGGATGCGCGTTCAATAGCGAATGTCGTAATCGGAATGCTCCGGAATTAAAGTGGGATTTTTTTTCAGTAGAACGAAACGGGACGAAAGCCTGATAATGAAGAAAAAAGCTGTTGAACTTTTAGTCGAACGTGGATTGGCGGACAGCAGGGAAAAGGCGGAAGCTTTGATTATGTCCGGCGTTGTTTTAGCGGGGACAAAGCGAGTTGATAAGGCGGGAGAGATGCTTTGTCCAGAGACTCAATTTCGTATAAAAGACAAAGGTTTCCCATGGGTGTCAAGAGCCGGTTTGAAATTGGTCAAGGGTTTGGACGAATTTAAAATAAATCCGGAAGGTTGCGTTTGTTTGGATATTGGGTGTTCGACCGGCGGTTTTACAGATGTTTTATTGTCACGCGGAGCAAAAAAAGTTTATGCCGTAGATGTCGGTTACGGGCAATTGGCTTTTAAATTGCGAGAAGATCCCCGTGTTGTTGTTTTGGAAAGGATGAACGCACGTCATTTGACAAATGATCAGATCTTAGAACCGGTTGACCTGATCGTATGTGACGCCAGTTTTATCCGATTGGAAAAAGTGTTGCAAAATCCATTGAAATTTGCTAAAACTAAAGGTGCATATTTAGTGGCTTTGATTAAGCCCCAGTTTGAAGTAGAAAAATATCAAGTGGGAAAAAACGGTGTAGTGGATGATCCCCGCTTGCATGAGTGTATATGCGAAAAAATCAAGAAATGGTTGAATTCTCTGCCCGGGTGGTCGGTGAAAGGTGTTTGCCAAAGCCCGATCAAAGGTGCAGAAGGCAATATAGAATTTTTAATTGCAGCAGATTTTTTTATAAGTTAAAAAAATCATTACACTCCATTAATAAGTTTATTTTAGAATAAACGAAATATGTGTTTGAAAAGGATAAACGGTTATGCCTCTGTCTAAGAAAAGTACTTATAAAAACCTTCTCTTTTTATCGACTGCTTTAACGGCGAATCTTTTGTTTCCCGTGGGGGTGTTCGCGCAAACATCCCCGGGTACGGATGAAGATGGGAAGCCGCCAGTAATAAAGCCAGAGCCAGAGCCTATTTGTAAGTCTGGAATATGTACCATTAAAAATGAAGTTCTGGTGTCGGAGTTAAGTAGCAATAACATTTTAGGAGAGGCTACATATAATTTTGAACCAACAACAATTAATGTAAGTAATCTTCAGCAAGTGAATACCATCATCGGCGGTCAAACTGGTAAAATAACAAAGATTAACTCAACCCCTATTGAAGAGTATGAATTTAATATTGAAGGTGGTATTTATGCAAGAGATAATACCGGGCTCGCCATACAAGCAGGTAATGGATCGTTCGATTTTAGTAAAGGCGGGGTTATTTGGGATGCTTCCGCAGGGATTTCGGATTTGGGGGACGGAGAGACTGTGACAGTGTATGACGGAGGGGATGGTTATGGTCCTCTTACGTTTAAAGGGAACGGCACTAATAACGGGGATTTTACAATCAGTTCAGGGACTTTTAAGGGGGCGATAGATATCCGTAAAGGATCCGATATTAATACAATTTCTTTCCAAGTCGAAGATGAGGAAACAGAGTATAAGGTTATATCTTCCGGAAACTTGTTGCTGGCGGGAGGGACGTTTAACTTTACCAATACATCTCAAATTTTGATGTATGAATCGACTACAGGAAATCTCCAAGTTTCCTCTGGGACATGGAATGTGGATGTCCAAAATAAAATCTATCGTTTTGATCCGGATACTAAACAGGATAATCAATTAATGCCGGAGGACGTGAAGGTTATAAACAACGGGGATGGGAGCATTATCATATCAGGCGGTACTTTCAATATTGCAAAGGACAATATGCTTACTTTGCAAGGGGGTAAGGGAACGATCGGGACAAGCGCAAGTGGTAATACATTAATCTTTACAGGTGACGGGTGGCTTAATTTAGATTTCCAAGAAAATGTTGATATTACTTCAGAGATAGTATGGCAGACAGGTGGGATAGAACTTGCAAACGGAACGTTGAGAATATCAAGTAATGTTCAACTTGAATCATTTCATATGGAAAAGGATACTGCGAGTGTGGTCATTAATAAAGATGCCATTTTATCAACGAAAAATTTTGGTATTTCCGGTTTGTTATCGGGAGAGGGTACACTGAATTTGCTGGAAGGAGGTAGCGCTGAATTTGGAACACTAAATAATTTCGGTACAATCCAAATCAGTTCCGGAACAGTTACTTTCAAAACGGGAGAAGATCCTGATACTACTACATCGTCGTTGCAGAATTTAGTCGGTTCAGAAAAATCCGGGGATGCTTCGGGTACAAACGGTGAATTTCTCATCGGAGCGACAATAGGTATTACCAATGTCAAATTAAATAATTCCAGAATGGAATTATCCGCAGAATTGCGTGTCGAATCTATTGATTTCGGTACAGGTACACTTGTTTTTGCTAATAAAGACAACGGTCTGTTGACATTGACAGGTAATACAACAATTTATAATACGTCGAAAATCATTACGGACTCTTCAGTTGATTCTGAAGCTACCGCAGGGCGGATAACGGTTAAAACGGGAAAAACGTTGACTTTTGCGGATGCCGCAGGAACGACAGATCCCTTCAGCAGCACAAAATTGGGACTTAATCTTGAAAGCAATTCGACAATTAATTTTAACGGGACGAGTGTTAATATTGATTCTATCAACGCGTTGGTCGGAACTGTTTCCGTTAATACCGGAACGGTTTCTTTAAACACATTTTCATTGGGGTCGGAGAACAATGCCACTTTGAATATCGCTAACGGTTCAATACTTAATGTTAATGACACCTTGACAGTTAACAAAGGCGGTGTGGCAACAATTACCGGTACGTTAAATGTCAAAAACTTGACGACTGACGGAGATGATACAAGTTGGGGTGAAATCAAAGGGACGGGTACGCTGGAAATAACAGGTAACGGAACATTTCGCGGGAAAATTTCAGACTTAAATCAAATGAATGTGGTGGGGACATCGGGTTCTTTGGCTCAGATAACGTTGGATCGGCAATCGGACGGAGATGATATCGTCAGAAATATGAAAATCGAAAACGGTATTGTAAATTTGACAAAAGGAAGACTGGTTCTGGATGATTTGCAGCTGAATAACGGTACCATTAACTTAAAGAATGAAAATGTTATCCTTGCTTTGCAAAAGACACCCCCTCCGGGAGACGGAAAAAATTCAATATCGGGTTTGGGAACTTTGGAACTGTTAAATGATGCCGGTATCGAATTCGGAGGCGGTAGCGCAGAAACAGGCGGTGTCGGGTATCTGGGCGGATTGAAAATCAATAGAGGTACTGCTAAAATTACAGGTGATACAACGCTGGGCGGCATCAGTTTTTCAGACGACTCATACAACGGGACGCTTGAAATTGCTGATGACGTAACACTGACATTGGCGACCAAAGCCGACGGAATGGGAGCGGAAGGTTGTACAAAAGGGGACAACTGCAGAATTACAACAAAAGTCGATAACTATGTTTTAGGGGAAAACGCTACTTTAAAGCTCTATAACGGTAACGGATCGGAATTCGGCGGAAAAGTCGTGCTTAAGAATCTTCAATTCCAATCAGGAAGTGACGTTTCCAAGGGAACAATAAGCTTCACTTATTCAGGAGAATCGACAATCGGTAATTTCCAGGTCAATCGGTCCAATGGCGCGAATGTTGTTGTTGACAACGGAACATTGTCCATTACAGAGTTTTTTTATGGATCATCAAAAACCGGTGTGTCAGGGTCCGGATCGTTTATGTTAAATAATGGAGGTTCCTTTACAACAGCAGGGAATACTTTGAATAAACTTATTGTCGGATCGGGCACGACCACGATTGAATCTGCCGGATCTCAAACAAACAATAAATTTAATGAAATTGTGTTTGCTGCCGATGTAACAGGTACAACATTAAAATTAGAAGATAGAACTGAAGTTTTAAAGAGTATCGTTGTCGGGCAAAATAACGAAATTATCAAAGGGGATGGGAATAGCTCTCAACTGATTTTAAATGGAGCAACCGGTACTTTTTATTCCACTCTCAGCAATTTGAATGAAATGATCCTTAAAAACGGTGCTATTGCTTATGTTAACGCCAATACCCAAGTCGGAGAATCGGGAGACGTAACGATAGAAAGCAACAGTAGGATAGTTATTGGTAAAGGGTATACGTTTAAAGTCGGGAAAAACTTGGGAAGCCAAGATGACACAACGTATATAACAGGAGAAGGAACGTTAAATTTCGCTGGAAACGTGATAGTAAATTCAATCCTTGATGGTTTGAGTAATATCGACGCTTCTTCGGGGACATCGGTTATTAATAATGTTTCCAATCTTTCTGGAAAAGCTCTTGTCGGTAATGAGGCAAGACTGACGTTCGGAGGCGGAAGCATCGGCAACGGAATAGAAATTGACGGATCTGGAGAGTTTACGGTTAATGGTGATACGACAACCCCGACTGTAACGTTTAATGGAGAAGGGGGGGAATTGATTATTAATGCCAACAGAGTGTTGACAGTAACGGATAATATTGTTGTTTCTGCAAACAATAAAATCTCTTCCTCATCCAGTGATGCGACAAGGGGAATACTGTTTTTGTCCGGAAATGCGACAGGAACGTTCTCTATGAATGATGAAGACAAATTTGACGGCGGTATATTAATTGATCAAGGAACAGCTTATATTCAAACAAGTGCTGCTATAGGATCCATTGCTTTTAACACGACAACCGGCGGTACATTGGATATTGCAGACGGTGAAACTTTAAATGTCGGTACCATTCAAACGGATGGTCAAAATAAAATTTCCGGCGCGGGAACGTTGAATATCACAGGGCAGGGATCTTCCTTTAAGGCTGCTATCAGCGATTTGAAAACATTGCAAATTTCTAATGGCTCTGCTGCTTTCTATAATGATATCTCCATCGGGACACTGGCCTTTAACGGTAGCGGGGAAGTTAATTTGAATGCCGGAATGACGATGACTGTCAATGAATTGACTCAAAGCAATTTGGCTCAAGGCAGTAATTTGGGGATCATTTACGGTGACGGATCGTTCGTAGCCGGAACGGGAACCATGGACTTTTCCAGTGGCGGAAAAAGTATTAATAATATAACTGTCGGTTCCGGTGTTTTGAATTTCATTTCTGAATCAAAAGTTGGGACTTTACAATATTCTTCCGTGGAAGGAACTGTAAATATTGAAGATGGTGTCATGGTTTCCGTCGCATCAGGATTTTCCGGTGTCGGTAACTTGACGGGAGCTTCTTCTTCGCACTTGTATTTAATGGGAAATGCAAGCGCAACGTTTAACAAAGCTGATAATTATTTCGGTCAAATTTCGGCGGATAGCGGATCATTGTCTTTCATGTCCGATATGAATTTATCATCTTTAGTTTTAACAGATGCTAACAGTACCTTCTATCGTTCCGCCAACATTACAACGGTTCGGATTACAGACGGGTCTGCTACATTCGATCAAACAGCCAATGTTAAGGACTTGGATATTGAAGGGAAAGGGAGTGCCATTTTCAAAGATACGGCTACATTGGATACCATGACTATTGCAGCAGGGTCGGTATCCTTTGCTAAAGACGCTACGATTTCCGGAAAAGGGGTGAACTCGGGTGATTCTGTATCGGCAACGTTGGGAACTGGCGGATCGCTTGATATCGGTGTCAACACATTGACAATCGAATCTGGTAATTTTGTGATGGATGATTCCTCACGTTTGGCGTTGCGTATTTCTAGAGAAGCGACAGACAGCGAAGGGAATCCAAACTTTTCAGGATACGGAAAGATTGTAATGAAAGAGGGAACATTGGAAATCCGTTCCGATGTTACTTTGGATGTAACGATTGATTACGGCGTGAAAACAACAGAAACCGGAACGATTTTACAGTTGGTTGAAGGTAATAAATATGGTTCCTTTAATTTTGAAAACAACCGTTATACTTTGAAAGAAGAAAGTTGTGCTTCTGGAAACGGGATCTGTTATCGTCTGATCCAGACATCGACAGGGGGAAACAGTGCTCAACAAGTGGGGGGCAATGCAAACCAAGTTAATGTTGCCCAAGCTTTCTTGGATGGCGAATTGTTCGATTACGGGACACAAGCCTATAGTGTTGCTGAGCATTTGGATAGACTTTCTCAGTCGAAAGACAAATCGGACAGCTATCTGAAAGCTTTGACAGCAGTGGCTCCCGATGTGTCCGGAGGAATGACGCGTCATCCGATGATTGTTCATTCAAAGATTTCCAATACGCTTTCCTCTCGCTTGAATGGCTTGTCTTCGAATATGGGAAGCAGCTCCAGAACATATCAAAGCATTCAACGTTTGTATGGTCGTTCTGGTGGATCTCCTTATCAGTCTCGTTTCATGCGTAGTCAGGATTATTATCGTCGTGCAGGATATTATGATCAGGATGATGAACCGACAACGAAAGTCCGTCCCGCTTATCAACGCAGACTGCCGGCAAAAACAGAGCAGGCTGAAGCGGCTGTCGATGAACGCAAACAATGGGCGCAAAATGAAAATTCATATGCTCAACCGAAACAGTTTGGTTTCTGGGCGGAAACATTTTCAAACTCAGCCGAATACCGTTCAGCCAATGAACCAGAGGGATTTTCTGGAGATACGACCGGTTTCGCATTCGGTGCCGACGTCCAATTGCTTGATGTCTTCGCTGTGGGGATCGGGTACGCTTCAACTTCAACGACTTTAGATACGTTGCAACGTTCTTCCGATATGTCATCAAGTTCTTTCTTCCTTTATGGAATGTACAAGCCTTCGGATTGGTTTGTTAATTCGGTTATGACTTTGATGATGAACTCTTATGACGAAGTCAAAGATCTTTCTGGAATGACTGTCAGCGACAATTATGATGGCGATGCTTTCGGTATGTCCGTCATGTTCGGGAAAAACCTTAAATCTTGGACGCCTGCCGTCGGATTGCGCTATGTTTCAGCCAGTCGCGATTCTCATAAAGACAGTGTCGGACAAGATATCTCGGGGATTTCAAGCGATGTTTTGACGTTGGTCGCAGAAGGACGCATGAATTACGATTTCGGAAAGACAAATAATTCTTTATGGCATACGGAATTGGTAGCAGGATTGACTTATGACATTTCATCTTCCGGAGAAGATGCAATGGTCAATCTGCCCAATGGAAGTGCGTATTCCGTTGTCGGAGAAGAACTGGAACCGTTGGGTGTAGAATTGGGAGCATCAATTGCATATATGTGGAATGATAAAATTGATGTCTCGGCCGGATACAATTTGGAATGGCGTTCCGATTATACGGCTCATACATTGACAGCGGCGTTCAGATATTCATTCTGATATTCGTAAAACTTTTCTCCAGCCTCTCTCCATTTTGCGGAGAGAGGCTTTTCTTATTAGACAAATCAGAAGCGCTTGATATCAAAATGATAAAAGTAAGATCAATTAGTTAAACTCTGCCCTGATGATGAAGGCGATAAAAAAGCGACATAATCAATCGGTTTAAAAAACATATATTTGGAACGGAAAAACTAATAAAAAATGCTGTGATGTATTTTGATAATACAAAGAATTTGAAATATGTATGTAATCATGGAGAAACAAGTCGATATCGAAGAAACAAAACATTTTTCGGATAACGGAATATTGCTTTTGATGTAGAATGTACTTGTTAGGAGGGGGTAAGTTAATAGAAAGAGTTGGAAAAAAATAAAGCTTATTTTTATGCAAGTTTGGTGAAGTTTATCTGAAACGGCGGTAGGTCATATTACTGTATTGTGATTCGCAGAATGAAAACGGCATACGGGAACGGGATGGATATAATGAAGGAAAAAATGAAAAAGTTTGTTGAATAAAGTTATAAAATCGGAACATAATATTTTTTTAAAGGAGGTAAAAGATATTTTTCTTCGTAAAATATTTGTTAGGTTGACAAGAGTGTATTTATATTTTTTTAATAATAAAACTTATATTAAAATAATTTATACTTGCAAAGTTAGCTTGTATAATCAAAAAACAAATGAATATAACTAAAATATTCGATCTTTGTATATTTTGAAAACAAGATCAGAATAAAGATTGTTTTTCACATAAGCTCGAAATGCCCCGAAAAGGGCTGTTATTTTTTTAGGGTGTTGGAAGTTCCTTGTAGAGATTTTCTTGAATGAAAAATTTTATCTTATGTAAAATTGTGTGAACAGATGAACAAAGTATTTTTTAACTTTTTTTATTGAAAACGTTTATCCCAAGCATTTTTTTAATGCTTAGGATATTTTTTTTCATAAAAAGAAACAGTTGTCTTTTCAGATAATCTAGTTGTTTTCTTTAAGAAAAAATCATTTTTAAAACGTTGGAAATCAAAATTCAGTCCTGTTTTAAAATGGATGTTTTCAGTTGTTAAGACGATATGATCAACATAGTGGTTTTCAAGGAAAAAAGTATAAGTTTGTGCACCGCCCAACAGTGTCGGAGAGGAAAGTTTTTGTTGGTGCAATAAAACGCTCAAGTCATTCAGATTTGAAAAATAGAAACGATTGGAAACGTTTTTTTTTATTTGATGCGTTAAAATAAATAGAGGTTTTGAAGTTAAACGGTCTTGAAATTCTTCAGCCGTTTTCCGTCCGCAAATAAAACAATCACAAGCGGGGCTGTTAAGATGGGAACGTAAATGAGCTTTGTCTTCGGGACTGGAAAAATTGCCGTTTCCCGTTTCATTTGTAATAAATCCGTTTTTGCAAACAGCGGCGAATAAAGTTATTTGCATTCCATCACCGATAATAAAGGGGTGTAAAGGTCGTCTTCAGGATCAATTTTAAAATCTTGCATACATCCTTTTTTATTAAAAGTGATTTTATTCCATCCTCTTAATATGACAATGGGGGTACATTCATCGGATTCTCCCATCAAAAGGACGGCCATAGCGGTCAAAGCATCGATTTGATTGACTTGAGTGATAGCCAATGGTCTGCCGAACAGATCTTTTTTCCCGCGCAAATCTTTCAAAGGTTCCAATCCCGCCAGACCGGTAGAAATGCCTGTAACGCCATAGCGAAGCGGTGTTGTATGACTGTCTGTGGCAACGACGCCCAGATTTTCGAGATTGAATTTATGACACAGGAAAGATCTGATTTCCGCACAAAGTGAATCCGTATTTTTGGGCCACATCACATAATATCCGTCTGCGTTGCTGGCATCGATGCCTGCTGCGGGAATTAAGATATTATCAGTGATTGTTAAATTGACATTAAAACCGTTTTTATGTTCGTAAGCAAGATAGCGATCGGCTTCTTGTTTTATAAGATCGGTTTTATTGATTTTATTGCATTCGACACACCGTCCCTGATGGATTCCAAGGATTTTTGAGGTAATAAAGACAATATCTTTTTCTTTCAGATCGGGAAGGGAATCTAAAATATCAAATATGTCGTCTTTTGGAGGGTGAACAAGGCGTGTATGAATTGGTATAAAATCAAAGGACATATGAAACTCCTGCTGTTTTTCATAAGCTCGGAATATAACATAAAATCATTATTAAGTCTTGAAAAATATCGACTTTTTCACAAATTGCCCCTTTTTTGAAATGGTTTTAAAGTGTAAAAAGGGGGAAAAAATGATTTTTGAAAAACAGCGTTTTATTTTTAATGTTCTAACAGAGTTCAGAACGGTTTGTATTAACAACTTTAATCAGTGTTATTTGCTTTCTTTGATTTTGTTATCTTTATTTTCCAGACAAATAGCCCATTTGTTCGCTTCGGATTATTACAGTTATTTTTATGTTTTGCTACCGGTTGTCAACGGGACGTTGAGCTGTTGTGCCTTAGCCGCTTTTTTTTATTTGATACGGCATAAAATTTCAGTACAGCGTTATCAAAATAAAAACAAGGTAATGTTTATCTCTTTTTTTTCCGGCGCATTAACGATTTATGCTGCCATATCCCAAACGGTGTCTTTTTGCGTTTTTTTATTGGTTATGTATGTGACAGTTACTAATGTCAAAAATTTCATGCGTGAACTATGGACATATCTTGCACCGGATAAGATCTTGAATAAAGAAGATATGATTAATTTTTGTTCGTTTTTTATATCATTGATCACAGCTTTTATTGTTTTAAACTTGACGGTGTTTTTCCTGCATGATTTTTTCGGTGCGCAACAAGCTTTTAATTTCAGTCCGGGAATAGAAGGCATATTGGATGCCGTCTATTTTACATTTATTTGTGTTACAACAGTCGGATTTGGCGATATCGTCCCATTAACCCCGTTTGCCAAAATCATTGTTTCTTTTGAATGTGTCAGTAGTTACATTATGTTAGCTTTATTCATCGGAGTTGTTAATCGCGGCATAACGAAAAACAACAAATAATTATTTCAATATCTTGGACAGGAATTCTTTCAGCCTCGGGCTTTGAGGGCGATTGAAAATTTCATGCGGTGTGTTTTCTTCCAAAATGATTTTTTCATCAAAGAATAAAACCCTGTTTGCGACTTGACGCGCAAACCCCATTTCATGCGTAACAAAAAGCATTGTCATGCCTTTTTCGGCAAGCCGTCGGACAAGTTCCAAAACTTCGCCAACCATTTCCGGATCTAATGCCGAAGTCGGTTCATCAAACAGCATGACATCAGGATCCATTGCCAAAGCTCGTGCAATGGCAATACGTTGCCGTTGTCCTCCGGACAGCATGGAAGGATAAAAATCGGCCTTATCGGACAAGCCTATGTTTTGTAACAGTGCATAAGCCAGTTCTTGAGCCTGGTTTAAACTCATCAACTTCAATTTGACCGGTGCTAAAGTAATGTTTTGAATGACGGTCATATGAGGAAACAGATTGAATTGTTGGAACACCATGCCGATTTTTTGACGGATCAGGTTAATGTCAGTTTTTTTATCGGTAATATCTTTACCTTCAAATAAGATGGTTCCGCAAGAAGGTTTTTCCAATCCGTTGAGCATTCGTAAGAAAGTCGACTTTCCGCAACCGGAAGGACCTATGACGGCAATGACATCGCCCTTTTTTACGCGGCAGGAAATATTATGTAAAATTTCGTTTTGACCGTAAAATTTACATATATCACGGACATCGAGGATAATTTTTTCATCGTTCATTTTTCTTGAGCCTTTTTTCAAGTTTGTCAACGCCTGTTGTCAGGATCAACACCAAAGTCAGATAAATCAAAGCGACCGCGATTAAGGGTAAAAAAGCGTCATAGGTGATACTACGGATAATATCGCCGCCGCGTGTAAGATCCATCAAGCCGATATAACCGCAAATGGACGTTTCTTTTAATAAAACGATGAATTCGTTGGCCAAAGCGGGTAAAGTGTTTTTAAAAGCCTGAGGCAAGATAACAAACCTCATTGTTTGATAGAAATTCAATCCAAGACTTCTTGCGGCTTCGTTTTGTCCGTTGTCGACGGATAAAATGCCTGATCGTATGATTTCGGCGACATAAGCGGCGGAATTCAGTCCGAACGCTAAAACGGCGACTGTGATTTTGTTGACGTTGACAGCGGAAAAAATCACATAATACATAATTAAAAGCTGTATCATTGCCGGCGTTCCCCGAATAACTGCCAGATAGAGGCGACAGAGGAAATTCAGAAAAATGAAGGAACCGTTTTTATCATGAGACACTCTGATAATGGCGATGCAAGCGCCTGCAATAATTCCGATCACGACAGACAAAAAGGTTATTAATAGAGTGTGTCCCAATCCGACAGCCAAATATTTCCAGCGTGCGTCCGTTATGAAATCATGATGAAAGCGTTCGGTAAAAGAAGCAGATGAATTTTGGAAAGTGTCTGGAGAACGAATGATCACAACTTGCTTTGATTGAGCATAAGGTATTGAAAAGTCAACATTTCGTAATCGTTCAGGTGTTATGGTCATTCCCGCGATACCCAAATCGGCTTTTCCCGATTGGACGGCGTTGATAATAGCATCAAACTCCATATCTTCGATAATCAGTTGTTTATTTAAACGTTGCGCAATGATTTTTGCCAAGTCGATATCGATGCCGGTTATTTGAGCATTGTTATAGTATTCATACGGTGGAAAAGTGGCGCTGGTCGCAACGGTTAAAGTGCCGTTGACAGCCTTGTTGCGATCCGGATCGGAAGAGGTATTTTTGTGTGAAACGCCATTTCCAATATAATTTTGAATGATAGTGCCGATAGTTCCGTCCGCTTTTAATTCGGCCAAGATATCATTAATTTGTTTTTTCAAAAGCTTGTTTTTTTTTGAAATGGCAATGGCATATTCTTCTTTTGCGAATTCTTGGTTTGAAATTTTCAAGTCCGGATTTTTTTGTATGAATTGTAAAGCGGGTTGCTCATCAATAATGACGGCGTCAATTTTTGAATTAAGCAGAGATTGTATGGCATCGTTTGCTTTGTTGTAGCGTTCTACGGAAATGCCGGAGACTTGTGAGACCATGATATCTCCGGTCGTTCCCAATTGAACACCGATGGTTTTATTTTTCAATTCTTCGGGCAAACCGGCTGAATATCCTCGCCCGAACGTAAAAAAAAGGCAGATAAGGACGAAAAAGAATTTTTTCATGACATCCTCTTTGGTAAAATCGGGAACAGGCGCTTTTTTAATATAATCTCCTTTATCAGGCAATAAATAATAATATCGTTTTTACAAAAGGTGATTTATCAGCATAAGATGTAAGTATGACGTAAGGTCGTAAAGGGAGGGATAATGCAGTCATTACGAGAGCTTTACCGCATAGGTGTCGGACCGTCCAGCAGTCATACGATGGCTCCAGGACGTGCGGCGGAGATTTTTTTGAAAAAGAATCCGGATTTTAACACCTGCAAGGTAACACTGTACGGCAGTCTTGCTGCGACAGGTAAGGGACATTTTACGGATCGGGCGATTTTTGACGTTTTAGGTAAAGACAGAACGCAAATTTTATGGCGTAAAGATATTGTTTTACCGTTTCATACAAACGCTGTGAAATTTGAAGCTTTCGATCAGACGGGTGAATTAATCGATACACAAGTATTTTACAGTGTAGGCGGTGGAGCGTTAATGCAAGAAGGTCAGGCTCCTTTTGAAGAAGTTTACCGTTTTAAAACGTTTTCGGAAATTGTCGCTTGGGCGGAAGATCAAGGTCGTCCGTTATGGGCGATCGTTTTTGACCGTGAAGGTGAAGAAATGCGTCAATATTTGCATTCTGTTTGGGAGCGGATGCAACAGTCTGTTCACAACGGTTTGAATAATGAAGACGTGTTACCGGGCGGATTGAGGTTGGCGCGCAAGGCAAATTCTTTTTATAAAAAAGCAAAGGCGCAAAGGTTTGATTTGGCACGGACAGGATTGATATCCGCGTATTCTTTGGCGGTCAGCGAAGAAAACGCGGCAGGCGGTATCGTCGTTACGGCTCCGACGTGCGGATCGTGCGGCGTTCTTGCGGGAGTGCTGTATTATTTGAAAAGTCATCAGGATTTTAGTGACAGGGAAATTATCAATGCTTTGGCAACGGCCGGATTGATCGGTAATACGGTTAAACAAAACGCTTCTATTTCAGGAGCGGAAGTGGGTTGTCAAGGTGAAATCGGTGTGGCTTGTGCGATGGCTTCCGGCGCAGTCGCTCAATTGTTTGGCGGAACAGTATCTCAGATTGAATATGCTGCTGAAATCGGTCTGGAGCACTTTTTGGGATTAACATGCGATCCTGTCATGGGATTGGTTCAAATTCCTTGCATCGAACGCAATGCCATAGCTGCCAACAGAGCTGTTACAGCGGCGGAATATGCTTTATACACAGATGGTCGCCACCGTGTTTCTTTTGACGATGTCGTCAAAGCCATGCGTCAAACGGGACATGATTTGCCCGATTTGTACAAAGAAACGGCGGAAGGCGGTTTGGCGATGATTGTGGAAAAATGAAAAAGCCTTTTATCAAGTGCAAGAAGATGAAACAGAGGATTGTCGGGTGTTTGAAAAATTCTTGGGAAAAAGGCAAGAAATAACTTGTCAGTTTTATCCTTTTTCGATAAAATATGTCCAAAGTTTTTCGCGGATGTTGGATTTTCGCGATTTTTCTGAAAGGATTCTTTTTTATGGCAGACAATAAAATTCTTCCTGGAAGCACTGAAAAGTTGGGAGCTGTTTATGATGGCAAGGGTGTAAATTTTGCATTGTTTTCCGAAAACGCGACAAAAGTTGAATTGTGTTTGTTTGACGAAAATGATAACGAAACGCGTATAGAGTTGCCATATCGTTCCGAAGAGGGGATCTGGTCAGGATATTTGCCGGATGCAAAGCCTGGAATGCGCTACGGTTATCGTGTTGACGGTCCGTACGACCCTGATCGCGGAATGCGTTTCAATCCGAATAAATTATTGATAGATCCTTATGCCCGTCAATTGGATCGTGAATTTGAATGGAGTGATGATTATTTAGCGTCAAACCCGGGTGATCCGAAATCCAAGAATACGGTGGATACAGGAAAAATTGCTCCGAAAGCCATTATTCAAGATCCGGAGGCGTTGAAAGCCGTCGGTACGGTGGAACGTCCGAACATTCCATGGGAACAAACGGTCGTATATGAAACGCACGCCAAAGGCTTTACCATGAAGCATCCTGATGTTCCCCAAGCGGATAAAGGTAAATTTTCGGGAATGGCGAATCCTGAAGTGATGAAATATATTGAAGAACAGGGAATTTCTTCGGTTGAATTGTTGCCGGTTCAAGCGTTTGCGACAGACAAGGGAGTCGCTGATAAAGGATTAAGCAACTTTTGGGGATACGAGCCGATTGCTTATTTTGCTCCGCATCCGGATTACGGGGATCCGATCGCATTCAAGAAAATGGTTAACGCTTATCATGCGGCGGGTAAAGAAGTCATTATGGATGTTGTCTACAACCACGTCGGCGAAGGCGATGCCCATACGCAAATGTTGGGCTTGAAAGGTATAGACAGCGCTTATTATTTTGTACACAACCCTGACAACAAGTCCGAATATCGCAATGAAACGGGGTGTGGAAACGCTCTTGACATGACAAAGCCGATGGCAAGACGTTTGGCAGTCGACTCTTTACGTTATTGGGCGGAAGAAATGGGAGTTGACGGTTTCCGTTTCGATCTTGCCACCGTTATGGGACGCGGTCGGGAAGGTGATCCGGCAAATCGCGATTTTGATAAGAATCATCCTTTTTATGAAGCCCTGAAAAACGATCCTGTCCTGTCAAAATGCAAATTGATAGCGGAACCTTGGGATTGTGGTGCAGGCGGGTATCAAGTCGGTAATTTCCAAAAAAATTGGATGCAGTGGAATGACCGTTTCCGTGATGATACACGTCGGTTTTGGTGCGGAAATGAAGGATATGCCGCTAAAATGGCTCAGCGAATGACCGCTTCAGACGATTTGCGTAACGAAGGAACAAATAAATCTCCGAGTGTTAATTTTGTAACCGCTCATGACGGATTTACGGCAAAGGATTTATGGTCTTACAACCAAAAGCATAACGAAGCCAATCCATGGAATAATACAGACGGCGCCAGCCAGAATTACGGTACGAATTGGGGGCACGAGGGGTATCGGGATGAAGCCCTTGACGAATTCCGTAATAAAATGGTGCGTAATCTGGAAGCGACCTTGTTAATGGCGGCCGGTGTTCCGATGCGTCTTGCCGGAGATGAATTTAACCGTTCTCAAGGCGGAAACAATAATCCGTATTGTCAAGATAATGAAACCAGTTGGGTTAATTGGGATAAAATAACGACTCGAGATGTTCAATCGGCTGATATGATCGGGTTTATTACAAAATTGCGTCGAGATCATCCCGTGTTGTCGAATGTGTCCTATTTCGACGGACAACCTGTTGATGATAAGGGAACCAAGGATATCACTTGGGTTCGTCCCGATGGTCAAGAAATGACAGGAGCCGATTGGGCACCTTATGCAAAGACGTTATCTTATGTCTTGGCGGGTGAAAAAACGAAAAAGGACGGAAAGCCTGCTGATGACGATTTCATGGTTATTATGAATGCTCATAATGGCGATATAGATTTTAAAATGCCTCCGGCACCGAACGGTCAAAAATGGGAGGTTGCCTTTGATACGTCAAAATTGGGACTTGAAAAAATGCCCGTTGAAAAACGTCAGATTAATAACGGTGTTTACCATGCTCAGGCACATTCCATGATTGTTTTACAGGCTGTGCGTGCAGAAAATCGTTTGAAACAAAAAAATATGGTTCAAGACAGCGTCTTGGCGCAAATGAAAAACAGACATTTTTCAAGGTAAATTTGCTTGTTCAGTTAAAAAGCCTCATGAAATATGAGGCTTTTTTTGTCATTGATGATGAAAAAATCTTATGGAAATATCAGAGGGAATTTTTTTTCTAACCGAATGGTTTATAAAATTGATTAAGAAAACGGTTGTAGTCGATACAGATTTTTATATTCCGTATTGTTTACCTTAAAAAGGTTTAAGGTAAAAAAATATATATTGATAAATATACTTGAAGTGTTCCAAACGAAAAATAACGGATATTTTGAAAACGGAAGTTTTCAGGATTGCAGACGGGCAAGCAGTCCGGTGACTCAGATGGTCAGGAAATAACAGGAACCGATTGACACCTTATGCAAAGACGTTACTTTAATTTAAGAGGATCATATGATTTTTTAGACTAATATGACCCTGACCACGATTAAATTTCAAAAGAAAGAATCTTGATATAGATCATAATATGGAATTTGCTGATATCAAAAGATACTAAAGTCATGGTGAAAGAAAAAAGAGTGCAGAATGATGAGAAAAATAAGGCTTGTTTCAAAGAATCGGTAACTCTATTTGAGCCGATATACTTGAAATTTAGGGGAGGAGGTATATGTGTCGATTGTTTTACTGATTTAAAAAAATGTATAAGGGTTTGAAATTTTATCATTTTTTTAAATTGCATTTATGCTTTTTTTTTAAGATATACTTTAATAAGGCATTTTGAATTTTTATTATTGAATATTCTATCAGTTAATATTGTGTCTTATTAAGAATAATAGGGGGGGGAAAACTTGAAAATTTGTATATGCCGAAGAGGTATGTAAGTTGATCGAAGTTTGGTTATGAACTTCGTTTTATATGGTAAAATACCACTTACTCCCTTGAAAAGCGGGATATTTTTTATCTTTATTTGTTTTTTAAAGGATTATTTATATTGTTTTTTCCAAGATGTAATCGTCCATGAAAAATCCGTTGCCAATATCTGTTTTTTCCGCTTTTTTAATTATATATCCTTTTTTTTCATAGACCGCGAGAGAAGAAAGGTTGTTTTTATTGCAAGTTAGGCGAATAATTTTTTTGTCGTGTTGTCTGGCTATTTTTTCGGCAATTTCAAACATGAAATGCGATAAACCTTTTCCACGAAATTCCTTCAAGAGGTATAATTTGCTCAGGAACAGGGCGTCATCATCAAGCCGTAAGGCAATATAACCGATCTGGCGTGTATCGGATAGAAGAGCATAATACAGATATCCGTTTTTGATTTGTTTTTTTATTTCCTGTTCTGATTGGAATTTATCAAGCATGTATTCGACTTGTTTTTTTCCGATAATCGGTGAAAAATATTCATGCCAGATTTGATGAGCCAATCGGGTTGTTATGACAATATCATCGTCTGATGAAACAAGTTTTGAATAAATCAAAGCGTCCTCCTGAAATGGAAAATAAAAAGTTATGATGCATTATGTGTCAAATTCAACAAAAAAGCTCTGAAATAATGAAGATTTCAGAGCTTTATGAAATGGTGGGCACTACAGGGATCGAACCTGTGACCCCTACCGTGTGAAGGTAATGCTCTACCGCTGAGCTAAGTGCCCTCAAGTGGTGTTTATTTTATAAACTTTTGTTGCTTTCAGGTCAAGAGCTGTTTAATTTAAAATTTTCTATATTCAATTTCTTTCGTCTGTCTGGATTATTTATGAAAAAACAATACGATCTTATAGTTATCGGTGCCGGAGCTTCCGGATTGACGGCTGCCGCTACAGCCGGACAGTCCGGACGTTCGGTCTTATTGATCGAGCATAATTCTCAACCGGCTCGAAAGGTGTTTGTCTCTGGAGCGGGAAAATGTAATTTTTCTAATAAATTTGTATCTTCAAACCATTATTTTTCAAAAAACCCGCATTTTTGTAAATCGGCATTAGCCGGATTTTCTTATCAAGACTTAATCCATCATTTGGATAAAGCCTGCATTCCATGGCAAGAACGTGAAGAGGGAAAATTGTTTGCATTCTCATCCGGAGCTATACGCTCTTTTTTGGTGGAACGCGCAAAAAAGGCTAATGTTGATATTTTATTGGAAATTCCGTTTTTTACTTTAGAAAAAAAAAGTGAAATTTTTTCTTTGAACTGTTGTGCCGGTAACTTTTTTTCCAAAAACGTATTGATTGCTTCGGGAGGTATATCGTATCCGGCATTGGGGGCGACGGATATAGGTTATCGTCTGGCAAAACAGTTCGGTCTTGATGTTATTCAACCTGAACCGGCTTTGGTTTCTTTAAATTGGGGAGGGCATATACCGGTTGATTTTTCCGGGCTAAGCGGTGTGAGTGTGTTCGTACATATTAAAACGGGAAAGATCTGCAAACAAGGAATGTTATTGTTTACGCCGCAAGGGATAAGCGGACCAGTGGTTTTGCAACTTTCTTTGTATTGGCAAGCCGGTCAAATGATTGAAATTGATTTTCTTCCTCAGACAGATTTGTTTTCCATTTTAAAAAAACATCGTCAGGCAAAAGAAAAAAAACGTCTTCAATCGATTTTATCAGACTATTTACCTTTACGTTTGGCGCGTTGCTTTGTATCCGTATTGGATTCAAAAGATAAAGATATTCCTTTATCCGCCATGTCAGATAAAAGTTTTAATCAAATGGATAAGATGATAAAGCATTTTCGTTTTATTCCTGAAAAAACGGGCGGTTGGAGTAAAGCGGAAGTAACGAAGGGCGGTGTTGACGTTGATTGTTTATCTTCGTCGACGATGGAATCGCGTAAAGTTTCCGGACTTTATTTTTCTGGGGAAGTTCTTGATATAACAGGAGAATTGGGAGGGTTTAATTTGCATTGGGCTTTTGCTTCCGGTTTTGCTGTCGGAAAGGCTGTTTGCAATAAGTATAAATAAAAGTGTTTGTTTTATGTAAAAACAAAGCCGGTTTTCGTGCGAAAAAAGAATTGTGTACCGTTGTAAGTAAAATACCGGATGTTTTTTTATGGATACTTTGTAAACGGTGATTGGAAAAAAGATATTTCTTTTCCGTTTTTTATAATTACTTTTTTGTCCGGTCTGTATGATGAAAAAGTGTTTTCCTTTAGTTTTTCTAGTCTTCCTGTGCCATGTTTCAGGACTTTTTATTCTTTATTGCCTTGATGTCGTAGGACATTGATATGATTTTGCCTTATCGTTTCAGATGAGTGCCGGTTCTTTGTGTTGTCAAATAAATTTGTTATGTATTGTTTCCAGTTTTTCCCGTTTTTTCTGCTATAAAAACTAAAAACAGGGCAGGAAGAAGAAACAGAGCCGTACAGATCAGTCCCCATGTAATAGAAAATTGCTGTGCTACAAGTCCTACAAGAGGTCCTCCGATGATTTGACCTAAAGAGTCCAGTTGTCCGTTCGTCGAAAGCACGCTAGCACGCATTCTCTCTTCTATGTGTTCATTCATCCATGCTGTCAAAACAGGCTCTTTCAGGTTGCGCATAAGTCCTGTCATTAAAAACACCGCCAGCATAAACCAAAAGCTTTTTCCAAATGCAAACAGGATCAGACCAAGAATATATCCGGCACTTGTGGATAATACTATACCGATACGGTTGGCGGTTCCTCTTTTTTCAAGATAAACAATCAGGACTTGTGAAACGAAAATGCCAAGTCCGCTACCAAGCAAACTCATAACACCGAACCAAGTCACACCATTTAGCAGCTTGAATGATGGCATGACGGTATCTTTCAAAAAGTGTGCAGTTGAAAGCCGGTCAAAACCCTCACTAGCAAGACCGCCGCAAAAAGTAACTGCTAGTAACGCAAGTAATACGGGTGCTCCCTTGATGAAGCTCACATTTAATTTGAACTGCCCCGACATATCTGCAAGCAGGCTGTTCTTTTCCTTCCGAACAGGAATGAAATTGGTTTCCGGCATAATGCGTAGCAACACCAGACCAAAAATCATGCAAAGCAATCCTGCAGTAACAATAGGTAACTGTAAATCAAATTTACCCAGAAAAGTCCCTAATACTATACCAAATATACTTCCGGCTTGAGCAATCTGGCTGCCACGAAGAAATACCTTATCCATAGAACGATTTTTCTCTTCAAAAGCAATCCAAGCCTCTAAAGCGCCGCTGATAAAAGTATCACCGCATCCCCAAACCACCTGAGCAAGCAATACTGTTGAAAACCAAGGGAGGGAACCTTCTAGTACAAAACCGACGCCGTATAAAAACATACCGATTAAAATAGAGCGTCGACGGCTGTAAAGATCCGCTACTATACCAGTGGGAATTTCTAGCAAAAAGCAAGATGTTTCTAAAACTGTCCCTACCAATACCAGCTCGAAAGCGTTTAAGCCGACAACTTCTAAATGATACACCAAAGAAAGTACTGTACCCATTGAAAACAGCAGGGAAAAACAAAACTTAAACATCAGGTACACAGAATAGGCTTTAAAACGCATAAAATGTTCTCCTTTACGAAACAGCAGGAGTGTATAATAAACCAAGTCATATTTTCCATCTGCTTCCATTGTATAAAACAGGTACACTCTGTTATCTTTATCGACAATCGCTGAAATTTGAGTTTATTGAAAAAATCTCTTTGAATAATTGGTTTTCAGATAAGGCAGGAATTGATTTGTAAAGACTGACATCGTGAAATCTTTTTAAAAGCTTGAACATGAAACAATGTTGTTCAATTTTTGTTTGTTAGAGTTATCGTATTTTTTATCAATTACAGTCCTTCTGTTCTAAACAACTCAATTTATACTGTTTTGCTGGAATTTTGATTTTTATCAACTTTTTCGGTGGATAAATTTTTATCAGATCTTCACCGTTAGAAATCAGTCGCCTGAACAGAGTCTCTTTGTATCAGTATTTTCTATTCACGAACTTCCTGCCGAGTGATTTATCTTTCCGAAAAGGCATACTTGGCAGGACTCTTTATTTTCTCTCATTGTACGATAGTTGGGGGGATAATCCCTCTTGTCGAGCGGCGAAGAAAGCTGTTCATTGGTGTTTGATAGGAAGCGGGAAAGATTGCCTTCCAAGGATAAATTTCTCTGTTATACATAGTTTTCAAGATTGCATTTCTTCCTGTTTCAACAGTAAACCTTTAGTCAGGACAATTTCCTCACTTTTGTTGTTGATGGTGTTTATACAGCACCCATACCACAGCTTCCATAACATATTCTTGGCGTATTACGGCTTTTCCAATAAATTCCGGTTGCCTTTGACAGTCTATAATGTATTCAAGGGGCAAAAGGATATAAACATTTCAACAAATGATCAGTTAAAGAACTTTTTAATTAAGAGCGCTTTTCAAACTGCTGTATGAAGAAAGAATCAGTCAATAAACTTAGCGTTTTTATTTTCCTTTGTGATGGCACGCGATGACAGGGAATATCTTTCAACATAAAAGTCCAATGGATTTTTTATCCGTTCATCTTGATTCGGGTATTTATGCTTTTTAAATCCGGCTTCAAAAACGGCTCTCCACCGTTGAAGGGTAGGAAACTCCTCTTCAGGCATATGTTCAATCGTGTCAAATTCAGCCAACCACAACCCTTCGTCTACGCGATGGACGAAACGGATTTTCACTTCTCTGGTCAACCCTTCCGCCATGCGAGCCAAATTGACGTCTTTTTCAGCTTCAAATTCTCTAAATGTTAATTCGTTGGAAAACCATTTTAACAAACTGTTTTCAGAACTCCATCTTGCCTGCATTTCATCAATGTCGGGAACAATTGTATGGCGTAAAAGAATGTATTGTTTTATATGTTCTTCCATTAATAACATACTGGACGGCCAAGAAATAATATCAGGTTGAACAGGTTCGAGTTTGTAGAAGCGTTTATCAATCGCCAATAATAACGGTTCCGACCGCAATAAAGGGGAAAGCATATAAATTATGCAAAGAAGGATAAGGGCACCGCATAACAAGGCTATGGATACCAATGTCATAATGCGGGATGTTTTTAAATAGCGTCGTTCAGGCATGGCGCGCACATGAACTTTTTCCGGATAAGCTCCCAGTTTGTCATTGGTGCCGTCATCAACTTCGGAAAAAAGAAATTTGAAAATATTCATCGGCTTTCCCTGATTATATCCTGTAAATACATTCTTTACTTTCAGGATGGATTAAAATATGTTCGGTTGTCAGTTTTTTATAGCATATAATATGGTAAAGAAAATGCCAAAAATAAAATATATCAAACAAAACATTTTTCTAATTTTATCCATTTTAACGATCGGCTTTCCTTTTGTAGGCTATAAAATTTTAGCCGGAATTGTCATCAACCGGTTATATGGCGGTTTTTGGGGAGCGGAGTTGATAGCGTTTTTTTTCATTGTTTGGGGATTGATTGACTTTTTTTTAAATGCGGTAAGTTTACATGCTGTGTCTTGCCGTGGAAATTTGCATTATCCAGTATGTTTATTATCGATTATTTCTAAAAAGCATCATATTTTAGCAAAATGGAAAGACAGTGGCGAAGCTTTGGATGTTATGTTGTCTTTTATAATTGTTGCTTTTGTTGTCGGACAGAATTTATTTATATTCATGGACGGGATGCAAGTTAAGTTGTGGAATTTGTGTACGGTTGTCAATGTCTTAGGGGCGGGAATCGCGCGTTTAAGCGCATCCATTTTATCGAGTGAATGAGATTTTTTTAGGATTGCCGTGATGGAACTTCGGTCTGGATTTGTTAAGGAGTTTTTTCTTTGCTTTAATGGATTGAATTTAAATTGAAAGGACGATTGATCAAGATAGGATTTTCATATTTTTTCTATCTGGGTATCGAACTGTTTCCTTTTATAACAAGAAAGAGAAATTCAAAAGGGAAACTCTGCTTTCAGATCAAAGTAATTTTTTTAAATTTTTTGGCTTTACATGGAAATCCAATATTTTATTGTCATAGTTTGAACCATTCTTATTTTAAATAACCGCACGCTTTAAAGGAAATATGTCCTGTTTTGGAAACGATAATATGATCTATCAAAGTGATATCCAAAGAATCGAGTGCGTTTAAAACGGCTTTTGTTATAGAGATATCATTTTTTGAAGGACGCAAATCTCCGGCGGGATGATTGTGAATCATAACAATTGACGATGCGCCGAGCTCTAACGCTCTTTTTGCGATTTCCCTTGGATAAACGGGAGTTTGATTAATAGAGCCTTTTTGCAGGATCTCGTCTTTAATCAATTGACTTCTGGTGTCCAGAAAAATAATGCGTAGGCATTCTGTTTTTCTTTGTCCCATATCAATTTTGCAATAATTGATTAAAGATTGCCAATTGTTAATGACGGCTCCTGTCGGGATTTGATTTTTGGCTAATCGTACGGCGCATCCCCGAACAGCATTGATTAAAGCGGCGGCATTGTCTTTTACGCCTTTGATTTGCTTGAGTTCATCCGGTGAAGCGTTTAATACGCCGGCAAAAGAACCGAAAAATTCTATAAGCTCTTTTGCCAAAGGTTTGACATCTTTTCTGGGGATCGCATAAGTCAACAAGAGTTCTAACAATTCATAATCCTGTAAGACTTCAAATCCGAACATTAAAAGTTTGCTTTTCAAACGATCTCTATGACCTAGATAATGAGCACTTTCCGGACGATCATGTTTATGAACGGTATGTTCATCAGCTATAATGTCCAACAAAGGTTCTTCTTGCGGATTTTTCGGCATTTTATTTTTCAGTATAAGGGGGATGGTGTAACCCTTTGGGAGATAAGGTGAAAATTTCATATCCCTCTTTTGTTACAGCCAAAGAATGTTCGAATTGGGCGGATAAAGACATATCCCTTGTTACCGCTGTCCAGCCGTCGGACAGGATTTTTAAATCGTCTCCTCCCAGATTAACCATTGGTTCTATGGTAAAGAACATTCCTTCTTTTAACACAAGTCCTTCTTTCGGTCGTCCGAAGTTCAAAACGTTCGGGGCGCAATGAAACACGCGTCCCAACCCATGTCCGCAAAAATCTTTAACAACGGAACACCTTTGGGATTCGGCATAAGACTGCATGGCGTGTCCGATATCTCCCAAAGTGGCTCCGGGTTTTACTTTTTCAATGCCTCTCCACATCGTTTCAAAGGTGATATCAATTAAACGCTTGGCTTTTAGCGGGATTTTCCCGACTGTGTACATACGGCTTGTATCACCGTACCATCCGTCAAGAATGACGGTTACGTCAATGTTCAAAATATCTCCGGAAACAAGTTTTCTAGAGCTTGGGATACCGTGGCAAATAACGTGGTTCAATGAAATACAGACGGATTTCGGATATCCCCTATACCCCAGACAGGCGGAAATCCCTCCTTTTGACAAGATGAAATCGTTACACAAAGTGTCGAGTTCGTCAGTCGTTATCCCCGGTTGGACAAAAGGGGTGATCATATCCAAGGTTTCGGCAGCCAATCTTCCTGCGCGGCGCATTCCTTCGTAATCTTGATCACAATGAATGATAATGTCTTCTTTGGTCATAAGAGTCTTCTTTTTTTAACTAGAACATGAAAGGCAATCGGGCGCTGATCCAAATTCCCTGAGTGGATACAGTACAACCGTAACAGATAATTTCCAAGCCTTTATCACATAAATTTTTCAAAGAAATCAAGTAGGGGGTGTCCGCTGTCCACTGAGCTCGTATTCCGATACAGTCGATTCTTTGTGCTAACAGAACTAAAACGGCGCGTTCTCCTGCTTGTAAAGCGGCGGCCAATTGATTGAGCACATGATGATTGATCAAGTCAATGCCGTCGGGAAACAATAAATCCATACCGTTTTTTTCATAAACGGGGGCTATGGCAACTCTGCATACGGGATACGGGCTGTTTTGCATGGGAATATAGGATAAATCGAGAAAAGATGAATTGTCGGACAAGTATGCCGGTTCGATTTTTTCATATCCCCCCAGCTCGAATAAGACGCCGTTGAGAGAAGCTTCGATGACCAGATCATTTTGCCGGCTCATGTTAACGCCGACCATAGCGCCGTTTACAATAGCTGTTTCCCATGTAAAATGTAACCGTCTGTTTTCTTTCGGAAAATAAGAAAGATATATTTCCGTTCGCGGATTGCATAAAGATTTCATGCGTGTCGTATTGGAACAAAAAACACTGAAAATTTCACCGCTTTCCAATTGTACGTCAGCCAATACCTTAGAATAACGTTTGATTAAGAAAGCTTTATATAAAGAGGATTGAAAATCCATGATTGTATCCGTTTTTTAACATATTTTTTTTAAATGAAAACATGGTATGCTAACATAAAAATGTTATAAATTGTTTTTTTAAAGGTAAAAATGAATGAAAATTTTTTTCAAAATAACTTTTTTTGTTTTAAATTTTATTTTTACACAGTCTGTATCAGCAGCGCAAACGGATCAAATTGTTAAGCAGGTCGATTTAAATGCGCCGGCACCTGAATCTCCTATTCAAATCAGAATTCCCCATTCGGACAGAACAAGGGAAAATCTGTTGGATTCCATTTTAGATTTTATTTTGATTCATTATTTTAAACATTTTAAAAACACGGAAATATCATATGAGTTTTTTGAAATAGACCGGAATTATGATTTAAACTTTACAAACTTTACCGTTAAAGTTACGCATCCTGATGTAACCGGAACGATCGTCATTTCAAAAGTGAAAGTAAAATTTGATGAATTTTTGTCTTTTTTGAAAGAAAAAAAGATTATTGTTTCCCGCGTCTTGTTTCATGATGTTTCAGCGGATATGACAATGGGGCAAGGATCGGAAGGAAAAGAAAATACACGTTCTTTGAAGGTTTCTGCAAAAGAGCTTACGTTAAAGAACGTACTAATGACGGCATTCGGTAAAGAAAATGAAAAAATTAACGGTCAAGATGTTCATATCGGCAACGTTTTGATTGATCAAGCTGAATTGACACTCTCTGATCCGAAGGAAAAATACGTTACAACATCAGCTGAATTGACGGATGTCGTCTTGCCGGAAGCCGTTCTCGACAAGTTTACATTTTCAACGGTGAAGGTCGGAGGGAAAACTTATTCAGATCGAAAAGAATTTTTACAAGCCATAAAACAGTAAGAAAATCACTTGCAGAGCCAAACGTTACAGTTTACAACAGAAAAAACAGTAATCAGTGAGAGATAAATCATGACGACATCCGATCCTCTTTTGCTTTCATCTAATGACTTTTCTGCTGCTGTGGATCCCATGATTGGTGGATCGTTGTTATATTGGCGCCAAAAAGACGACGATTTGTTGCGCAGTGCAAGCCCTGAAGCCATTGAACACAAAGCCGCCGATAAAACGGCAATGTTTCCTTTGGTCCCTTATTCTAACAGGATCAGGGGCGGATATTTTATTTACTGGGGAATTAAACGCCGGGTTCCTAAAAACCACCCCGTTGTGGCGGATCCTTTGCACGGGGAAGGCTGGCAGACCGAATGGAATGTTATGGAACATGCAAAAGACAATGCTAAATTGTTTTTCAAACACAATGGCAAAAACGGTTTCCCGTTCGCTTATGAAGCGCAACAGGATTTCACTTTGCGCGATAACAGCCTGATTGTATCTTTGACTTTGACGAACAAAGGGGGGATCCCTATGCCATGCGGTCTGGGATGGCATCCTTTTTTCCCAAAAGACGATGATACAAAAGTGTTTTTTAAAACAAAAAATGTTTGGGCGCATGAAAGCGCTCCACCCCGCGAAAGACCGATAAAAACACCGGCGGAATGGCAATTCGATAAAGGTTTGAAAATTTCAGAACTTGAACTCGATACATGTTTCGGCGGCTTTGACGGTAAAGTCGAAATGATTTGGCCTCAAAGAAATAGAAAAATTAATATGACAGCCTATAATGATTTCGGACATGTCGTCGTGTGGTCTCCGGCTGGTGAAAGCTTTTTCTGTGTCGAACCGGTTACAAATGCAACAGACGCCTTTAATCTGGCATCGCGCGGCATCACCGGTACAGGCATAAAAACTTTGGATCCCGATGAAAGTTTGACAGAAACGATGACTTTGACGGTATCCGGTCTTAACACCTTATAATGTTCTTGTATCTTATGTATAAAGGAATTCTGAAAAATGAAACGTTCTCATTTTACAAAAATCGTTTCAACATTGGGACCGGCCTCCAACAATCCTGAAACGATCAGGGCTTTGGCTCGGGCGGGGGTCAATGTTTTTCGATTGAATTTTTCTCATGGCAGCCATGACGACCATCGCAAAAATGTCGAATACATTCGTGCCGCCGAAAAGGAAATCGGGCGCCCGTTGGCTATTCTGTGCGATATGCAAGGACCCAAGTTGAGAATCGGTTCTTTTAAAGAAGGGGTGATCGATTTGCATGTCGGAGATGCTTTCCGGTTGGATATGTCTCCGTTGCCCGGAGATGAAACGCGTGTTTGTCTGCCTCATCCGGAAATATTTCAGGCAATGACAAAAGGGATGGATCTTTTGTTGAATGACGGATTGGTTCGTTTGCGTGTGGAAGACTTCGGACGGGATTTTGCGCAAACGACCGTTGTCATCGGTGGAAAATTATCGAATAAAAAAGGGGTTAATGTCCCCGGTGTTCCTTTACCGATAGATGCTCTGACCGAAAAGGATAAAATGGATTTACAAGCGGCTTTGGATATGGGAGCCGACATGATCGGATTGTCTTTTGTGCAACGCCCCGAAGATCTGCTCTTGGCGCGTTCTTTGATTAATGGCAGGGCATGGATTATTTCCAAAATTGAAAAACCGGCGGCATTGGAACATTTGGATGAGATTATCCGTTTGTCTGACGGTATCATGGTTGCCCGCGGGGATCTTGGTGTTGAGGTGCCTCCTGAAAAGGTGCCCGTCTTGCAAAAGAAAATCATTCGGGCTTGCCGCAAAGGGGGTAAGCCGGTTATTGTTGCGACTCAGATGTTGGAATCCATGGTGTCGAATCCGACTCCAACCAGAGCAGAGGCTTCTGATGTCGCAACCGCCGTTTTTGATGCGGCGGATGCTGTTATGTTATCTGCTGAAACGGCTGCGGGGGCGTATCCGGTGGAAGCTGTTACTTTAATGAATAAGATCATTATGGAAACGGAATCTCACGATTTGTACCGGAAGTATTTGGACGCAATCCGTTTACCCGCAGAACAGACACCTGAAAGCGCCATTACGGTTTCAGCCAGAGTTACTGCGGAAACTTTAAGAGATGCAACGGCTATTGTTTCTTATACGATCAGTGGTGCCACGGCGGGGCGTGTTTCCAGAGAACGTCCTTACATTCCAATCATGTGTATGACCCCCAGCATTTCAGTCGCCAGAAAAATGAGTTTGTGCTGGGGAATTGAAAGTGTTGTATGTGAAAAGTTGAATTTATTGACCGATGTTGCACGTCAGGCTTCTGATTTTTGTCAGGATTTGTTTAATTCTAAAGTCGGTGAAAAGATAATCATGACGGCGGGATTACCGTTTAATTTGGTTGGTAACACGAACTTGTTGCATATTTTCTCCGTCATGAACAAGCATTGATCATCAGTTTGAAGACAATGAAAGAGAGCCTTTTTAAAGGCTCTTTTTTTAACAGGAAAATCGTCTCGGTCGGTTTGTCTTGGTAAGCGTGAATCTCTGCGCAGAAAAAAGTCTTTCTCTGTAATAAAAGCGGTTTGAAGCCAAAGAGGGAATATGAATGAAATGTATCCCCGCAATATGCAATATCAGATATGAAATCGTTCGTGGTGCTTAAAGTGTTTTATAGTGAAAATCGGTATAAAACAGTCAAAATGCTAAGCCAATCATGTAAACGGTGAATGTCTCGGAATCTGAAGAGTGTTCGGATCATGCGCGTATGTCAATTGATGTTCTGGTGAAGACCGGTGTGGTTGGATTCGCGGGTTTTACAAGAGGAAAAAAGAGTTTTTTTAGTCCATGAACAAAAGAGCGGCATCAAATACGAATACCGAAACATGGAATTTTGGAGTGGTCTTAGTGGATACGGTCGGAAAAAAGATAACCTGATATACCCGAGCTTAATAGGAAAAGGCGGCAACGTCGGATCAAAAGATGTCGGATACCTGCCCCGTTTGCGTGGGGTAAAGAATAAATTACTTGCTTTCAAGCGAACAAAACTCCGTTAATCAGTGCAGCCGGTTGTATGACGACCGCCAGTAAAGAAATCTCTGTATTTTAACAGAGAGCTTTTTTTATAAAAGTCCATTTGAAAAGTTTTATTCTACGGATGGTCAAAAGCTTTGAAAAATGAAAAAAGGGTTATAAACACATCTCTTAATGAGAAAGCCCTTTCAGGTGAAAGAGCTTTCAGGATGATTTTTTTATTATAACTCAGTATTCATAAGCATATAAATCCAGTACTTCATTACAGCGTGTCCCGCCGTAACATCTTTTACCTTCTCCCACAGTATACCCGCTCCCTATCCGGCAAACGGAAAGGTATATTGTGTCGTTTACCGTATCGTCTTCGCGAAGTGTAAAATATCCTTCAAAATAGTCATGGTCATAAACAAACCCTTGGAGGCGGCAAACATCAGGTTCGCAATAAGAACGACCGTCTTTTTTATCCAGTCTGAAACGGGATTCACATTTTGTGCAGTTTACCCTATTGGATCCCGGGATTATATCTAAGAACGTACATTCGCTGCAACCTGAAGGACAATGAAGACATTTATATTGCGCTTTTGCTTAAATGAAAGAGAACTTGCATTTTATCTTTGTCTTTTAGCTCATATTGTATTGTTTGAACATTTTGTACACTTTGAAGCATTGTATTCTGTGCAGTAGTCATAAAGTTGCGGACAATTTATATGCGCTGTTTTTTTATCTATCCATTATCACATATTTTCCAGCTTTCGGAAGTAAAAAGGGGAAAAACGGAAAAGCAGCGGGGAAAATCCCCCGCTGCTTTGCTTGTCAGTTCAGTTATCTAAGTGATAGATCAGTCTTTAACCGCCATAATCATAACATGTTCTTCCGGTCGAGTACTCATTTCCTCCACATGGTATGCAATGTGTTGCTCCGTCTTTGTTGCTATACGCATTAAAAACAACGCATCCCATGCAGGTGGTGGATCCCATACTGGGAGCAAAAGTTCCCGCTCTGCAAAGCTTACAAATTGTTGCTCCTTGTGTGTCGGAATACGATCCGGCAGGACACGGTGTGCAACTGGCAGCTCCTGCCGTGGAATAAGTCCCCGCCGGACAGAGGGAATAGTTAATTCCGTCTGAGGAATAGGATCCGGCTGGCGCCTTTACGCAACTTGTCCCACTTTTGTAATATCCCGGCGCGCAAGACATCGTGCCATTATAGCAGTTTCCGCCTGTCGGGCATGGTCTGCAACTTGTATCTCCGGAGTTGGCATAGAATCCAGCCGGGCATAATGTACAAACGCCGTTTTGGGGGACATATCCCGCGCCACAAGTGGCTATACATAAGGTGATGCTATTGTCGGGAGTTGATTGTAAATAAGTTCCGGCAGAGCAAGATGTGCATTTTGTAGCACTGGTGCAGGTTGTACATATATTAAGGAGGCATTTGGAACAAGTCGTTCCGTTAAGATAATAACCGTTATTGCAAGACGTGCAGACAGAAGAAGAGGAACAGGTTTTACAATTGGCGGGACAAGTGATGCAACCTGTCGCCGTTGCATTGGAGTTTGATCCGGTCGGGCATTTGGAGCAGACTGTAGCACCTGTTCTATTAGTGTAATATCCAGCCGGGCATTTTGAACAGCTGGCAGCTCCTGCCGTGGAATACGATCCAGCCGGGCATTTTGAACAGCTGGCTGAACTTGTCGCTCCGGCTTTACTTGAATACGATCCGGCAGGACAGGCGGAACAGGTGTTTGCGTTTTTATAATATCCTGCTGCACAGCTAAAAGAGCTTCCTCCGTTGCAAGTCGCCTTGTTGGGACAAGACAAACATTTGTTACCGCTTAGATAACTTCCGCTTAAACAGGCGGAACATTTTCCAGAAGTCTTGTCACATTGTGAACAATTTGGATCACATTCAATAAGGACTTCATTTTTATTTGTATTGACAGTTGACCAATTTGAATCTTGATTGACAGCTTTTCTTCCGATTTTTACCGCTCTTGCGATGACGAAACCGTTATCGGAAAGAGCCATACTTTCTGCATGAACCGGAGCGGCAAGAGCGCAGTAAAAGAAAAGGAACGAACAGAAAAGTTTATACATGAGATCCTCCTGATGAAAGAGATTGTTACAGTTATATTTCAATTTCCATTTTTGAGAGAATGAAGAGGATGTTCCAGTAAAATATGGGGGGGGGGGGGGGGGGAATTTTTTAACAAAGATATAAAAATTCAAAAATGAAGGAAGGGGGAAAAACGCGCGTTAAAAAATGTTTATTTTTATTTATATAAGTTGTTTGTGTTTAAAAGTGGACGGATGTTGGGGGGCATATTCTTAACAAAACTGTAACAATTCAAAATATAAGTAAGGCGGAAAACAGGCGCTTGATAAGATGTTATTTTTAAATGAGTTATTTGTTTTTATGAAACCGGAAAGATCTGTTGTATGAATAAGGGGATATTTAAAAAGACTTTTTCAGAATGGTTGGGAATATACACTTTAAACGGGAATTTATTTTTAACCTTATTTTATAAGATAAAGATCTGAGATGAATCTTGGTGTAAAGATTGTGTGATTATGTCTTACTTGATATCTGCACATAAATTTATAGAAAAATCTTTTGTGAAGGAATTTTAGTTTGTATTCCGTTTTTTTATTTTCATTTGATTCCGTATTTACATTAAATATTGGAGGAAACATGTTTTTCCGTATTTTCCAAAAACAAAAGGGAGGATTGATTTTGCATTTACATCATAAAAGTGGATCGTTATCATAAGAATTCTTTAATTATTAAATTCAAGATGTAGGAGTTTCATTTATGAAAGTTGTTATTGCATTAGGCGGAAATGCGTTATTGCGGCGAGGGGAACGTGCTGATGCCGATGTTCAAATGGCAAATGTGCGTATAGCTGCAAAGGCTGTCGCTGAAATAGCAAAAGAACATAATGTTGTTTTAACGCATGGTAACGGTCCTCAGGTGGGATTGTTGGCGCTGCAAGCGGATGCGTATAAAGATGTGAAACCGTATCCGTTTGATGTTTTGGGTGCGGAATCTCAAGGAATGATCGGTTATATGGTGGCTCAATGTGTCGGGAACGATTTACCCGACCGTCAAGTGGTCAATATTATTACGCAAACGGAAGTTGATCCGCAGGATCCTGCCTATAGTGATCCCAGAAAGTTTGTCGGACCGGTGTATGATAAGGAAACCGCGGAAAAGCTGGCTGCGGAACGTGGCTGGACAATTGCGGCGGACGGTAAGTATTTCCGTCGTGTCGTTCCGTCTCCTCAACCTAAGAAAATCGTTGAGATAGAAACAATTCGTCAACTGGTTGACGCGGGAGCTATGGTTATTGCTTCCGGTGGTGGCGGTATTCCTGTTGTTCGTGATGAAAACGGAAAACTGCAAGGCAGTGAAGC
>CALXOZ010000005.1 GCA_944390195.1 uncultured Alphaproteobacteria bacterium
GAAGGCTTGCGTTTTGCTATTCGTGAAGGCGGTCGTACGGTCGGCGCCGGCGTCGTTGCTAAAATTATTGAGTAATAATTTGAATTTTTTCAAATTTTATACTTGATTTTTTTTGAAGGGATGGGTAAGTTGGCTCATCCCTTTTGTTTTGACAGAAGGCTGTAAATGCGGTTTTAGGGGTATAGCTCAATTGGTAGAGCACCGGTCTCCAAAACCGGGGGTTGCGGGTTCGATCCCTGCTGCCCCTGCCAGCCGCCTTAACTTAGGAATTCTTTTATGGCAAAAGTTCATCCCGTATTATTTTTACGTCAAGTACGACAGGAAGTCGGAAAGGTCGTTTGGCCGACGCGCAAAGAAACGATGATGTCCACGTTGATGGTTGTCTTGTTTACGGTATGTGCGACTCTGTTCTTTTTTGTTGTTGATCAGGTTATCGCGTATATCATGAAATTGATCCTTGGTTTGGGAGGTTAGATCATGGCCGCCCGTTGGTATGTATTGCATGTTTATTCAGGCTTTGAAAAAAAAGTGGCCGAATCGATTCAAGAATTTGCGGCTCAAAAGGGCATGGCGGATTCGTTTGAACAAATATTGATTCCGACAGAAGAGGTTGTTGAGGTTCGTCGCGGAACAAAAGTCAATTCAGAACGGAAGTTTTTCCCTGGCTATGTTTTGATAAAAATGGAAATGACGGACGAGACGTGGCATTTGGTAAAGAGTACGCCAAAGGTAACGGGCTTTTTAGGGGGGCGCGAACGTCCGACTCCGATATCCGAAGCCGAGGCGCAACGTATATTGCATCAGGTAACAGAAGGGGTTGAACGTCCTAAGAATTCGGTTTCTTATGATGTAGGGGAACAAGTTCGCGTTGTTGACGGACCGTTTGCGTCTTTTATTGGTTTTGTAGAAGAAACGGATGATGAAAAAGCGCGTTTAAAAGTTTCTGTTTCCATTTTCGGTCGTTCGACACCTGTGGAATTGGAATATTCTCAAGTCGAAAAAGTTTAAAAGAATAAAACATTATTCCGGATATTGATTCGTTCCGGGTAATGTTATTGCGGCAGATAAGCCATTATCGTACCGCAAGCCTGAAAACGAATCGAATAAAAAAATAGAGGTGTAAAAATGGCAAAGAAAATTGTCGGGTATATCAAGTTGCAAATCCCGGCTGGAAAAGCGAACCCGTCTCCTCCGGTTGGGCCGGCGTTGGGGCAACGTGGTTTGAATATCATGGAATTTTGTAAGGCATTTAATGCTGCGACACAAAAGCTGGAACCAGGAATGCCAATTCCTGTTATTATTACGGCTTATGCGGATCGTACATTTTCATTCGTAACAAAAATGCCGCCTGTAAGCTATTTTATTATTAAAGCTTCAGGATTGCCGAAAGGTTCTAAGGAACCCGGACGTTCTAAAGTCGGGAAAATCACCAAAGCACAAGTCCGTGAAATTGCTGAAAAGAAAATGCCTGATTTGAATTGCTCGACAGTTGAGGCTGCTATGAGCATGGTAATGGGACAAGCACGTTCCATGGGCATTGAAGTTGTGGAGTAACGAACGATGGCAAAGTTGGGAAAACGCTTAACGAATGCGTATAAAAACGTTGATAATTTAAAAGCCTATGATCTTGATGAAGCCATTGCCGTTTTGAAAGCGGCTCCGAGAGCTAAATTTGACGAAACAGTGGAAATTGTTATGGGATTGAACGTTGATCCCCGTCAAGCGGATCAGATGATTCGCGGTGTTGTCGGCTTGCCTAATGGTACGGGAAAGACTGTTCGAGTCGCTGTTTTTGCCAAAGGGGCTAAAGCTGAAGAGGCAAAAAAAGCGGGTGCCGACATTGTCGGGGCGGAAGATTTGATGGAAACCGTGATGGCGGGAAAAATCGAATTTGATCGTTGCATTGCGACTCCGGATATGATGGGTGTCGTTGGACGTTTGGGTAAAATACTCGGTCCTCGCGGTTTGATGCCGAACCCGAAGCTTGGTACAGTTACGATGGATGTTGCCGGAGCTGTTAAAGCTGTTAAAGCCGGACAGGTTGAATATCGTGTTGAATCGGCAGGTCAAATTCATGCCGGTGTCGGCAAAATCAGCTTCAGTGAAGCACAGATTAAAGAAAATATTATCACTTTTGCACAGGCGATTTTAAAAGCCAAGCCTGCAAGCGTGAAGGGAACGTATTTAAAGCGAGTCGCTTTGAGCACGACGCAAGGTGTTGGTGTAAAAGTGTCGGTTTCTAACATTGCTTCTTTGGCAAGTGGAAATTGATTGAAGAATACCGGTCGGATTCGATCGGGAAAAGGGAAAACCGCTATGTCGGCTTTCCCTTGGCCTGTCCAAGACTGTAGGTGCGATGATAAATCGTTTAATAGTCAAGTTGACTGCCTGCATAGACAGAAGAACAAGTTTTTGCCGCTCCGTTGGGAGGTTTATAGCTTGAGCTTTTGGACAGGGACGGCTTTCAGCATGGGGCTGAAAGCATAACGTAACCGGCTTTCGTTGAACAGACGGAAGAAATAAAGAGGATACAAAAGTGAAACGTGAACAAAAAGCTGAATTGCGTTCTAAAATGAATGAAGATTTCAGCGCCGCAGGTTTGGTGGTTGTTACCCATTATTCAGGGTTGACTGTTGCCGAAATGTCGACATTGCGCGCTGCCGTTCGTAAACAGGATGCTAAGTTTCGCGTGACAAAGAATCGTATTACTCGTCTTGCTCTGGCTGGGACACAGTATGAGCAATTGGCAGATTTGATGGTTGGACCGACAGCGATTTCTTATTCTGTTGATCCGGTTGCAGCTGCTAAAGCGGTCGTGGAATTTTCCAAAAAGAATGAAAAACTGGTTATTCGCGGCGGTATCATGAACGGGAAAGTATTATCCGTAGCTGAAGTAATAGCTTTGGGTGAATTGCCGTCCATGGATCAGTTGCGCGGAAAATTGGTTGGATTGCTTCAGGCTCCGGCTGCTCAAATTGCTCGTGTACTCAAGGCTTATGCCGACAAAGAACAAGCCGCGTAATTATTCTTATTTGTCATAAAGGGGGGGATCCCCCCTGCTAAAAGTGAATGCCGGAAGGCATGAAATTTAAATTATTAAACGGAGTAAAATAAAATGGCTGATCTCGCCAAAATCGTTGAAGAATTGTCTGCTTTGACAGTGTTGGAAGCTGCGGAACTGTCTAAGATGTTAGAAGAAAAATGGGGTGTTTCCGCTGCCGCTCCTGTTGCTGTCGCTGCTGCCGCTGCTGCTGCTCCTGCAGAAGAAAAGACGGAATTTGATGTTATCTTGGCCGAAACCGGTGCGAACAAAATCAATGTTATTAAAGAAGTTCGTGCAATTACCGGTCTGGGCTTGAAAGAAGCTAAAGATTTGGTCGAAGGTGCACCGAAGACGGTAAAAGAAGGTGTTTCAAAAGAAGACGCCGAAAAATTCAAAAAGCAGCTTGAAGCTGCAGGCGCTAAGGTTGAAATAAAATAATTTTATTAACCTTGTGTTTTGAGGATCGGACGAAATGCTGGAAAAGGGCTTTTTCGACCGATCCTTCAAGTCGTCTGAAAAACCTTTTACGCCATGAGGGTTAAAGTTTATATCAAGGCGTCAAGAATTTTTATCTTTTTTAAGAATGGGGAGCTCATATGGTCAAATCTTTTACAGGCCGGAAACGTGTACGCAAAAACTTTGGAAGAATTCCTTCTGTTGCACCGATGCCTAACCTTATCGAAGTGCAAAAGAGTTCTTACAGTCAGTTCCTTCAATTGGGGGTGCCTGCCGCAAAAAGAACGGAAACGGGATTGCAGGAAGTTTTAAAGTCGATTTTCCCGATCAAGGATTTTTCCGGTCGCGGTGAGCTGGAATATGTTAAGTATGAATTAGACGATCCGAAGTATGATGTTGACGAATGTATTCAACGCGGGATGACGTATTCGGCTCCGTTGCGTGTAACTTTGCGTTTGGTCGTTTGGGATGTCGATGAAGAAACGGGAGCCCGTTCGATCAGGGACATCAAAGAACAGGATGTTTACATGGGCGATATGCCATTGATGACACAAACAGGAACGTTTGTTGTCAATGGGACGGAACGTGTTATTGTTTCTCAGATGCACCGTTCTCCGGGTGTGTTTTTCGACCATGATAAAGGAAAAACCCATTCTTCAGGAAAGTATTTGTTTGCCGCCCGTGTCATTCCGTATCGCGGTTCTTGGTTGGATTTTGAATTTGATGCGAAAGATTTGGTCTATGTTCGTATCGACCGCCGTCGCAAATTGCCCGTAACAACATTGTTATACGCTTTGGAATCCAGAGAAACGGAGGAATTGCGTAAACAAAGGGAGGCTCAAGGTCGTGAAGTGAGTCTGCTCGAAGTGCGCGGTATGAGCCAAGAAGAAATTCTGGAATATTTTTATGATAAAATAGTCTATACTGTCGATCAAAAAGGGTGGAAGACACCGTTTGTTCCCGAATACCTGAAGGGAATGAAACTTCGTTACGACTTGGTGGATGCTTCTTCCGGTGAAGTTTTGATCGAGGCAGGACAAAAAGCAACAGCCGGCAAATTAAACAAGTTGAAAAAAGACGGATTGAGTGAAATTCATGTGTCAAAAGACGAATTGATCGGCTCTTATCTGGCAGAAGATATGATCAATGAAAAAACCGGTGAAATATTGGTTGAAGCCGGTCAAGAAATTACTGAAGATGTTCTTACCATGTTTGCTAAAAACGGTATTGAAGAATTTTCGGTTTTACGTATTGACCATGTCAATGTCGGACCTTATATCCGCAATACTTTGGCTGCGGATAAGAATATGTCACGCGAAGAGGCTTTGATTGACATTTACAAGGTCATGCGCCCGGGTGAACCTCCTACGGTGGAATCGGCTGACGCTTTGTTCCGAGGTTTGTTCTTTGATTTGGAACGCTATGATTTATCTGCTGTTGGTCGCGTGAAGATGAACGCGCGTTTGGATTTTGATAAAGAACAAGTGCCTGATACAATCCGTGTTTTGCGCAAAGAGGACATTTTGGAAATTGTCCGTGTCTTGGTCGAATTGAAAGACGGGCGTGGAGAAATAGATGATATTGACAACTTAGGCAACCGTCGTGTCCGTTCCGTCGGTGAATTGATGGAAAACCAATACAGAATCGGTTTGTTGCGCATGGAAAGAGCCATTCGCGAACGGATGAGTTCTGTTGATATTGATACGGTTATGCCGCATGATTTGATCAATGCAAAGCCTGCCGCTGTGGCGGTTCGTGAATTTTTCGGTTCATCTCAATTGTCTCAGTTTATGGATCAGAACAATCCTTTGGCGGAAGTTACCCATAAACGCCGTTTATCGGCTTTGGGGCCGGGTGGTTTGACTCGTGACCGCGCAGGTTTTGAGGTTCGCGACGTTCATCCGACGCACTACGGTCGTATTTGCCCGATTGAAACTCCGGAAGGTCCGAATATCGGATTGATCAACTCTTTGGCGACGTACGCCCGTGTCAACCGCTATGGTTTTATTGAAAGTCCGTATCGTAAAGTTGTTGACGGAAAAGTAACCAAGGAAGTCATTTACTTATCGGCAATGGAAGAAAACAAACACGTTATAGCTCAGGCGAACGCGGAATTGGATAGCAAGGACTGCTTTGTAAAAGATAAGCTTGTCGCCTGTCGTAAGAACGGTGAATTTGTTTTATGCCCTCCGGAAGAAATCACTTTGATAGACGTTTCTCCGAAGCAGTTGGTTTCCGTTGCTGCCGCTTTGATTCCGTTTTTGGAAAATGATGACGCGAACCGAGCTTTGATGGGATCGAACATGCAGCGTCAAGCTGTTCCGTTATTGCAAGCGGACGCTCCGTTGGTCGGAACGGGAATGGAAGCTTCCGTCGCTCGAGACTCTGGTGCTTCGATCATAGCAAAACGCGCCGGTGTTGTTCAGTCTGTTGACGGTATGCGCATTGTCGTTCGTGCAACAGGGAAGGTGAAGGCTGACGAATCCGGTGTTGATATTTATAAGTTGTACAAATTCCAACGTTCAAACCAATCGACCTGTATTACGCAACATCCTTTGGTTAAAGTGGGGGATATCGTTGCTGAAGGCGATATCATTGCGGACGGGTCTTCAACTCAGTTGGGCGAATTGGCTTTAGGACGTAATGTTTTGGTGGCTTATATGCCGTGGAACGGTTACAACTATGAAGACGCGATTTTAATTTCCGAACGTATCGCCAGAGATGACGTGTTTACTTCAATTCATATTGATGAATTTGAAGTCATGGCGCGTGATACGAAACTGGGACAGGAAGAAATCACAAGAGACATTCCGAATGTCGGTGAAGAGGCTTTGAAGCAATTGGACGAGGCCGGTGTCGTTTATATCGGGGCTGAAGTCAAAGCCGGTGATATTTTAGTCGGTAAGGTTACTCCGAAAGGGGAATCGCCGATGACGCCGGAAGAGAAGTTATTACGGGCTATTTTCGGTGAAAAAGCGGCTGATGTGCGTGATACGTCTTTGCGCGTTCCTCCTGGTATTTCGGGGACAGTTGTGGAAGTCCGTGTGTTTTCGCGCCGCGGTGTCGATAAAGACCAAAGGGCGATGGCTATTGAACAATCGGAAATCGAGGCTTTGGCAAAGGACAGAGATGCCGAAAAAGCGATTTTGGAAGGCTCTTTTTATGACCGTTTGAAACAGGCTTTATTAGGTCAAACTGCGACAACGGGGATCAGGCGTGTGGAAGCGGGAACAGTTTTAACCGAAGAGGTTTTAAACAGTATGCCGCCGTCACAGTGGCGTAAGATTTCAGTCAGTGACGATCAGGTCATGACAGAAATCGAGCAAATGAGTAAAGTTTTCGATGTAAGTGTTGAACAATTGCAAGAACGCTTTGAAAACAAAGTTGAAAAGCTCCAACGCGGAGATGAGATGCCTCCGGGTGTTTTAAAGATGGTAAAAGTCTTTATTGCGGTGAAACGTAAATTGCAACCCGGTGATAAGATGGCTGGTCGTCATGGAAACAAAGGTGTTGTTTCCCGTATTCTGCCGATTGAGGATATGCCTCATATTGCAGATGGGACCCCTGTCGATATCGTATTGAATCCGTTGGGTGTGCCATCGCGTATGAATGTCGGTCAGATTTTGGAATGCCATTTGGGTTGGGCATGTCGAGAATTGGGCAGACAGGTTTACGATTTATATGAACAGGTTCATGCGCAAAAAGCGACTGTGGATGATTTGCGTGCGAAGTTGGAAGATGTATACGGCAAAAAGGAATATCGCGATAATATTGCGAAGTTGACGGATGATGAAGTTTTGGAATTGGCAAACAATATGAAATCGGGTTTGCCGATTGCGACACCTGTCTTTGACGGGGCGCGTGAAAGCGATATCAATGAAATGTTGCGCAAAGCTGGATTGCCTGTATCCGGTCAGGTAACTTTGTATGACGGACGCACAGGAGAGCCGTTTGAACGTCCCGTTACGGTCGGTGTAACGTATATGTTGAAATTGCACCATTTGGTCGACGAAAAGATCCATGCCCGTTCGATTGGTCCGTATTCATTGGTGACTCAGCAACCGTTGGGCGGTAAAGCGCAATTCGGTGGGCAACGTTTCGGAGAAATGGAAGTGTGGGCTTTGGAAGCTTACGGTTCAGCTTACACATTGCAGGAAATTTTGACTGTTAAGTCGGACGATGTTTCCGGACGTACAAAGGTCTATGAGTCGATTGTGCGCGGCGATGATAAGTTTGAAGCCGGTATCCCTGAATCCTTTAACGTTTTGGTCAAAGAAATGCGTTCTTTGTGTCTGAACGTTGAATTGAACCAGCATGAATTCTAAAAACATCTCTTGAAGGAAGAGGAAAGTAATGAACGAACTTATGAAAGTTTTTGGGCCTGTGTCCGGGACACAGTCTTTTGATCAGATCAGAATTTCTCTGGCATCGCCGGAACGTATCCGTTCTTGGTCTTACGGGGAAGTGAAAAAGCCTGAAACAATTAACTACCGCACCTTTAAACCGGAAAGAGACGGTTTGTTTTGCGCCCGTATTTTCGGTCCGGTAAAGGATTATGAATGTTTGTGCGGAAAATACAAACGCATGAAGTTCCGCGGCATCGTTTGCGAAAAATGCGGCGTCGAAGTAACTTTGTCCAAAGTTCGTCGCGAACGGATGGGGCATATAGAATTAGCGGCGCCCGTGGCTCACATTTGGTTTTTAAAGTCTTTACCAAGCCGGATCGGATTGCTTGTTGACATTATGCTGAAGGATCTGGAATCCGTTCTTTATTTTGAAAAGTATATTGTGATTGAATCCGGTTTGACACCGTTGAAAGTCAATGAGTTGTTGACGGAAGAACAATATCAGCGTGCCATCGAAGAATACGGGGAAGGGTCTTTCCGTGCCGGTATCGGGGCGGAAGCTTTAAAAGAAATCCTTTCGGCAATCGATCTGGAACAGGAAGCCGAAACGATACGTTCGGAACTCCGTTCGACTTCATCGGAAGCTCGTCGTAAGAAATTGGTAAAACGTCTGAAATTGGTCGAGGCGTTTTTGGAATCCGGATCTAAACCGGAATGGATGATCTTGGATGTCATTCCGGTCATTCCTCCGGAATTGCGTCCTTTGGTTCCTCTGGACGGGGGGCGTTTCGCCACATCGGATTTAAACGATTTGTACCGTCGTGTCATCAACCGTAACAACCGTTTGAAACGCTTGATCGAATTGCGTGCTCCCGAAATCATCATTCGCAATGAAAAACGTATGCTTCAGGAATCTGTCGACGCCTTGTTCGATAACGGGCGGCGCGGACGTGCCATTACAGGGGCGAATAAGCGTCCGTTGAAGTCTTTGGCGGATATGCTCAAAGGAAAACAGGGACGTTTCCGTCAGAACTTGTTAGGTAAACGTGTTGACTATTCGGGACGTTCGGTGATTGTCGTCGGGCCTGAACTGAAATTGCATCAATGCGGTATTCCTAAGAAAATGGCTTTGGAATTGTTTAAACCGTTCGTTTACTCCAAACTGGAGCTGTATGGAATGGCGACGACGATCAAAGCTGCAAAGCGTATGGTTGAAAAGGAACGTCCGGAAGTCTGGGATATTTTGGAAGAGGTTATCCGCGAACATCCTGTTTTGTTGAATCGTGCTCCGACATTGCACCGCTTGGGGATTCAAGCATTCGAACCCGTATTGATCGAAGGCAAGGCAATCCAGCTGCATCCGTTGGTTTGTACGGCTTTTAATGCGGACTTCGACGGCGATCAGATGGCTGTTCATGTGCCGTTGTCCTTGGAAGCGCAATTGGAAGCCCGTGTTTTGATGATGTCGACAAACAATATATTGTCTCCGGCAAACGGCAAGCCGATCATTGTTCCGACACAGGACATGATTTTGGGATTGTACTATATTACGATGGATCGTTTGAACCAGCCCGGCGGAAAACGCGAATGTACAAAGAACGAGCTTGAAAAAATAAAAGCAATGACAGAGCTCGATTGCAAGAAATGGCAGGAAGAATATCATATTGAATTTAAAAATATGGATGATTTCCGCGCTTTTGTACGCAAAACGTATGAAGAATCTTCCATGCTCCGGTTCGGAAGCATTGAAGAAGTTGAAATGGCTTTAAACAATCATTTGGTCAATTATCATTCAATCATTCAGTGTCGATTGGAATTCATGAATGAAGATGGGAAAATCATTCGTAAGACGATAGAAACGACTCCGGGACGGGTGCTGTTATCACAGGTTGTGCCAAAGCATCCAAAAATTCCGTTCAGTCTGTTCAACCGTTTGCTCCGTAAAAAGGAAATTACGGATATTATTGATCAGGTGTATCGTTATTGCGGACAAAAGGAAACATGTATTTTTGCCGACCGTATTAAAAACATGGGGTATAAGTACGCCGCAATTTCCGGAGTGTCGTTCGGTAAGGATGACATGATCATTCCCAAGACAAAATCAAAGCTGATCAAAGAAACGGAAGCCAAAGTGAAAGAGTTTGAACAACAGTATCAGGACGGGTTGATCACTCAAGGCGAAAAATACAACAAAGTTGTTGACGCTTGGTCTGTTTGTACGGATCGTGTCGCGGAAGAAATGATGAAAGAAATTTCCAAGACGGATTCTGACAAGCCTGTTAATTCCGTTTACATGATGGCTCATTCCGGAGCGCGTGGTTCTGCGGCACAGATGAAACAGTTGGCGGGAATGCGCGGATTGATGGCAAAGCCGTCAGGCGAAATCATTGAAACACCGATTATTTCCAACTTTAAAGAAGGCTTGAGTGTGGCTGAATATTTCAATTCGACCCACGGAGCGCGTAAGGGGTTGGCGGATACGGCGTTAAAAACGGCGAACTCGGGATATTTGACCCGTCGTTTGGTCGACGTTGCTCAAGATGCCATTGTAACCGAAGACGATTGCGGAACGACACAAGGGATTACGGTTTCTGCAGTTGTCGAAGGCGGTAATGTCGTGGCGACAATCGGGGAACGTGTATTGGGACGTACGGCGCAGGAGGATGTGTTGGATCCTGCTTCTGGTGCTGTTATTGTCCCACGCGGTAAGTTGATTGATGAAGTGGACGTTGAAAAAATAGAGGCGGCAGGTGTCGATAAAATTTATATACGTTCTCCATTGACTTGTGAATCGAAGGGAGGAATTTGCGCTAAATGTTATGGGCGTGATTTGGCTCGCGGAACGCCGGTCAATGTCGGAGAGGCTGTCGGTGTCATTGCCGCTCAGTCGATTGGCGAACCCGGAACGCAACTTACAATGCGTACGTTCCATATCGGTGGTGCCGCTCAACGCGGTGCTGAACAGTCCGGTATAGATTCCGCTTTTGACGCGACTGTCAAGGTGTTGAACTATACTCCTGTTTTGAACTCGGACAATATGGTGATCGTTCTGACCCGTAATTGCGAAGTGGCTTTGATTGATGCGAACGGTCGTGAAAAAGCCCGCCATCGCATACCATATGGTTCCCACTTGAAAGTGGAAGACGGGCAGAAAATAGCCAAAGGCGATCGTATTGCCGAATGGGATCCGTACACTTTACCGGTTATTACGGATAAAGAAGGGGTGGTTCGTTACGAAGATCTGGTTGACGGAGAAACAATGCGTGAAGTCGTTGATGAAGCAACCGGATTGACATCAAAAGTGGTTATGGACTGGAAGCAACATTCTCGTGCTGCGGAACGAAAGCCACATATTGCGTTGACAGATGAAAACGGCGAAGTCATTCGCTTTGCCAATGGAATGGAAGCGCGTTTCTTCTTAGCGGTGGATTCGATTTTGTCTGTTGAACCCGGGCAAAAAGTCCGTGTCGGTGATATTTTAGCCCGTATTCCGCGTGAAAGTTCAAAAACACGTGATATTACAGGGGGGTTGCCTCGTGTTGCCGAGTTGTTTGAAGCGCGTAAGCCTAAAGATTGCGCTATTATTTCTGAAATAGACGGTATTGTCGAATTCGGGCGCGATTATAAAGCAAAACGTCGTATCATTGTCAAAAATGCCGAAGGGCAAGAACGCGAGTATTTATTACCGAAAGGAAAATTGGTTACAGTTCAAGAAGGGGATTTCGTTAATAAAGGCGATATCTTGGTTGACGGCGCTTTAGTCCCGCATGATATTTTGCGTGTCATGGGAGTTGAAAAACTGGCGCACTATCTTGTGAAAGAAATTCAAGATGTGTATCGTTTGCAAGGTGTGAAGATCAATGATAAACATATCGAGGTGATCGCACGCCAGATGTTGCAAAAGCTGGAAGTAACGGACGCCGGCGATACGACTTTGTTGCAAGGCGAACAAGTCGACCAGCCAACTTTGGATAAAGAAAACGCAAAGGCGCTTGCTTCCGGCGGACGTCCGGCAGAAGCCACACCTATTTTGTTGGGGATTACAAAAGCCAGCCTTCAAACAAATTCTTTCATTTCAGCGGCATCATTCCAAGAAACAACCAGAGTCTTGACGGAATCAGCGGTTTCTGGAAGAACGGATGATTTGATCGGATTGAAAGAAAATGTCATCGTGGGGCGGTTGATACCTGCCGGAACCGGATCTGTTATTAATCACTTGAGAGCTTTGGCCGCACAACGTGATAAGGAAAATCTGGATACGAAAGAAGTGCCTGTTTTGCCAATGGCGCAAACGTCAAATGACGCTTCTTAAAAAAGTAGAAAACGCCGAAGATTTTCTTCGGCGTTTTTTGTAAAAAATAATGGTCGGTTTTTTAAAAAAGATCCTCAGATTGAAAAAGAAAAAAAATTCTGTATAATAACGTTGTATTTTGTCTCGAAGGTGTAAAAAAATGGATATAAATGAATTATCTTCTCCTCGGTTTGTCATCAATGAAGCAGGTATGATTTCCGTATTTCTACCGGCTTTTCAAGGAGAGCCTTCCAATCCGGTCTTATTAAACAAGGATGATAAAACGCTTTGTTTCCGTCGGTCTGCCGATGGAGAAATATTGTTGACTGATATTGATGAAGTTACAATGCAAGCCCTGAAAAAGGTGAAAAAGATATTGGTTATTGAAACTAATGTCTTGAAAAGCATAGATATTTTGGATAAGGCTTTATCCTCGTATATCAAGTCGGAAGAACCTGACTATGAAACAACTCAGCAAAATATTATGGACACAATTGAACGGGCTTATGAAACAAACGTACTTTTTGAATAGCGAGTTATTTTTTATTTGGAAATTAAAAGAAATCGACAAAAATTTGAAGAAATTTTTTGGAAACTGTTTGACAAAAAAATAAAATGATTTTAACCTGATTCTAGAAGTATTTTCGTTACGGGGGAATGTTATGGAAATAAAATACAGTCATATTTCTGATTATCAGAAAAATGCAAAAATCTCAGAAGATAACAAAACCTATAAACTATTGAATTCTTATTTGGACGGGGCTGTCGCTTTGACAGAGGGAAAAGCGAAAGCGGATGCCAAAGAAGCAATCGGGACATATCATAAACAAACAGACATGAAATCTTTTAAAGATTCTGCCGATGCTTTAAAAATTATAGCTGAAAAGGAAAAAGATCTAAAGAATAAAGCTTCTTCTTTCGGATTAAGAGAAAAAGTGAATTATGCTTCGGATGCAGATGTTGTTCGTTTGTCGGAAGTTGTTTCAATGGGAATGGCTTCGGTCGCATCTTCTTTGTTGGCACCGATTGTCGCGACTGATCCGAATGCTTTATCTGCAACTGTTTTGACAGCGACAGCTGCTTATGCCACGACAAAAATTTTAAAATCTGTTGGCGGGCAAATATCTATGTCTAAAACACCGGATCAACAGGCAAAGGCAAAAGAGTATGCAGCGGTTAAACATGCTCAATTAGCGTTAAAATTGCTGAAAAAAGAAATAGAAGCTCCTTTGAAAGAAGCGAAAAAGACGGAATATAAGAAAAAGGTTGCCGAATTGTTTGCAGCAGGATACGGTCAACCGAGTGGTGGTATGGTACATTCCCCTATGGTGCCAGAACCTTCAAGTGCTATGCCGGCGGGAAAAGAGCAAGTGCAACAGGATAATAAGTCGTATTGGCAGGAAGTGAAAGAAGTCTTTGCCACATACGGAAATCCGAGCGGAGGAATGGTTCACAAAGATGTTCCGGTAAAGAATGAAGCGGGTGTCGGAGTGGCGAAACAGCCGCAACCGCAACAGGATAATAAGTCGTATTGGCAGGAAGTGAAAGAAGTCTTTGCCACATACGGAAATCCGAGCGGAGGAATGGTTCACAAAGATGTTCCGGTAAAGAATGAAGCGGGTGTCGGAGTGGCGAAACAGCCGCAGCCGCAACAAGATAAAAAGTCTTCTTATAAAGAGGAAGTCGGAAAGTTGTATGCAGCATTCGGAAATCCGAGTGGTGGTATGGTTCATCATGATTTACCGGAGAAAAAGGAAGAAGTCGGTAAAAAGACTGTAACAGCAGCTGTTATCCGTCGTGCTCAAAAAGGACGTTGATTTTTTGATAATTTATGAAAAAATTACAGAGCGCCATAAAAAATGGCGCTTTTTTTTATAGAGAAAATATACGCTACTTGTGTGGTTTTATTGAGTTTATATTCTTACTCCACAAAAAACTTCTTTACTCCAATATAGATGAGTAATGACCTGATAGGTATTGAAATCAAAAGAATAACTATAATAAATAATACGCTTGTGTGATTACATTCGATGTGAAATTGTAAATATCAAATATTTTTTAGCCGAATGTTACAGGAAAATACTTTATGTCAATAGTGTAATATTGAAAGAACCATTTAAGTAGAAGAAGAATATCATAGAAACACTATTTGAATTATATCCGTATGTTGGAAGGTATATTGCAAATAAAAGTGAAGCCGTTTTTTGTTCTGTCGAATTATCTTTGTATGCCCAAAAGATGAGCACTTTGAGCTTTACAGATTTTCTGAAGGGTGAAAGTGATCGGATGATTTATGGATGTCGGAGTGATATGAAATTCAAATACTGTAATAAAGAAAAGAGCAATTATGTTGATATGGCAGATAAGAATAAACGAATAATCGTCAGATCCATTAGAAATCAGTCGGAAAGGGATGTGCCGATCGACCAGATCTGTTTTATTTACAGAGGGTAAATAACAAATTGATCTTACTAAAGCGGACGAAATGTCATTCAGGATCAGGATATGAAGACTATTCGCATAGAAAGAATATGCAATTTAAAGGAAAGTTTTTTAAATTGATGTTTCATAAAAATAATTAAGTTTTTATTCAAACAATTTCATCAATACATTTTTTTATTTATATGAATTTGTATGCTGTTAATGATTTTTCCTGATAGTTCTGGTATTGATTTCCTACCGGTTTGAAAGAAGCGATAATCCATATATAACACCCCCCTTGTATTATCCAAGGGGGTGTTGGCGTATTTGTATTTTCAGACAAGGAGGTGATCAAGCTAAGACTTTATCTAAGAAATAAGGCATTTGCTTATACCACCAATCCCAATCGTGATTCACATCTTTTCCCCAGAAATCGACGAAAGCCGGAATATTTTTTTCTTCAAGAATTTGCTTCAGTCTTGCCGTATCTTGGATCATGGGATCTTCCCAAGCCCCTTGTCCGACACAAAAAACCAATCTAGCCCGTCGCATTTGATTAAGATATCTTTCGTCAGTGACATTGGGCAGAAAATAAAGTGGGCAATTTTTATAAACCGTATCATCCATATAATCGCCCAAAAAATATTTCGAAGAGTAAAGACCGCTTAAAGCAATGACCGAATCAATCAAATCGGGACGCCTGAAAAAAGTATTGGCACTGTGTGTCGCTCCCATGGAACAACCGGTAGCCATAATGCCGATGGATCTGGAATTATTGGCGTAATAACTTATTTCTTTGATGCGGGGAATAAATTCTTCAACAGTATAGTTGAAATATTTTTCTTGCATTTGCATATTATCATAAGGATGTCCTGATTTATTTTCCCAACTTTCCCAGTCTATGCCGTCAATACAGAACAATTGAATCCGTCCCGCTTCAATATAAGGGGCGCAAATATTGACCATGCCATGAAACTCATAATGCCAAAACCGACCGCATCCGGGAGGAAAAACAAGGACGGGTTTTCCCGTATGTCCGTAAACTTTAAATTCCATTTCCCTGTCTAAACAAAAAGAGTATTCCTTAAAATATTCTTCTTTCATGATCGACATCCTCAGACACGTTCATTAATAGCATTGATAATTTCATTTGTTTTTTCCAAAGTATCTGCACAAATCAGATAAATATAATCCCCCATGGCACGGGCGGTAATTCCTTCGACGGGCATATGCTCCATGATATTGTTTCCGTATTTTGCAAGAATGGCTTCATGGGTATAGACATAGTTGAAACGGAACTTTCTGCTGGCGTAACCGGCATAACGTTTTTGTGTTATATCTGTTGAAGGTTTTCCCTTGATCAATGTATCCGCCCATACTTTATAAATATTGACATCATGGGAAGCCTGATAAAGTTCTGTGATCATACCGCCGGGTGGACGCATATTGACTTCCAATGCCATGATTTTAGATTGTCCGGTTTTTTTATCCGTTGTGCGGAAAAATTCGAAATGGAAAAAAGTGTCTTTGATACCGTAAGCTTTGACGATGGCGTATCCGGCAGTTTTTATATCGTCCGCCATATTTTTTTCAGAATGATACATAATGCAGTCGTCATTGACAACAGTATCCATTAAGGATTGATGATAGACTTGGCTGGCGCAAAAGACGATTTCTCCGTTTTTATTGACGATACCGTCGAATGTTTCGACATGCCCGTCGATAAAAGTTTCCATGATGTAGGGAATGTCTGGTTTTTGAGCAAAGAAATCAGCCATTTCCGATTCCGTATACAAAGTGTATGTATTGCAAGCGCCGACACCGTCATCAGGTTTAACGACGACAGGAAAACCGTGTGTATCGGTAAAGGCTTTTCCATCGACAAAATTTTGAGGCAGGCAATAATCCGCGAAAGGAACCTGCGCTTTTTTGAAAAAGCTTTTCATTCTTGATTTTTGTCTGTGATCCAGGATTTCTGGATATTTAACGCCTTCGATATTGAAATCTGTTCTCAACATGGCTTCGGTTGTCAGCCAAAATTCGTTATTGGATTGAATCCTGTCAATTTTTCCGTGATGATGGATCAAACAAGCGGTGGCGCGGTATACTTGATCATAATCTTGCAGATTGTCAACACGGTAATATTCAGTCAAGGCGTCTTTTAATTCCGGTTGTAAAGAATCATAATCGCCGTCTCCGATTCCCAGAACATTAACGCCGTTTTCTTTTAAAGCGCGGCAGAATTTCCACCCGTAGGTGGGAAAATTCGGAGAAAAATAAATAAAATTGATCATTTTTTTTCCTGTTAAATTTTTATCAAGTTTTCATAAAAAAGGCTTGCCTTTTTTGCCATGGTAAAAAGTTGGCAAGCCTTAAAAGAGATGTCAACAAAATTATATAAGATATTTTATTTAATTCCCCCATTCATTCTGATGAATGAATTCCGGATGGAATCTTTGAGCTTCCTGAGCATTTTTTTCGGGATAACCGGCAATCATTAAAGAATGAACTTTTATTTTTTCGGGGATGGCGCAAACTTTTTTAGCGACATTTTCACGATCTTCATGCGGGTGCATCCCGACCCAGACAGCTCCGATCCCTTTGGCATGACAAGCCAATAACATATTTTCCATAGCGGCGGCGCAGTCTTGTTCCCAATATTCACCTGCCGTTGCCCGATCTTGATCAGCGCAAACAATCACGGCGAAAGCGGCGTTCTTTGCCATTGGAGCCGTTGGCGATCCGTCGCTGAGTTGAGCTAGTTTGTTTTTGTCTGTGACGATGACAAATTCCCAAATTTGTTGATTGCGTGCGCTTGGAGCATACATACCGGCTTTGACGATATCTGTAATATCGGATTGGTCGACTTGTTGATGAGTATATTGCCGAATGCTACGACGGGTTAACAATCCTTCCATAAGTTCCATAATAAAATCCTTTCAAAAAAATGATAAATTGATTCTATCAGCTTTCTTATTTTTATCAAAGATGATAATACTAAAAATCAAATTTCAGTAATATGAGAAAAGACGAATGTTAGCTTGGTTTTTAGATTATCTTCATTTTTCTTTGGCGATGCTGGCAGTTTGCGCGCCCCAATCCGCGATTCCCGTTTTTGTGAATTTGACGGAAGGAATGGGAACCCGTGAAAAGGAGGGGATTGCCAGACAGGCAGGAATTACGGTCGCATGCGTCCTGTTGTCTTCAGCATTTTTCGGCAGTGCTATTTTGGATGTTTTCGGGGTCAGTTTGAATTCATTCCGCATTGCCGGCGGTATTCTTTTGATTTCCATTGCTTTCGGAATGATGAAAGCGTCTGAAAAAAGGCATACAAAAGAGGAACAGGCTGAAGCCGAAAATCGTGACGCCATTGGTGTCATGCCGATTGCTTTGCCGGTCATTTCCGGTCCAGGAGGAATTTCCGCAATTGTTATTGCGACGCAAACGGACAAATCTTGGACGCATATGCTTTCAGTCTGTTGCGCCGGTTTGACGGTTGCCGTTGTTTCTTGGGTCTGTTTAAGGCTTGCCGACAAATTGGCGCTTGTTTTAGGACAAACCGGATTGAACATTATCGGTCGTATTTGCGGTATGATCTTATCCGCTTTGGGAATTGAATTTATTTACACTTCTTTGAAAGCCATGTTTCCCGCTTGGATTGCTTAGTTATATTTTGCGGTTTTGTTTGACGGAAATTTTCTTTTTGTATGATTTTTCATATAAAAGCCAAACCGGAAAAAAGCCTGTTGTCAGAAAAAAAGACCAACGGATGCCTTTTTTAAACGGGTTGTCTTCGGCTGTGCCGTTTTCAAAAAAATAGTCCGTCTGCTGTGGTGTTGTTAAAAATTGTTTAATCTTGTTGATTTCCTTTTCCGCCTTTTCTTTAAAGTCAAATTCGTAAGGGAAGATGCTTTTGGAAGAATTTGAATGGAAAACGATTTCGTAAGTGTCATGGCGGCGTTTGTGTTTGAGTGTACGCAGCTCTATTTGTGTTAAATTTCTAAAATTGTATGTCCTGACAAAGCGCACTTGAGGATCAGCTATGGTTGATCGGGAATAAGAACATTGCAAAGTGTCTTTATGACACTGAAAGATAGTTTGGTTGTCATCATAAAACAAGATTTTTGCAAGAACGCAAATAAAACATAACAAGATGTATTTCAAGCGGCTGATGACTTTAAAACGTTCTTCTTCGTTAAATTTGATCGAGGCGTAAAGAGCGATGATCCCGATGACGGTAAAGGGAAAGAAGGTGAGGATTAAAGTGAAAATATTCATGAAAATCCCGTTATTTTTTTGCGCGGGGATGGGCGTGCAAATACACATCCATCATCGTATCGGCATCTAATCCCGTGTAGCGTTGCGTCGTAGATAAAGAAGAATGTCCCAACAATTCTTGAATGGTACGCAAATCGCTGCCGTTGGACAACAAATGAGTCGCAAAGCTGTGGCGTAAGGCGTGCGGGGTGGCTGTTTGAGGCAATCCTAACATATTACGGATTTTTCGCATTTGGCGTTGCATGACCCCGGGATTGACTCGTTCTCCGCGAGCACCGATAAACAAAGGGGAGTTGGCAGGAGCGCCATCAGGGCGTTCTTTGATATAATCTTCGATGATGTTGCGTACGACGGGCAGGACGGGAACGACACGTTCTTTTTGCCCTTTTCCCATAATGGTTATCGTATCGGATTTCGGACGGTCTCTGACGTTTAAAGATAGAGCTTCACCGATGCGCAGACCGCAACCATATAACAACATGATGAAAGCCATATCACGTTTTTTCAACCATAGATCCTCTTGCAATTCACCAGCTGTTTTAATGACGTTGAACACTTGTTCTTTTGTCAAGGGCTTAGGCAAAGTTTTGGGAGAAGAGGGAGAATGAATGACATTGATTGCCGGATTGGATAGCAAGGCGTTTCTTTCCAGAAACTTAAAAAAGTTCCTCAGCGTGGACATATTGCGGGCTAAAGACGACCGGCCGATCCCCTCTTGTGTTTTTGCTGCAAGGTAGGCGCGAAAGTCGGTGACTTCCATTTTTGCCAAAACGTCGAAAGAAGGTGTCATTGCCGTATAATTTTGTAAAAAAGATAAAAAAGCGGCCAAATCCCGTCCATAAGCCGCAACGGTATGTCCGGAACAACGCTTTTCAGTCTTCAACCAACGTTGCCATTCTTCAATCACAGTCATTAAACGACCATCTGCCGCATAATCGACAGAAACATTTTGAGATTCATATAAATGCGCCATAATGATTCTCCAAAGGTTACAACTTTTTTGTAAAATAAATTGCCAAGCTGTCATCTACGGTTACTTTTGTTCCCGCTTTTACAGGTTTTTTGTCGTAATGAACTCCCGTTGCGTCGGGAATATATTTCATTTTGACATATAAACGCTGTGCCACGCCGTAATCATCGTACAGTCCGACCCCTATGCCGACTTGATCATAGCCGGATTCTTTGGCAATATATTCTATGCGTTTTAATAACTTCCGACCGATGCCCGATCTTCTGAAACAAGGGACGACATTGAAATCGACAATTTCCGGAATGTTGTCTTTTTTGAAATTTTCGTACTCGGAAACATATTGTAACGTTACATATCCGACGATTTTTGCGTTATAGCATGCCAATAAAACGTATCTGGTTTTATCCAAATGTTCTTTTAAATATTTTTTGAACAAGTCAAATCTGTCGCTTAAATAAGTGCCTTTAAAACTTTCATGAAAAACGTCAAGATCTGAAGGAGATAGGGCTTTTAGTGTGATTTTAAGAAGGGGCTTTTGTTTCATTTCATACTCCCGCCCGATAAGGAACGATTAAAAAAATCCGGAGAAGGCAGTTCTCCGGATTTTAACAATCAAACTTTAAAAAAACGTAATCCGTTACAAAATGGACTGTCCTGTTTTCGCCCAATCTTCTGCGAATGTCTTCAATCCTGAATCCGTCAACGGATGATGATAAAGCTGACGGATGACTTTCGGAGGAGCCGTAATGACATCCGCACCTATTTTACCGGCATTGATAACGTGTTCAGGACTGCGAACGGAAGCGACGAGAACCTGTGTTTTAAAGCTGTCGTAATTGCAGTAGACTTGAACGATGTCCTCAATCAGTTGCATGCCGTTAACACCCAAGTCGTCCAAACGTCCGACAAACGGAGAAACGAACGTGGCTCCCGCTTTTGCGGCGAGAATAGCCTGACCGCATGTGAAACATAAAGTTACATTGACCATTGTTCCTTCGGCGGACAATGCTCGGCAAACTTTCAATCCGTCTTGTGTCAAAGGGACTTTAATTGTAACGTTGCGAGCAATCTTACGCAACACTTCGGCTTCTTTCATCATGGTTTCATAATCCAAAGCCGTAACTTCAGCGGAAACGGGGCCCGGAACGACTTTGCAAACTTCGGCAATCAATTCTTTGAAATTCATGCCTTGCTTTGCTGCCAAAGACGGGTTTGTTGTAACGCCGTCAACCATGCCGGTCGTTGCCAATTCCTTGATTTCATTTAAATCAGCAGTATCTATAAAAAATTTCATTTGAGTCTCTCACCGTAAAATTAGTAAATTAAACTGATTATTGAGTGTAAGGAAATGTCGGACAAGAATCAATCAAATAAAAAACGTCTACGGGTTTTATTGCCGTTGCCTTTGAAGGGGGCATTCGAGTATCTGTGTCCAGATCATATCCGTTTTCCGGAACACGGCTGTTTCGTGCGGGTTCCGTTCGGAAATCGGACGATGGTCGGGGTCGTATGGGATTCTTTGACGCAAGAGGAAGTCGAAGAAGAAAAATTGAAAAATATTTTGGAAGTTTTGGATTTTCCTGTTTTACCCCGTTCAAACCGCCGTTTAATCGATTGGGTGTCCGATTACACGTTATCAGCGCCGGGATCGGTTTTAAAAATGGCGATGAGTGTTGATTCTGTTTTCGATGTAGTCAAAGAAATTGCAAAGTATGTCAAGGCGGCGGATTTTTCGGATGATATTTTATTGACCCCTGCGCGACGCAAAGTGTTGGACATATTGGGGGACGAAGCCCGTTCAGCAAGCGATATCGCCCGTTTGGCAAAAGTATCGGTTTCTGTTGTAACGGGTTTGATAAAGTCGGGAGTTTTACACAGATCTGAGTCTTCTTCCGTTATTTTCGGTCGACCGGAAACAAATTCGAGCTCGGTTTGTTTATCAGACAAACAGACATCGGCGGCACGTTTATTATCCGGTTGTGTGGGTAACGGGTTCAGTGTAACCGTTTTAAACGGTGTAACCGGATCGGGAAAGACCGAAGTGTATTTTGACATGATTGCGACGGTTTTAAATCAGAACAGGCAGGCTTTGATTTTGTTGCCCGAAATCGGGTTGACAGGACAATGGTTGGAACGTTTCCGGCGTCGTTTTTCCGTGATGCCTGCCGTATGGCATTCGGGATTGACTCCCAAAGTTCGTCGGGAAACATGGAAAGCCGTCTTGAACGGGAGTGTCCGCGTATTGGCTGGAGCACGTTCGTCTTTGTTTTTACCTTTTAACGAATTGGGTGCCATTATTGTCGATGAGGAACATGACGCTTCTTATAAACAAGAGGACGGAGTCGTTTATCAGGCGCGTGATATGGCTGTCGTCAGGGCGAAAATTGAAAACATTCCAATTGTTTTATCTTCCGCGACGCCGTCTTTGGAAACCAGAATTAATGTCCGTAACGGAAAATACAAAGAGGTTGTCTTGCCAAACCGTTTCGGTAACGCCGTCATGCCGGATGTCGAGTTGGTTGATATGCGTCGGTTCCCGCCGGAAAAAAATGACAGGATAAAAAGTTTTCTTTCCCCTGTTTTGTTGGAAGAAATTAAACGGACATTGTCGCGAAAAGAACAAGTTTTGCTATTTTTAAACAGGCGAGGTTACGCGCCTTTGGTTTTATGCCGCGAATGTGGATATCGTTTTCAATGTCCCCATTGTTCTGCGTGGTTGGTGGAACATAAAAAAATTGCAAAATTACAGTGCCATCATTGTGGTTACAGCCTTTCCCCTCCTTCAATTTGTCCTGTGTGCGGGCAACCCGATACGTTAACTTCTTGCGGTCCCGGAGTTGAACGGATCAGTGAAGAGATGGAATTTTATTTCCCGCAAGCAAAACAATTGGTTGTGTCAACGGATTTGAACGTTACGTCAGAAAGGATGGCGGATTTGATGCGCCGCATCGGCGATCATGAAGTCGATCTTGTCATAGGCACTCAAATTTTAACGAAAGGGCATCATTTTCCAGATTTGACGTTGGTTGGTGTTGTCGATGCGGATTTAGGATTGAGCGGCGGGGATCTTAGAGCAGGGGAAAGAACTTTCCAGATGTTGAATCAGGTCGCGGGACGTGCCGGTCGTGAGGACAAGAAAGGACATGTTTTCTTACAGACGTTTGATCCCGACAATCAGATCATGCAATCTTTAAAAACAGGGGACGCCGACCGTTTTTTCGCCGCAGAGATACAATCCCGTGAAATGTTGAACATGCCGCCCTTCGGTCGTCTGGCAGGTGTCATTGTCAGCAGTTTTTCTCAGGATTATGCTAGAAAAGCCGCTGAATTGCTTGGCAAATCGGCTCCTTGCGGCGACGGGGTTCGCACATTGGGGCCGGTGCCGGCTCCTATGGCGTTGTTGCGGGGAAAATACCGCTACAGGTTATTGTTACAAACCGGCAAGCATATCAGGATTCAGGAAATCTTGAAAAAGTGGCTGTCTCGATTTTCATTTCCCGCTTCGGTTCGCATTCAAACAGATGTTGATCCGTATAGTTTTTTTTAAAAAAAATTGTAGCTATTAACGGAAATTTACTATAGTTAAAATATATTTTTTGAATCGAGGTCGGCGTGGATGGAAAAGTCGTAAAAAAACGCAGAAGACATTCTTTTTCTGTGGCGAAAGACACGAAATACTTAACGCCTGTTTTTGCCGCTATAGATTTGGGGACGACAAATTGCCGTTTGTTGATAGCAACGCCGATGCCGACAGGCTTTGCCGTAAAGGAAACATTTTCAAAAATTACAAGGCTGGGTGAAGGGTTGGTCAGTAACGGCGTTTTATCGGAACGTGCGATAAAAAGAACAATTCACGCTTTAAGGTTGTGTGTAAAAAAATTAAGCAAGTACAAAACGGTCAGAACGCGTTTTGTTGCGACAGAAGCTTGCCGGCGTGCCAAGAACGGTTCCGATTTCATAAACCGTGTACAAAAAGAGACGGGCTTGGTTTTGGAAATCATTTCTTTTGAAGAAGAATGCCGGTTGGGTGTGTCGGGTGTCGTCCCGTTGATCAATCGTAACATCAGTCATGCTTTGGTTTTTGACATCGGTGGCGGATCAACGGAAGTGTCTTGGGCCAAGATTGATAAAAACAATCAGGTGAAGATAGAAGGCGTGTTATCTTTTCCTTTGGGCGTTATCACGGTGTCTGAAGGCTTTACGGGGAAAGGTCTGTCCTCTTCGGCTTACAGGGCGGTTGTTAAAAAAGTGCTTTCCTACCTTCGTCCGTTTGAAAACCGTTACGGTATTTTGAAATTGATTGAACAAGGCGATGTTCAAATGATTGCCATGTCGGGGACGGTAACGACAATCGGAGCTTTTCATTTGGGACTTCCGGTTTATAACCGGACGGTTGTCGACGGCTTGACGTTAAGTTACGAAGATTTGGCAAAGGCTAAAAGAAAACTTGAAAAACTCCCTTATCCTGAAAAGGAGAATCATCCTTGCATCGGTCCTTTGCGAGCGGATCTGTCATTGCCGGGGTGTGCCATTTTGCAAGGGATCTGCGAAATGTGGCCGATCGGAGAAGTTACGATTGCCGATCGAGGATTGCGTGAAGGGATTGTTTTGGATTTGATACGTAAAGAAAGCAAAGAAGCGGGGAAAAAATGAAAGAACAAATGCCTCACAGAATTAAAACGCGTGTCAAGACGGCGAAAAAGAGGTCTTTGGCATCGACACAGTGGTTGCAAAGACAATTGAACGATCCTTATGTCGCTTTGGCAAAGCAAAACGGTTATCGGGCGCGTTCCGCTTTCAAGCTTATCGAATTAGACGATAAATTTCATTTTTTGGTTCCCGGAAGGCGTGTCGTCGATTTGGGCGCCGCTCCTGGGGGGTGGACGCAAATTGCTGTTAAAAGAGTGAAATCTTCAGCGGAAAATCCTTTGGTCGTCGGGCTGGATTTGTTAGAAATCGTTCCTATTGCCGGCGCAAAGACGGTTCAATTGGATTTTTTAGATGATTCGGCTCCGGAAGTGTTGAAAGAAATGTTGGGCGGTCATAAAGCCGATGTTATTTTAAGTGATATGGCTCCGAACACGACGGGAATGAAAGATATCGACCATTTGCGTATCATGGGGTTGCTTGAAGCGGCCTATGCTTTCGCGTGTGAGATTTTAAACTGTGACGGTGTCTTTGTGGCAAAAATATTCCAAGGGGGAACGGAGCAGAATTTATTGAACGAGATGAAACGCAAGTTCAAAACCGTTAAGCATGCGAAACCTCCTGCCAGCCGCAAGGAATCATCCGAGTTTTATGTTGTCGCGTCAGGTTTCAAGGGGGAGTGATGAAAGATTCTTCCAGAGTTCAGGCGGCAATAGAAATTATTCAGGAAGTCTTTAAATTCAACCGTCCGGCAGATCGTTTTATCAGTGATTACTTTAAAAGCCACCGTTATATAGGAGGAAAGGACAGGCGCGAAATTTCCGCTCTGGTTTGGCAAGCGGTTCGGTGTTACGGACGGTTGTCTTTTGTGATGAAAGAAAATTTGACCCCCAGAACCGCGATTATGAGTCTTCTATTTTATCAAGGTAAAAATGCGGATTGTTTTTTCAACGGTGAAAAATACGCTCCTGCGGTTTTAAGTGATACTGAAAGAAAGGTGTTGGACGGTCTTGCGGAACGTTTGCCCGAAGCTGATCTGGAATGTCCGGATTGGCTTCGCGGAAAAATAGATGTTGCCGATGTCATTGCAATGGTTCAAAAAGCTCCGTTGGATTTGCGCGTGAACACTTTAAAAACGGATCGTCCGCAGACTTTAAGTATTTTGCGTGATTCCGGCATTAACGCTTATGAAACACCGTTTTCTCCTTATGGCATAAGAATTGACGAACGTATGGATATTTGTTCGCATCCTTTGTATCGAAAAGGGTGGATTGAAATTCAGGATGAAGGATCTCAAATCGTTTCTTTGTTGACTCAAGCAAAGCCGGGACAAAGTGTCATTGATTGGTGCGCGGGTGGTGGTGGAAAGACGTTGGCTTTATCTGCCATGATGCAGGCGAAGGGGGAGTTGTATGCGGTTGATAAAGATGTCCGGCGGTTGAAAGATTTGCCTGAAAGAGCCGGCAGGGCAAAAGCGGATAACATCATTTTGCTGAAAGATTATGATCATTTAAAAACGTATGATCTGGTTTTAGTTGACGCACCGTGTACGTCGACGGGGACATGGCGGCGTTGTGCGGACGCGAAATGGCGCTTAAGCGAAGAGTGGGCGAATAGTATTGTTGGCGAGCAAAGGAAAATATTGGATAATGCCTGCCGTCATGTAAAAAAAGGTGGAAGACTGTTTTATATCACCTGTTCGTTGGATTTTCGTGAAAATGAAAGTCAGGTGGCTGTTTTTTTGCAAAATCACCAAGAGTTTGAACTGGAAGATCTTAGACCGGTTTTAGAAAGGTTGACAACGATAAGGATGTCTGAAAAGACAATAAGATTACATCCGTCTCTATTGCATACAGACGGTTTTTTCGCGGCGTCTTTCATCAAAAAATAAGTGAAAAAGATTACTTTTGAATTATTTGTGTTTGAAAAGAGTCGGCGTTGGCATGAGTTTTCAATAAAAGCTCCGTTTTGTTCAACCAATATTCCAAACCGGCTCCTTCATCAAAGCAATAAATGACAAAGAGCAGAGGTTTGCGGTTGCCGCAAGTAATCATGGTTCTTTGGCTATCGCTGGTAGGGTTTCCGAAAACACCGTCGTCATCGTAAAGAGCGGGTAAGTGTTCGATATTCAGCGTATCCTTTCCGATCCCTTTGTATTTTTCGCCGTCGGGCGTTTTTTTCCAAACAATGTGCCCTTTTATGGCGGTCATGTCATACGATCCAAGAGAATATCCAGATTCAATTGAAATCATATTATTAATATCGACGGCATTATTAATAAAGTACAGACCGTTTTTTTTACAGATCCGGCGCAACATGGATTCTGCGGAATTCCGGTACTTCAAAGGGTCTTTTCCTAAAATTTTGTAAGCCTGTCGTGTCGAAGCGATATGAGGATTTTTTGCAATCTGCGGCAATTCCGTGTATTCATCTTGCAACTTTTGAACAAGGGCGTGAAAATCGTCTAACAAGTTTTTCGAACTATCACAAACATCCGCGGTACAGCTTAAAACCCCTAAACGGGCGTTATTTAAAACGGAACGCAAAGAATCATCAATGAAAATCATTATTTTTAACCTCGAAATGCTTTTAAAAGATATGGATTCAAAAAAATCATTATTTTGCAAGCTTTTTTTTTGAATCTTTTTTATAGAATGCTGTTGACTTCGATATGAACGTCTTTAGACTATTTGTCAAACGAAGAAAAATCGTTGAACGTTATTATTTTCATTTTTTATTTTACTTAGGAGTCATCATGGCTGAAACAGAAAAGAAATGCTGCAAGAAATCCGCCGCCGAAACATGTGAAACAAATGCGACGTGTTCTACGGACGGGCATTGTTGTTGCAAGCATTATGAAGAGTTGATAAAGGAAATCAAAAGCTGTAAGTCCGATTTGGATAAGAAGGATTTCCTGCTGACATGGGAACAAAGCGAAGATGAACTGAAACGCGTCTTGGCTGTTGCTGAAATCCTGAAGTTGTTCCGCGATAAAAATATTTCTTCAAAAGTGTTTGAAACAGGCTTGGGAATTTCAATTTTCCGCGATAATTCAACACGCACCCGCTTTTCGTTCACTTCCGCATGCAACCTGTTGGGACTGGGTATGCAAGATTTGGATGAAAACAAATCTCAGATCGCTCACGGGGAAACGGTTCAAGAAACTGCGAACATGATTTCTTTCTGCGCTGAAGTGATCGGTATCCGCGATGATATGTATCTGGGCGCCGGTCATACATATCAAGTCGAAGTCGCCGAAGCTTTGGACATGGGATACAAAGAAGGCGTTTTACCCAATCGTCCGGCAATGATCAACCTGCAATGCGATATCGACCACCCGACCCAATCCATGGCGGATCTGGCGTGGTTGAAAGAACATTTCGGCGGATTGGAAAACTTGAAAGGGAAAAAGCTTGCGATGACATGGGCGTATTCTCCGTCTTACGGCAAGCCGCTGTCCGTTCCCCAAGGGATCATCGGGTTGATGACACGTTTCGGTATGGATGTTTCTTTGGCTTATCCGGAAGGGTACAACTTAATTCCTGAAGTCGAACAGATCGCCGCTCAACAGGCAAAGGCGAACGGAACGAAGTTTGAAATCGTCCATTCAATGGAAGAGGCGTTCAAAGATGCTGATATTGTTTATCCGAAATCATGGGCTCCTTATGCAGTGATGGGGCGGCGTACCGAATTGTTAAAAGCCAAAGACATGGACGGATTGAAGGCTTTGGAAAAAGAATGCCTCGCCAATAACGCGAAGTTCAAAGATTGGGAATGCACCGAAGAAAAAATGAAGCTGACAAAAGACGGTAAAGCTTTGTATATGCACTGTCTGCCGGCGGACATTACAGGTGTTTCCTGTGCGCAAGGCGAAGTCGCGGCTTCCGTGTTTGATCGCTATCGTTTGGATACATATCATGAAGCCGGTTGGAAACCATATATTATAGCTTCAATGATTATGAACCGTCGTTTCAAAGATGTGGCGGCTGTTTTGGAAGCAATAAAAGAACGGGCGACCCCACGGATCAATTTCTAATTTAAAAGGCAAGTTTTCCCTTCGGTTGAAAGCTTGCCTTTCTTAAACTGAAAACTAACGAAAGGATGAATGTTTAATGGATACGAAAATTATTCAGGCTGCTGAAAAATATCGCGATGATATGACAAAGTTTTTACGCGATATGGTAGCCATTCCTTCCGAATCCTGTCAGGAAAAAGATGTTATCTTGCGCATAAAACAGGAAATGGAAAAAGTCGGCTTTGACGAAGTCCGTATTGATAAGATGGGGAATATTTTAGGGCGTATCGGACATGGCAAACACGTTATAGCCATGGATGCCCATATTGATACGGTGGGAATTGCCGATCCGAAATTGTGGTCTTGCGATCCGTATAAAGGAAAGTTGGAAAACGGTATTATTTACGGGCGTGGCGCTTCGGATCAGGAAGGCGGCATGGCATCCATGGTCTATGCCGGTAAAATCATCAAAGATCTGGGATTGGAAGGGGATTACACTTTATGGGTGACCGGTACCGTTCAAGAAGAGGATTGTGACGGATTATGCTGGGATGTCATTATGAAAGAAAAGGTTTTGGATCCAGCTCCGGAAATCGTTGTGATCACTGAACCCACAAATTTGAATATTTATCGCGGACATCGCGGTCGTATGGAAATTTGCGTACGCACACATGGTGTTTCCTGTCATGGTTCCGCTCCGGAACGTGGAAAGAATGCTGTTTATATGATGGCAAAAATTGCAAACGAAATCGAACAGTTGAACGAACGTTTGCATGTCGATCCGTTTTTAGGCAAAGGAACGATTACAATTTCCTATATTGATTGCAAGACACCGTCATTGTGTGCCGTTCCTGATGAAGCCTATATTCATTTGGATCGCCGTTTGACTGCGGGGGAAACCGAGGAAATCGCCGTTAACGAAGTGAAAGACGCCGTTAAACGCGCAGGTTTTGAAGTCGGTAAAGACGCTGATGTCGAAGTTTTGACCTATACGACACCGTCGTATACGGGATATGTGCCGAATTTTAAAAAATATTATCCGACTTGGGTTTTGGAAGAAGATCATCCGGGGTGTGTCGCCGCGGTTGAAGCTTATAAAGATACCGTCGGTCCGACGCCCAAAGTTGATAAGTGGACGTTTTCAACAAATGGAATTGCAACGATGGGCTTGCATAAAATCCCGACGATCGGTTTCGGACCGGCGAACGAGGTTTATGCTCATACGGTGGAAGATCAATGCCCTGTCGACCATCTGGTCAAAGCCGCCGCTTTTTATGCAGCGTTCCCTGCAAAATATCTGGAAGCGATCAATAAGTAATTTGATTTCTTTTTCTTTAAACGAAAAACGGGCGTTTGCCCGTTTTTTGCATTTGAACTTTCTTTGCAAACAGGAAAGAGGAAAAAAGAGATACTTATCATCAGATTGCAATTTGCAGATGATAATATGATGTTCGACTTGAACATTTTTGCGCTTATAAACGGATTTTTATCTGTTATCAATTGAAACGCAACACGGACGGTGATTTAAACAGATGTGCGAAGATGTTTTAACAGGGAATTGTTTTGTCGGCAAGCTGTTGGAAAATTTGAAAGTCGGTGAAGAGAACCGATAATGTGTGAAAGTTGATTTTCTGGACAGGATATTGAAATGCCGGAAAAGGCTTTTGCAACGTATCTTTAAAAAAAAGTGTCTTATCGTTCGGGGAAGATATTTACGGATTAAAACAGAACAGGAAGATGTCTTCCTTTTTGTTTTATCAAAAGAACAGATGAAAGTTTTTTTTAAATCTGCTACAACGAAAAAAGCTTTGATGAGGGGAATAATCCGTGCCGTCTTTGTTTGATTCGACCATAGCCCAACCGTTAGCCGACAAGTTGCGTCCAAAGACAATTGATGAGGTTGTCGGACAAGATCACTTATTGTCTGCGGACGCTCCATTAGGGCGTATGTTAATTACGGGGAAGGTGTCTTCGTTTATTTTATGGGGGCCTCCGGGGTGCGGTAAAACAACGATAGCACGTTTATTGGCGCATCATACAAATATGGCGTTTGAACCGGTTTCTGCAGTCTTTTCAGGTGTTGCCGATTTGCGAAAAATATTTGAAACAGCAAAAAAACGCCGTCAGACAGGCAAAGCGACGATATTGTTTGTTGATGAAATACATCGATTCAACCGGTTGCAACAAGACGGTTTTTTACCGTATGTCGAAGACGGGACGGTTGTGTTGGTTGGTGCGACGACCGAAAATCCTTCATTTGAAATTAATGCGGCATTGTTATCGCGTTGTAAAGTGTTTGTGTTAAAACGTTTGACGGAAGACGCTTTGGATTTGATCATCTCGCGTTGTGAAAGGTTGATGGGGCGCGTGTTGCCGGTTACCGATCAGGCGCGTGAACAGTTAAAAGCCATGGCAGACGGAGATGGACGTTATTTGTCCAATATGTTAGAGTCCTTGTATGATTTGCCGGATCGAGATCTGGCATCCGGTCCGTTGTCGGTGGAAAAGATGATGACGGTCGTTGCGCGTCGTCCCGCCGTTTATGACAAAGATCGAGACGGACATTATAATTTGATCAGCGCCGTTCATAAGTCGTTGCGAGGTTCCGATCCTGATGCGGGATTGTATTGGGTCGCCAGAATGATGACGGCAGGGGAGGATCCGAAGTATATTTTCCGCCGTTTGACGCGTTTTGCTGTCGAAGATGTCGGTTTGGCGGATCCGAACGCTCTTTTACAAGCGGTTTCGGCATGGGACGCTTATGAACGTTTGGGGTCTCCGGAAGGCGATCTGGCTTTAGCGCAACTGGTGATTTATCTGGCGACGGCTCCGAAATCCGTCGGAGCCTATAAAGCTTGGAATACGGCGGTTCATTTGGCAAACCAGACAGGTTCTTTGATGCCTCCGATGAATATATTAAATGCTCCGACCCGTTTAATGAAAGAAATAGGATATGCAAAAGGATACGAATACGATCCGGACACCCGAAACGGTTTTTCCGGTGCGAATTATTTTCCTGATGAAATGGGGCGTCAGAAGATTTATCATCCTGTGGAACGCGGTTTTGAACGCGAAATTATCAAGCGGATAGCCTATTGGGATAAATTGAGAAAGGAAATTGAAAATGACAGGCGTTCATCTGGCAACGGTTGAAAAAGATGATGAAGATGTCCGTTTGGATCGTTGGTTCAAGCGCCATTATCCTCAGCTGACACAAGGTCGTTTACAAAAATTGCTTCGTTCCAAACAAATCAAAGTGGATGGAAAAAAAGCACAGGCTTCTCAACACTTGTTTGCAGGACAAGTCGTCAGAATCCCTCCATCCGTTTTTTTGGAAAATACTGACGGAGCTTTGGAAAAGCGCAAAGAACCAGAAGTGAGCGCTAAAGATGCCGAGTTTATAAAAAGTCTGATTTTATATAAAGACGATAATGTTTTGGTGCTTAATAAACCTTCCGGATTGTCTGTTCAAGGAGGGACTGGCATAACTCGTCATTTGGACGGATTGCTATCTGCATTGCGTTTTGAAAAAAAAGAAAATCCCCGTTTGGTTCATCGCTTGGATAAAGATACTAGCGGTGTTTTGGTTCTAGCTCGTACGGCAACAGCGGCGGCTAAATTGTCGGCGGCGTTCAGGAACAGACAGGCAAAAAAGATATATTGGGCTTTGGTTTTCGGTGTACCGGAAATAAAAGAAGGTAAAATTTGTGCAAAATTATTGAAATGTTCTGCCGAACATGGAGGAGAATCCGTTCGCGTTGATGAAAAGAACGGTCGGAACGCGGTAACATTGTATCGCGTTGTTGATCAGGTGTATGAAAAAGCGGCATGGCTGGAATTAATGCCTTTAACGGGACGAACACATCAATTGCGTGTTCATTGCGCTTTTATGGGGCATCCCATTATCGGGGATTCAAAATATGCGGGGGCTGAATATCAAGCCGGTTATTTGAAACACAGTCAGAGCTTGCATTTGCACGCTCGTGGCTTGTGCATGGAATTGCCTGATGGTAAAATATTGCAAATATACGCCCCTTTGCCTGAAAAAATGGCAGAGAGTTTTGACTTTTTAGGTTTTTCTTATAAAAAGACGGAAAATCCTTTTCAGAAATTTCCTTCAATATAAGGAGCAAAAATATGAAAAAGACATTAATAGTTATTTCTGTATTTGTCGTTTTAGGTGGAGCTATCGGCTTTTGGACATTAAAAGATTTTGATCAAAAGCTACGTTCTGGAATTATGACGGTTGTGTCTGAAAAAACTGGACGTTCTTTGGTTATCAACGGGGAAACGGAAACTCATTTTTCTTTTTCGCCCAGCATTACGATAACGGATGTTAAATTTTCCAATGCTTCGTGGGCGGAAGAACCCGATATGGTTCAAGTGGACAAACTAACCGCGGAGGTTTCTCTGTTTCCTTTACTAAATCGTCAAGTGAAGGTCAAAAGGTTTTTGCTCAATGGGGTTCGAGTGAATCTGGAAATCGGCAAAAACGGGGAAAACAATTGGACGTTTCTTTCCAATAAAGCTGTTGACGGCTCTGAAAAACAAGAAAAAACAGAGGAAAAACAGGAAAAAAAAGGCTTTGATGTCCAGGTCAACCATGTCATGTTGGAAAATGTCAGTGCTGTTTTGGTCGATCGTCAAAAAGACGAAGTGTTTAACGCCAAGCTGAATTCTTTGGCGTTTCAGTCGACAGATCAAGGTGTGGACATGATGTCGCAGTGGACTGTTCAAAATCAAGATTTCGCCATTTCTTTAAAAGCGGCTCCTTTGCCTGAAAAAGTTGAAAAAGATAAAACGTATCAAATTAAAGCTCAGTTGACGAATCCGAAAATGGCTGTGAATTTGGATGTGGCTGTTTCTGATTTATTCACTCAAAACAAGATGGACGCAACATTAAGAGCCGATATTTCAGATCTTTCTGTGTTAAGCCGGATTGTCGGATATGATTTACCGTCCGTTGAAAATACGGTGGTAACGGCAAAAGCCGTAGGGACATTAAAAGATTTATCAATCCCTTCATTTGAAATCACGATGGGTAAAGCTGAAACATTTCGCGCAAAAATTGACGGTGAAATCGGTACTTTTTCGCCTTTTTCCGGCAAGATCCAAACAGTGGTCAATGCGCCTAACGCCGGACAGGTGAAAGGATTCCCTGTAATGCCGAAAACAACACTGTCATTTAATATGCAGATTGATAACGGGATTGTGTTGGATGATTTTTCATTGAATGTCGGGCAATCTGATTTGACGGCAAATTTATCTGTGCAAAAAGAACCCGTCCTTTTTGTTCAGGGGAATGTATATTCAAAGAAAACAGATCTTTCCGAACTGTTAGCCATTCCGTATGTTTTACAAAAAAGGAGCGATACAAATAAACGGGATATGGCGGCTAAGCGGGAAGCGGCAGACCGGATGTTTTCAAAAAAACCTTTTTCTTTAGATAATATGAAAGCGATAAATATTAATTTGAAAACGGTTGTCGAACAACTTATTGCTGCGGACGGGACTGATCTGGGCGATCTTAGCTTTTCGGCAATGATGAAAGATGGTCATTTTACATTGTCAAACTTTAAGATGGCGGATTATGCCGTCGTTCATGCTGATTTGAACGCAAAGCAGACAGTCGAATTAAATGTTGACGCTAAATTGAAAAAAATGCCGTTGTCTCTGTTTTTTGCAAAAAGAGGGGTAACAAAAGGAGTGGTCAACGGGTCTGTTAATTTAAAAGCGCAAGGAAATTCCGAAGCGGCTTTGGCTTCCTCTTTAAACGGTAAGGTTTTCTTAAACGTTCAAGATGTTTACATCGATTCATTTCAATGGATAACATTGCCTTCCTTTTTGTCGTTTTTATCACCGCTAGACCAAACAAAACCGTTGACGCTTTTTTGTGGCGTTATCAATGTGCCTGTTGTAAACGGTGTGTTGTCTTCCGATAAAAAGATAGCTTTGGAAAGCAGTCTGTTCGATATGCAAGTAAGCGGAAATGTAAATATGGCAAATGAGCAGCTTGACTTGAAAATGAATGTGTCTCCGCGTTCAAAAGGATTGTTGGCTTCGGTGTTTAACACAGTGTTTTTCGGAGGAACGCTTTCTTCACCGGATATAAATATCAATACGCAACAAACTTTTGATCGTGCTTTGTCTTTGGGTGTCGCTTTCTTTATGGGAGGACGGTCTGCGGCGCAAGAATTGATCCAACAAGACGCTTTGAAAAATGTTTGCGCTCAGGCGATGGCGTCCGACTGATGACATTGGAAGAACGGGCTAAAATAATACAAGAACAAATCGAATTCGCCCAAGCGGATACGGTTTGTTTCTTGGCTCCATATCCGATGGACTTAAAAAAACAGCAACAGGAAAAATGGCAACCAGTCATTGATTGGATTAATGCGAAAGGATGCGATTTTACAGCGTCATGTCATTTGACGGTCAATTCTTTGTCCGATCGGACAAAGTCATTTTTGAAAACCCGTTTGCAAAAGTTAAATGATACCGCTCTTGAAGCTTTTTGTCTTATGTCAGGGGGATGTAAATCGGTTATATTGGCTTTAAGCGTTTTAGAAGGTTTTTTAACACCGGAACAGGCATTTGATTTGTCTGTTCTGGAAGAAACTTTTCAAAATCGTTTTTGGTCCGAGGATGAGGAAGCGTTGATTGCCAGAAAAAACAGAAAAGAGGCGGTTGTAAAGGCGTTTCAAATGTTGAAAGGATGATTTTATGGCACAAGAAACAATACATATTCGAATACATGGACGGGTGCAAGGTGTTTTTTATCGCCAATGGACGATGAGCGAAGCTCGGGCTCGCGGATTGTCCGGATGGGTTCGTAATCGTGTTGACGGTACAGTCGAAGCCGTATTTAAAGGGGATTCCGAAATTCTTCTTGATATGGTCAAGGCTTGTAAAAAAGGGTCTCCGCGTGCGTTTGTAACAAAGGTTGAATATCAACCCTCGCCAGACGCGGTAATGGAGGAAATTGTTGATGGCGTTTTCGATCAAAAAAGGACGGTGTGAAAATGAAAGTTGTTCATGACGAAAAAAGGCATACATTTGAAATAGTCGTCGAGGGTAAACGGTCATATTTGGAATATGAAATCAAGACGGACGCGGAAAGCGAAAAGATGTTGTTTACACATACGTTTTGCGATCCGTCCCTTCGCGGAAAAGGGATCGCCGCCGCTTTGGTGGAAAGCGGTTTGAGTTATGCGCGTGAGAATGGATACGATGTGGAAGCGCTTTGTTCTTATGTTGCCGCTTATTTGGAACGTCATCCCTTTGTCCCGAATGATGTGCAAAGCAAATAAATTATTTTTTCAGTTGCGTATTTCGCATAAGTTTGCTATTACCATTGTAAATATGCGGCCATGGTGGAATTGGTAGACACGCAAGCTTGAGGTGCTTGTTGCTTAACCGCAGTGGAAGTTCAAGTCTTCTTGGCCGCACCAAAACTCCTGTAACGGGAGTTTTTCTTTTATCCAACATTTTTCAGATAAAACAGGAATACCCGTTTAAACCGTTTCCCAAATAAGAATGCCATGCCGACCGTTGCTTTGATTTATCCTTGCGGTGCGTTGTTTCAACGAGGCGAAGACCGCTGTCAGTCTAATATCGATTCTTCGACGGCAACGGCAATGCGAGCTTGTAACGATTTGGGGTATGCCGCATCTGTTTTAAAACAAAAAGGATTTCATGTTTTTTTAAAAGATTACCAAACGGAACGGCTCGATTTTCAACATTTGATAGCGGATTTGAAAAACAATTCCGTCGATCTGCTGATGATCAGTACGACAAACGCAACCGTATTCAAAGACTTAAACATTGTTGCATCAATAAAGAGAAGCTTTGCGAACATCAGTGTCGTTCTGAAATCCGCTTTGTTTTTCGATCCTCCGGCGGATCTGTTAACACAACTGGATTTGAGAAACGTCGATTATTTGATCGGAGGCGAGTCCGATTTTATTATTGCAGATTTGGTTCAAGCTCATTTTTTTGATAAAACGCGTCTGGCGAATATAGGCGGAATTCTTTATAAATCGGAAGGGCAGTGGGTGAAAACCTGTTTTTCGTCTTGGCGCGATGATTTAGACAGTCTGCCTTTTCCTGATCGTTCTTTGATGAACAACGCTTTGTATTTGCGCCCCGATACACAAGAAAAACAGGCGACGATTTCCGTTTCACGCGGTTGTCCTTCCAATTGCATTTTTTGTCTGACTCCCCATATTTCTGGAAAAAAACTCCGCATTCGTTCTCCGGAAAATATTTTTGAAGAAATAAAACAATGTTATGAACAATTCGGGATAAAAAACTTTTTTTTCAAAGCCGATACGTTCACTGTCAATAAATCATGGACGACGGCTTTATGCGATTTGATCATAGCCTCTCCTTTAGCCGGAAAAATACAATGGGTCGCTAATTCACGCGTTCATCCTCTTGATCAGGAAACATTGCTGAAAATGAAACAGGCCGGATGCTGGTTGGTGGCTTTCGGTTTTGAATCCGGCAGTCCCGAATCTCTGGAAAAAATGAAAAAAGGGACAACCGTGGAACAAAACAAGGCGGCTGCTGAAATGGCAAAAAAAGCGGGACTGAAAGTTTACGGATTTTATTTAATCGGTTTTCCTTGGGAAAAAAAAGAGCATCTCTTACAAACGCAAAAATTGATGTTCGACATTGATGCCGATTTCGTTGAACTTCATATAGCAACTCCGTTTTACGGGACGCAATTGTATGATATGGCAAAAGCCGGAGGATTAATTCCGGATACTGTTCTTGGTAAAGATTATTTTAACGCTCCGACGGTTGGGACAAAGTTTTTATCCATTCAAGAAATTGAACGATTCCGTAAGACAACGATTTTAAAATATCATCTTCGCGCATCCTATATTTTACGCAAACTTAAAGAGGCGATGTTCAAGCCCGTAATATTGAAAAACTATATCGTCTTCGGTTTGAAGCTGATCGGGAACACTTTGAAAAAGTGATTATCGGCTGTCGATCAAAGACAATAAGCGCGGATAAAGAAAGTATAAAACGATGGCGGCAATTACTGCGGTAATGGCAATTGACAGAAAGATCGAAAAGGCGCCGATATTTTCGACAAGAGAACCGAGCATTCCTGCGATAAAATTAGCTAAAGCCGCAAAGCCGAACCAAATGCCCATCATCAAAGAAAGGTAGCGTGCTGGAGCCAATTGGGAAACCATGGATAATCCAGTTGGAGAAAGGCATAATTCTCCGACGGTGTGAAAAAAATAAGCGCCGACCAGCCATAGCATGGACGCTTTTTGATCAGGCGCGTTTTCCGCCTGAATGACCGCTCCGACCATAAATAAAAATCCGATCGCCAAAAAGATTAAGGCAAAGACGAATTTAATAATGAAATGAGGATCTTTTTTGCCCAGCTTTACCCATAACCATGCGAAAACCGGAGCCAGAAATATAATAAACAAGGGGTTTAAAGATTGAAAGAAAGCTGTCGGAATTGTGTAGGAATTGATTGTTCTGTCGGTATATTCAGCCGTATATAAATTTATTAATCCGCCGGCTTGTTCAAATCCCGCCCAAAAAATGACAGTGAACAGCCCCAGAATGAAAATGACTTTCAAATGATCGATTTCTTTTTGTGTCATCTGTGAAGACTTATTTTCAGCCTGATTTTCTCCGGACTTTCGACCAACCGGTATAGTTCCGATATTTCCCAGATATTTATTTGAAAGAAAAAGCTGCAGGCATAAAGCCAACAACATACCAATGCCGGCGACACCAAACGTTGCTTTGAACGAATAGTGATGGCAGACAAAGCCGGCTGTAATTCCAGCCAGAAAAGACCCGATATTAATTCCCATGTAAAAAATTGTGAAAGCGCTGTCTTTCTTTGGATCTGTCTGTTCGTATAAATCACCGACCATTGTCGATATGTTGGGTTTGAACAATCCGTTTCCGCAAATCAAAAGAAACAAGCCCAGATACAACTTCATTGTATCCGACAGGGGCAACAGGTTTTCAGGCAAAGACAATATGAATAATCCGCCTGCCATTAACACGGCACCATTGATAATGGCTTTTCTTTGTCCCCAAAAATTGTCTGCCAGCCAGCCTCCGATCAAAGGGGTTATATAAATCAATCCAGTATAAAGCCCGTATAAACGCAAAGCGTCGGATTTATTCCATCCTAATCCGCCGTTGATACTCAATTCTGTCAAGTATAAGACCAAAACAGCTCGTAATGCGTAAAAAGCGAAACGTTCCCATAATTCAGAACCGAACAGTAAAAAAAGTCCCTTAGGATGCCCTAAAAAATTTGCAGTGTTTGGCGCCATATATTTTATCTCCAGAAAAAAAAGAGTATATCGAAGGCGCTTTTTTTTTAACAAGATGATAAAGGGGATATGAAAAAGATATAATCAAATATATTGAATTATAAGTAATAATTTGAGTTTTTATGGAGTATAAAAAATATTATATTAAATATAATTATAATGTTGTTTTTTTTATATTAATTAGTTGTTTTAAATTTTTTAATGACGATTTTTTTACCGGAGAACTTATTGATCCGATTTGGAAAAGCTTGAGGTGATAAGAATTTTTATTTTTTCCTTTATATTATTTTGATCGAATGTTTTGTGTTGGTTGAGCAAGGGTAAGGTGTTTGATGGCAATTGCAGAGAGTTTTTTCAGTTTGAGATCAGATTAAAAAAATTATCCGGTGGGAAGTCGTTGCAAAGAAGCTTCCGTAAAAAGGGATTGATGTATTTTTTTATCTGTCTTTGGCGTATTTCCGCTATTTAATTTAAAGTGTAAACGCTTTGATTTAAGAAGTAAAAGTTGTTATTGATCCAGTGTTTTTAAAAAACGGTTTTTTTATAAGTTCTTGAATCTCCGGTGTATCAAAAAGTATTTGTTTTCCCTGTGTATCCGTTTTTCTGCATTCATATCTGATTTTTTGAACGAAGCCTGTTATTGCCCTTTGAAGGGGATCAGGTGTGTATATTTCTGCAATTGATAACTCTACAGCCACTTGTTTGTTCGATTTGCTTGGAACGGATCAATTGACTTCGCCTGTAACCGGACCCCAAAAAGAGTCTTTTTCATCCGGATTATCAATGTGGAATTATTTTGAAACTTTAAAAGTTTTTTTTAAGAAAAAAAGGATATCTTTTAACCTGTTGTTATATGATAAAAAAACAACGGTCTTTTTTATTACATACGATTTTTTTACTATTGTTGTAATGGATTACAGCTTCTTAATTTGAAACTTTGAATGTCAATGAAAAAATTCGATTGAGTTACCCATGCTTGATTTTTGTTTATTCCGATCATAAAAATTTTTTATAAAAGGACTGCTAGCATTTAGAGAGCCACAGCTTCTTACACAATTTTATTTTTTATGGAAAAAGCCCTTGAAGTAAGGGCTTTTGATTATTTTAGTTAATTTTTAAACACAACTTTTCAACGTCCGTTTCGTGCGGCTAAAGCGTTGGCTATGAAGGCTGTTTTTTGAGGTGCTGCCTTTTTGCGTTCGGGATCAATATAGACCATATCGTCCGTCCAAGGAATAACGACTTTTTTTGTTTCTCCGGACTGCATCTGAGCCACTTGAGGATCCATAACCTTATGATGCAGATCGTCATGAGGACCGATCGGCATTAAGATCAGATTTGAAAATTCGTTTTTTCCACCGCCATGGATCGGCAATTTATGGTGAACATTGTACCCGATAGGAGCTTTTCCTTTTTTTACCAGTGCGATTTCTTTGTCGGTCAACCCCATTTCGCGTAAAGCCGGAGCCATTGTTTCACCGATATGTTTTAAGAAAGCTTCACGGACGTTGTTGAAAGCGCGGCGTCTTGACTTGCGCGTTTTTTGGTCAGGAACACTCCATTCAACCTCTTTTAATTTGAAACCGTGTATTTCCGTAAAAGGGAATTTTCCTTTTTCTGCATCTAATTGCTCAGGTGTTTTCCCGGCTTTATTTTTGTGTTTACGTTTTGTGTGAATGAAGCGATCATTAACCATGATATAAAGTCCTTTTTTTATACTTACTTATGAAAATATTGCCACAAAAAATTTTTTTTGTCCATTTTTTTTGAATCTTTTTATGAGAAAAATATTGTTATTTATCAGTCTTTGTACATAAAGTTGATTTTTGGAAAAGGAATATGCTTTTTTTGTTGTCTTTAAAGTTTTGTGCCTATGTTTTATCCGTCGCACACAGGTAAAACGCCAAAAGACAATCTTTTAAAGGGATTTCCGTTCCGGTGTTTTATCGGAAACGGGTATGTTTTCGACAATGAGTATGGTGGATGTGTCTGAAAAAAGCCGAAAAAATGTAAAATCGGTTTTTCCGTGGAAATTAAAGTTGCTTAACGGTTTATAAAAAGAGTATATCATAAGGCGCTATCAAGGAATGATTTTGACAAAAATAAATTTTTTGGAAAAACGGGGCAGCATGATTGAAAACAACAGGAATGTCATTGCGTGTCAAGGCGTAAAAGGGGCGTTTTCCCATTTGACAGCGCTGGAGATTTTTCCAGATCGGGAAATTTGTTTTTATTCGACTTTTGAAGAGGCGCTGTCGGCAGTGGAGGATGGAGAAGCCGGATATGCCGTTTTACCGATTGAAAATTCGGCGGCTGGACGTGTAACAGATATGCATCGTTTGTTGGCAAAGACAAAGTTGTATGTTGTTGCGGAACATTTTTTTAAAATACATCATTGTTTGCTGGGAATTGCAAGTTCGCAACCTGAAACGGTGAAAGTCGTACGTTCCCATCCGCAAGCGTTGTCCCAATGTGCGTCTTTTTTGAAAACGATGGGGGTTAAGACTGAATCTTGCGGCAATACGGCAGCCGCTGCGTTGGAAGTCTCATTGTTAAAGTCTGCAGAGGTCGCCGCGATTGCCTCAGAGCGGGCGGCGGAGTTATACGGGTTGAAAATATTAAAACGGAATATTGAAGATTTTTCTTTTAACACAACCCGTTTTTGGGTTTTATCTCGTACACCCGAAACAGGTGTCGATCCAGAAAAAGCAATCACTTCTTTTGTTTTTTGGGTGGCAAACAAACCGGCTGTATTGTATAAATGCTTGGGAGGTTTTGCAACGAACGGAATTGACCTGTTGCGTTTGGAAAGTTATGTCGACCCGTATCATTTTTTTACTTCAGCCGGTTTTTTGGTTGATGTCGCTTGCCATCAGGAATCCGGTGCGTTCCGGCGGGCAATGGAAGAGTTGACCTTTTTTTCCGAAAAGGTGAAAATTCTGGGGACATACTCCGCCGATCCGTTGCGATCGGAGATGCAAAAGCGGCAAAAGGAAAATGAAAAATGAAAAAAATATTTTGTGCTTTGATCTTTATTTTATCAGGGAGCTTACCGGTCTTTGCCCAAGACGGCGATCAAGGGTTTTATACGCGTTTCGATCTCGGTTACGCTTACAGCACATTGCCGGGGATTGAAAAAGGTTATGCCGTGCAAACGGGCTTCGGTCAAAGGTGGGGACGATTCGTACGCGGTGAATTTACACTTGAGTTTTCTAGAAACAGGTTGAAGGGCATTTCGGATTTAGATCCGCCGGACGGATCGGTTCGTAGTCGTTTGCCATCTCTTTCCGCCATGTTTTCAGGATATGTCGATTTGTTTGATTATAAAGGCATATCTCCTTATATCGGTGCGGGAATAGGGGTTGCGCGTAACGATATGCCTGATTTTGTTGTGAACGGACAGCAATTTTACGGAGATTTGAATTACCGTCTGGCATGGAAGGCAATGGCGGGGATCGGGATTGATCTGCCTGCAAATCTGGTTTTGGATATCGGATACGCTTATAACGATTTAGGGCGTTTTTCGGCAAGGTCTCTTTATTCCGCTCCTTTACAACAAGAAGCGAAGATAAGAAAGATCTATGTCGGTTTGCGCTATGATTTTTAAACGGAGTCTTGCATGATGCACGATTTTCTTTTTTTTACAGTGTTGCATCAGCCGTTATGGATATGGCTGATGTTTTTTGGAATATTTTCTTTCATTTTGTTTTTGGATCTGGGAGTCTTGGAAAGAAAAGCGGAAGAAATTAGCGCAAAAAAAAGCCTAATCCTTTTTTCCACTTATGCCGTAGTAGCTTGTTTGTTCGGTTTGTGGATACGTTGGTATTTCGGAAATCAAATGGCGGCTGATTTTTTCACGGGGTATATTGTGGAAATGGGCTTGTCCATTGATAATGTATTCGTTATTTCCCTTGTCTTTTCGTACTTGTCAATACCGCGTCATTTGCAACACCGCGTCTTGTTTTGGGGGATCTTGGGCGCAATCGTTTTGCGCGGGATCATGTTTGTTATCGGCGCTGAAATTTTGGACCGTTATGATCCGGTTTTGTTGATTTTCGGGGTCTTTTTGATTTATTCCGGTCTGAAAATGTTATTAACCGACGAACCGGCAATCAATCTGTCGGACAGTAAAATATTATCATTTTTACGTCGTTATTTGCGTGTTTCAAATGAATTGCATGGAGAACGCTTTTTTATCAGGCGGGCGGATCCGTTAAAAAAAGGAAAAACAAAATTATATGCGACGCCGTTGTTTTTAGCTTTGTTGTTGATTGAATTCGGTGATGCCATGTTTGCCGTCGACAGTGTGCCGGCTATGTTAGCCGTTTCTCATGAAACGTTCGCAATTTATTCCTGTGACATGTTTGCCGTCTTGGGATTGAGGGCGTTGTATTTTTTATTATCTGCGGCTATGAACCGTTTTTGTTATTTGCAACCGGCTTGTGCCGTATTGCTGGTTTTTATCGGCTTGAAAGTTTTTGTTTCCGAATTTTGGTTTAAAGTGGATGATCGGGTTTCCTTGTTAGTTACTTTTGTCTTATTGCTTGGTGGGATTGTCCTGTCTTTGTTGAAAACGGCGGAATCAAGAGAAAGTGTAAAAGTTTCCTGATAAAAACGGGAACGGCTTTATTTAAAAAAGGGACAAAATGGCAAAAAAAGGCAAGATGAAAACACTTGTCCGGCTTTCGGGGATTTTTTTTCTTGCCGGTTATGCCTTTTGTCTGTTTTTTTTTAAATCTGAACAGTGTGATTTATGGATATACGCGAAATATATCGTCAGTAACGACGGAATATTGAAAAACAAATATCTCGGGATAACCGGAAACGGAAAAATCGGAGCAATATCAGATCAAAAGCCGGATCACGGGGTCATTATTGATGCCGGAAACCATATTCTGTCGCCGGGCTTTATTAATGCACACGACCATCTATCCTATAATCATCGCGGACCTTTGAAAGAAACATTGCCGTCCTATGTGGAAGAATATCCAGAGCGTTTTAATCACCGTTACGACTGGAGCAGGGGATGTCGGGAATATCAGCGTTTTTCCACGCCTAAAACGAAGCGGGCGGAATTTCTAATTTGGAATGAATTGCGTCAAGTGGTCGCCGGAACGACCAGCAATATAGGGGCGGGCGGTTATTTTGGTTTTTTGCGCAACTTTGGCAGTTACTTTCCGCACGAAGGGGTAAAGTTGAAAAAGAAAATTTGGAGTGACACCTTTCCCTTAAAGGGAAAGACATGCAAGTTTTTATTGGAAGACGGTGATCAATATCCTTTTCATCCTTCAAACAGAGATGATTCAATTTATATCGTCCATATCAGCGAAGGAAAAGACGCGGCTGCACGCAATGAGTTCATCAACATCAGTTCTGATGAAGGGAAAAGAAGAAATATTTTAGGAAAAAACATCGGGTTGACTCACAGTATTGCCCTTTTGGAAGAGGATATAAGAAAAATAGCGGTTTCCGGAGCGACAGTTGTTTGGTCTCCCCGCTCCAATCTGGCTTTATACGGTGTTACGGCTCCTGTTTCATTGATGAAAGATTACGGAATAAATCTGGCTTTAGGGACGGATTGGGCTTATTCAGGATCGGCGCATATTTTGGACGAATTGAAAGTCGCTTCGCAATATAATGAAAAGTATTTGAACAATGTTTTTTCAAATAAAGAATTGTGGCAAATGGTAACGGTAAATCCTGCCAGATTGTTGGCTTTGGACGATCAAATCGGAGACATCAAGGTTGGAATGCTGGCTGATATCGTTTTATTTTTCGCCGGTAACAAAGAATTTGAAACGGATGAAGATATCTATGGCGCTGTGATCGGCATGGATACGTCGAAAACGGCTCTTGTGATGCGTTCGGGAACGGTTTTATATGGAAAATGGAAGCTGTTGAAGGGGATTATAGCTGAAAATAAACAAGACACGGACATTTTTTTTAATGAGGAGTATTATATCGCAACCAGTGCCGAGACAGGATACACATACCGCCAATTGCGTACAGTGAATGAAAAGTATCATACATATCCTTTATTCCCCGCTCCGGATCCGTCCGCAACGCCCGTTATGTATCCTGTAAATCTGAAAAACCGCCTTTATCCGGAAGCTTCAGTTTATACGGGTGAAATCACATCATCCGATCCGGACGGAGACGGAATTATGCAAGACGATAATGACGAACGGTATTTCAATCCCGTCCGTCCGGTTGATCTCACCGATAACAATAAACGCCAGACACGGGCAAGACGTTTGAAAAATTAAAAAATAATGTCTTTTCCCCTCTTGAAACCGAAAAAAAGTGCGCCTATATCCTTTGTGTCAGGATAAGCCTTGACGGATATTCTGACGACGGGTGTCTTTAAGAACCCGCCCTATATTTGCTCATAAACTAAAGGAGAAATACTATGGCTTTATTAACAACAAACAATCCGTTCATGCTCGGTTTCGATTCATTGGAACGTATGCTGGATCGTGCGGCGAAAAATTCGGAAAGTTACCCTCCCTATAACATAGAACAGATAGATCCCACCCATTTGCAAATTACGATTGCCGTCGCCGGTTTCGGTGAAGAGGATTTGACGATAGAAGTCGAAGACAAACAATTGGTTGTTCGCGGTCAGCATGTAGAAGATGAAAACGCATCAGAACGTCAATATTTGTATCGGGGAATTGCTTCTCGTCAATTTCAACGTTCGTTCATCTTGGCGGAAGGCATTGAGGTTTTGGATGCACATTTGGATAATGGTTTGTTACATATTGATCTGGAAAAGAACGAACCTGAAACAAAAGTCCGTCAAATTAAAATTTCCAAAAAGGATACGGCAAAGAAAATCGATAAAACAACATCCGAAAAGCAAAACAAATAATATTCTTTTCGACTTGAAACGCTGGAGGGTTTATTGTGCTCATAAAAACGGATAAAAAGGAATTTACAATTGATGACTTGGCTGGTTTGGGCGTGAATTCCATTGCTTACATCAGGAAAAAAGTCGTTGATAACCGTAAGTTGTGGTTTGTCCATGCGGCTGAAGGAACACAATTGGCTTGTACGGATGATGAAAAAAAGGCTATATCTTTGGTTATTGATAACGAATTGATTCCAGTGAGCGTACATTGATAAACGATGAAGGCGTAATTTGCCAAAAATGTAAAAAACCGGTTCCGCTCTGCGTTTGTACAAACGCAGAGCCTTTAAATAACAAACATTTTGTTTTAATCATTCAACATCCCCAAGAACAGGATAAAGAATTGGGCACTGCGGGGATTTTGTGTTCAATGCTTGAAAATGTGCATTTGGAAATAGCGTTGTCACGGTCGGGATTGAAAGCAATCCTGAAAAAGGATGTTGATCCGAAACAGTGGGGTGTCTTGTATTTAGGCGCTCAAAAACAAACGCCTTGTAAAGCGGGATTGTACGCTTTAAGCCGGAAGGGAAATATTCTGGAAAATACGAACGAATGTTTAAAAAATCTTAAAGGGATAATTCTTTTGGACGGCTCTTGGTCTCAGGCAAAAGCGCTTTGGTGGCGTAATCCGTGGTTGCTGAAAACACAACGTTTACTTTTAGTCCCGGCTCAAAGGTCTTTATACGGAAAGTTGCGCAAGGAACCGCGTAAAGAAAGCATCTCAACGTTGGAGGCGTGCGCTCAATGCTTGGATTTTCTCGGAGAAGATCCTTTGATATCTTCCCGTTTGACGGGTGCATTTTCCGATATGTTGGAAAAATATAAACTGTTGCATCAAAACCAATCTAAAAGATGATTTTGATTTTTTCCTGATTTTTTTTATTCTGGAAAAGTATGAAACATCTGTTTAGGAGAATAAAATGTCTGAAATGAAATTGGCGGAAATTGCAATTGTGGTCGTTAATCGTGAAAAGTCCGCAAGTGAAGTGAATGATGTATTGACACAGTACGGTAATTATATCATAGCCCGTATGGGAGTTCCTCATCGTAGTCGGGAGATGTTTATCATTTCTGTTGTGATGGAAGCTCCGGAAGAAGAAATTGAGCATTTGACGGATCAATTGCATAAATTGGAAAATATTCGTGTGAAATCGATTATGATCTGAAAAATATTATTCAGGGGCTTAAAAAAAAGCCCCTTTTTTTGTAAGGAAGGTTTCCGTTCCGCCGCCTATCGGCAAACAGTATGATTTGCACTTTTGCAGGCGCGGCGTTTTGTCAGAATTGATTAAAGATAATATTGTAAATACTGAATGTGTGTTACTTGTCAGTGTGAGATATGGATTTGTATTTATTTGTTTAAAAAATTTATAGGGACGGAGTGGAAAATAGCGGAGTTTCTATCGCTTTTGCAAGGAAGATCAACATTTCCGATAAAAAATGTCATGTGGTATTGTGCACTGAAAATGTTCCGTATATGAAATCAAAGTGATAACTGAAAAAATTTTCATGTAATATTGATGAACTATTGACAAAATAAATCCCTTTAGCAAGATAAGAGCGCAATAACTCTGTTCCCAGTATGATGAAAAAGTTTTTTTAAAAGACCGAACGTGTTCATGTTTTAATTAAAAAGCGTTGAAGAAAGGGATTTTTTTCTTTAAGATGCTATAAATTATTTAATCACTGTTTAGGAAAAAATTATGATCGAAGATATTCTTAAGAAATTGGCCGATGATGAAGGGGCAATGATTGTCCGTCCGGCATCCAGCAAAGATTTGGCTCAATGTCAAAAAGATATGGCGGAAATCGGATTGCCGCCCGTACCGCAAGGGTATATAGATTTTTTAAGAGAAGTGAACGGTTTTGCATGGAACGGTATTGAGTTTTTCAGTACGGATCAAGTAACGGATCCTGAAAGCAATTACACATTGAATGATATCGTTTCCGCGAATGAGGATTTTGCGGAATATAACGATGATTTGGAAGGAATGGTTTTGTTGGGGCGGGCGGATGATGACCTGTTTGTTTATAATACCGCCAATCAAAAGTACGAAGTTCTGGATTTTACAGGACATGATGTGATGGAAGATTATGATGCTTTTGACGCCATGTTTGAAGGTGTCGTAACACCACGGTTGTAAAAAGCCTTGTTAGTCTCGGATTTTGATTTTTTTCTGCCAAAGGACAGAATAGCCGACCGACCGGCGGAACCAAGAGAGTCCGCCGGACTGTTGCATGTGTGCCCGCCGGATTCTTTTACCGACGGACATATTCTTGATTTTCCGACTTTGTTGCGCCAAGACGATTTGTTGGTCTTTAATGACACGAAAGTCATTCCGGCTCGTTTGTTCGGAAAGCGGGGCAATGCCGGAATCGAAGCAACATTATTTAAGGCTGTCGGGATAAATCAATGGGAAGCGTTGGTTAAAAATGCCAGACGTTTGCATGAAAACGATATCGTTTGTTTTTATCCGCCCGACGATTCCGAAGCCGATCCGTTGCAAGCGAAAGTGTTGGGGCGTGGAGAAACGGGGACGGTAATTCTGGAGTTTTTAACATCTCCCGATTTGCTGTTTGTTTTGTTGGAAAAATACGGTGTCATGCCGCTACCCCCTTATATCCATCGCAAAAAAACGGATTACGAAGATGACAAAAGCAATTATCAAACGGTTTATGCCAAACATGACGGAGCTGTCGCGGCTCCGACCGCCGGATTGCATTTTACAAAAGATTTGCTGGCAAAAATAGCCTCCATGGGGATCGAAAGCGTACATATCACTTTGCATGTGGGGGGAGGCACTTTTTTGCCGGTTAAGGTACAGGATACCAAAGATCATGTCATGCATGCGGAATTCGGTCATATTTCCGATCATACGGCTAGGGTGATCACTCAGGCGAAACAGAAAGGACGTCGTATCGTTTCTATCGGAACGACAGCTCTGCGTTTGTTGGAAAGCGCGGCGGATGAAACGGGGGTTGTTCATCCTTTTCATCAGGAAACGTCCATATTTATTACACCGGGGTATAAATTTAAAGCTGTTGATGCTTTGTTTACGAATTTTCATCTGCCATGTTCGACTTTATTTATGCTGGTTTGCGCTTTCAGCGGTATTTCTTGTATGAAAAAAGCCTATGAGCATGCAATACAACAAAAATACAGATTTTTTTCTTACGGTGATGCCTGTTTTTTGGAAAAGCAATAGTAAAATCTTATTTATACTTGCTCTTTTAAAGAAATTCTTTTATAAAAAATAATGAATTAATCGGGAGAAATATTATGTCTGATACATTTACAAATGAAGACCTTTTAGCGTTTACAACGGAAATAGTTTCTTCTCATGTGTCAAACAATGAAACGGATGCTTCGGAATTGCCCAAGCTAATTCGTGATGTTTATTATGCTTTGGCAAACATCATGTCTCCCCAGCCCGAAGAAGAGCAATTGCAACCGGCTGTTCCTGTGAAAAAATCCGTTTTTCCTGACTATGTCATTTGCTTGGAAGACGGTAAAAAGTTAAAAATGTTAAAACGCCATTTGAAAACGGCTTATGGCATGACACCTGAAGAATATCGCATACGTTGGAATTTACCCGCCGATTATCCGATGGTCGCCCCGAATTACGCTAAGCACCGCTCTGGTCTGGCAAAAAAGATCGGGCTCGGAATGCGTGCTAAAAAATAAAAAAATCTGTTTACTCCTCTTTATTCAAGAGCTTTATTTTGTCGAATAACAAGCCCTTTTGGGAAACAAAAAAGCTTTCTGAAATGACGCAAACCGAATGGGAAGCTTTATGTGATCGGTGCGGAAAGTGTTGCTTGGAAAAAATCCTCTTTCAAGAAAGTGGTGAACTCGCTTTTACAAATGTCGCTTGCCAGTTGTTAGATCGTCGGACATGCCGTTGTTTGCATTATGAAAATCGCACTCATTATGTCAAAGAATGTAAAAAAATCAGCCCTGAAAATTTAAAAGAATGTTATTGGTTGCCTAAAACGTGTGCGTATCGTTTGTTAAGTGAAGGAAAAAAACTACCCGTCTGGCATCCTTTGATTACAGGAACACAAAAAAGTGTTTTAAAAGCCGGTATGTCTGCGGCGGGGCGTTGTGTTCCTCCTAAGCCCGAAGATGAACTGCAAAATCATATTGTTCACTGGGAGGATCTGTGAAACAAACAGACCAAACGATTTCAGTGTGTTACGGAACGGCGATTTTTCCGGTCAGTGTCCAAAAAAATTCGCGGGCAAAGCGTGTGCGTTTGAAAATCAACCGGAAGCTCAGACAGGCAATTCTGGTTTTGCCTCAAAAAGCTTCGTTTCAAACAGCCTGCAACTTTGCCCGAAGCAAAGCGGAATGGATAGCCCGTCAGTTAGATTGTTTGCCAGAAAAACAAATTTTCCATGAAAACATGTCGCTCCCTTTTTTGGGAAATACTGTGTTGGTTCATCATTCCTTGACAGCTAAAAGAGGTGTTTGGATTGATCAAAATGTGCTTTGGGTATCAGGGAAAAAAGAACACTTAGCTCGTAGAGTTCAAGATTTTTTAAAAAAAAGCTTTTCTGTTTATTCTTTAAAAAAAGCACGCCAATTTGCTCAAAAAATAAATGTAAAGGTTCAAAGGGTGACAGTTCGTGATACTGTTTCAAGGTGGGGAAGTTGTTCTAAATCCGGACGGTTGAATTTATCATGGCGTCTTGTTTTTGCACCGTTGTCTGTTGCGGATTATGTTATTGCTCATGAAGTGTCTCACTTGTGCGAAATGAATCATTCTTCCGCTTTTTGGAAGGTCGTGGAAATGTTGTGTCCGGATTATCAAAAAGAAGAATTGTGGTTGAAAAAGAATGCAGCTTATTTATACAGCTTTTCCGATAAATAAAGTATAATAAAAGAATAATTGTATGAATTAACACTTTTTTATTTTAAAGAAATGATCTGAAAAAAGACGTTTCCAATTGAAATGAAATAAGCAGGATTTTGATCAATTTGAAGCTTGATACAAAGAAAATGAATAAAATAGGAGCTTTCCCCCGCCTTTTACAAAAGACGAAAATAAAAGAAGCCACTTTTTTATCAAGAAGCTTTTTGAATGTTGTTTTGCCAACCTTTGGCAGCCCGATTATATTTTTTATCCCAATCGTTTTTTATCAAATCGGTTGTTTTGTGTTGCTCTAACAAGGATGATAATAGATATGATTTTTGTGTTTGCGGTAAGACGTAGATCCCCGCGACAGTAGGTGTTTTGCAGCCCGTGCTTTCAGGAAAGCTGAAAGGTTCGGCTGTAATGCGGCAATAAGCCATATCGGCAAAGATACGGGCTTCCATATAAGCGCCGCTGTAACCGTATTTATCAGAGAAGACGGCTTCCAGAGAATCTGAAAAACGAGATCTGATTGTAGAAAACAAATTTTTATGATAATCCAGAACCACCCCTTTGCCGTGCAGCAAATTTTGGAAATCGTCGTAAATGACAGGGTTTTTCCAACCGCCTCCGAAAAGCAGGAATGTATTGGGCATTTTGACATTTTCAGGGACGAAAGCTAAAGTATGGAAAAAAGTGTAGGCGCTGAAATACTCAATTGTTCTGAGAGAATTTTTAAATCCGTAATGTTCTTGAATGTTTTTTAAATCAAGTCGATACCATGTCGGATCTGAAGATCTTGGCGGGGATTGGAGGAAAAAATTGTTTTTTTGATTTGTGATTGCGGCGTTGTTAAATAAATCGTCTAAAAGATCCGGAATGATCTGTCCTTGTTTTCCATATCTGGCATTCAGATCGCAAGATTCAGATTTAGCCAATCGCACTAACATATCCGGAAAATGATTGAACGGACCTGTGTCCCAACCGGAAATAACATTTTTCAGATTTGTTGTTTCAGAAATGATTGTAATATTTCCTGTATTTCCGGCATTACAAAAAGCGACGGGAAAGATTCCCTTTTTTTTCAGATCGTCGGCGATATGTTTATTATGAGTTGGCGCCAGAGGAGCTCCTTCTCCACCATTCATGATATCATCGGAACGAAAATCATAGATGACGGGGATATCGGTTAAATTTGCCAAACGTTGCGGATCGGCAATTTGTAAAGTATAAGGAGGCAAGTTTCCGGCAATTGAAGGAGGAAAATGATCGCAAGTTTGTCCATGCCAACCGATAGCCGCGATTTCAGATTTATTTATTTGTGAAGCCTCACAAAGTTTATTAACAGTTTCTGCGACCAGAAGAGTGTAATTTTTTAAGATGCTGGCAAAGAAAGGGTTATTTTCCAAAAAAGACGGTAAACTGTCATGTCCTGTGATTTGAGAACGCAACTGGATCATATCATGTGTAAGTTCGACGGGATATTTTAAAGTATACGTTGCCAGATCTTTAATGGATCCGTGATCAAATTCAGTTAAAACAGCATCTACGGCATCTAACGAATTACCCGTCATTATACCGATTGTTTTAATGGACACGACAGACCTCTTTTAAGCCTATTTCAACGGTAAGGGCGTAACCTTATATTGTCCGGGAGCCAAATTCGGTCCTTCCGTTCTGACACCGTATTCATGTTGAACTTTTCCGGATGCGGATCTTGGCATGACCGGCGCTTCGTTACTTTTAGGCAAAACGAATTTTTTCGGATCGGAAGGGAAGGCATTTTTTTGGAAACGCATCAACATATAACCGGTTCCTCCGCCATAAGCGGGGCCTGAAACACCGAAAGAGTAATTCGCCCCTATGATACCGTAATCCAGATCGACATAATCGATGGCGAAGACGGTGGAAATCATAGAATCCGAAGTTGTTGTGAATTTGCAGATATAGCCTGTGTCTTCCATCAAGACATAATCGGGTGATTTTACGAACAAGGCGTTTTTAGAACTCATGCAAGCGGGGCGGACGGCATTGTAATGTATATTGTAGTCCAGGGCGATATCTATGATCTGTTCGCTTTTTTTCAATTTAACGCCCAGTATTTTTGCAGAGTCGATAACAACGGTGGCGGGGGTGACACCGGCTTTGATATTGAACTGGATATAATTTTCAAAACACATTCTGGAATCGGGATCGGCATCACAGATCAACAATGTCGAATCGAGGTTGTTATCGAACAGATTCAACAAACTGTTATATAAGAATTCGCGTGTCATGTTTGTTCGTGCGGGGGCACATTGTTGGGAACGGCAGACAATGACGGATGAAGGGGCTTTAGGCGTAATGATCGTACGTTGAGTAAACGGATCTGCCAATCCGCCGGACATGTCACAAGCGCCGACTAACGCTGTTGTAGCAGTTAAAACAAGCGTTTTAATGGAATAATGAAAGTGTTTCAACACATCGAACCTCTTTAGTTGAACCGATTTTTATTAAAAGATAGCAAGACTTTCTTACGAAAAGATAAAAAAAGAGCCGGGAAAAACCGACTCTTGATATTTTTTTATTAATCACAAGCAACTTGTGCAGCGGATTTTCCGACAATTTCCTGATACATTTCGGGATCCGTAGCTCCTTCCGAGGAAAACAATAAAATAACACTGTTTTCATCCAGTTTAAGAGCTTTACGGAATTCGGGGGTTTCACAGGCGGTAACCAAACCGGCTAAACCGGAAACACCGGACTCTCCGGACACGACAGCCGTATTTGCGCATTTTTTATTCGCCAAATCGCGCATCATAACCGGAATTAAAGTATCGGGAATCGTCATAAAACCGACGGCATATTCTTTTAAAATATCCAATGCCAATAAAGACGGTTCTCCGCAGGACAAGCCAGCCATGATTGTTTCCAAATCACCATGAATGACTGTGTATTCGTCATTTTTTATGCTGGCATATAAACAATCGGCGTTTTTAGGTTCTACAACCGTAAACAAAGGACGGTTTTTGTGCATTCTGCAACAAATGCGTGTTGACACGGCGGCCGCCAGACCTCCGACACCTCCTTGGACAAACGTATGGGTCGGTGTTTGAGGAATTTGATCTAAAGCTTCATCAACCATGACAGTGTAACCGTGCATGACATCACACGGGACATCCATATACCCCGGATAAGACGTGTCCGAAATGACGAACCACCCGTTTTTTTGTGCATCATTCGCGCAATCATGGACTGAATCATCATAATTTCCAGGACAACGGATCACTTTTGCGCCGTATTTTTCAATGGCTTTTTTACGTCCTTCGCTAACGCCTGCATGGATGTAAATAACGCATTGAGCACCGAACATTTGTGCTCCCCAAGCAACGGATCTGCCGTGGTTTCCGTCGGTCGCGGAACAAACGGTGATTTTTTCAATAATGTTCTTATATTTACCGCTTAACAAATCCGGAGTTGTCGCCTGTTCTCCTGTTGCCTCTTTAATTTTATTTAACAATAAACGGCAAACAGCGTAAGCTCCACCCAAAGCTTTAAAGCTGTCCAGTCCGAAACGCGTACTTTCGTCCTTGTAATAAATTGCTTTTACGCCAAGTTTTCGAGCATACTCATCCAAACTCACCAAAGGTGTGCGGGCGTACCCCGGCCATGTCATGATCTCTGCTTTTGCGGCTTTGAAACCCTCCTCATTTAAAATCGTTTCTGCCGCTCCGCCGATTTTATCGGGTTCGGCTTTCGGATTGATCAGTAATTTCGCCTCGCCGGCTTCAAACATTTCCATTCGCGTTTTCCTTAAATATTGAATTTAGTCCTTAAAGACAGATATTGTTCCATCTTCTTATTGATGTACTATCATATCAATCTAATTTCTTTAGGCAACTGATTTTAGGATGGATTAATGTTAAAACTTTCTCAATCCGATTTGGATGTTTTGTTTTGTCAGGCAAGAACATTTTCGTCTTGGACGAATGAAAAGATTCCGGATAAGTTGATAAAACAGTTATATGATTTGGCAAAAATGGCTCCGACTGCGGTCAATTGCCAACCGGCAAGAATCATTTTCGTTGTTTCCGATGCGGCAAAGAAAAAATTGGAACCGTGTTTGGATCCGGGAAATGTGAAAAAAACAATGACGGCTCCGGTTACGGCTATTATTGCCGGAGACCTTAAATTCTATACTCATTTGGATAAACTCTTCCCGATCGCCGATGTGAAAGCGTGGTACGAAGGAAAAACGGATCTTATTCAAGAAACCATGGTACGCAATACAGTGCTGCAAGGAGCTTATTTAATTATGGCTGCCCGTGCGCTGGGACTGGATTGCGGACCAATGAGCGGGTTTGATAATAAAATGGTTGATGAGGCTTTTTTCAAAGGAACACCGTATAAATCCGATTTTTTATGCAACTTCGGCTATGGAGATCGAAGTAAAATGTATCCTCGTTTGCCACGCTTTTCCTTTGATGAAGCGTGTCGGATCATTTGATTCCCTGTGTTTTTGAAAAGAACAATCCGGAAGTCCGTCAATCGGGATCCGGATTTTTTTATTTTTGTAAAATTAGAATAGGAAATAAAAAAAATTTATCAGATAATAACTTTATTGTGCTTTAAAAAAAATTAGACCGATCATTCATAATTTTGGAAATAAAATGAAAAAAATACAATACAAAGATATTTATTCCGAATTGAAAAAAAATATGTCGTTGTCTCTGTTCCTTCTGTTGTTGGCAGGACTTTTCAATTTATATTGTGTTATAAAGTTTTCTGTGAACGTTCCGGTAAAAGAAGAATGGAATCTGATGGAAATGTTATCGGAAAACGGTTCCATTTTTGATTCGACATCTTCTTCACGTCCGCTGATTCCCAATTTTATCATATATATGCTTTACTTGATAAACGGCTGGAATGTGCGTTTTAATTTATTTCTGAATTATTTCATATATATTGCGGATATTATCTTAATGTACCGTTTGATTGTAAAAGCAACCGGAAAAAATAAGTTTTTACCGTTGTTTTTCCTGCCTTTTTTTTCAGATCTGAATGCTTTGAATTTAATGCAGGCGACTGCTTTGCAATTTCATCTGACGATCCTGTTCGGATTGATTGCCGCAGATATAGGTTTTTTGCGTTCGCCAACATACCATAATTCTTTATTATTCATTTTGTTTTCCGCCTTGTCTGTCTTTTCAATGAATTTATTGTTTGCCTTAGGCATATTTGTCGGTTGGGGGATTATGGAAATAGGACGTAAAAACTTCAAAAGAGTTGGCGGAGCGGCTATTCTGATGTTAGTGATTTTTCAAATTTCCATGTTCCATAGCGGTATAATGCTTTTTTCCGAAAAGCAATTATTTCAGTCGGCGCTGATCCTTTATTCAGCGGTGTTGACAGGAATTGATAAAGTAACTCCTGTGCATTTTATTTTCATTCTTCCGGTATTAATTGCTTTAGGCTATCTTTTTTATAAAAAACGCTTTTGGACAGATATCAATTATATGTTTGTTTATTCTGTCATTATTGCAACGTTCCTTTCGGCTTTAGGGGCGGATCGGACATCTTCCGAATATATGTTCATTCATAGGGGAGCAGGCATTTTGCTGTTTTCAATACCGGCGGTTTTCGTTGTAATGCGTTTATTTAAACCGGTATGCGTTTATTTGTGTTGTCTTTGTGTTATCGGATATAGCGCCTCGTTTTCAACAAATTATTTCCATATGGAAAAGCAAGCTCGCCTGCTTATTTTAGACTGTGCCAAAGAATATTATCTTGGTGTGAACGAGGGAACTTGTGAAATTATGGATAATCAGCAGCTAAGGGAGTTCTTAGATTCTTCTAAAAAGCTGAAGTTGAATTATGTAAAGGGTATACTTTAAAATCATGGCATTTCTTAAGCTTTTCGTGTGTCGGATTGTGTAAAAAATATTTGTATAAAAGAATGCTCCATATTAAATAGTCATTTCTTTTTGTCGTTTGTTCCCGTTTCCGGATTGGGTATAAGGAGTTTATTTTTCTGTTTTCTCCTGTTCTTTTCTTTTCCGCTCCCGTTCCCGTTGTTTCCTTTCCAACCATAGATCTGATTTTTCCTGCGAATTATCTGCCCATCTTTGATCGAACAATTTTTGGTGTTGCATGGCATAGTCAGGTTCATTGATAAAAATATCGCAAACTTCTTCATTTTTATATACGGCGGGTTCTGTCCAGTTAAAAGAACCGCTGGATACAGAAACTCCATCATAAATAGCAACTTTTGTATGCATGATGCGTTTGTGCGTGTGGACGCGTAAAGGAATATTTTCCGCTATAAATTCCCATATTCGTGACGATTTGCCTGCCGCTTGGACTTTATCAGTCAAAATACGTATTTTTACACCTCGATGGTAAGCGTCGATAACAGCCTTTACAAGGCGTTCATTATTAATAGAATAAACAGAAATATCTATATAATTTGTTGATTTCTCAATCAATTCAATGAGCTTCTTTTCGCATTCCACTGATTGTAAAACAACAGATTCCGCATAAATCCTGAAAGGGAATAAAAAAATAGAACTCACAAAAAAAATTTTAAGTAACATCCCGCTTATCCTTATTTTTCAAGGAGCGTAGTTTAGCAGGATTTTTTAAAAAAAAAAGCCCCATAAAAGGGGCTTCTCGTAATGCGTGTGTTATTTGTAGATTTTTTCTGCAGTGAATTTATTAATATAATCGCTGCTGCCAATGAATTTCCCGTCAACAAAAAGCTGAGGAAAATGAGTATAATTGGTGTATTGACGAATGCCGTCGAATAAGTCGGGATCGGAAAACACATCAATACTTTTATATTCTACACCGGCTTCGGTCAATTTTTTGGACGCGTCCGCCGAAAAGCCGCAGCGAGGATGAGAAGGTGTGCCTTTCATAAACAAAACAACGTGATTATTTTTCAAAACGCGTTGAATACGTTGAAACATATCGCTCTTTGTCATTACTGTATTCCTTCTAAAAGAGTTGACAACAACCAATAATGCCGCCAATCGACATTAATATGCTTTTTCCTGTTAAAAGCCTCTGTCCTTTCTCTTTTTCTCTATAAAACATTATATACCAATCTTACGATATATAAAAAGATTAATTACCTTGACCGTTTCAACTGTCGTAATATTATGAAGCTGGACGAAGCACGGGGGCATTTGTTCTTTTTATAAGATCATCTTCCAAAGATTCAGTCGGTTCTATCAACGGCTTGTTATCGTTTGACAAATCAGACGGTTGATTGATACCATTTTCAGAGCTTGTGTTTTCATTTTCCATACCTGATTGAGGATCTTTAACACTATCTTCTTCTGGAACTTCTTTTTTCTTAAAACGATTAGGGTTCGGTTGGCGCTCTATAAAGATGATCGTTTCAACTTCACCATATTCGTTTACTCTTTCAGTTACTGTTTCCTTAATGATATCCAATTGGTCTAAATCTCTGGGGGCAGGGGTATCCTTTATCTCATTTGCCTGATTATCAGCTTGCTCTTTTGAGGTCTCTTTAGCAGGCTCTTTTGCTTCGGAAGCTTTCACTCCTTCTTCGGGCGCTTTACCGGCAACGTCTTTACTCAGAGCGACCGCTTGTTCTTTTGAGTCCTCTTTAGCAGGCTCTTTTGCTTCGGAAGCTTTCACCCCTTCTTCGGGTGCTTTACCGGCATCGTCTTTAGCTTGATCGACGGAAGGTTCTTTTGCCGCCTCTTTTGCAGGTTCTTGCGTTTCGGAAGCTTTCACCCCTTCTTCGGGCGCTTTACCACCAGCGTCTTTAGCTTGAACGACGGAAGGTTCTTTTGCCGCCTCTTTTGCGGGTTCTTGCGTTTCGGAAGCTTTCACTCCTTCTTCGGGCGCTTTGCCGGCAACGTCTTTAGCTTGATCAGAACTTGCTCCAGAAACCGGTTGAGAGTTTGTTTGTATACCGGTAGATGTCTGTTCTCTGTCTTTTGTTTTTTGATTGTCAGACGTATCTGTCGGGAATAATTCCAAAGTTGTTTTCTGTCCCTCTTTTATATTTACAGTCTTCCATTTTTCTTCGGGCATTTTAACTTTGGGCAAAACGATTGGCTGGGGCAATTCTCCAAATTCATCTCTTTTCACGACTCTTTTTTTCGCTTTTTTAGGTTTGCTTGCCTTACGTTTTTCTTTTGCTTTTACTTTCGAAGATTTTGCGCTGACGCTTGATTTTCCTTTTCCGGATTTATCTTTGGTAAGCTCTTTTTTATCTTGAGATGCTTTTTTAGACTCGACAGTTTCTTTTTCAGAAGAGGGAATTAAGTCGATATTAACTGATTCCGATTCTTCTTCAATTTCAACCGTATCATCCGATCCGTCATATAAAACAGAATACTCATCATCTTCTGATATTGCAGCCGATTCTTCTACATCAACTTCTTCTGATAAAACAGCTCCTGCAGATTCGATTAATTCAGACTGTTTAATGAAAGCAGGATCTTGTTTTAGTTCATCATGTTGTAATTCTTCCGGAGCGACTGAAACAGACGGGACTTTCTCGGTTTCTCCTTTTTCCCGACCGGCTTGTTTTGAATCCGGTACAGAAGAGACCTTTTCATCCTTTGTTTGTTTTTCTTGCAAAGCTTTGTGTTCCGGCTTTTTGGTCGGAATTGGCACAAAATCGGTTGTTTTTCTTTTAATGTTTTCCGTATCATCCTCTTGCAAGAAAGAAGGCGGAGCGACAAAACCGATTTTCGCTTTTTCTTGTGGGTCGACAGACTTTAATTGTTCGTCCAATGAAGCCATATAAGCTTGTCCCCCTTGTTCAAGCCAAGAGGCGTAAAGTTTGTCGAAATTTGAAGAAACTTTATAATTTTTTGACGCGGACGAGTTTAACCAAGCCAGTGATTTTTCTTGTTCTTCCCGTGTGAAGTTTGAAAAATCGGGTCGTTTGCAACTTGTTATGTTTTTACCTAAGACATTATTTGCAATTAATGTTCCGATGTCGCAAACTTTATTATTGATATCAAACTTTTTATTGGACGGTTTATAAATGGCGAATGATGACGCCATATTGTGCTTAAAGCGGTAAATTGCTTTGTCTGTGCGTGTCAAGGATTGATAATCGTCCTTGTCTTTTTGAATGCCATCCCCCTTATCGCCATGGATAACGATGGTTGTTTTATTTAATAAACGGGCGTTATCCAGATCATTGATGAGATATTGGATTTGCGCATAAGTGCAAAACAGTTGTTGATTATAATCCTGCCAACGTTTCAACTCTGCATTTTTTTCCTTTTCATCCGTATACGGTGCATGGCTCCGCCATGTCATTGGATCAAGTTTGAGTTGGCAATTTTGATCGTAAACATAAGGATAATGAGGCAAATTCAAATGGGCGAAAAAGACGTTCTTTCCTGTCGAATTTAAAACGTCTTTACGCAAGTGAGCCAACACAAGAGGTTGTCCGACTGGTAAAGAGCGGGAAAGCGGGTTCCCTAAAAAAGCAATATCCGAAGTATCCATAAAGTTGCTTAACTTTTGTTGGAGAAATTTCGCCAGATTTTCACCGAAAGGCATGGAGTAAAGGAAGTGTCCTGCCAGTAACATCAGTCTGGAAGAGGTTGTCAGATCCGTGTAATAAAGAGCTCCCAAAGGTGCGGGAAAAGTTTTGCACAAATCGACATTTTTCGCGTCGTCTCCTTTGCAAAAGTCGAACGGATATGTCTGGTAAACATTCAAACGGTATCCCTGTTTTTTCAGTTCAGCAAACAAGTCGTTTTTGGTCGTGTAGACTTTTGCGTCTTGAGAACTGACATAATAAGCGGCATCATCCTTGTTGAACATATCATTATCGATTTTTGTTCGTGCGGGATTCAAAATGTTACCGATATTACGGTATTTATTCGGGTAACGCAGGTATGCCGAAGGGAAAAAGGTAAAATTGTTTGCTTTATAAAAAGCGGGAATGAAACTTGGATTGAATGGCAGAGCGTCCGGATCTGGAGTTTTAGGATTTAAATTCCGCCAGCTTTCAACGGCTGTGGGATACCCTGCATGATCGGCTAAGACCAGATAGATCAGGTTTTCCGTTTTTTGTTTCGACCCTCCTGCCTCCGGCAGCGTTATTTGATCGACTTGAGGTATGATTTGTTTCGACGCTGTGTTAAGCAACAAAAACAACGCGACTAAGACAGGCAGGGATAAAAATGCCATGGCGCTACCTTTAAAAGTGTTTAAAACGGCAAAAAAGCCGATTGCAGTTACGATAGCAACAATCTGATTGCCATTTTCTGCAATGTAATCTGACAATCCGGCAGGAAGGAATGATATGTAGTGCGTAAAGTATGTGCCGATATTATCGGGATAAATCAGCCCGAGGATATAGGCAATAGCCCCCCCGGCTACGATGGCGACAAACAGACGAGCCAGAATCCGCCAAAAAGACAATAGGAATAAACTGAGAAAGGAAAATACGAACAACCCGAAACAGGCGAGTAACACCTCTGGTTGAATTTCGTTGTTTAAAATCAGTGGATACTTGTTTTCGTGCAAGAACAGCAAGAAAGTGTAAGTCCCGAGGAAAAAGATAAATAAAGAGGCGTGCAGATAAAAAGTAACGAATGATTCGCTTTTTTGAGAAAGCGCCACTTCTTTTTGTTTTCTTCTTCTGTGTTTTTTTTCTATGCGATCTGTTTGAGCCATACCTGTTTTTCCATTAAGCAAACATAAGTCTAGTATTTATTCATAGACTCGCATAAATTATAAGTCAATTTTTCCGTGTTAATTTAGAGAAGATATTTTATGTCATTCGATTTGATTTTACAAAATGCCGTTCGTTTGCACGAACAGGGAAGGTTGGATGAAGCCGAAACGGCTTATCGTCAATTATTAGAGATAAATCAAGAACATACTGATGTTTTACATTTGCTTGGAATGATCGCCATGCAAAAAAAATCGTATGATTCAGCGATTGAATTGTTATACAAAGCCGTTCGTTTGGCTCCTCAAACAATAGCCTATGAATTCACATTGGCGCAGGCTTTGCAAGAATCGGGGCATCCGAAAGAGGCTTTGGAACATTATAAGGTTGTTTTGGATCAAGACGATTCTTTACCCGAAGTTTATCACAACATGGGAATCATTTTCAGATTCCAAGGTGAAACGGATCGGGCAAAACAGATGTTTCAAAAAGCGATAGATCTCAGGTCGGATTTTTCATCGGCTTATGTGAATTTGGCACTTATCGCGCGCGATGAGAATCTTTATCCGGAGGCTTTGGATTTTTTGGATAAAGCTGTTCAATGCGATCCCCGAAATCCCGAATCGTATGCCCAGAAAGCTGTAACCTGCCGGCTGATGCAACGGTATTCGGAAGCGTTGGATTTGTATGAACAGGCGCTTTCTTTGCAATCGAACAATCCTGTTTATTTGAATGGATTGGGGATTACTTTTGAATGTCTGGGACGTTTGGATGAAGCGATTGACGCTTACAACCGGTCTGTTGAAAGTGATCCGTCTTTTGCCGACGCGTATAATAACCGTGCAAATGTTCTAGCTAAACTCGGTAAACATTGGGAAGCCGAAGACGATTATAAAAAGGCTGTAAAATTGGATCCTTCGTTTGCCTCCGCCTATAATAATCTTGGCGCTTTGTTGTACGATCACGGACGTTGGCAAGAGGCTTTGGAATGTTATCGTAAAGCTTTTATCATAAATCCGAAACAGGCGGAAACCTGTTGCAACCTCGCGATGGTTGTCAAAGAAACCGGAGATCCTGCCGAAGCGGTCGGTTTGTATTTCAATGCCTTGGCATTGGATCCGTCTTTGCATAAAGTTCATCATTATCTGGCTCAAACTTTGTATGATTTGTACCGTGGAGAACAGGATGACGCAAAAGAAATGGCAAAGAATTTAGCCGGTAAGTGGAAACAATTTTTCCCCGATAACCCGATTGCGAATTATGTGTGCAAGGCCTTGAACGGAGAGGATATTTCTCAGGCGGATCGGGCTTATGTCAAAGAAATGTTCGACGATTTCGCTGATTCTTTTGAAACGACGTTAGCAAAACTGGATTACCAAACACCGGAAATATTGAAATCTTTTTTGGAAAAAAAGACGCAAAAGATTAAAATTCTGGATGCCGGATGCGCGACCGGCAACAATGCGTTTTGTCTTAGACCCCATGCGAGTTTTTTAATCGGGATTGACCTGTCGGATAAAATGGTGCGGGAAGCGCGTAAAAAAAATATGTATGATGTCTTGGAAGAGACGGATATCACTGAATTCTGTAACAGAAATCCATCATCATTCGATCTGGTTGTTATAACAGACGTCATGTGTTATTTCGGTAATATCGAACCATTGCTTTGCGCAATTTTTTGTGCTTTGGATGATAAAGGAGAAGTTTTTTTGACTTTTGAAAAACAAGAAAAAGGTGAAGAAAATTTTGTTCTGCAGCCTTGCGGACGTTTTGCGCACAATAAAAACTACGTTGTCAATACCCTGCGGCATCTTGGATTTCATCAGGTCGATGCACAAGACCGGATCCTGCGTTACGAAGACGGGAAACCTGTCGCAGGAGTGGTTGTAACAGCCGAAAAAATAACAAAAATAAACTCAAAACTGGACAATAATGACAAGAAAGATTAAAATCCGCTATTGTGTAGTCAGTATCATCCTTATTACACTCGTTTTTTTGACATTAATATGGAGAAAACAAATGCCCCAGTATAACTGGAATGAAATCCCCGACACGCAAAATGAAATTTTAATAAAGAAAATAAATGAATTATCTTCTTTTAAAATGTTTACTCCCGGACGTGCACATTTAACAATTACGGATCTGCCATTTTATTCTAAATTCAAATTGTTGCAAGCAACAACGTTTTCTTCCATTCCGCCTGTAACAATGCATTATCTCGTTTCCGGAAACGGAGAAGATGCCGAAGTTATTAAGATGAACGGAACGCGTGAACCGATTTTCGAAAACAATCACCGCGCCGGTTTGATTTTGAATGCCCAGACGGTCGTCGCTTATGCAACATTCGTTTTAGGGGCGGTTCAAACGGAAGAAGGTTCTTTGCGTTTGGTCGAAAGTGTCGATGAAAACACTTTTACGGATACGCCGACCCCCCAACAACGTAAAGAAGTAACCCACCTGATCCGTCCGGCAAAAGTTGTCGAAACCGCCGACGGATTCAATTTGGATGTCATTATGTTATATGGCGATTCCGTTTATCGTGCCGACTTGGAAGTTAAAAAAGACGGCTTTATTGAAATCAAGGAAGAGGAATTATTGGCTCAAGGGCTTCCGATCCGCCCTATTTTCTTGGAATAAACAGATAAAAGACGGTGCCTATGTTCAACCGCGTTGCAGAAATTGTTAAACGCCTGAATCTTGATCTGGAATTTATTTCCAGCGGGAATTGTGTCGATTGTTCTCCTGTAACGGGAGAACAAATCGCTTCTTTCCCTTTAAATGATGCCGATCAAATCAGGGCAGCCATTCAAAGGTCGAAAAAAGCGTTTGAAGAATGGCGGCTTGTCCCTCCGGGTGAACGTAGTGAATTGTTACGTCTGTTTTCAGAGGAAATGCGCGCTAAACAAGAAGATCTGGCCGAATTGATCGTAATCGAGACCGGAAAAATTTATCCGACCGCCTTAAAAGAGGTCCAGCGTTCAATTAAAATATGTGATATGGTCGCGGACTTACAACATCATATGTCCGGTTTTTCCATTCCGACGCAAAGTCGCAATCTGTTGGTGGCTGAAGTCTGGCAACCTGTCGGACCGGTCGTTGTTATAACGTCGTTTAATTTCCCGTTACGCGTCTGGATGTTGAATGCGTTGATTGCCCTTATTTGCGGGAATTCCGTCATTTGGCGCCCTTCGCGCAAAGCGACATTGACGGCGTTTGCCATAAATTCGCTTCTTCGTCGGGCAAAAGCGCGTTCTTCTGCAAATTGTCCGGAATATTTGTCTCAAATTGTCATTTGTAATCACGAAGACGCTGTCGTCATGGCAGAAAGCAAAGATGTTCCGTTGCTGTGTGCTACAGGGTCTCCTGTTATGGCAAGAGGCTTGCAAAGTAAAGTCGGACAACGGTTGGGGCGAAGTATTCTTTCTGTCGGCGGTAATAATGCCGCCATTGTTACTCCAAGTGCGGATATCGCTTTTTCGGTTGATCAATTGTTACACTCCGCAATAGCCGATGCAGGACAACGTTGTACGTCATTGCATCGCGTTTTTTGTCATTCTTCCATTTACGACGCCCTTGTCGGGCATTTGAAAATGGCTTTTAATTCGGTTTATGTCAGTTCCCCCTTTGAACGGCAAAGCCAAATCGGTCCGCTGATTGATAAAGCGGCTTTTGATAATATGCGTTTGTCTTTGGATCAAGCAAAATTGGAAGGCGGTATCATTTCCGGAGGACATCGCATGAATATCGGTTTGTATGAAAAGGCTTATTATGTTCAACCCGCCGTTGTCGAAATGCCTTATCAAACCGAAACGGTTAAAACGGAATTGTTGGCTCCGGTGCTGTATGTCATGCGCTATGATGATTTTAAACAAGCCGTTGCCGGCGTGAACGCTTTTTCTCAAACTCTGTTATCTTGTATTTTTTCAAACGACCTGAAAGAAGTCGGGTATTTCTCTTCTATGGACGGCGTCCAATCCGAAGTGGCCATCGTAAACGCGGGAACAGTCGGTTACGATATGGCGGCAATGTTTATGACAGGAAAAGACAATCGCAGCTTTACTTCCGATGCGTGGCGTCCGTTCATGCAATCCAAGACGTGTCTTACAAATTATAATTTTTAGCATATTTTTTTGCTCGATAGTTGTCGATACTTTATAAAGCGGTTATAAAAGAAGGCGATTGTTTGTAACGGAACGGCAAATATGTATATTCTGAAAAAATCAAAACGGATTTTCATTTTAGGCACACTCATTCTTTTATTGTCATCATGTGCGGGAAAGACAATCCTGAATCCTGAAACGACAAGTCCGGAAGTGTTGTATAATCATGCTTTGGATCTTTTGGTAAAAGAACGGGAATATACGAAAGCAATAACGGTGTTCGATCAGATCGACCGTTACTATCCTTATTCCCGTTGGGCTTTAAGAGCCCAAATCATGCTTGCGTTCAGTTATTATATTAAACGGGAATATGATGATGCAGTGATTGTTTTGGATCGTTTTTTACAATTGTATCCCGGCAATTATTTCGCGCCGTATGCGTATTATTTGAAAGCTTTATGTTATTATGCTCAATTGTCCGATACCCATCGGGATCAAAAGATGACACAGATGGCGTTAGAGGCTTTGACGGAAGTTGCTCAACGTTTCCCCGATACGCCCTATGCCGCCGATGCAAGAATCAAGATGGTATTGGCTACCGATTATCTTGCCGCACAAGAAATTAATATCGGTTTGTTCTACCTGAAACGCAATGAACATATTGCCGCGATGAACAGGTTTTCCAATGTTATCCGCAACTATCAAACAACAAGGTACGTTCAAGAAGCTCTTTACCGTTTAACGGAAACTTATTTGATTTTGGGGCTTGATGACGAAGCGCAAAAAAGTGCTGCTGTTTTGGGATATAACTATCCATCCAGTTTGTGGTACAGGAAAGCGTATAATTTAATGAAGAAATATGTTCCGTCGAGCATAGCCAAAAAGCAAAAGAGATAAAATCGTGTTAACGCATTTATCCATTCGAGATGTTGTTTTAATTGAAAAACTGGATTTGGATTTTTCTTCGGGTCTGTGTGTTTTCACCGGAGAAACAGGAGCCGGAAAATCCATTTTACTAGATTCTTTGGCATTAGCGACAGGAGCCCGTTCGGACAGTTCTTTGGTTCGCACAGGAGCAAAACAGTTGTCGGTGACTGCCGAGTTCATCTTGCCCGAAGATCATCCCGTATATACCTTGCTTGAAGAGCAGGGAATCGATTTTGAAAAAAATGAACCGTTTTTTTTACGTCGAGTCGTTTCAGTCGACGGCAAAAGCAGGGCTTTTGTAAACGACCAATCCGTTAGTGCGTCGTTTTTGCGGCGATTGGGCGAGTTTTTAATAGAAATTCACGGTCAGTTTGCAACACACGGCTTATTAAATCCGGCAACTCACCGTGAAGTATTAGATTCTTATGGCGGCTTGCAAAAGCTGAAAGACGAAACGCTACAGGCTTATAAGGCATGGCAAGCTAAAATTTCAGAAAAGCAAAAAGTTCAGGAAAACTTGAAAAGATCTCGGGAAGAGGAGGATTTTTTACGCCATTCAGTTGATGAACTCCGGCGTTTTAATCCTAAAGCCGGAGAGGAAGAAGAGCTTTCAGAACGTCGGGCGTTGATGATGAACGCCGAAAAGATTGCAGAAGGACTGAACAACGCACGTCAGGCTTTGTTCGATGACAATCTGGACAGATCGTTGCGTCAAGCTCAACGCCAATTAGAAAATTTGGTGCGTTACAGTGAAGGGCGTTTTGAACCGGTTATAGAATCGCTTGGCAGGATCATGTCTGAATTGAATGAAGATGCTGCTCTGCTGGAAACATATTGCAATGAACTCGATTTTGATCCGAACGCTCAAGAAAATGTGGAAGAACGTTTGTTCTCTTTACGGGCTTTGGCGCGCAAACATCAAGTGTCCGCTGATGAACTACCTGATTTATTAATCGATTTTGAACGACGTTTATCCTCTCTTGACAAAGGAGGCGAAGATCTTGCCCGTTTAAGCGGGGAAGAGGAAAAGTTGCGCTTGGATTATTTGGATTTTGCTCAAAAATTGTCTTCTTCAAGACAAAATATTGCTCAAAAACTTGATGACGGCGTGGCAAGGGAGTTGCCGGCGTTAAAGTTGAATAAAGCCGTTTTTAAAACGCAAATCGAACGTTTGCCTGAAAGTTTATGGAATGCCGACGGATTGGATAAAGTCGCCTTTATGGCTTCGACAAACAGCGGTCAACCTTTATCGGCACTGGCAAAGGTGGCTTCTGGGGGTGAACTGGCACGTTTTATGCTGGCGTTGAAAGTCAATCTGGCGGCGGCGGAAAAAACGCAGACATTGATTTTTGATGAAGTTGACGCGGCTATCGGCGGGGCGACGGCGTCTGCTGTCGGGGAACGCTTGGATCGTTTGTCAAAACAAGTATGTCAGGTTTTGACAATCACTCACTCGCCTCAGGTTGCCTGCTTCGGAGATCATCATTTTAAAGTCCGGAAATCGGAGGTCGAGGCGGGAAAGGTTTTAACGATGGTTTCGCAACTGAATGGCAAAGAACGGCGCGAAGAAATTGCGCGTATGCTTTCCGGAGCGAAAATAACAGAAGCTTCTCGCGCAGCAGCGGATGAATTATTAAAGAATAAAGGAAAAACCGTATGAGTAACTCTCAAATTCCCGTTGATAAATTGACAGAAGCGGAAGCGGCGTCGGAATTGGCGTGGTTGGCAAAAACGATTTTTCAATTGGATCAGGCTTATTATCAAGATGACGCCCCTGTGCTTGACGATGCTGAATATGATGCTTTGAAGCGGCGCAACGAAGAAATAGAACAACGTTTTCCTCACTTGATACGTTCCGATTCACCGTCAAAGCGAGTAGGGGCGAGTGCATCGGAAGACTTTGAAAAAGTCGTTCACAGTGTTCCGATGTTGTCGCTGGCGAATATATTCACGACACAAGATATTTATGATTTTATTGATCGTATCCGTCGTTTTTTGGGACTGTCCGGATCCGATCCGTTAGAGTTTGTGACAGAGCCGAAACTGGACGGATTGTCCTTTTCCGCTTTGTATATTAAAGGGGTTTTTGTTCGCGGGGCAACACGCGGAGACGGGGCGATCGGGGAAGACATTACAGAGAATTTGAAAGCAATTGAGAGTTTTCCGTTGCGCTTGACGGGGGCGGGGGTGTCGGGTTCGGACATTCCGGAACGTTTGGAAATCCGTGGCGAAGTGTTTATGAATAAAGCGGATTTTTTTGCTTTGAACCGTCAACAGCTTGATTTAGGAAAAAAAGCGTTCGCCAATCCGCGCAATGCGGCGGCGGGATCTTTGCGCCAGCTTGATCCGTCGATTACGCGTCAGCGGCGCTTGTCTTTATTCGGTTATACATTTGGGGACGTTTCAGAAGAAAAATGGAAAACGCATGAAGAATTTTTAAAGAAAATCCATCAATGGGGTTTTCCTGTCAATCCTGAAAACAGATTGTGTTCCAGTCCGCAAGAAATTGAAAAATATTTTAACAGTTTGTCAGAACGCCGTTCGGGATTGGCATATGATATCGACGGTGCTGTTTATAAGGTTAACCGGCGCGATTATCAAGAACGTTTGGGATTTTTAGCCCGCTCTCCGCGTTGGGCTATAGCGCATAAATTTCCGGCGCAACAAGCCCAAACAGTATTGAAGAACATTCGTGTTCAAGTCGGCAGGACGGGAGTTTTAACGCCTGTCGCCGATTTGGAGCCGGTGAATGTCGGTGGCGTGATCGTATCTCATGCCACTTTGCACAATGAAGACGAAATCAAGCGAAAGGATATCAGGATCGGGGATCATGTCATCGTTCAAAGGGCGGGAGACGTCATTCCTCAAATTGTGAGTGTCCTTTTGGATAAAAGACCGGCTGATTGCGCGGCGTTTGTTTTTCCGTGTCAATGTCCGGTTTGCGGATCTCATGTCGTCAGAATAAAAGATGAAGCGGCGCAACGGTGTTCGGGTGGGTTGATTTGTCCTGCTCAAGCGGTGGAAAAATTGAAACATTTTGTTTCTCGGGACGCTTTGAACATAGAGGGGTTGGGCGCGAAGAACACGCAATTTTTCTTTGACCGCGGTTGGGTTAAAACAGCCGGTGACATTTTCGATCTGGAACAAAGGTACGGTTCTGAAATCAGGCGTTTGGACGGATGGGGGGATAAATCGGCTGAAAACCTGTTTTCTTCGATCCGTAAGGTGAGAAACGGTATCGGGTTGGACAAGTTTTTATTTGCTTTGGGGATTCCTCAAGTCGGGCAGGCGACCGCCCGATTGTTGGCGGCGCATTATTTGAGTATGCAGGCTTTGTTGACACAGATGGATCTTGCTTTTGACAAGAGTTCCGAGGCTTATCAGGAGTTGATCGGGATTGAAAGTATTGGTGAAGTCGTTGCTCAAGAATTGCTGGATTTTTTTGAAGAAGATCATAATCGCGGGGAAGTCTTGCGTCTGATGGGATCGATCAAAATCCGCGATTTTGAACAAAATGTTCAAAAGAATCTTCCTTTGGCGGGAAAAACACTTGTTTTCACAGGGACATTACCGACCCTTACACGCAGTGAGGCAAAAACAAAGGCTTTGGCTGCCGGTGCAAAAGTTGCCGGTTCAGTTTCAAAAAAAACGGACTTTGTCGTTTTGGGAGAAGAAGCCGGAAGTAAAGCTGAAAAAGCACGAGAGTTGGGGGTTTCCATTCTGTCGGAACAAGATTTTATCGATTTGTGTAATAATCGGAAATAATAATTTATTCGCTTTCGACTGAAAAAAGCCTTATTCTTTAACCGTCATGACAAGTTCTTGAGAAGGAAAAATCATGAAGTATCTTTTCACCTTTGCTTTTTTATTCTTAGCGACATTCAATCAGGCAAAAGCTTATGATTTGGAAAAGCCTTTTGTTTTGGCTATGGATTATTCCATTTTGATGCATTTGGCTCAGAATGACACTTTTTATGAAGCAAAAGAAATGCTTAAAGAAGATCCGCAATTTGAAAAAAAAGATCCTTTGATGATACCGGATCCGCAAGAGGATGATTCTGAAAAATGGGAACCGGTCAAAGATTTGAAAAGCAAACCGCGTTCTTTTTCCGGAGAGGCTTCTTTTGATGCAAATGACAACGTTTCGATCGGGGCGGCGGCAGGGTATACTTTTCCGGAACAAACCGAACAAAATAAAATAGATAAAGCTTATTCGTTAAAGATTAATCTTGAAATGGCGCTGTAAAATGTAAAGCCTCTGTAAAGAGGCTTTTATTTTTATCTGAAAATTTGGAATCTTTTACATCAAACAGGTTTATCACTCTTTTTTAAAACGGAATTAACAGTCTTTCCGTTTAAAAATGAGATGATATTGTCGTTAGCTGTTTTCAAAATACGATGAACGGCATCAATGGAATTGAAAGCGACATGAGGCGTGATAATCACATTTTTCAGTTGTAACATTCTTAAATTGATCAAAGAACGCAATAACGAATCCGTTTCATTCGCATTTAAAGCGGATAAATACAAATCATCATGGATTAAAGCGGATTCATATTCCAAAACGTCCAAACCGGCACCGTAAACTTTTCCGGCGGACAGAGCTTTGAACAAGGCTTCGGTGTCAATCAACTCCCCTCGAGCCGTATTTATGATAACGACGCCTTTCTTCATTTTGTTGAAAGCCGTTTCATCCAACAGATGATAGTTGTCTTTTGTCAAAGGACAATGCAAAGAAATAACATCCGCCGATGAGAACAGTTCATCCAAACTTACATATTTAAAGCCGTATTCTGAAGCGAATTCAGGCTTTGGATAAGGATCATAAGCCAGAATGTTCATATCGAAGCTTTTGGCGATCTTAGCGACATATCTTCCGATAGCTCCCGTACCGATAATGCCGAGTGTTCTGCCTTTCAAATCAAACCCCAAGTAACGGTCTGTCGCCACATGAGCCTCTTGCACAGCGCGAAAAGAGCGGCTGATTTTTCTTGTAACATCAATCAATAAGCCGAAAGTGAATTCTGCGACGGTGGAATCGCCATAGCCGGGAACGTTAACGACCTCGATATTGTGTTCTTTACAGTAATTCAGATCGATATTGTTATAACCGGTTGAGCGCAAAGCTATTAATTTTAACTGGGGAAATTGAGCCAGAATGCGTGCGCCGACATCAACGGCATGAACGAAAACGGAAATGATATCCGCATCCGAGACGTTTTTCAATTCGTCCGCCGTCAGATCGGCGGGGCTTTTTTCAATGAATACCGTTTCCGCCTTTACCGGCAAAGGGTTTTCTTTGTAATAATCGCGTGTTATTTCCGAAACGTTGAAGTAAACGATTTTAGCCATATTCATCTCCTGTTTTTTTCTGATTATAACAACGGCTGTCCAGAAAGCAATATCGTCAAAAGAAGATGTTTTTCAGTGCTTGATGAAATTTCATGTATGATTTAAAAATATGAAATAAAACGAAGGTATGGATAATATTATAAATATTTTTACTTTATTGATAGGGGATGATTCCGATATGGGCGCCTTTTCAATCGAGAAGAGGAATAAAGATTTTCTTAATCGTCAAAAGAAGATGTTTTTCAGTGCTTGATGAAATTTCATGTATGATTTAAAAATATGAAATAAAACGAAGATATGGATAATATTATAAATATTTTTACTTTATTGATAGGGGATGATTCCGATATGGGCGCCTTTTCAATCGAGAAGAGGAATAAAGATTTTCTTATTTTTATTTGTGAAATTTAAAAATTTTATTTTTTTTAAAGATCTTATTTTTGTAATTGGATAAGGAGTTTGATTTTCATATATTTCAGTCGGCAGACTGGGATTTAAGAACGGTCTTTTGATTATATAAGTCGCTGAATTTAGATGAGTTTTTTGACAACACTTCCGTCATTATGTAAAAGAGTATTATCAAAGGAACAAATCGGCTTAATGAAACTTTTTACCGGTTGATGGTAAATATGATCTTTAGCGACAAGATTTCTTTTATCTCCGGAAAAATGCTGATGTAAGATATGTTGATACGGAAAGCGTTTTCCTTTTGAGGCGTGCGCGATAAAAAGAAGCCATCCTCAAAATACTAAAATCTCATTTAATAAAAAAACACCCCGCAATTTTTTACGGGGTATTTTTTCATTCTTGCCTGTAGCTAGCCAAAAAGTCTTTCAATCGTCCCAAAGCGTTTTCCAAATCATCTGTTCTGGGCAGGAAGACGACACGGAAATGATCGGGCTTTTCCCAATTGAAGCCCGTTCCGTTCACCAAGAGAATCCTTTTGTCCATCAACAAGTCCAGAACGAATTTCTGATCGTCGTAAATGTTGAATTTTTCCGTATCGATTTTAGGGAACATATACAGGGATCCTTTTGCTTTTACGCAAGAAATGCCGGGAATGTCATTTAACAATTTATGGCATAGAGTTCTTTGTTCATATAACCGTCCTCCCGGTTTTACCAGATCGTTAATGCTTTGATAGCCTCCCAAAGCGGTTTGAATGGCATATTGTCCTGGGACGTTGGAGCATAATCTCATGTTTGCAAGCAGATCCAAACCATCAATATAATCGCACGCCGCTTTTTTATTGCCGCTCAGGATCATCCAAGCCGCACGGAAACCGCAAGCGCGGTAATTTTTTGAAATACCGTTATAGGTGATACAGAAAGTGTCTTTGATTAAAGAAGCTAAAGAAGTGTGTTGTGCGCCGTCATATAAAATCTTGTCATAAATTTCATCGCAAAAGACCGCCAGTTTGTAACGTTCCGCCAAGGCGGCGATTTTTTGCAGAATTTCTTCGGGGTAAACGGCGCCGGTCGGATTGTTCGGATTGATGACGACAATTCCTTTTGTTTTCGGTGTGATTTTACTTTCCATATCGTCTAAATCCGGATACCACTCGGATTCTTCATCACAAATGTAATGGACGGGTTTTCCGCCTGCCAAACAAATAGCTGCCGTCCATAACGGATAATCCGGTGAAGGAACGAGGATTTCATCATCATTATCCAAAAAAGCTTCCATACTTAACAGGATCAAGTCGGAAACGCCATTTCCCAAATAAATGTCTTCGATCTGGACATTTTCAATATGTTTTTGTTGACAATAATGCATGACCGCTTTTCTGGCGGGGAAAATGCCTTTTGAATCGGAATAGCCGTCCGCAAACGGTAAATTTAAAATCACATCTTTGACGATTTCTTCAGGAGCGTTTAAATCAAAGGCGGCAGGATTGCCGATGTTCAGTTTTAAAATTTTGTAACCGGCTTCTTCCAAGCGGTGGGCGGCTTTTAACACAGGACCGCGAATTTCATAATGGACGCCGTTCAAACGGGAGGATTTATTAAACTCTTTCATATCAAAGCTCCTTAAAATGACGGGTAAACAGGATAGACCTTTGCACGACTGAAAGCAATTATGCTTTTAATGAAATCATATTCTTTTTATTTTACCATTCAGTACTGACAAACTATTTTAATTTTGCGATAACAAGGGATTATACGCATGACCGACTTTTTTAAATTAAAGGAACGTCACTCGAATATACGGACGGAGGTTTTGGCGGGAGTAACGACATTTTCGACAATGGTTTATATTCTGGCTGTCAATCCCGCCGTATTAAGCCGGACAGGCATGCCGGCGGACGCCGTGTTTTCGGCGACGGTATTGGCTTCCATCATCGCCATGTTGATTATGGGGTTGTGGGCGAATCTGCCTTTGGCTTTATCCGCCGGAATGGGGTTGAACGCTTTTTTCGCGTATACTGTCTGTGCCGCGATGGGATATTCTTATCAAATGGCTTTGACGGCTGTTTTCTGCGAGGGAATTGTTTTTATCCTTTTGTCCCTTTTAAAGTGCGTGAAAAAGTTGTTCAGGCGATTCCCCCTTTTTTAAAGTCGGCAATCGGGGTCGGAATAGGTTTTTTCATTGCTTTTATCGGTCTTCAGATCGGAGGCGTCATTGTTGACAATCCGGCTACGCTTGTCGGGATAGGTTCTTTTAAAGAGGAAAAAGCGCTTTTGACGTTGTCAGGGCTGGTTTTGTGTCTGTTCTTGTATTTAAAACGGGTTAAGGGGGCGTTTCTGATTTGTATTTTTGCCGTAACCTTGATGGGAATTCCTTTTGGTTTGACAAAAGTGCCGGAACATTTTTCCTTGCTTTCGTTGCCGTCAAAACCGTTGTTTTTTGATTTTGCGTGGGACCGGATTTTTTCACTGGATTTCTTTGTCGTTTTTTTCACCTTTTTTTTCATAGATTTGTTCGATACCGTCGGCATGCTGATTGCCATAGCTTCTCAGGCAGGTTTGATGAAGACGGTTCTGTTGTTCAAGCGAAACAGGCTTTTTTCGCAGACGCTGTCGGAACGACGATCGGAGCCGTGCTCGGGACATCGACAATCAGTACATATGCGGAAAGTGCCGCCGGTGTTGTCGTCGGCGGCAGAACGGGGATAACGACTTTGGCAACGGCGGGACTTTTTTTGTTGTCTTTGTTTTTTGCTCCCGTTTTTTGGCTGGTGCCGGCTTTTGCGACAGCTCCTGTTTTGATCATGGTTGGATTTTTAATGAGTTCGCCTTTGAAAAACATCGATTTTTGCGATTGCGCTGAGGGAATTCCTGCTTTTTTGACAATTCTGTTAATGCCTTTGGCTTACAGCATTGCAGAAGGGATTGTCTTTGGCATCTTAAGCTTTGTTCTATGCGCGTTGGCGCAAAAAAACACCCGTATGGTTTCTCCGTTGACATGGGGATTGGCCGTTATTTTTATGATTTGGTTAATCATCCGTTGATTGCAGAATCTTATAAGCGCACTTCAATCCGTCTACGCCTGCGGACATAATGCCTCCGGCATAACCGGCTCCTTCTCCGCAAGGATAAAGACCGGAAATATTGACGCTTTGCAACGTATCGGGATTGCGAACGATGCGCACGGGGGACGACGTTCTTGTTTCCGCCGCTGTCAAAACGGCATCATGCAGGCAAAAATTTTTGATTTTCCGCTCAAATTGCTTCAGTCCCTCTTTCATTGTTTCCGTAATGAAAGAAGGCAGAACTGCGCGTATGTCCGCCGGTTGTACACCGGGCAGGTATGAAGGGACGACTTGTGCGAAACGGGTTGTTTCCCTGTTTTGCAAAAAATCCGAAACCATCTGTACTGGAGCCCTGAAAGAACCGCCGCCGGCTTGGAAGGCTTTTTGTTCTATTTTCCGTTGAAATTCTATGCCGCCCAAAGCATGGTTTGAGCCGAAATCAGAGACATTGACATTGACCAGCAAGGCACTGTTGGCGTTGGTTTTGTTGCGAGCGTATTCGCTCATGCCGTTTGTAACAAGTCGACCTGCTTCCGAAGCGGCAGCCACGACCGTTCCACCGGGGCACATGCAAAACGTGTAAAGCGAACGTCCGTTACCGGTGTGTGCAACCAGCTTGTAACTGGCGGCTCCCAGTATTTCAGGAGGGGTAGACATACCGTATTGGCTTTTATTGATGAAACTTTGCAAATGTTCGATGCGCACACCGACAGCGAATGGTTTCGGATCGATTTTCACACCTTTGCGATACAACATTTCAAAGGTGTCCCGCGCACTGTGACCGATTGCCAAAATCAGGTTTTCCGTCATGATTTCTTCGACATTTCCGGTTTTGTCTTTTACTTTTATACCGACAAGCCGGTCATTTTTAATAATCAAATCAGTCAAGCGGGTTTCAAAACGGTATTCTCCTCCAAGACTTAAGATCTTATGGCGTAAATTGGAAACCATATGAAACAACTTGTCCGTCCCGATATGCGGTTTTGAAAGATACATGATTTCTTCTGGGGCGCCGGCACTGACAAATTCTTCCAGCACTTTTCTTGTCCAGCAATCTTTTTTTATTCCTGTCGTCAATTTCCCGTCCGAAAAAGTTCCGGCTCCACCTTCACCGAACTGTACGTTGGAATTTTCGTTCAATTCTCCCGATTTCCAAAACAGATTCACATCTTCGCGACGTTTTGAGACGCTTTTCCCGCGTTCGATCAAGATCGGATTCGCCCCCGATTGAGCCAAATAAAGTCCTGCCATCAATCCAGCCGGTCCCGTCCCGATTACGACGGGACGATTCTTCTTTGAAGACCGCCAAACGGAAAAAGGACATTGTTCAACCGCCGCCAAAACCGTAACGTCTTTATACAAGCAATGTCTGATTGCTTCTTCTTCATCGCCGGCAATGGTGACATCAAAAGTGTATAAAAGGGATAATGCCCCTTTTTTTCTGGCATCAATTGATTTCTTTGCAATACGCAGAGAAAGAATGTTTGTGAATCCGGTCAGCTTTTCAATGAAAGTTTTAAAATTTTGCGGAACGTTTTCAGGATTGAATTTTATATTGGAAATTCTGATCACAGACAGGAGTCCTTTAGTTGTCGGTGTTTTCGGTTTTATCGAGTTCAGAGGTGCAATAAGGGCATCTGATGGCTTCTTTAGAAATTTCGCTACAGCAATAAGGACATTTTTTTGTTTTGGCAAGTTGTTTCTGATTTGATTTTTTGAGCTTTTCTTGCAAGGTGTTCATTCCTTTTATCAAAAGGAAAACGGCAAAAGCGACAATTATGAAACTGATAACCGTATTGATGAAAAAACCGATGTTCAAAGTAACGGCTCCGGCGGCCTTAGCTGCGTCAGGCGAAGCGTAAGGTCCTGCGGTCGTTCCTTCTCTGAGAACGAAGAACAGGTTTGAAAAGTTCAAACCTCCGGAAACCAGACCGAGCGGAGGCATCATAATGTCTTTTACCAAAGAATCAACAATCTTTGTAAAAGCCGATCCGATAATGATACCGACAGCCATATCCATGACGTTACCGCGTAGAGCGAATTTTTTAAATTCGGATAAGATTTGTTTTAACATGATGAAACTCTATTTAATTAAGGGAAAACAAGTCGGAGTAGGAAAAAGAAACACCGATTGTAAAATTGGATCCGGGTTTGCTTGCTTGACGTGATTTCGCATACCGGTAAGACAGATACGGTCCGAAAGACAACGTTTTTGCGATTTTTACGTCCATTCTTGCCGTCAAGTTGAGATCATATTTTAAATCCGTTCCGATATAATGGCTGAAAGAAAAATATTTTCTGTAGTAGCCGTCTGTAGAAAATTTTATGTTGTTTTCATATTGGTCTTCAATTCTCCACCCGATTTCGGCGGCGGATTTGCTGACGTGTTGAGCGTATGTCATATCGTATTCGCCGACTCCGGCAACATAGAGGTCTTTAACAATTGTGCCGTTGAACAATTTCATACCGGCTTTCGCGCGCAAGATTTTTGTTCTGGAGGCATCGTCGTTGTCTGTGAATTCTGTTTGATATTCGGCTGTGAACATCGGCCCGAAGTCTATTTCTTTGAATTTGAACAGCTTGTGGGCGTAGTCGGAAGACAGTAGGATCTTATCCGCAGTTTCGTTGGTTTCCACTGGCTCGTTAACAGGTTTTACTTTCGTTTCACCGTATTCGGCGTAAACAATGTTGTTCCAGCGCAGGTTGTCGCGATTATATTCCAGCAGGAAATCGAAAACGCCTTTGACGATGGTTTGGCTGTCCGTACTGAGTTGTGCAACGGGAGAGTCTTGATATTCTGCGGAATTGGATATGTTCGTCGAAGACAATTCCAATCCGATTCTTCTGAAATTGGCTTTTAAAGTCGGTTGTTCGCCTTCTTGATTTTCCTGAGCCGAAACGGGAAGGCTGATCAAGAAAACGGCACAAAGAAAAAGGGCTTTCTTAATTGACATCGGATCAATCCTTATTTATGAGCGTATGGACAACATTTGTACTCTGCCCGAAAAGTTAGTGCAAGCCGCGAGAAAAAGAATTTGCAGTTTTTAGCAACAATAATATATTTATAAGAGAATTTTCTGACGCCGAAGGTTTTGCTGAGGCATAAGAAAGGATACCTATGACGACCAGAGTGGCTTTAATCGGCATTGTTGTTGAAAATCCGGATTCCGTAATGCGTTTGAATACGCTGTTGCACGAATACAGCGCATACATTATCGGACGCATGGGGATTCCGTATCACAAGCGGGAAATCAGCATCATCAGTGTTGCGTTGGACGCGCCGCAGGATATCATCAGCGCTTTGTCGGGCAAGCTGGGGCAGTTGGACGGTATATCGACAAAAACGATTTATTCGAAATAACCGCTGAGGGGGAAGGGGATTCCTGACCCGAAAGGAGAAAAAGTAATGTATAATCCCAAGTCTTTAAAGGCCGAAGAATTTATCAACCATGACGAGATCATGGACACGTTGGCTTATGCCGAACAGAATAAACACAATGCCGAACTGATCGACCGGATCATTGAAAAAGCGAAACTTTGGAAAGGTTTGGATCACAGGGAAGCTTCCGTTTTGCTGGCGTGCGATCTGCCCGACAGAAACGAACAGATTTTCAAACTGGCGGAACAGCTCAAGAAGGACTTTTACGGCAACCGCATCGTATTATTTGCGCCGTTGTATTTATCGAACTATTGCGTTAACGGGTGCGTTTATTGCCCGTATCACGCCAAGAACAAACACATTCCGCGCAAGAAACTGACACAGGAACAGATCAAGGCGGAAGTCATCGCGTTGCAGGATATGGGACACAAGCGTCTGGCTTTGGAAGCCGGAGAAGACCCCGTCAACAACCCGATCGAGTATATTTTGGAAAGCATTCAGACGATTTATTCGATCAAGCACAAGAACGGCGCCATTCGCCGCGTCAATGTTAATATTGCGGCGACAACGGTCGAGAATTACCGTAAATTGAAAGACGCCGGTATCGGGACGTATATTCTGTTTCAGGAAACGTATAACAAGGAATCTTACGAAAGACTGCATCCGACAGGACCGAAACACAATTACGCCTATCATACCGAAGCGATGGATCGCGCGATGCAGGGCGGCATAGACGATGTCGGCCTGGGCGTTTTGTACGGATTGGAAAATTACGCTTACGAATTTGCGGGATTGCTGATGCATGCGGAACATTTGGAAGCCGTTCACGGTGTCGGCCCTCACACGATTTCAGTGCCGCGCATTTGTCCGGCGGACGATATCGATCCGAGTTCGTTCAAAGACGCTTTGCCGGACGATATTTTCGCAAAGATCATCGCGTGTATTCGCGTGTCGACCCCGTACACGGGCATGATCATTTCCACGCGTGAAAGCCAGCGTATGCGCGAACGGGCGTTGCATTTGGGGATTTCCCAGATCAGCGGGGCGTCATCGACTTCTGTCGGAGGGTACGTTGTTCGTGAAACGGAAACGGCGCAGTTTGACCGTGCGGACACGCGCACGTTGGACGAAGTCATCAAATGGCTGATGGATATGGGATACATTCCGAGCTTTTGCACGGCGTGCTATCGTGCGGGGCGCACGGGCGACCGGTTTATGGATTTGTGCAAGTCCAAACAGATTTTGAACTGCTGCCACCCGAACGCTTTGATGACGCTGAAAGAGTATCTGGAAGATTACGCGTCCCCCGAAACGAAAAAAGTGGGATATGAGTTGATTCAACGCGAACTGGGCAATATTACCAATCCGAAAGTCCGCGAGGTGTGCGAAGACCATTTGGAACATATTGCTTTGGGTGAAAGGGATTTCAGGTTTTAAGTTTTTTTGTTGAAAATGTAATGGCATAATCGTTCCTCATATAATAAACTGAAACAAAGGTTTATTTATGAAAGGACAGTTCATTGTTTACATTGGACATCAACGGTCAAACCGTTACGACACAAGAAGATAAAACACTGCTTTCTTTATTAAGGGACGACTTGCACTTAACGGCGGCGAAGGACGGCTGTTCCCAAGGCGTGTGCGGAACGTGCACGATTGTCGTTGACGGCAAGGCGGTCAAGGCCTGCGTTCAGAAGGTATCGAAGTTTGTGGGCAAAAAGATCATTACGGTCGAAGGGCTGACACCGCGGGAAAAAGCCGTTTATGAACATTGCTTTGCGGAAGCGGGCGCCGTTCAGTGCGGCTTTTGCATACCGGGCATGGTCATGTGCGCCAAAGCGTTGATTGACGCCAATCCGACCCCTTCGCCCGAAGACGTCAAGAAAGCCATTCGCGGTAACATCTGCCGTTGTACGGGGTATAAGAAGATCGAGGAAGCCATTTTAATGGCGGCGGAATATTTCCGTGAAAACAAACCGATTCCCGCCGATCCAGAAAGTCTGGGGTTGTCGCAAAGGTTTAAACGCCTTGACGCGGCGGAAAAAGTCAACGGGACGGGACTTTATACGGACGATCTGACTTTTCCCGATATGCTGTACGCCAAAGCGGTGCGTTCGAAATATCCGCGCGCTTTGGTCAGGAAAATCGATGTGTCCAAAGCCGTTGCCCACCCCGATTGCGTGCGCGTTTTGACCGCGAAAGACGTGCCGTTTAACAAGCACGGTCATATCTTTACGGATTGGGACGTCATGATCGCCGAAGGCGACATCACTCGCTATGTGGGCGATGCGGTCGCTTTGGTCGCGGTGACCAGAAAAGAGGTGTTGGACGAAGTCGTCAATCTGGTCGAAGTCGATTTTGAAGAATTGCCCGCCGTAACGACAATCGAAGCGGCTTTGGCGCCCGATGCGCCGAAACTGCATGAAAACGGCAACATCATGTCGCGCGCCGAATTGAAACGGGGCAACGCGGACGAAGCGATCAAAAACGCGAAATACGTTGTCACGCAAAAGTATTCGACACCGCTGCAGGATCACGCTTTTATGGAACCCGAATGCGCGGTGGCCGTTCCCGAAGGCGATGACGCTTTGACGGTTTACACGGGCTCTCAGTCTATTTATGACGATCAGCGCGAAATCGCGGCGATGCTGAAACTGCCCGCCGAAAAGGTTCATGTGCATTCTCAGCTGGTCGGCGGGGGCTTTGGCGGCAAGGAAGACATGAGCGTGCAACATCACGCCGCTTTGATGGCGTGGGTGACCAAAAAGCCGGTCAAGGTGAAGTTTTCACGTCAGGAAAGTCTGGATTATCACCCCAAACGCCACCCGATGGAACTGGAAATCACGACGGCTTGCGATGAAAACGGGATTTTGACCGCTTTGAAAGGAAAAGTTTACACCGATACGGGCGCTTACGCGTCTTTGGGCGCGCCTGTCTTGCACAGGACGTGCACGCACGCGGCGGGACCGTATCATTTCCATAATGTCGATATCGAAGGAACGGCGGTTTACACGAATAACGTTGTCGCGGGGGCTTTCCGCGGCTTCGGGGTGACGCAAAGCTGCTTTGCGATGGAAAACAACTTAAACCTTTTGGCGGAAAAAGTCGGTATTTCCCCGTGGGAAATCCGTTACAGAAACGCGATCCGTCCGGGGCAGGAACTGCCGAACGGGCAAATCGCCGATCAAAGCGTGACGTTGGCGCAATGTCTGGAAGCGGTTAAAGACGTTTACGAGTCTTCACCTTATGCGGGGATCGCGTGCGGGTTTAAAAACTCGGGCGTGGGTATGGGGCTGAATGATGTCGGACGATGCTTGCTGTCCGTTGAAGACGGAAAAGTGCATATCCGCACTTCCGCCGCCTGTATCGGGCAGGGGCTGGCGACGGTGTGCGCGACAATTGTTTGCACACAGACGGGATTGCCGCCCGCAAGCGTGATCCATGAAGCTCCCGATACGAAACGGACGCCGAACGCGGGCACGACAACGGCTTCGCGTCAGACGGTACTGACCGGAGAAGCCACCAGACAAGCCGCGGAAATGTTGAAAGCCGAACTGGACGCGGGCAAGACGCTGGCGGATCTGGAAGGGCGTGAATTTTTCGCCGAATACGCACCGCCGACGGACGCTTTGGGATCGGATAAAAAGAACCCCGTCAGCCATGTGACGTACGGTTACGGCGTGCAGGTGGTCGTTTTGGACGAAACGGGCAAAGTGCAAAAAGTCGTTGCCGCTTACGATGTCGGAACGCCTGTCAACATTCAGGCGGTCGAAGGACAGATCGAAGGCGGGATCGTGATGGGACTGGGCTTTGCTTTGACCGAAGATTTCCGCACGGAAAACGGTTATCCGAAAGAAAAGCTGGGGACTTTGGGCTTGATGCGTTCCACCGATGCGCCGCAAATGCAGGTGATTTTGTGTGAATCCGAAACCAAAAACCCGATGGCGTTCGGGGCGAAAGGGTGCGGCGAACTGGCGGCCATTCCGACAGCGCCGGCGTGTTCCCATGCGTATTATCGGTTGGACGGTAAATTCAGGACATCTTTGCCGTTACAGGAAACATTTTATAAAAAACCGAAAAAGAGCGTTTAAAAAAAAGCTTCCGATGCAAATCGGAAGCTTTTTAGCTTTACGATCCCGCCTGTAATATCATATCATCACTCTTGCAGCCGATAGGTCGGTTGCGGAGTGTCGAAGCTCCTCATCAATAATTAATCCGCCCTTTTTACGAGGGAGCCGGAGAGATAAGCACATTTGTGTCGAATAATCCGGACTGAATTGATGCAGTTTCGAACTCCCTCACCTTGAGCGCACGCTTGAGGTGAGTTTGTTTTTTTAACAAAGTAAGGAGTGAAACAAATGTCAAAAGCGCATACACCGACAGATTTTAAATATCATCTTTCAGAAATGTTCAGGCGAGAACGTCTGCAACACGGTTTTAATACGATAGAAGAAGTGTCCGAAGCCAGCGGAGTGGGGACGGATCAACTGATGTCTTTGGAATTGGGAAAAATCCCTGATAGGAACGTTATTTTCCGGTTGGCAAGATTTTATAAAAAACGTGTCCGGATCAGTTTCGTATAAATAGAGCTTTACTCTGTTCTTTAATTTATTTTATCATCACTCTTGCAGCCGATAGGTCGGTTGCGGAGTGTCGAAGCTCCTTAACAACAATTAGTCCGCCCTTTTTAGGAGGGAGCCGGAGAGATAAGCACACCTGTGTCGAATAATCCGGACTGAGTTGTTACAGTTTCGAACTCCCTCACCTTGAGCGTACGCTTAAGGTGAGTTTGTTTTTTAACAAAATAAGGAGTGGAACAAATGGCAAAAGCGCATACACCGACAGATTTTAAATATCATCTTTCAGAAATGTTCAGGCGAGAACGTCTGCAACACGGTTTTAATACGATAGAAGAAGTGTCCGAAGCCAGCGGAGTGGGGACGGATCAACTGATGTCTTTGGAATTGGGAAAAATCCCTGATAGGAACGTTATTTTCCGGTTGGCAAGATTTTATAAAAAACGTGTCCGGATCAGTTTCGTATAATAATAAAATCATATGATATGAAGCTCTGCCGGATAAAAAAGAACTTTTTTCGCTTTAATGGCAGAGCTTCTTACTGAAATCCTTATAGGGATAAAAAAATTGTTTTGAAAAAAATTTTCTTTTTATATTCTTTATGCGAGTAAGCTTAAAATTCTGTTGGCGGCACTGTCGTTTTGACTTTCACGCAGTGTCGCCAGATTTGTATAACCCGCAGACAGGATATCGCACGCCCCTTGTGCCGCCAAAACACTTCCGCTTGCCGTCACCGACCCCATAGCGGCTTCCGCTTTGGCCAAAGCAATATCCCCTTCGGTCATTTGCGTATGATCAATTGATTGTTCCTGCGTGACATAATCGTGTTCGTATTTGTCACCCAACTGTACCTGTAAAGCATACAAGGTATCTTCCGATACCGGTTTTCCGTCCTTTGTCGTTACATGAATGTAAAACGTACCGCCTTTTTTAACCTGAAATTCCCCGCGCATCAGCTGATCAAACGCTTCGGTTTGATCGCCGTGTCCTTCTTCATTCGTTGCGACCAATGTTTGACGGTTGCTGACATACTGGTAAACTTCAACCTTCAACCCCTGACCTTTAAACTGTTCGATCGCTTTTTCAAAATTCGTCGCCGCATCTTCCAATTCATCGGTGGCCGTTGTTTCCTCATTGTCCTTTTGCTCGTTCGCGGCAGACAGATTGACAGCCGTTAAACGCAATTTTCCCCGAGATGTCACTGTAAAAGAAAACCAGTCTTCCGTTTCGTTTTCGGAAAGCGTCGTAATCATGTTCAATCGGGAATAATTTAAACGGGCTTGCCCGATATCACGCGCCGTTCTGATCGAATCGGCATACGTATCCGTTGTCGTTTTTTCCCACGACTGGGTATTTACCGGTGTTGTTGTGTTTAAAACAGTCGCTACCATGTTATAACTCTTATGCACGATACCATTTTTTCAGTGTAGCATTTTTATAAAAAATCGAAAACGGTTTTAAAGTTGAGGCAGAATATCTGATAAGTTTGTTTCTGTAGCTGTATCCGGTGTTGCTTTCTCTTCTGTAAGATTGTTTTCTTTTTGTGTCGGATTTTCGTTATTCCAAACGACTTCGTACAGGCTTTGAGGCGTGTCGATCCCTTTTAGATTAAAATTGCCCAATGCGCGAAAGGTGTAGTTTTTTCCGGCTGCCAGTTCTTTGACAACAGAAGAAACATAAATTTGATTTTTGTTAGCTTGAGCGCATACGCGGGAAGCAATTTGCACAGTCAAGCCGAAAAGGTCGTTGTTTTCCACGATGGGTTCTCCGGCATTTAAGCCGATACGGATTTCCAAAGGAACGGTCGGAGCGCTGTCATTGTAAGTTTTTACGGCTTGTTGAATGGCTATGGCGGCGTCTATGGCATTGGAAGCCCACATGAACGAAGCCATGATACCGTCTCCGGTTTGTTTGATTTCTTCACCGTTGCACGCGGATAAAGCTTCACGGACGATTGTGTTGTGACGATGCACCAGTTGTTGGGCAAGTTTGTCTCCCAACGTCTGGGTCAAATGGGTTGATGACACGATATCGGTGAACATGATCGTATAAATGCCCGAAACAATGTCTTTTTTATCAGGATTTAACCAGTTCGACATGGTTGATCGAATGAGGTTGATCAATTCAGGTGAGGCTTTATTTTTTAAATAGATTTCCATGCTTTTGGCACCGTTTTTAATAACGGATAAATATTCTGGTTCAAGCATGTATTCTTCTATTTTGTCGTAAAACAAGAGGGCTAAAGCCGGTGTGCGTCCCAATAATTCAAGCAAGCCAGAAAGCATAAGGCGATTTTGTTGATCGGAAAGTTGTCGCATACGGCATATCTGTTCACAAGCGCCGGCAAGAAACAGCTCTATGCCAAAGCGCGTATAGGTGTTTAACAGCGTGTTTTGTTCCTGTAAAATGTGCAAAATGATGGAAAGGAATGTTGTTAATTGCAGATATTCGCGTTCTATTTCTTCGGGAATGACGGTACCGTCTTGTTTTTCAACATTGGTATCGGCTTCGTTTTTTTCTTTTAAAGCCGATTCTTGTTCTTCTTCCTGTTTTTTTCTTTCCTCTTCCAGCCTTTTTTGTTCTTCTTCCTGTTTTTTTCTTTCCTCTTCCAGCCTTTTTTGTTCTTCTTCTTGGGCTTTCTTTTCTTCCTCTTGTGCTTTTTTTTGAGCTTCTGCCATACGTTGACTGAATGTCTTTTGTCCTGTCAGAGTATCAAAAAAATCAAAAAATTGATGAATGATTTTTGCAATAAAAGATTCTGAGTCTGATTTTTTATCTCCGATCTCATATAACTCACGTTCTGAATAGGTTGATGTTTTTGTTTCCGAAGGCAATAAAGTGGAGTGATCGGGTGTTTTTTTCTCTTTTTCCAGCAACTCGTCCCAGTCGACCCATTTTACGGATGTGGAAATTGAAATGATTAAAAAGAAAAAAATAAACATACCAAAGACGAATTGTCCGGTAAGCCCGCGTGGTATCAACCCGATTGAAGACATGATTTGCAAGATTACAACCGTGATCATGCCCGATGCCATCATTGAAAAGACAATGGACATTAAAATCATAATGATCCCTTCCGCCAGTCCGGATTTCTTTTTCGGGCTTTGTTTGACGGTTACAGGAATGGCGCTGTTGGTGTAAGGGAATGATTTTTTTTGTTGCGGTTTTGGAATATCGCTGAGATAAACCATTGTTTCAAGAAAGGTTTGAGTATTGATATTATATGTTTCACGAACGACTTTTGTCGGGCGATGTTCGGAAAGTTCCACACTTTTGGCATACTCGATTGCTTGGATACGCTGTTCGGAGGGATAACGTCCCAACAGATCCCATGTATTATTGTGATAAACATATACTTCGTAATGAACAATACCGGACACAAAAACTTTCCTGAAAATGTTTTATTTGAATGCGTTATTATAAAAAAAACGATCAAAATATCCAAGTATTGTTTTAAAAAACACTTGCCAGAGCTAAAAGAGGAAATCAAAAAAAACGGCTTTTATCAAAGCCGTTTTTAAACCATGCAAAAATTATTTTTTGCTTGTGAATGCAGCAAAGCGTTTGTTGTATTTAGCCAATTGACCACCACTGTCGATCAAACGATAGATGCCTGTCCAAGCCGGGTGAGCCAACGGGTCAATATCCAAACGAATTGTATCGCCTTCTTTGCCCATTGTCGAACGGGTTTTAAATTCTGTTCCGTCTGTCATAACAACGGTGATTTCATGGTAATTCGGATGAATATCTTTTTTCATAAATTTTGCTCCAGACAATCAATAAGCTTTTTCTCTATACTCTAAAAGTTCCAAAGTTTCAAGATGATTTACAATAAAAAATCATCTTTCCGTCAATTTGAACTCTATTCTGCGGTTTTTACGTCTGGCGGCTTCGGTGTTACGGCTGTCAATCGGTTGGTATTGCCCGAATCCGGCTGCAACCAGATAACGTGCTGGGACACCTTGGTCGATCAAATATTGAACCACGGCAATTGCCCTGTCTGCGGACAGTTCCCAGTTAGATGAATAAGATTCGTTGCGAATGGGTAAATTGTCCGTATGTCCGTCCACCCGTAAAACCCAAGGGATCTTGGCAGGGATTTTATGTTGTAATTCTTTGAGGGTTTTTGCCAGTATTTTAAGTTGCTTTTTGCCTTCTTCTTCCAAAGAGGCAGAACCGCTTTTAAATAACAGTTCCGATTGGAAAACAAAGCGGTCGCCGACAATTTTAAAATCTTTTCTGTCCTTTAAAACCTTGCGTAGCGTGCCGAAAAATTCGGAACGGTACGCCGCCAGTTCAGAAGCTTTGGCAGCCAGAGCCTTGTTTAATTTTTTACCAAGGTCAGCTATTTGAGCCTTTTGTTTTTTATCGGCTTCTTCCGCCTGATCCAGCAGAGTCGTCAATTTTGACAGCTCTTGAGTCAACTTTTCCGCCTGCGCGTTTAAGACGGCTATTTGAGCTTTTGCTTCTTGAGAAATCTGTCGTTCCTGATCAAGATCCTTTGTTTTTGATGCCGTTTCCTTTTCCAATTCCTGTTTGCGCAAGTTTAAGGCTTTGATGTCTTGTTCCAACAGAGCGATTGTCGCCAACGCTTTTATCTGTTCATCTTTGAGACCGTTTAATTCTTGTGTCAGCGAATTGCTGCGCCGCGTTAGATCTTCAGCTTCTTGCGTTTTGTTTTTCAGTTTTTCTTCAATCATTTGCATGGTTTGGCGTTCTTCCGACAATTCAAACGACAGGTTTTGCAACTGATAGCGCAAGTAATCTATTTCCGTGTTTTTTGTATCCAGATTTTTTCCCATGAAAAAATGAGCCAAAACAAACAACAACAGGAAAAACAAAACGACAACCAATAATGTCGACAGGGCGTCAACAAAACTCGGCCAGAAATTATATTCGTTGGAATTACGGGAACGGCGCATGACGACTATTTATCCTGTCCAGAAATGGTGCGGACAAGCAATTTGAAAGAATCTCTTATTTCGCGGAGTAAAGTTTCTTGGCGGGCTTCGGAACGCTTGTCGATCTGGTTGATGTTGTGATCGATCCGGCTTATGAAGCGTAACAAATCCAAATCCGTTTGAATGCGTTCTTGCGCGCGCGCTTCTGTTTTTTGCAACAAAGACCGTATGTCGGACAAGCTTTCCACGACTTGTTCCAATAAAGCGTTGGTGTAGGCGCTGTTTGACGTTACGGTTTCATCAAAGCTGCCTACGGTGGAGGAATAGCGCGTTAAAGATGCCAAGTGTTCATCTAAGCCGTTATAGAAATTGTTCTGAGCCCGATTGGCTTGCAGATCCAAAAAACCTACGATCAAAGCACTGGACAAACCCAATAAAGAGGAGGAAAATGCCGTTCCCATGCCGGATAGCGGCATTTCCAAGCTGTTTTTTATTGTGTTGAATATTTGCGAAGATTCTTCTGTTGAAACATTCAGAGATTTTATCACGTCGGCAACAGCCCCGACTGTTGCCATCAATCCCCAAAACGTTCCTAACAACCCTAAAAAAGTCGATAAGCCGATTAAATATTTTGAAATATCCCGGCTTTCTTCCAAACGCATACCGACCGAATCCAATATTGTCCGCGCGATCGTCGGAGATAGGACGGCATTACCCTTCGCTTGATTGTTTTTTAAAACCAAAGCCAGCGGCGATAGTAAGCGCAATTTTGACAAAGCGGAATCGGTTAAAGCTAATTGGGGTGCCTTGACCCATTTTATTTCGCGATACAAGATGAAAACCGAATTGAAATTTAAACAAATTCCAAATAAAAAAACTAAAATGATCAAGCTGTTTAATGCCGGATTTGTCCAAAAGGCATTTTCCAAAGCTGGAAATAAAACCGTACAAGCTCCGGCAACCAGAATTAAAAACAAAAACATTCGGGTTACATAACGGTTGGGCAACTCCATTTGTTCAATTCCTCTATCTGTTTTCGATCATAATATCAACTCTGTCGGGAATATGTTCTCCCGCCCCTTTGGAACCGAAAGAACGCATTTCCATGTTCAAACTGTGAATCCCTTTTTGAACAAGATAAGAGCGTACAGCCAAAGCTCTGCGCAAAGCGTAACGTCTTGAAGCAAGTGGCTCGTCAGGATCCATGGCGCTGTAAGCATAAATCAATAATCGTTTATTTTTTGTTTCCTGAAATGATTTTGCAAGCTCATCCAAAACTGTTTGCATTTCCATCGTCAGCTGCGAAGATTTGTTTTCAAAAACGAAGATTTGCATTAACCTTTTGTTTTTTTTCAAAATCTTTTTTGTCATAGAGTCTTCGGGGATTTCTTTTTCCAAAAAATCCGAGCGTTCTTTCGGGGTTAATTTACTTGAAGCATGAATGACGGAAAACTTTACGGGAGAAGGGGAGGAAGCCTCTATTTTTTTATTGATGATTTTTGATTCTGCAGATAAAAGAACTTCAGGATCCGCGGAGTCGGATGTTACGGAAGAAGATGGAGAATCGGATGTGTTTTCTGCCAGATCCTGTTCTTTTTGTTGTTGTTCCAGAAAATGCTTTGAAACTTTTTGTTCTATTGAAACGTTGTCAACGGGTTGTTGAGCTTGTTCTTTTTGTTGTTGTTCCAGAAAATGCTTTGAAACTTTTTGTTCTATTGAAACGTTGTCAACGGGTTGTTGATCCTGTTCTTTTTGTTGTTGTTCAAGAAAATGCTTGGAAACTTTAAGTTTTTTTGAAACATTCTTCCCACCCTTCAACCATGGTTGCGTTTGTTCTGGTTTTAGTTCAGAAGAATGTGTTGAAACTTGAGGCTTTTTTATAATGTCAGCAGTTTGCGCGGTTTTCGGTTCTTGGAGGACTTGTTCCGGTTCTGGTGTTTCAGGACCCCCCATACTTAAAATTTTTACTTTGGGAACAGGATTCGCGCGCGGTTTCAAACCGTCATGCCTGTCTTGCCAGTCTGATTCTTGAATTTGATATCCTGTTATATTTTTTCCCGACTTGCTTGTTTTTTTTACGGAAGTCGTTTTTTCTCCGGCATTTTGAGATAAAAGCAGCTTTTCCTTTAAAAGGAAATCTGATGAATTGTGTTGTGAAAGTTCTTTTAAAAAATTTGGTTCCTGTATTAACGGGTTTGTTTCCAATGGTTTTTGCGCAAAAGCCACTTGTGCCGTCAAAAGTAAAACGGCGCTTAATAAAGTGGCTTTTGCTTCAGACTTCAATTGGAAAGCTCCTTTGGTTTCGTTGTCGAGATCAATTGTTTTTTGAAAGTATTAAACAAAAGGTCGTTGGTTGCAATAATCGATCCGTTATTTAATATTGTAAAAGGATCTTCATTGCCGTCCAGCGTACAAACACGACCGCCCGCCTCTTTTACAATGATCAATCCGGCGGCAATGTCCCAAGGTTTGATATTTTCTTCCCAATAGCATTCAAAACGTCCTGCGGCGACATAAGCCATATCCAATGCTGCGGATCCCATACGCCGCACACCGGCGGTTTTTTGCATCATGGGGATCAGCTGTGGAATGAATGTTTCGGGATTGCCATGCCCAAGATGAGGAACGCCCGTAACGACCAGAGCTTCGTTTAATCTGTTGCGGTTTGATACATGCAAACGGCAGGAACCTGTTGCCGTCAACGCCCATGCACCGCATCCTTTTTCCGCGTAAAACAAATCGGAGCTGACAGGGTTGTAAATAACGCCGGCTATGATTTCTTTATCCTGTTGTAACGCCAAGGATATGGAAAAATGGGGAATGGCATGCAAAAAATTGCTTGTTCCGTCTAACGGATCTATAATCCAACGATGAGATGTGTCGGCACCTTGGATTGCGCCCCCTTCTTCTTGTAAAAATCCGTAACGGGGGCGGACCTTTAACAAATATTCGCGAAGGGTCTTTTCAGAATTTAAATCCGCCGCTGAAGCAAAATCCGCAGCTCCTTTTTTAGAAATTTGCAGTTTTTCCAACTCGCCGAAATCACGCAACAAACCGCGTCCGGCTTTTTGGACGCCTTGTATCATGACATTTAAATTTGCGGACAAAGCCGATATGAAACGGTCTTGTCTGGATTCTCGGTATTGTTCGACAGGATCCGGTTTTCTGTTGGAAAATGAAGAGCGTGATGTATTGCGTGTAGAGCTGTAAGACATTTTTTTATATGCTTCTGTATTTGTAAAAGTGTGTTTGTGTTTTTTCCGTTATGAAAAACAAAGCACTCCTTTTAACCTTAATTATAAGCTTTTTGCGCATAGCTATGATGTTTTTTAAGGATAATGTAAAGGATTGCTTTGTTTTGTCTGTCGGAATTATTTTGCACGTTCAACGTAAGTGTTGTCCACTGTGGAAACGACGATTTTGTCTCCTGCGGCAACAAACGGGGGAACTCCGATACGCAAGCCGTTATCCAAAACAGCCGGTTTGTAAGAAGATGATACCGTTTGCCCTTTTATGACAGGTTCCGTTTCAACAACAGTTTGGACGACTTTTGCCGGCAATTCAACGCTGACAGGATGCCCTTCGATGAATTGGACGACGACTTCCATATTGTCCTGCAGATAGGCGGTGCGGTCTCCAAGCAATTCCTTGGGAATGGAAAACTGGTCATAGGTGTCAACCATCATAAAAGTCAAATCCGTGCCATCTGAATACAAATATTGACAATCGCGGTCTTCGCTCATCAGCTTTTCAACGGTATCCGCCGTACGCCAACGCTGTTGCGTTTTCACACCTGTAGCAACATCGCGCATTTCAACTTGGATTGTCGCATTGCCTTTTCCGGGAATGACTAAATCGATCCCGATGACAAGGCATTGTTTCCCGTTGTATTCGATAACCCAACCGGGACGAATTTGGTTCGCTTGCATTTTCATGTTTTTTTTTCCTTGTATATTAAAAGAAAGACAATAAAATTTGTGCAAAAATTAACAGATTAACATTCTGAACGCAAGAGCTCTGCATTGATCGGGAGTATTTTTTTATGAGTGATCGGATTCCTTTCTGGTACAAAAAAGACTATGGTCGGCGGTTGCCGTTATTAAAACAACGTGAAAAAATCATTCAAACGGTGCGCCGTTTTTTTTATCAGCGTGATTTTTTAGAGGTTGAAACACCAATTTTGCAAATTTCTCCGGGCTTGGAGCCGCATTTGAAGGCTTTCAGTACGGAATTGTTTGAGCCGTTCGGAGAAGGAAAACGCACCTTGTACTTACATACATCGCCGGAATTCACCATGAAAAAGCTGTTGGCGGCAGGGCTTGATAAAATTTTCCAAATGGCTCGAGTCTTTCGTAACGAAGAGCGTTCCAAACATCATCATCCGGAATTTGTCATGTTGGAATGGTATCGGGCGAACGTAGATTATAATTGTTTGATGGACGATACGATTGCATTGGTTCGGGCTTGTACAGAGGCTTGTGAAAAAAAGGTTTTAACGGAAAACGGCAGGCAATGCGATCCTTTCGCGCAATGGGAAAGAATATCCGTTCGAGAAGCCTGTGATAAATATGCCGGATTTGATTTGTTGGAAACCCTGCCTGAAGAACCGTCGTTGGAACCTGATCCGCAACCGTTGGCTCAGGTCGCAAAAAGCATGGGGATTCGCGTCGCCGAAGACGACCGTTGGGACGATATTTTCTTTCGTATCGCCTTTGAGAAAATAGAACCGCACTTGGGACGCGGTGTTCCTACGATTTTGTACGATTATCCCGTTTGCATGGCGGCTTTATCGCGTAAAAAAGAGCAGGATCCGAGATTCGCAGAGCGCTTTGAGGTTTATGTCGGCGATATTGAACTGGCAAACGCTTTTTCCGAACTGACCGATCCTGTTGAACAAAAAAAACGTTTTGAACACGATATGGATTTGAAAGAACAACTTTATGGCGAGCGCTATCCTATCGACGAGGATTTCATTGACGCTGTCGGCGCCATGCCGAAAGCCGCAGGGATCGCCTTAGGCATTGATCGTCTGGTCATGTTGATTACCGGAGCGGAACGCATTGAAGATGTATTATGGGCGCCGGTTGCATGAATTTATTAAAAAAAACGTTTTATGCTTTTGTTCATCTGATCATGAAAACGACGGGATTTTCCGAACGCTTTGTCCTGTTCCTGTTCATGGGTGGTATTAATACGCTGTTTTATTATGCGTTGTATTCCATTCTGATTTATACAGGGTTTCACTATGCAGCGGCTGTAGGTATTGCAACGGTTTGCGGAGTGTTGTTCAATTTTCAAACGTTCGGAAGGGTCGTTTTCAAAGATTTTCATTTGGCGCTTCTGTGGCGTTTCGTCTGTGTATATGTTGTCGTATACATTGTTAATGTTGTCGGATTAAAACTGTTGGAACTTGTCGGGCTCACCGATAAATATATCGCCGGTGGCGTTCTGGTGTTGCCTATGGCGCTGTTAGGGTATTTTTTAAACAAAACTTTTGTTTTTAACCGTTCAAAATCTCGGCGCGAAAATCCGCTTGAGCACAAGACAAGTCGAGGAAGTTAATACAGGGAATGACAAACAACTCATTCCACCACAATGTTAAATCATTGGCTTTGTCTTTGTGAAAACCGATGTAATCCGCTCCCGCTTCGGCGGCAATCATTGCTTCGTGGCGGTTCGTGCAAACAACGCCTAAATAAATTTCCGGAATTTGTTCGCGTATGTCAGAAATGTTTTCACTGTATGGAATTTGTACGCCGTCGGCTTTTAATTGTACAGCCGAATCGATATCATTTTCAAAAATAAAAGCAGTTCCATGACTTTGAACCGTTTTTATGAAATTTCTTATTTGAGCATTTTCTTTGCAGACCGGTTGGAATAACAACACGTCCGGTATGCGTTTTTGACAAAAAAGGTTGAAACGGTCAATCAAAGCGCTTTCATCCTTTTGATCTGGTACGATTAAAAACAATCCTTGTTTCATTGATAAAAAACCTTAAAATAAAAAGTATTACGGCAGAAAGAATTTTTTTTGTCAATGCCTTTGAAAAGGTTTAACAAGCTTGTTGCACAAAACGTGCAACACCCTTATCTTAAAAGAGAACATTTGATTGTGGAGAGAAAAGTATTGAGTTTGCAAGAACAGTTACAATCTGCCGTGGCTAAGCTTGTTGAATCAGCTAAACGCTTGGAAGCCGCCGGTGAGACGATAACGCAAAAGCAGTCGCAACTTGTCCGGTTGCGCGAAGAAAATCGGGAATTGCAATCGGCATTGAACCAAGCTGAACAAAATTTGTTGTTAATGCAAAAAAATGAAGCCGATATGGAGCGCATTCAGCTTGAAAACGCGGAATTGATCAACGAACGTAATCATTTGATTGCGCAAAAGGAACAATTGATCAATGAACGTGAACAGTTTGAAAAATTTCGTCAAGACATGGAAAAAGAGCGCTTGAATCTCATAAGGGAAAAGGAAGAGGCTTTAGCACAGTTGAAAGAAAATCAGTCCGATCTGGATTCCATTCTTTTACAGCAGCAAAACGAAATGAATCATTTGCGTGAAGATAACGGTCGGTTGAATGTTTCCGTAACGGCATTACAACAAGAAAAAGAACTTTTGATTGCTCAAAAGAATCAATTGACTGAAAAACTTGAAAGCGTTCGCCAAGCTTATAACGGATTGAGACAAACTGTCATGGAGGCTTACAAGCGTTTGGATTCGACTTTGGAAGAATTGAAAGAGTTGAGAGGGTAGTATGGCAAACGTTCAAATCAAGATCGATTCGCAAAAGTTTACAATAGCTTGCGGTGAAGGGCAGGAAGAAAAGCTCAAAAGGATTGCGGCGATGCTTGATGAAAAAGTCGCTTTCATCAAATCGAGAATGCTTGTTTCAGAATCTATGGGGTTGGTTATGGGCGCTTTGTTGCTGGCAAGCGATTTAATTGATCAGGATCCGAATTTGTATCAATTTGAAACGAGAATTGCGGAAAAAGACCTTCTCCAAAGTATTCAAATGATAGAAAAAGCATCAAGTTGCATTTCAAGTGTTGCCGAAACGATAGAAAATGCGTAATCTCTCTTACAAGGAAGGGAAGACTTTTCGATTCGTTAGGATCCCGCTGGTACTCGGGGCCAACGTTTTATTTTACGGGAGCTGTCCCTGCAACAGATAACGAGCTTTAATTAGTTCGAAGTCGGGTTGTATTACGGCGCCCACCTATACAAAGCGGCCCACGCAAGGTGTGTTATTGATTCGACGGTCATAGAGGTTTCCCCTTCCTGTGATAAAGGGCTGGAATATGGATTATACGTTTTTAAAAAGACAATTGCGTACAAAAGCTGTTCATAAACGCGCCGAAATCCCTTTAGATCATGCTCTTTGGTGTGCTTTTGAAATTGTCGGGCGCTTCGATGATTTGCCTTTGCCTTCCAATCCGATTGTTTCAGCATATTGGCCGATGAAAACGGAAATTGATATCCGCCCGTTGATGCAGGCTTTGTTTGATAAGGGAGTTGTTGTCGCTTTACCTGTTGTTGTTACGAAAACGGCTCCGTTGCTGTTCAGACGCTGGGAACCGCAGGCGGAATTGGTGGAAGGACTTTACGGTGTCGAACAGCCGGACGAAAAATATGAAACCGTTGTTCCGAATGTTTTATTGTTGCCGCTATTGGCTTTCGACCGTAAGGGCGGACGCTTGGGATATGGCGGAGGCTTTTATGACAGAACGATAGCCCGTTTGCGTCAGATAACGACTCCTGTTGTCGTCGGGGTCGGTTTTTCCGATCAGGAAATTGATTATGTTCCGTTGGAAAGAACGGATGAAAAATTGAATTTCATCTTGACGGAAAAAGAAATAATAAAGGGGTATTGATGCGTATTTTATTTTTGGGGGATGTCGTCGGGAAGTCGGGACGTCGCTTTTTAGTGGAAACTTTGCCGGATTTCCGTCGCAAGTATCATGTTGATTTTGTAATAGCGAACGGGGATAACGCGGCTCATGGTTTCGGTTTAAGCCCCAGTGTCTGCCATGAATTGTTTGGTGCAGGCGTTGATGTGATCACTTCGGGAAATCATGGCTGGGTGGCAAAAGAAATAAAGCCAATTCTGGATACGGAGAACAGGTTGTTGCGTCCGGCGAATTATCCTACGGGGACACCGGGGAAAGGGGCTGGATTGTATACTTTGGCGGATGGACGCAAGGTTGGGGTTTTCCATGTGCAAGGACGTGTTTACATGGAAGCGATTGAAAATCCTTTTCATGCCGCGAAATGTTGGTCTGATGCCGTTCGTTTGGGGCGTGATGTCCAAGCAATGGTTGTTGATATTCATGCCGAGGCGACCAGTGAAAAAATGGCAATGGGGCAGTTTTTAGACGGTAAAGTCAGTCTGGTTGTCGGGACGCATACGCATATTCCAACAGCGGACGCGCAAATATTGCCGAAAGGGACGGCGTATCTGACGGATGCGGGTATGTGCGGTTGTTTTGATTCCGTGATCGGAATGAATAAAGTGGAGCCTGTGAATCGTTTTATAACGAATGTAGCCTGTGAAAAGTACAGTCCTGAAAAGGGAGTGGCGACGGTTTGCGGGGTTGTTGTCGATACGGACGACGCAACCGGATTAAGTAAAAAAATCCATATGATCAGGTACGGCGGTAATTTGCAAGAATCATTACCTCCGGTTTGAACTTTACCGTTGCTGTAAATGATGTTACAAGAAAAACGAATTTAGTTTTAACCGAAATAAAGACCGAGGGGTATTATGTCAGGTCATTCTCAATTTAAAAACATTATGCATCGTAAAGGAGCGCAAGATAAATTACGCGCTCGTATTTTTTCCAAACTGGGACGCGAAATCACCGTAGCCGCCAAGTCGGGATTGCCCGATCCGGCGCATAATCCCCGTTTGAGAGCGGCAATAGCAGCAGCTCGTGCCGAAAATATGCCGAAAGACAATATCAAGCGTGCGATTGACAAAGCCAGCGGTGCGGATGACGCAAATTATGAAGAAGTCCGTTATGAAGGCTATGGTCCGGGGAATGTCGCGGTGATTGTAGAGGCTTTGACTGACAATCGGAACCGCACGGCGCCTGTCGTTCGTTCCATTTTCGGAAAGGCGGGGTGTTCCATGGGGGAAACCAATTCGGTCGCTTTTAATTTTGAGCGAATCGGGTTGATCGAGTATCCCGCAGATGTTGCTGAAGCCGACAGCGTTTTTGAAGCGGCTTTGGAAGCAGGGGCGGATGATGTTGAGTCTGATGAAGACGGACACCGTATCATTTGCAAGCCCGATGATTTGGGAGGAGTTCGCGAACAGCTTGAAGCCAAATTCGGAACACCGACTGTTGCACGTTTGGACTGGAAGCCTTTGGTTATGGCGGAAGTAACGGATGTTGAGACCGCAAAGAAATTTTTTGATTTCGTTGATACGCTGAATGATGATGACGATGTTCAGCGTGTTGCTTCCAATATTTCCGTTTCCGATGAAATTATGTCTCAGCTGGAAGGGTGAAATTTGGACGAAAGGATTCGGATTTTAGGGTTGGACCCTGGGTTGCGCCATACGGGTTGGGCGGTTATTGACGCTCAAGGGGGGCATTTGTCCTTTGTGGCGGCTGGGGTGGCAAATTCTACGCAGACTTTACCTTTGGCGCGGCGATTAACAGAGCTGTATAATCAAATAAATGATGTTATTGCCAGTTTTTCACCGGATGAAGCGGCTGTGGAAGAAACGTTCGTAAATAAAAATCCGGATTCGACATTGAAGCTGGGGCAGGCGCGCGGTGTTGTCTTACTGGCGCCTGCTCAAGCGGGGCTTTGCGTAACGGAGTACACTCCAAACCAGATCAAAAAAGCGGTTGTCGGCGCAGGACATGCGCAAAAACACCAAGTGGATATGATGGTTCATACTTTATTACCTGTTTCGGGCAAGTTGAAACCGGATGCGGCAGACGCTTTGGCGGCAGCGATCTGCCATTCTTATATGCGGGTGGCGTTGCGTCGTATGCAAGCTTTTACGGAGCTTGCAAAATGATAGCTAAATTACGCGGGATAGTGGACTTTTTCGGAGATAACTTTGTCATTTTAGACGTAAACGGTGTCGGATACCGTGTTTTTTGTTCCGCAAAAACGCAATCAAAAATGCCGCAAACTGGACAATCGTTTACTTTGATGATAGAAACTCAAGTTCGTGAAGACCATATTCACTTATATGGTTTTGCGGATCAGAAAGAAAAAAACTGGTTTTTGATGCTGACAACCGTTCAAGGGGTCGGAGCAAAAGTCGCTTTGGCAATCTTATCCGTTTTAACTTGCAATGAATTGTCGATTGCTATCGCTTCAGGCGATTCGAAATCAATAACGCGGGCTTTGGGGGTCGGACCGAAGTTGGCTGTTCGCATCGTAACGGAATTAAAAGGGAAAGTCGGTTCAAGCCTTGATCTCTCGGAATCCGGAACAAGCGGTGTTGTTTCTTCGATGTCTGGAAACGATGCCGTCAACGATGCCGTATCGGCTTTGGTCAATTTGGGGTATGCCCGTATGGATGCCGCGATGGCTGTTGGTAAATCATTTAAAAAACGGGGCGCCTCTGCAAAAGTCGATGATTTGATCCGAGATGCTTTGAAGGAATTCGCTCCATGACGCAAGACAGAGTTGTCAGCCCGAAAAAAAGAAACGGAGACGAGGACTTAGTAAAATTGCGTCCTCAAAGCCTGTCAGACTTTACAGGACAGCGAAACGTATGTGACAATCTGAAGGTTTTTATTACGGCGGCTTTAACGCGTTCGGAACCGTTAGACCATATTTTATTGTTCGGGCCTCCCGGTTTGGGCAAAACGACGTTGGCTCAGATCGTCGCGCATGAACTGGGGGTCGGTTTCAGGGCGACTTCGGCGCCCATGATTTCAAAAGCCGGAGACTTGGCGGCGATATTAACGAATTTGGAAAGAAACGATGTTTTGTTCATTGACGAGATCCATCGTTTGAATCCGGCAATTGAAGAAGTCCTTTATGCCGCAATGGAAGACTTTCAGCTGGACTTGATTATCGGAGAGGGGCCTGCTGCCAGATCGGTTCGCATAGATTTGCAACCTTTTACATTGATCGGGGCGACGACACGTTCGGGATTGTTGACGCAACCGTTGAGAGATCGTTTCGGGATCCCGCTCCGACTGGATTTTTACGATCCCGAAGATTTGAAAAAAATCGTCATTCGTGCGGCGAAAGTTTTAAACACTTTGATTACACAGGACGGGGCAAAGGAAATTGCGTACAGATCGCGCGGGACGCCCCGTGTGGCTGGACGTTTGTTGAAAAGGGTTCGTGATTTTGCGGCTTTTGAAGGAAAAAAGGAAATAGATGCCGCCATTGCCGATACGGCTTTAAAGCGTTTGGATGTCGACCAACAGGGGTTGGATATGATGGACAGGCGTTATTTGATGTGTATTGCTCAAAAGTATGGAGGCGGTCCTGTCGGGGCGGATACACTTGCCGCTGCCTTGTCCGAAGAACGCGATACGATAGAGGAAGTGATTGAACCTTATTTGTTGCAGCAAGGGTATTTGCAACGCACACCGCGTGGAAGGGTCTTAACAACATTGGGCTTTAAGCATTTGGGGTTAAGCGTTCATCAAGAAGTGATGCAAGATTTATTTGCCAGAAATGACGAATAATGATATAATTTTTGGAAATTTTTTCAAAAGGGAAGCGCTGGATTTCAGAATCAAAAGACAGGGGGATGGCAGTTGCGGCGGAAGGATATTGATCCGGCATCATGTTGGAAAAAATGTCTGCTTACATTTCCGGTTTTTGATTTTGATGTTTATATTGTTGAAGGAAAAGACTTTCCATTAATGGACAAAAAACAGGTTCAGAAGATGGAAAGCTGATAGCAAAGTCTGACTATGTGTTCCAGTTTGAAAAAATCTTCGGATTTCAAGCCGTCTTGGCAGATACACTTTATTATATGGCTTGTGATTCAAAGGCGGAAGGTGTTCTAAGCCTGAGAAAAACAGACGCTAAGTAATTAAACGGAGGAAAGCGGTTTATGTCTAATTCTGTCAGTGAATTTTTTTCAAAAGAAGGAATTAAAAAATTTAAAAACGGTGTGAAAGCTTTTTCCGACCGACAAGCCGTAAAAGTGATCGCCGCTTCAATGGTTTTGGCTTCGGCTTTTTCCGTTTCCGCTCATGCGAATACAATGGAGCCGCAGGCAAATGAGACGGTAACATCTTATGCCATAACGGAAAAAGGCGATACAATCTGTTCTTATCAGGCGGTTAGGAAAGAGATCACTTCTTTTGAACGTTTGCAGAAGTTGGTTAATGATGCGACCAAAAGCGAAACAGGACGCTCTGTTTTGAAAAAAATGTCTGAACAAGGTACAATTTTAAGCATGGATAATCTTGCTCCGAATACGATCGGTTTTTTTGAACCGAATTCCAATCTTGTTTATTTAAATCCCATGTATGGTGATGCGGACTTGCAGTCTTGCTTGATTCATGAAGGAAAGCACAGTATTCAAAGCCATGATTTAAACGAAAACAAAGATATCTTTCATACGTTTGCTTCAAACATCATGACGAATCGGGTTATGGAAGCCGACGCTATGGCGACACAGGCAAAGTTTTCTTATGAAATGGCGCAAAAAGGGGATAGCTCGGCATGGAAACAATTGGCTCGAGTTCATGGCGGGGTGACAAAGGCTTTTGAAAACGGTGTGTCAGAACATGGACAAAACAGCAATGAAACCATGAAAGAGACCATGCTAGCATGGTATAAGAATAGGAAATATGTGAAAGAGTATGATCAACTTATGCTTCAATTTCATAAAACGTGGGTTGAAAAAGCATCGGATAATTTGATGAAGGATGCTTTTTTAAAGACAATATCACCCGATTCTTTGATGAAGCATGTCTGCACAGTTGATGGCAAGCCTTATGCCGGAACGGATGGAAGTATTTTGCAAACGTCTGAAACGGCGTATCTTGATGCGTACATATGCAGACAAGCGAGTACAATCGGAGAAAAAGCTGCAAAACGCGGAAATATTGATACATCTGTTGATATGTTTTATCCGTTGGAGTTTGACGGATCTGTTTCTAAAAAGACATTCGGTCAACAAAGGGCGGAAGAAAAAGCGGCAGAGATGGAATTGGACAAGTTGCTTGCCGAGATTGATTCCATCTGGGGACAAAAAGACCGCCAAGAAAGCTTGGATACGTTGGGAAGAAGTCCTTTTCTTTCTTCCAAAGTTGCATTTACGCGAATACATGATGCACAAGAAACGCAAAAGCAGCCTCAGGAAAACTTGGATACGTTGAAGAAGGATTCCACTCTTTTTTCCAAGCTCACTTCGACAGAAGCATACAACAAGGCACAAGCCCAACAAGACAAACAAACAGCTCAGGGAGAAAAGAAAGAACAGTCGTCTCTTTTTTCCAAGCTCACGTCAACAAAAGCGTACAGCAAAGCGCAAGCTCGGCAGGATAAACAAACAGCTCAGGGAGCAAAGAAAGAACAATCGTCCCTTTTTTCCAAGCTCACTTCAACAAAAGCGTACAACAAGGCACAAGCCCAACAAGACAAACAATCCGCCCTTTCTTTCAAGATTGCTTCAAATTCAAGGGGAAAAGGGCATTGAGATAAAATCTATATTGTTTGAGCTTTGCCTTAAATATGAGATGACGAGGGAAGTGTTTCTTATTTTTAAGATTCAGCCTTGTCAAACGAATGGAAAATGATTTTTTGTACGAATACGGCATTCGTCGCAAATGATTGGTTTGAAAGAAAAAATTGTATCTCCTTGTTCCGAAGCGTTGCGGAGTTAATTAAAAAAAATCCGCTTGCTTGAAAATAAGCTTATCGTGAAAATAGAACCACTAGAGCCAAAAAAGCGGATTTTTACTGATTCAAATCAAAGGCGGAAAGGAAATTTACGGCAAAAAAGTGTGCGGCATAACTTTTTGGTGTAAAGCGAACAGCATACTTTTTAAAAACATCAGTTCAAACTTGACTGAAAAGTGATAATTTTTTACTGCCAATGAAAATTACAGGGTATAAAAAAAGGCTCGGTTGAAAGACGGCTTTCAAGGGTGTTTCCCCCGTTGTTTTTTAGCTGTTTATTTTAAAAATTTGTCAATGTCCGAGTTCATCTTTGTCATGAGTTATTGAGATGGAAACCTTTGTTATTATGGCAATGATGTTAGTATTGTTGAATACGATTGCAGAAACGTTTTGTCGTATTGGTAAAAGAAGGTATGAAAAATTCAAAGCATAATTTTGTTTGAACGGATTTTGAAACATATGCTTGAAAAATTGAAAGTACGTTTTTCAGCTTGGGAAGTATATGCCTTTTTCATCTCAGCCATAAAAAGTTCTTCCATTATTCGGAGTGTTTGAAAACAGGGCTTATTTTCGATATTGGTTTGGATTAAAGATCGGATTGGAAAATGGACGGAGCGGAAAAAAGATCTTTGAAAAAATATATCCGTTACGGGGATGTGTAAGATTTATTTGCCAAAAATGACAAACAATAGTACAATTTTGGAAATTTTTTATATTGTTTTCAATGTTTGGGGGTACGGGGGAAAATGTCGAACTCTGTTGCAGAATTTTTAAAAAAAGATGGAATAAAAAAGTTTAAAAACGGAATCAAGTCCTTAGACAAGCATGTTAAAAAGATTGCGGCCGCTTCTATTATTTTGACGACAGTTTTTACGACACAGCCGTTTGTCAGCAAAATGTACGGAGAGGAGGCGGCAAAACCGGTAACCGCATATGCCGTTATGGAAAACGGGGACACTCTTTGTTCCTATCAAGTTATGAAGACTGACGAAGAATCTTTTTGCAGGATTCAAGATCTTGTCAATAATGCGACGAACAGTGAAACGGGTTGCGAAGTGTTAAAGAAGATATCGGAACAAGGCACGGTTCTTTATTCCGAATATGCCGGTGAGGGTGTCATCGGATTTTTTGATCCGAATACGAACATGATCTGTCTGAATCCTCAATTCGGAGATGCGGAACTGCAATCCTGCCTTATTCATGAAGGTAAACATTCCATTCAAAATAACACTTTGGATAAAGATGGGGATTATTTGTACGATCTTGGATCCAATATTATGACATCACGGGTGAAGGAAGCCGATGCCGTTGCAACTCAGACGAAATTTTCATATGAATTGGCTCAGGCGGGGGACAGTGCGGCATGGGACAACTTGAAACAACGGCATTGGAGAATAACCACTGCTTTTGAAAACAGCGTCGAGGAACACGGGATAGACAGCAATGAAACGATGAAAGCGACAATGTTGGCTTGGTATGATAACAAATCTTATGTCGCCCAATACGACCAATCTGTTGCTGAATACCATTCCAATATTCTCAAAGACGGTTCCGATGCGCTTTTGAAAATATGTTTTAAAAAGACTGTGTCTGTTGACGACTTGATTACAGGTGTCTGCACCATGAATGGCGAACCCTATGCCGGTACAGACGGTTCAATTCTTCAAACCACTCGGACGGCTTACCTGAATCAAAATGTCTATAAGATTGCTTCGAATATAGCAGAACAAACGGGTTTGCATGGAAAAGCGGACAAATCTGCCGACAGCTTTTATGTGTTGAACGCGGACGGGACTGTTTCCGATAAAACGTATGCTCAACAAAATAAGGAAAAGGAACAAGTCGCCGTACAACAGCAGACTGTGAAAACATTTGAAAGTGTCAGCGCTCAAAACAACGGGCAGGTAAAACAGTTTCATAATGAAACCGTTCAAACTGAAAAATCGGGCAGTTCGCTGAATGAAGGGCGATCAAAGTCACATCAAGAAATGCCAAAAGTGTTTAAGATGGCTTCAATTCGTAATAAATTCAGTCGTTAATGAGGAAAAAATGAAGGTTTATACACCAATCAGCGTTTGTTATGAAGACACGGATGCCGGAGGAGTTGTCTATCATTCGAAATATTTAGGGTTTGCCGAACGCGCACGGATGAATTTTTTGCATGAACACGGTATATATTGCAAAGAAATGGCTCAGTCCGAAAAACCGTGCGGTTTTATGTTGAATCATTGCGAAATCAATTATAAAAAACCCGCTTATCTGGAAGATGAATTGATTGTGGAAACGGAATTGCTGGAGCTAAGAGGGGCGGGCTTTGATTGCTTGCAAATCGTAAAACGGGGCGAAGAAGTTCTGGTTGAAATAAAAGTGTGTGTGTGTTGTGTAACCTCCGAAGGCAGACCGACACGCATACCTGCAAATATCAGATCGAAATTAGCTGAAATTTCATAGCTTGTTTTTGCAAACTGTTAATGAATATACGTTAAGCTCCTTGAAAAATGAAATTCATGATCAGTTGAAAAATGTAATTTACTAAGGGAGAGCTTTTTATGCCAACAGGTTCTTTAACTGCTGCGGCGACGAATTTGTCAATGTTCGGACTGTTTTTGCAAGCCGATTTTGTTGTTAAAACCGTTATCATCGCTTTAGCCATGGCTTCGGTATGGTCGTGGGCGATTATTTTTGAAAAAATCATGTTATTGCGTTCGGCAAAAGAAGACGCAAAGAAATTCGAAGCGCAATTCTGGTCGGGTGGTTCTTTGGATGACATGTTTGAAAAATTGGAAGCCCGTCCTTTCAGGTTGGATCCGATGTCTGCCATTTTCGTCGCAGCGATGAGAGAATGGCGCCGTTCTTCGGGAGTTTTGGAAACGGGTGGTATTCACGGTACCAGTTTAAGTCAAAGAATAGACCGCGTCATGCAAATCACGATGGATCGTGAAATGGACAGAATGGAAAAAAGAATGACATTTCTTGCTTCTACGGGGGCGGTATCTCCTTTTATAGGCTTGTTCGGAACCGTTTGGGGGATCATGAACAGCTTTCATAACATAGGGGCAAGCTCGAATACGTCACTGGCCGTTGTCGCGCCCGGCATTGCTGAAGCCCTGTTTGCTACGGCATTGGGACTGGTTGCCGCCATACCCGCCGTGTTAGCTTATAACAAATTGTCCAGCGATATGAACCGTTACGCAAAAACATTGGAAAACTTTGCCGGCGAATTCAGTACGATCCTGTCCCGTCAAATTGATGATACAGCCAGTCGCACTGAAAAACGGAGCGCTTGATATGGGGGCTTCAATTAAATTTTCATCGCGTGGCAGACGTCAAAAAGCGTCTTTTTCCGAAATCAACGTTACACCGTTTGTTGATGTGATGTTGGTATTGTTGGTTATTTTCATGGTTGCGGCTCCGATGATGACGACGGGTATATCTCTTGATTTGCCACGCGGGGACGGACAGGCGATGGAAGATACCGACAGAGCCGTTGATATCAGTATTGATGCCGGTTCAAAAATTTACTTGGGCGATGAAGTCGTTCAACCGAAGGCATTGGTTGGTCGGTTGAAGGCTATGCAACGAAGTAATGCCGATCTGAGAATAGTGATCAGCGGAGATCGCGCAGCATCTTATGGTCAAGTAATCGAATTAATGAGCTTGTTACGTTTGGCGGGCATTTCAAAAGTCGGCTTGAAAACCGGAGACATGTTGGAAACCGCGCCTTTGGAAGAAAAAACAAAGGCAAAATCAAAAAACAAGGCTAAATCTAAAAAATAGGAGATATGACGCCGGTGGGGTTGCGTTTAAACTTATTGATCCGTATGAGACATTGGCCGTTTTTATTTAAAACATTGCAAAAGGTTCGTGATCATTTGCCGATGGTCATGTCTGTAACGTTGCATGCGGTGGTTGTTTTTTTATTAACGTATGATTTTGTGTCATATCAACAGTCTCAAACAGTTTCCGTTCCGATTTTTGTTGTTGATTTGACAAAGGTCAAAGTGGCCGAGATGACGAACTTGCCACCGAAACTGAAAAAAACGACACAAAAGAAAGGTTCTAAAAAAAGTGTCCGGACGTCGGCTTACAGTAAAGCACCGAGTGCATCTTCCGGAAAATCGTCGGGTTTTGTTTCTTCAGGGGCGTCCGGCGGTTCGAATACGTCAAAGTCGGCAAAGGCTACGGCAACAGTAAAATCGAATTCAAACGCCGCCGGTTCATCGACACAAAGTTCCGGCGCTTTTTTGGAAAGTGAGTTGAACACCCTTTTAGACAAAGTAACTACGTCAAAAAAACAAGATAAAACAGCGGCGTCGGCTCCGGCTTCGAATTCGATAAAGAATACATCAAATAACGATACAATGGATGATTCTTTTAAAACTTTGTTGGCGTCGGTCGATGGTATTAAAAGCGGATTGGGGTATGCTTCCGAAGATGAAGTCGATATCAATGAAGACGAAATGGTAACACAGGGGATCGAAGGCGGGCAAGGCGGCAGTTATATGCAAGATTTGTCCGTTTCCGAAAAGGATTTGATCGGTATTAAATTGCGCCAGTGTTGGAATATAGATCCCGGTGTTCGCGGAGCGCAAAACATGTTGATTGAAATCCGTGTTTTTTTGGATAAAACGGGTAATGTCAAAGATGTTAAAATCTTGGACAAGGCACGTTACGGAAAAGACAGCGCTTTTCGTTCTGTAGCGGAAAGCGCCAGACGAGCCGTTTATATTTGCGATAAGAAAAAAGAAGATTCTCCGTTTAAGATTTTTCCAAAAAATTACGAACAGTCTTATGAAACGTGGAAGACGCTTCTTTTAAGGTTCAATCCGTTTGATGGCAAAGTGGGGTAAGATGAAAAAGATATTTTTATTGATGTTGTTTTTAATTGTTTCGACCCCTGTGTGTGCGGAATTGAGTATAGATATAACGGGAGCGCATTCCGCACCGATGGCGACGGGGTTGCCGGTGTTTACGTTTACCAGCCCGAAAGCGAAAGACTTTGCGGAAAAGATGACGAAAGTCATTCAAAGCGATCTGGAAAGTTCGGGATTGTTTGGTGTTATAGATCAATTGGCATATCTTCAAAAATTCAAAGGGATAGAAGATGCGCCTTCATTTGTCGACTGGCAGGCAATTAATGCGGAAGCGTTGATACAAGGACATGTCGATTATTTGAATGACAGACAGATCAGGGTTTCTTTCAGACTGTGGGATGTTTTCGCGGCGCAAGAATTGTATTCTGCCACTTTGGAAGTTGATACGAACGGATGGCGTCGCGTCGCCCATATGATCGCCGATTCGATTTACAAACGGATTACCGGAGAAGAAGGTTATTTTGATACCCGTATTGTTTACATAGCCGAGACCGGATCGCCATTGAACCGGAAAAAACGTCTGGCGATCATGGATCAAGACGGTGAAAACCATAAATTTTTGACAGATGGGGAAAACCTTGTTTTAACGCCGCGTTTTTCCCCGAATATGCAACAAATCACATACTTGTCTTATTATAATGATACGCCGCGGGTTTATTTATTTGACATAGAAACGGGGAAACAGCAAATCGTCGGAGATTTTCCCGGTATGACTTTCGCCCCCAGATTTTCTCCGGATGGTCACAAGTTGATCATGTCAATGGCAAACAACGGCAATACGGATATTTTTGAAATGAATTTAGACACTCGCGCCGTAAAGCAGTTGACACGTTCGGCAGCTATTGAAACCTCGCCTTGCTATTCTCCGGACGGTAAAAAAATCGTGTTCAATTCGGATCGCAGCGGAGCTCAACAGCTGTATATCATGGATGCGGACGGGAAAAATGTGAAACGAATCAGCTTTGGCAAGGGACGTTATGCCACACCCGTATGGTCTCCTCGCGGCGATTACATAGCCTTTACAAAGATGGCAGGCGGAAAGTTTTATATTGGTGTCATGTTCCCCGACGGTAAGGGGGAGCGCTTGGTTGCCGAAGGTTATTTGGTGGAAGCGCCGACATGGTCTCCGAACGGTCGCATATTGATGTATTTCCGTCAGGATGCGCCAAATTATCGTGGAATACCCGGAAAAACAAGGATATATGCTGTCGATATCACAGGATACAATGAACGCCGCTTGATTACGCCTGTTGATGCTTCGGATCCGGCATGGTCTCCGCTTTTGTCTAACCGATAGACTAGACATTAAATAAAGGTTGCTTTGTCAAGGGGATTTATTGTAAATTCGTAAAATGAAATTTGGGTTGTCTTTAGTTTTAGGAGATTTTTTAATGAGAAGACATATATTTGCCGCTTTAGCTGCTGTTGCTTTGGTTTCCGGTTGCGCTTCCACGACACCGGAGGTCGAAGAGGAAGAAGAAGTCGTTGTCAGCGCTGTTGAAGTTGAAGAGGTTGAACCGCAAGAAGAAGAAGCTTTTGTTCAAGAAGCGAAAGATCGTGTTTTCTTCGGTTTTGACAAATCGAATTTGACGGCTGATGCGGTCGCCGTTTTGAAAAATCAAGCGGAATGGTTGAAAGCCAATCCGGAAACAACAGTCGTGATTGAAGGACATACCGATGATCGCGGTACGCGTGATTACAACTTGGCTTTAGGTGAACGCCGTGCTGTCGCCGTTAAAAATTACCTGATTTCACAAGGTGTCGATGCTGATCGCATTCAGGTTATTTCTTATGGTAAGGAACGTCCGGCTGTCGTTGGTGCCAATGAAGCGGCATGGTCTCAGAATCGCCGTGCGGTTACAGTTGTTAAAGACTAATTGTCATCTTATCTGATTATGAAAAGCACCCTACAATTTAGGGTGCTTTTTTTATGATAAGGAGACATTAAATGAAAAAAACGTTGTTAGGCGCTTTTGGAGCGTTGTTGATGCTTTCCGCATGTACGACGGATAGTGCGACAAAATGTGAGGCTTTTAAACAGGTTTTTGAACAAAGCCAAGTTCTTTTCGCTACGGGAAAGGCCGAATTGACGCCTGAAAGCAAAAAAATTCTTGATAAACAGATCGCTTGGTTGAAAGCCAATCCTACAAAGAAGATCATTGTTCAGGGATATGCGGATCCTCGCGGAACGGAAGCTTATAATATGAAGCTTGGTCAGAAAAGAGCGGATACTGTCAAAAACTATTTTGTAAAATCTGGGGTCAATCCGAATCGTGTTTCCGTTGTTTCTTTCGGATCGACTGAACTGGCGACGACTCAAAACACTCCGAAAGGGTGGGCGGAAGACCGTAGAACGGTTACTGTCATCGTAACAGAATAAAAACGGTTGAAAAAAAAGTTCGCTTATGGGAAAGAGTGCTTTATAATAAAAGCACTCTTTTTTTATGGTTGTGGAATAAAGTATGAAAAAAATTTGTTTGAGTGTTGCTCTTTTTTTATCATTAACAATACCGGTTCAGGCAGCGACTATCCGATTGAGCGATCTGTCTAAAAGATTGAGCCGTGTGGAAAGTACGTTAAAGAACATACAAAAGAAACTGCCGGAAAAGGAACCGGAAAAATCATCAAAAGATGATGAAACTTCTGCAAAGTTGGATTCGTTGTTGATGCAGTTGCAAGAAGCTGAACAGACATTACGTCAATTGACCGGAGAAATCGAAACGATAAAATTTGCTCAAGACGAGCTGAAAGAAAGAGTTGATCAAATTAATGCGGATGTTTCTCTTCGTTTTTCCGAAATGGAAAAGAAACTGGATACGGCTGGCGAAAAAGTGAAGAGGTTGGAAAAAGATAAAACAACGGATCCGGTGGTTCATAAAACAGAGCCCCCTCAAAAAAAGCAACCGGTTGACGAACAAAAGGGAAAGCCAGAGCAAACAGCGCAAAATTATGCAAAGAAAAAACCGAAAGAACTCTATGATGACGCTTTTTCATTGATTAAAAAACAAAATTATAAAGCGGCTCAGGAAAGCTTTGAAGCTTTTCTTGTCTTATATCCTGATGACGCTTTGGCAGGAAACGCTCAGTACTGGCTGGGGGAAACTTTTTTTGCCAGATCCATGTTTGAACAGGCAGCCGTTGCTTTTGCCGAAGGTTTCAAAAATTACAGGGAAAGTCCGAAAGCGCCGGACAATTTGTTCAAGCTCGGGGTAACGATGGCGAAGTTGAACAAAAAACAGGAAGCTTGTATCGCCTTTAAAAATTTTGCAAAAGAGTATCCCAAGGTTTCTGATTTCATGAAGAAACGATTGGATAAAGAGATGCGCCAACTTTCATGTTCGTAGATACTGTTCAATCCGTTTTCGACAGAGCAATGAAAACGTTCGGTTTTCCGAACGGAGAAAATATTGCCGTCGGTGTTTCCGGTGGGGCGGACAGTACGGCTTTGTGTTTATTGACCAAAGATTTCGTAAACAGATACGGTGGTCGGTTTTTGGCTTTGATCGTTGATCACGGTTTGCGTTCTGTTTCCCGACAACAAGCCCTTTTGACGGCGCAACGTTTAGACGCTTTAGGTATAAAATGCCGTATCTTGACATGGCAAGGGGAAAAACCTCAGCACGGTATAGAAGAAAAAGCGCGAAAAGAACGTTACCGGTTGTTATCCGAAGCCTGTCATGAAGAAGGGTGTAGCTCTTTGTTGTTGGGGCATCACCGGCAGGATCAGGCGGAAACTTTTTTAATCCGTCAATCAAAAAAAAGTGGCATTGCGGGATTGGCGGGTATGTCTGCTGTTCGACCGTCTTCCTTTGGGCGGATTTTACGTCCTTTGTTAGGTGTTTATCCTGCCGATTTGCGTGCCTATAACCGCTATTACGGTCAGGATTGGGTGGAAGATGAAACAAATTTGTCTTCTGATTTTGAACGCGGTCGGTTGCGGCGGATATTAACACCTGAACAAATCGAACGGGCTTTTCAACAAACGCTTTTATACGGGGCGAAAAGACGGCAATTGGAAGAAAAAGCCTCCGCTTTTATCAAACAATATGTTATTAAATCGGAACAAGGATATATGCTTTTCCCCAAAGAATCTTTTAAAGAACTCGACAAAGAGACGGCATTGTTTTGTTTGGGGGATTTTTTACGTTATATCGCAAACAGAGATTATCCACCCCGTACGGATTCACTGGAACTGGTTTGGAAAAAAATTTGTATGAATGATTTCCACGGCTTGACTTTAGGCGGCTGTCAACTGGCTGAAACAACAAAGCGTTGCATCTTGATCTGGCGCGAAATGAACGATTTGCCAGAACCTTTGACGGTTGTGAACTCAAAGCGTTTTGAATGGGACAGATTTTCATTTCTTTTAGAATCGCCTCTTGCTTTTCCGATAAGAGTCGAACCCTTAAATCATCGTTTAAAGCTAAAAAAAGTTTATCCTAAACGTGTTTTTTCCGTGTTGCCGGCACTTTTTGATAACGAAGGGCTTTTTATTGTGCCGCATTTAGGGTATAAACGTACAAAAACAACTTGTCGGGTAATGTTTTCACCGCGTTCGACGTTATGTGAAACGGCTCAGTGGACATGCCCTGTAATTTAGAAAAATAGGCGGTTGAAGTGAGTAAAAATATTTTCGTTTGGCTGATTGTCGGTGTTTTATTATTTACGCTGTTTGATGTTTTTCAAAGCGGATCTTCGACAAAAAACCATACAATGATGGCTTTTTCCGAATTTAATCAACTGGTTGAAAACGGTAAAGTCCAGGAAGTTGTGCTGCAAGGCAATAAAATTGCAGGTGTTTTGACGGACGGTCAAAAATTTGCCTTATATGCTCCGGATGATTCGGGACTGGTTGCTCGGTTGCTGGAAAAGGATGTGCGTGTTTCGGCTGTTCCTGCGGAAGGGGAAACCTCTTCGTTTTGGAGCGGTTTGTTTTATTGGCTTCCTTTTGTTTTATTCATCGGGATTTGGATTTTTTTCATGCGCCAGATGGCTGCGGGCAACGGCAAAGCGATGAGTTTCGGAAAATCGCGTGCGCGGATGTTGGAAGGGCAGGGCAAAGTTACTTTTGAAGACGTCGCCGGAATTGACGAAGCAAAAGAGGATTTGGTCGAAATCGTGGACTTTTTAAAAGATCCGACTCGTTTTCAGCGCTTGGGCGGTAAAATTCCTCGCGGTGTTTTATTGGTTGGGCCTCCGGGAACGGGGAAAACTTTACTGGCAAAAGCTATCGCCGGAGAAGCTGATGTTCCTTTCTTCACGATATCGGGTTCCGACTTTGTTGAAATGTTTGTCGGTGTTGGCGCCTCGCGTGTGCGCGATATGTTCGAACAGGCGAAAAAACATGCTCCGTGTTTGGTTTTCATTGATGAAATAGATGCGGTCGGGCGTCATCGCGGCGCCGGTTTGGGAGGCGGTAACGATGAACGCGAACAGACATTGAACCAATTGTTGGTAGAAATGGATGGATTTGATACCAATGAAGCGGTTATCTTGATTGCGGCGACGAACCGCCCTGATGTCCTGGATCCGGCATTGCTCCGTCCGGGGCGTTTTGACAGGCAGATTGTCGTTCCCAATCCCGATATAGCGGGACGTGAGAAAATTCTGAAAGTCCATATGAAAAAAAGTCCGATGGGACCCGATGTCGATGTAACGACGTTGGCACGTGGCACTCCCGGTTTTTCAGGAGCCGACTTGGCGAATTTGGTTAATGAAGCCGCTTTGTTAGCCGCGCGGCGCAACAAACGTGTCGTTACAATGGCGGAATTTGAATATGCCAAAGATAAAGTCATGATGGGGGCGGAACGCCGTTCCATGGTCATGAGTGAAGAAGATAAAAAAATGACGGCTTACCATGAAGGCGGTCATGCCATTGCGACATTGCATTGTCCGGATTCAGACCCGATCCATAAAGCGACGATCATTCCTCGCGGCAGAGCTTTGGGAATGGTGATGCAGTTGCCCGAACGTGATAACGTGTCTTATTCCAAGGCGAAATTGAAAGATCGCCTTTGCACGGCTTTTGGCGGTCGTGTTGCGGAAGAAATGATTTTCGGAGCTGAAAAAGTGTCGACGGGCGCCGAAGCGGATATTCGCATGGCGACTTCCATAGCGCGTCGTATGGTTACGGAGTGGGGAATGAACAAAGATATCGGACCGATAGCTTTGGATGAGCCCGACGGAGAGGTTTTCTTGGGGTACTCCATGTCGAAAAGAAAACCCATTTCTGATGAAATGGCGGCTAAGATCGACGCGGAAATCAAAGAGATCATTGAAGAAGCTTACGAACGTTGCCGTCGTATTTTGACTGAAAACAGAGATGAGTTGGAATTGTTGGCTCAGGCTTTGTTGGAGTACGAAACTTTGTCTGGTGAGGAAATCAAGGCGGTTGTTCGTGGAGAAAAAATCATACGGGAAGAAGCGACTCATGTTTCCACACGTTCGACCGTTCCGATAACTGATCCGTTGACGGAACAAACAGAGCGGGAAGATGAAACAAATCCGTCGGAGTCGGAAAATACTGATGAAAATGAAAACACCGATGAAAATGGAACAAATATTGAAAAATCTCCAGAAGAATAAAAGAACTTTTTTCTTCAGGGGCAAGAATGTCATTTTTTCTTGTGGTATTGTGTGTGCAAGGATAAACAAAATCCGGTTAAGGAGTGAATGATGACGTTACGAAAATTATTCGGAACAGACGGTGTTCGGGGAAAAGCGAATCAAAACCCGATGACGGCGGAAATCGCATTGCGTTTGGGAATAGCCGCCGGTTCCCTGTTTAAACGCGGAGACCACCGCCGCCAAGTCGTTATCGGAAAAGATACGCGTTTGTCCGGTTATATGCTTGAATCCGCCATAACGTCCGGTTTTGCTTCGGTGGGAATGGATGTTTTATTGCTTGGACCAATTCCAACGCCTGCTGTTGCTATGCTGACGCGATCCATGCGTGCCGATTTGGGGGTGGTTATTTCCGCTTCTCATAATCCCTATGAAGACAACGGTATAAAGTTTTTCGGACCCGACGGGTATAAATTGTCCGATGAAATGGAATTGGAAATTGAAGAACGGGTTTTCGGTGATACAACCGATTGTTTGGTTCCTTCTTCCCAGATCGGTCGTGTCAAGCGTTTGGATGATGCTTTGGGGCGTTACATAGAATATGTTAAAAACACGTTTCCGCGCGGTAAGCGTTTAGATGGCTTGAAAGTCGTTCTTGATTGTGCGAACGGGGCTTCATACCGTGTCGCTCCAACCGTTTTATATGAGTTGGGAGCTGATGTGGTTACGATCGGTATTGAACCGAATGGCAGGAACATTAATGCGGATTGCGGTGCCGTTCATACGGATCGTATGTGTAGTGAAGTCATCTTGCAGGGGGCTGATATCGGAATAGCGTTAGACGGCGATGCAGACCGCTTGATTGTTTGTGATGAAAAAGGTCAGGTGATTGACGGAGATCAAATTCTGGCTTTAATCAGTCGCGAGTGGAAAAAGTCCGGTATTTTAAAGGGAAACGGTGTCGTAACAACGGTGATGTCCAACCTTGGTTTGGAAAGGTACTTGAAGTCAAACGGTATGAAACATATCCGTACTCAAGTCGGAGACCGTTATGTCGTTGAAAAGATGCGTTCGGACGGTTACAATCTGGGCGGGGAGCAGTCGGGTCATCTGATTTTGGGTGAACATTCGACAACAGGAGACGGACTGATCGCGGCGTTGCAGGTGTGTGCCGGTGTTGTCGCAGAAAAAAGAGCCGTCAGCGAAGTGATGCATTTGTTTGAACCTGTGCCTCAACTGTTAAAAAATGTGAGACTGTCGGATCGCACTTTGGCAAAGGCCGCTTTAGACAGTGACCCCGTCAAAGCGGTTATCGAAAAGACGCAACAAACTTTGGGGGAAAACGGGCGTTTGTTGATTCGCCCTTCAGGAACGGAACCTTTGATCCGTATTATGCTGGAAGGAGAGGATCAAGATCAAATCGCTGTTATGGCGGAAGAAATTGCCCAAGCTTTGATCGGAGAGGTTAAAGCGTTGGAGGCTCATATATAGTTATTATAGTGGTATATAAAGGTATAAAGGAAGCTCTTATGTTTCAAAAACCAGTCGAAAAACCAAATTGTCCGAATTTTTCTTCAGGTCCTTGCGCCAAACGTCCCGGATGGACTCCGGATGTTTTAAATCAAGATGTTTTGGGACGTTCCCACCGTTCGGCTTTGGGGCGTTCACGGCTGAAATTGGCGATAGATCTGATGAAGGAAGTTCTTCAAATTCCGGAAGCTTATCGGGTCGGTATTATGCCCGCTTCCGACACCGGAGCCGTTGAAGCGGCTTTATGGTCTTTGTTGGGACCAAAAGGGGTCGATATGTTTTCATGGGAAACATTCGGCAAAGGTTGGGTGAACGATGTTGTCAAACAATTGAAGTTGGAAGACGTGCGTGTCTTTGATGCCGGTTACGGAGAACTGCCCGACTTGACAAAAGCTGATAAAGACAGGGATATTGTTTTTGCTTGGAATGGAACGACGTCGGGAGTTTGCGTCCCCGATGCCTCTTGGATTGCTTCAGACAGAACCGGATTGACCATTTGTGATGCCACTTCCGCCGCTTTTGCAATGGATCTGGATTGGGAAAAGTTGGATGTCGTTACTTTTTCGTGGCAAAAGGCATTAGGCGGGGAAGCTGCGCACGGTGTATTAATTCTCAGCCCGCGTGCTGTTGAGCGTCTTGAAAATCATACGCCGGCTTGGCCTATGCCTAAAATATTCCGTATGACGACAAACGGAAAGTTGAACGAAGGTATTTTTGTCGGCGATACGATTAATACTCCGTCTATGATGTGTGTCGAAGATGTTATTGATGCATTGCAGTGGGCAAAGTCTGTTGGCGGTTTGAAAGGCATGATTGCGCGTTCCAAAGCGAATTTTAAAGTTTTGGAGGATTTCGTGTCCAAATCCGATTGGGCGGCGTTTTTGGCAAAAGATCCGGATTGTCGTTCAAACACGTCCGTTTGTTTGTCAATTAAAGCCGAATGGTTTCAAAAGAAATCTTCCGACGAGCAAAAGGAAACCATCAAAAAGATGGTGAAATTACTTGCAGATGAGCATGTCGCTTTTGACTGTAACGCTTATAAAGACGCTCCGGCGGGATTGCGGTTCTGGTGTGGTACGACTGTTGAAACACAGGATGTTGAAAAGCTTTGTCCATGGCTTGATTGGGCGTACGGGCAAATAAAAGAGGATTAAGCAGACGGTTTGATTTATAGACGGCTGAAAATTGAACTTCAGCCGTCTTTTTGTATTCAATAAAGAATAAGACGTTAAACGGGCGTAAGTGTAAAAAAAATCAAGTATAAGAATTGAAAATTCTGTTGATTTTGACGCGCTATGAATTAGTGGAAGGGAAAGTAAAGAAGATTGAGGTAAAAACGTGAATTGATAAAAATAAAATCATCTTTTTTGATCAAAGAGTCGTTTTCTTATTTATATTAGCTTTTACTCGGGTCTAAATTGAAAAAAAGCAGACAAAAAAAGTTATGTTATCGAGATAATTTTCTGCTTTAAAATGGAAAGAAAGAGCGGGGCGAAAGACGGAATAGGATCTGTTATATTTGCAAGCGAAAATGTATGGAAGATAGCCGGTAGATGAGTCGTAAAGTTGGTTTGTAATTGATAATATTGTGTAAAATCAATAAGTTGATTATTTTTTTACACTTGCCGGTATGTCCTTAGCAACAGCAACCGTATTAACCGAATAAGCCAAAGCATCATGCATTAAGCAAAGAAGCATGGGGGGTAATGGCATTAATCAATCTTGGTTGACATACTCTTAATGCCAACGTTTTGTTTTTCTGACAATCGGATAAATATATTAGAAATTTGATCAGGGATCGATTGGAAAAGGATAACTGAAAGTCGTAGTTTGCTAGATATAGAAAAACCCGCATATTTGCGGGTCTTTAATGGGGCGAAAGATGAGATTCGAACTCACGACATCCGGAACCACAATCCGACGCTCTAACCAACTGAGCTACTTTCGCCACCAACAATCTTTTATCTACTGTTTTTATGCAAAAGTGTCAATAGATTATTTTTATTTTCTGAAATGAATTTCTTTATTTGATGAAAAAGCATTTTAGTATACTGTTCAAAAGGAGGCGTTGAAATGAAAAAAATCGAAGCTATTATTAAGCCGTTTAAACTGGATGAAGTGAAAGAGGCTTTGCAAGAAATTGACGTTCAAGGGATTACGGTAACAGAGGTCAAGGGATATGGTCGTCAAAAAGGGCATTCGGAGTTGTATCGAGGAGCCGAATATGTTGTCGACTTTGTTCCCAAGGTGAAATTGGAAATCGTTGTCGAAGACGAACGTTGTCACAGTGTCGTTCAAACGATTGTTCAAACGGCTCGTACCGGAAAAATCGGTGATGGTAAGATTTTTATCATTCCTGTTGAAGATGCAATCCGTATCCGGACTTTGGAACGCGGAGAGGACGCACTATGATGAAGTTATTTTTTCAAGATATTTTTTAAAAGGAAAAACATATGGTTAAAGATATCTCAGATGCTGAAGGTTTGTTGCAGTTTATAGCGGAAGAATCCATTGTGTATGTTGATTTCCGTTTTACGGACTATAAAGGGAAATGGCATCATGTCAGTTATCATCATTCTGTTTTGGATGAAGATTTGTTGGAAGATGGCTTAATGTTTGACGGTTCATCTTTACCTGGGTGGTGTACGATTAATGAATCGGATATGTTGTTGAAACCGGATTATACAACGACACGCCTAGATCCTTTTGCTCAACAAAAAACAGCTTTTGTTATATGTAACATTGTCGACCCGATTACAGGACAGCCCTATATGCGGGATCCGCGTTCGACGGCGAAAAAGGCGGAAGCTTATCTGGCTTCGACAGGAATTGCCGATACGGTTTATGTCGGTGCGGAAGCCGAATTTTTTGTTTTTGATGATGTGAAAATGCGTGTTTGCCCTGAAAAGGTTTCTTTTGAGATCACTTCGGTTGAAGCCGATATCATGGCGGATAAAGAAATCCCCGGTGGCAATTCGGGGCATCGTCCCGGAATTAAAGGAGGATATTTCCCTTTGCCTCCGGTTGATTCGGCGAATGATTTGCGTGCCGAAATGTTGACGGTCATGGAACAAATGGGGTTACCTGTAGATAAACATCACCATGAAGTCGCTGCGGCTCAACATGAATTGGGCTTTGCTTTTGATAGAATGATACAGACTGCCGATAATTTGCAAATGTATAAATATGTCGTGCGAAATGTCGCCGACGCATATGGTAAAACGGCGACTTTCATGCCCAAACCCGTTATGGGGGATAACGGATCCGGTATGCATACGCATATGTCTTTTTGGAAAGCAAACAAACCCTTGTTCGCCGGTACTGGCTATGCTGATTTGTCTGATAAGGCTTTGTATTTCATCGGAGGGATCATTAAACACGCTCATGCTGTCAACGCGTTTACAAATCCGACAACCAACAGCTATAAACGCTTGGTTCCAGGTTTCGAAGCGCCTGTGTTATTGGCCTATTCCTCAAGGAACCGTTCCGCGTCTTGCCGTATTCCTTTCGGATCCAGCCCGAAATCGAAACGTGTCGAAATCAGATTCCCCGATCCAACGGCAAATCCGTATCTGGCTTTCGCCGCTTTGATGATGGCAGGATTGGATGGTATAGAAAATAAAATCAATCCGGGAGAGCCGATGGATAAAAATTTATATGATTTGCCTCCTGAAGAACTTAAAGACGTTCCTTCGGTTGCTGTGGACTTACGTCAGGCTTTGGATGCTTTGGACAAAGACAGGGCTTTTTTGAAAAAAGGCGATGTCTTTACTGATGAACTGATAGATTCTTATCTGGCTGTCAAACGGGAAGAGTTGAAAGAATATGATAAAACACCTCACCCGCTTGAATATAAAATGTATTTTTCGTTATAAAATGCTGATGTGCCGCGCCGTATTAATGCTTTTGTTTCTATTTTGGTCTTGCATTACGACGGCGCGTGCGCAAAATTTATCTTTGATCCGCGATGAAGAAATCGAGCGTGCCATTGCTTTTTATTTGACGCCTTTATTTGAAAAAGCCGGATTAGATGTCCATAATATGAGTATTCATCTGGTCAAAGACGATTCAATCAACGCTTTTGCGGCGAGAGGTTTGCACGTTTTCATTCATACGGGATTGTTGTTGAAAGCGGATAATGCTCAGGAGGTCATTGCCGTTTTGGCTCATGAGACAGGACATATTGCCGGAGGGCATATCGTTCGTTTATATGAAAATATGCGTATAGCTCAACGCAGTATGTTATTGTCTATGATTTTAGGGGCTGTGGCTGCTGCCGCCGGCGGAGGAGCCGATGCGGCTGTCGGGGCTATGTTAGGCGGGGTCAATTCCTCGCAAAGTATTTTTGCGGCATATCGGCGCAGTGAGGAAAATGCGGCGGATCAAGTCGCTGTTTCATTATTGCAAAAAACCGGACATGATTTTTCCGGTTTTGAAACGATTATGCGCAAGCTTCAAGATCAAGAAAAATATCAATTGACGGATGATTTTGTTCTTTGGCGTTCTCATCCTGCGGTCAAAGAGCGTTTAAGCTTTATTTTGGATCAACAAAAGCAAAAAAAAGTAACATTTTCGGTGAACCGGAAAAGAGTTGCTTTTGAAAACGCTTTGTTTGAAAGGATACGGGCGAAGTTGTTCGGTTTTTTATATCCTTCTGAAAAAACGATGCAACGTTACCCTTTGACGGATACGAGTCTGCCGGCGCGTTATGCCAGAGCTGTAGCCACTTATAAGGACGGACAGTTTAAAAAAGCTTTGGAACAGGTTGACCGGTTGATTAAAGATTATCCGGATGATCCTTACTTTTATGAATTGAAAGGACAAATCTTGTTTGAAACAGGGCAGGCGGCTCAAGCCGTTCTTCCTTATCAAAAGGCGCTTGAATTATTACAGGATTCCATTTTGATCCGGATCGGGTTGATCCAAGCGCAAATAGCCAAAGATGATCAAGCTAGCTTGATTGAAGCTCGAAAGTTATTGTCTGGATTTACTTTGGCAATGAAAAACGAGATTCCTCTGGTCTGGAGGTTGCAGGCAATTGTTGACGGTCGTAGCGGAGATCAGGGACTGGCAGCGTATGCTTTGGCGGAATATAATCTGTTGTCGGGAAACAAAAAGGAAGCCGAAATGTTTGCCCGCCGAGCTATAAAGCTGTTGCCTGAAAGTTCTCCGGCACAACTTCGGGCGGAAGACATCTTGTACGGTCTTCGTCCTTCTGCCTCAAAAAAAATAGATGTGAAATAAGATAACTGTTTCCCGTGTTTTCTTTTTGATATATTATTTGACACTGGAGAAAATTGAAAAAAGGAAAAGAAATGTTACGCAAGATATTGATCATATTCGCTTTTGTCGCCTTTGTCGCACCATCGGCAGGACAAGCGAAGTTTTTAGAGTTCGGTCTGAACGAAGAAGAAGTTAAAGCTATTATTAAAGAATACCTGCTCAATAATCCTGAAATCGTCAAGGAAGCTTTGGACAATTACATTAAAAAACAGGAAGAACTCCGCCAACAAGAGATTATTGCCAAAGTGAAGGCTAGCAGGATTGCTTTGGAACGCGACCCTAATACTCCTGTTATAGGGAATCCGGACGGCGATGTAACGATTGTCGAGTTCTTCGATTATAACTGCGGATATTGTAAGTTGATGTTCTCTAAGGTTTGGGAATATGTCAAAAATGACGGTAATATCCGTTGGGTTTTAAAAGATCTGCCTTCTTTAGGTGAAGAATCCGCTTTAGCCGCCCGTGCGGGCTTGGCAGCTCAAAAGCAGGGTAAATATTTTGAAATGCATAAAGCGATGATCACTCACGAAGGGGTCTTGACGGAAGATGATATCCTTGCTTATGCCGCCTCTTTCGGTTTGGATATGGATCAGTTTGAAAAAGACAGAAAAGACAAATCCTTGGACAGAGTGTTGAATGCTAATCGTATTTTAGCATCACGTCTTGAATTCAACGGGATTCCGAATTTTATTATTGGTGATTTTATTTGGCCGGGAGCAATGATGGGAGATGAATTAGATGTTCATGTCAAGGCGGTTCGTAAAGAAGCTGGCAAGATGAAAAAGGTTGTTCCGGCAGCTGTAAAACAGCCTGTTGTTGAAGAAGCTGTTGTTGTTGAACAGCCTGTTGTTGAAGAAGCTGTTGTTGTTGAACAGCCTGTTGTTGAAGAAGCTGTTGTTGTTGAACAGCCTGTT
>CALXOZ010000006.1 GCA_944390195.1 uncultured Alphaproteobacteria bacterium
GTTCTGCATTAATAACAAAGCGGGATAAACCCCCGTATTCCGAGCGGCTGTCATGTTGACAACCAATAGCGCACGCTAAAGAGGTGAATGGGTTCATTCATATTCGCCCTTCCCTCGTCAATCCGTAGAATCCCTTCTGTCTGGAATATTAACAAGATCCGCGTTCTGCATTAATAACAAAGCGGGATAAACCCCCGTATTCCGAGCGGCTGTCATGTTGACAACCAATAGCGCACGCTGAGGAGCTTCAATCGGGATATCATAAGCCTGAACCTTATCCTTTAAAATCTTTAAAGCCTTTTTCCCCGCCATTTGACCGACTGTATAGTATCTGTGAACAAAAGCGAATAAAGCATTATCATTACGGACAGCGCCTTCGGAAGCGGAAAAAACCGGAATGGAAACAGCTGTCGCCGCATTGATCAAAGTTGTTCTGTTCGCATTCATAAAGGCATCCGGTCCCAAATAGATCAGTTCGACTTTTTGACTTGCCATTTCATTGACCAAAGATTCTATTTCTTTTGCGTCGGGTTTTCCATCTTTATTCAAAGGAAGCGGGTAATCAAGCAATTCAAAACTCATCATTTTGGCATAACGAGCCAACTGGTCGACAACGACTTGGGCATTTGTTTCCGAAGGATTATAAATGATCCCCAGACGTTTAAATGGAATGATTTGACGAGCCAATTGCAATTGCTCTGCCAAAGGAACCAAATGCATAACCCCTGTAATATTGCGCCCTTGAGAAATCAAAGAAGGAACCAAACCGCTTTCAACAGGTTGCGAGACCACCATAAATAACGCCGGAATAGAGCCAGATTTTGAAACAAAGCCATTATCTTGCGTCCCGAGCATTTTTAAAGTGGCTAAAGATCCCCATGTTACCAAAAGATCCGGAGACATTTCTTTAGCTTCTTTAATCAGCTCAGGGATCTTGTCTGTTTTTTTATTCAAATTACGTTGAATGACTTTCACATTGAAACGAGACGCCTTTAAATAATCCAAAAATCCTTGGCAAGCCTCCTCACAGCCGTTCCACATAACCATATATATTTTTGGCGGTGCCGCATAAGCATGACAAAAAGGAAAAATCAAAACAAAGAAAAAAAGACTAAAAAACTTCTTCACGGACAAACCTTTCATTCACACCGATTTGAACCCATCCTTGCGGTTCCCCCAAATCATTCACCGGCTCAGCCGTATTATAATATCCCTTGCGCAAAGAAACTTTCCCCGTACGCGGATCCGTATCAAAGGCTTCGGCCGCCACACCGGATTCATATAAGACACGTCCCGTTTTATCCGTTATTAAAATAAACAAAATCTCTTTGTTCTTATAACGCAACATATCCAAATAAGGTTCCAATCCGTTGATTGATTTAAATGGAACCCCTCCTTGAACGACCTGTTCCAATACATTTTTGACCTGTTTCGCAACGATTCCGGTTTTAGCGATAATCTCGTTTTTCATATCTTTTTCAAATGATCTGAACATCGCCAAAAAATTCATTTGAACGATAAAAACAAGAGCAAGGAAACCCGCTCCCATGGAAACCCACAAGCGGATTTTTTTCTGACCAAAAATTTTTTTTGAATACAATGCCAAAAAATATACTAAAAAACAGGCGAAAATGCCAATAGAAGCCAATCGGAGCGTAAAATGAAATGCTGTAGAAATCATTTCTTCGCGCACAATGGCATTGGTTTGCGTTTTATATTCTGCAATCAGACAGCCTGACTTTTCCAAAAAAGGATTAAAAATCGGCAAGCCGATTGTTTCCTTATCATCAACGGATTCTGAAAAAGTCGTTTCGGACTGTGTACATTTTTGAAGCCATTCATCGGAAACGTTTGTCCCTGTATTTTTTCCCGACGTGCTGAATAAGATCTTTTTCGTTTTCAGATCGAAGATCATAACGGACAAAGTATCACCTTCTTCTGTGGAATAACGGAACAAAAAATCATCCACTTTGATTTTAGGCAGAGAAGCTCCCTTATCCATTTCATTTTGAATGACACGCCTCAATTCTCTTAAAGCTGTTTGTATTCTTGAATCTCTAAGCGCTTGAGCTGTTGATTCAAATTTCATAAAGTTCACACCGACAAAAGCAAAAATTACTGCGCACCACAAAAGCGAAGCTAAAACAGCATGAGATAAAGGCATTTTGCGCATCAAATTTTCCTGACCAATTTTGTTATTTTAACGGTTATAGCTCTGTATCGTAAAAAAACAATGAACACTTAATTTGGATATAACGGAGGAACAGGCATTTTTTCTTTCTTTTCTTTTTCATCAATTTCCACTTGAACGGTTTTAAATACAGTCCAAAATTCTTTTGCATTCCAGCTTGCGCCGTTCTGGGCATACAAAGCCTGATTTAATTTTTCCATTTGTTCCGAAAGGGTCTGATTATTAAAACGTTTCGACAAATCTGACAAAGTCAGCGGCGGCGTTTCAGGCCATAAAATCCGTCCAAGATCCAACAGAGCCTGTTTTGTTTCTGTTCCCGATTCAGACAGACATGCTTGCTTTACGCGTTCCATCGCCTCTTGACGAGATGTTTTTGTGTTAACAACTTTACTTCCCGTCTTTGAATTCGATTTAAAAAGCAGAAAATGTAGCAACAATCCCAATACCGTAACAACGGCTCCTCCCGCGAATATACCAGCGAAAAACAGACGGACAGGAGATTGTCCAGCATATTTTTCCTTCACTTTAGAAACTGTTTCCGGCTTTTCACGATTATGAGTCTGTTCAATCTGCTGCGTTACGACTGGTTTTGTTTGCTTTGATACCGGAGCCGCTTTATTATCCGGCGTTATTTGATCGGATGGTTGATTCAATGAAGAATTAACAAGATCCGTTTTTTCTTCTCCGGATCCTTGCGAAACCGTTTGAACCGTTATCGTTCTTTGAGGTAAAACGGCAACGCGTGTTTCCCCTGTTTTAACATCAAACCATGGAATTTCCATCTTCGGTAAAGTGATTTCACCCGCCTTTGTCGGCATAAAGACGATCTGGCGTGTTTTAACGCCGACTATTCCGTTATTATCAAACAGGTTTTTAGTATCTGTTTTACCGGGATACTGCTTATAATTTTCACCTTGGGAAAACAACAGATCCGGAATTTGCGTATCTCTGACCCCTGCCGCCATCACAGTTACCGTTCTGGTCAAAGCCTCCCCTAAATTGATTGTCTGTTTCGGAGGATTCAGATCTTCAGAAATGGCGACCTCTGTCGCCGGAAGCCAGTTGACACCGCTTTTTTCCGGTTTTCCCCGAACATCCAATGTAATGGCAGAAGTCTGAACGGCAACATTTTGCTGACCGAAAAAGCCTGAAAAAAATCCGGAATCATCAAGCCCACCAAAACCAAACAAATCATTCATATTGTCGCTACGGGCGTTCGGATCGCTGATCGTCCCTCTGAAACGCACGGGCGATAATGTTATCTTTCCGCTTTTTTGAGCAAACAATAAAAACTTGTACTCTAAAACGTCATAGGAACGACCATTGACAGTTTCTCTTGAACGTTTCACATCCCCCCATTGTTCCGATGTTATCCCGTCGGCTTGAGGCGGAATAACGGCTCCATCCAGCAATGGAGTTTGCACAAAAGAATATAATTTCACCGTCAACGGAATTTGTTGACCGATATACGGTTGCTTATCTGCCAATTCGTAACGGATAAATACATTCGGCTGAGCTGATTGGGCTTGTTTTTTTTCAACAGGATCTTCCGGTAAAGGCTGCCCTCCTGCAACAACAGTCAATTTGACAGGCTTCGTTTTTTCTTTTCCCGCTTGAATGGACGGCAATATGACTTCACCCGTTTTTTTGGGGATCAATGTCAAAACGTTTTCATTAAACGTTTGGGCTTTCCCGTTCACATAGCTCGATTTAAAGCTTTTACGCTCCATTACGATCAAAAAATCTTGATTTAAAACGGAAATATCCGGTTGTTCAGCATCTCCGTCCTGACGAAGATAAAGCTGAAAACTTTCTCCTTCGGGAATGACAGTCCTACTGACATCGGCTTCAAACCCGGCAACAGCCAAACGGCTGAAAGTAAGCATAACAAGAAATACAAAAAGCTGTATACCTTTCATTATCTTCTCCTTTTCATTAAATTACGGCGCCGGATCCGTTCTCGCAAAAGCCCTGACGGGTCGTCTTCTATCACACTAAGCCATTGTAATTGCTCTTGTTTTTTTTGTTCATTTTCATCAATTTTTTGTTCAGGTTGTATTTGCTGATCCTGATTTTGCTGTTGCTGATCTTGATTCTGCTGCTGCTGTTGATCTTGATTCTGCTGTTGTTGCTGTTGATCTTGATTCTGCTGCTGCTGTTGATCCTGATTCTGCTGTTGCTGCTGTTGATCCTGATTCTGCTGTTGTTGCTGTTGATCTTGATTCTGCTGTTGCTGCTGTTGATCCTGATTCTGCTGTTGTTGCTGTTGATCTTGATTCTGCTGTTGCTGTTGATCTTGATTCTGCTGTTGCTGCTGTTGATCCTGATTCTGCTGTTGATCCTGATTCTGCTGTTGATCTTGATTCTGCTGTTGCTGATTTTTCAACTGATCTTCCAGATACTTCTTGTTAAAAGCCGCATCTTCATGATCCGGATTTTTTTCTAACACCTTTTTATAGTTTTCAATTGCTTGCCGGTATTGTCCCGCTTGAGCCAAAGCATTCCCTTGATTATAAAGCATTTCAGGATCGTCCGTCGAAGATAGGGCAGAAACCGCCGTAGAAAAATCACCGGATTTATATGCCGCAATTCCCCGCCATGAATTATCTTGAAAGATTTGCGGATCCTTTGGTTCTTCCCCCGCGACAATCCGTTCTGCCTCCCGACGATCGGGACGCACCCATAAATCTGACAATGTCCAAGCACGGACATCACAAGGCTGCAAAAAGATAAACAAGAACGCTGCAAGCCAGCCTTTACGATATCCCAAAGCCGCAAAAGGCAAAATGAACAGACACAGTACCGAACCGAAGTCCTTCCATGTATCCGCTTTATTTTCCTCTTGCGCCAAGTCTTCCGCTTGAACGGATTGTTCTTCTGGAAAAGCATTCACAATGGCATCAATATCTTTTTCATCCAAAGTAACCGTCTGATAAACTCCGCCACCAGCTTGAGCTATTTTTTGAAAATTCCTTACGGAAAGTGTTGATAAAGCGGGTTTTCCTCGATCCATCAAAAAAATGCCGTTTGGAAGTTGTATCGGTGCCCCCTGAGACGTTCCTATTCCCAAAACAGACAAAGAATATCCTTCTTTTTTTAAAAGATTGGCAGTTTTCAAAATATCCGGCATATTTTCCTGATTAACATAACTGCCCAGCAATACAATCTGTCCGTCTTTAGAATTTGCTTGTTTTAATAAATTTACGGCTTCTTGCAAAGCGGCATTGACATCAGGAACCTGCCCGCCCATCATTCCCGTTTGAATTGTCGGCAACATATTATCAATGACCTTTCGGTCTTTTGTCAAAGGCACAGCCACAAAAGGTTCATTGTCGTACAGAATCAAAGCATTCTGACCGTTTTTTGTCTTTTGCAGGAAATCATACATCTTAAAGCGCGCACGATCCATTCTGGACGGTTGGATGTCTTTAGGAGACATAAACAGGGAGATATCCAACAAATAAACCGTATCCCGTCCTTTGTCCACGACAGGTTGCGGCAGCTTTTGCCATGTCGGTCCGGCTAAAGAGATTATCGTCAGAATCCATGATACACTAAGTAAAAAAACAGGAAGAAAAAAACGTTTGGGAGATCCGGCGACCAGCTGGGAACGCAATAACCCCTGATCGCAAAAAGATTGCCACAATCCCCCCTTTGAATGACTTTTTCCAATTAAAAAAGGTAGCAACAAGAATGCAAGCCCGCCCCAAAACCACTCGGGACGCAAGAAATGAAACTCCGTCATGTCATTCTCCTGTCAATCAACAGCATTACAGCACCCAAGATGCTTAGAACGAACGCTGCTCCCAACGGGTAATAAAAAAGTGTTTTTACCGGTCTGATAAAGACATCATCGTTGTCAACGGGCTCTAATGCGTCAATTTCCTTGTAAATTTCAATTAATTCTTGTGTATTTTTCGCTCGGAAATAACGTCCTTGTGTTTTTTGAGCGATTTCCTGAAGCGTTTTTTCATCTATTTCATCGCCTCGCGGCATCTGCATGACACCGAACAGCCCCATCATTTGAACAGTATCGGATCCCGCCCCTATCGTATAGACCTTCACGCCCATTTTCGCAGCCAATTCAGCCGCTTCCGCAGGCCGCATCGTTCCTGCGTTCGCCGCCCCGTCTGAAAGTAATACAATAACTTTACTTTCATCGGGAACATCTACCATCGTCTTTAACGCCAGCCCCAGAGCATCCCCCAACGCCGTCTGAGTTCCCGCCATGCCGACATCAGCTTCTTTTAACAAATCGGAAACCGTTTTCACATCATAGGTCAACGGCGTATACAAATAAGCCCGTTCTCCGAATAAAACGACACCGACCCGATCCCCTTTGCGCTTTTGAATGAAAGCGTCCGCAACCGCACGTACAACATCCCAACGCCGGACAGCTCTGTTTTGAACGGAAAAATCGGCTTCTTCCATTGATCCGGAAATATCCAGAACCAACATGAGATTACGCCCTTGCGCCGGCATCTTAACCGCTTCACCGACCCAGCGGGGGCCCGCCGCCGCCGTTACCAGCAATCCCCAAATTAAAAGCCCCAACAAACGGCGCACATGAAACTTTTGAAAGACGGAACGCGTCCCGGAATGAGACAAAACTCTTATGTCGTCAAAAAAAGGCACTTTCAAAGCATCTTCATTTTCTTGATTCACGCAAGGCAACACCGCTTGCATGATAAACGGCAGCGGTAACAATAAAAACGCCAATGGAAAGACAAAACTTGTCATAAATGTTTCTCCGACCATTTCACAATACGCTTACGCTATGAAAGCCTTTAATTGTAAAATAACAAAGTACATATTTGAGTTTCAACCAAAAATCCATTTTGTTCTTTCGCCCCCTTCATTTACAAAGAGAACAGATTTTTGCGCTTGATTGCAATGTTCTTTTTTACATTACAGCATAAAAAACCACTCTAAAGAAACATTTTAAAAAACATTATAATCTCGCAAATCCCTTCAAAAACGCTGTTCTTTTGTTCCTTTGAAACGCCTTAAAAAATTTTGATAAAATACTACCGTTATCTTTGTTGCGAAAGAAAGATCCCTTTTGGATATGAAACAACACCGATAATCATGACAACGATTTGATTTTTTATAAAACATTTTTAATTCTCATTCTCCGTATAACGGGAAAAACGATCTTCCTCGCAAGGTAAGGAAAATTGTCAGAGGAGATCTGGACAAAATGTTTTTTTAAGGGCAATATATAACTTTAAATGAGAGGTGTTTTTAATGTTGGATTTGCCAGAACCATCACGAGTAAATGCTGCGGGCGGGCAACAAAACCGACAAGCCGGAATTAAAACGCTTGACGATGTCCCTCCGAGATATCGCAATTACCCGAACTTTGACGATTTAACCAATGATCCTGCTCATGGCGGCAATAAAATCGGAAAAGTCATCCGAGAAGCCATGGCGGCGGCGGAAGCCGATCTGTCCGGCGCCGTCAAAGGACCTGTCAGCCGTTCGGATTCCCCTTATGTCGATTTTTTCGATGGCGAGGGTTACCCTTTTGATATAAAAACCCCCTTGTCTCCTACGGAAAAAGATAAGTGGGCATTTAATCCCTTCGGTAACGCGGCAACCATTTTAAATCAATTGAACAAAACACACCCGAACAAACAAACGGGAAAAAACGAACCAGTCGCTGTTTTGCTTGACACAACTTACATGACCGCTCGGGATCGCGATGATTTATGGCGGGAATTGCGTAAACAAACAAAGGAAAATCGTAGCCTGCTTAAACGGATTTTTGAAGTTAACGTCAAACTAGATGATACTGTTCAAAAAAATAAAACCACCTCCAAAAAACAATTTTCTCCGGCTCAATTCGCCGTTTTACGTCAAGGAATGGGAAGATGACTTTCATGAAAAATTTATTTGCTTTAATCTTCGTTTTCTCTTTATCCGCTTGTTCTTTCATGTCTGATATCTTTCCCGATCCGGTTTCCGGACATTCAAGCGTTGATAAAGGCATTACCGCTTTTAATACAGCCAATTATCAACAAGCTCTGGAATATATGACCGAACCGGCGGAACAGGGAAATATGGACGCTCAATATATTATCGGTATGATTTATTTATACGGATTGAGCGGTGTTAAAGACTGTTATACCGCTCAAAAATGGTTGCATCAGGCAGCTCAGTCCGGACAAAGAGCGGCTCAAGAACAATTAGCGTTTTTATATATGAACCGTTTAACCCCTCTTTACAATCCTATCGACGCTTATTTCTGGTTCAGCGTCATTATCGGAGACCACCCGCAACATCGCGAAGAAATGCAAAATTTAAAGTGGAGTTTGCAAAACAACGGGTTGCTGTCTGAAGTGGATTCTATTCCCATGCCTGAAGAAAAGCGTTATAAAGGCGTCGACTATAACGATCTGTTTCCTCTGCGTTAATCCAATCCACTTACAGAGCGGAAAAACGCTGGTATTAACGATACATCCGCTCCGCACATGAACGTATAAATTGCTTTGATGAAAATCCTAACACCATAAAGCCAACTGCTTTATGGTGTTTTACTATCGATAATTTTATTCAGTGTCGATTGAATTGTTCCGTAGATAAATTTATTTCAACACCTTTTCAATTTTTATCAACAAGAGTATTGCCCTTACTTTTTTCGATCACTTAAAGATTTATCAGGGCATTTTGTTCCAAACGCCTGATTTCATCCCTTATTTTCGCGGCTTGTTCAAATTCAAGGTCTTCCGCCGCCTTTCGCATTTGTCGCGTTAACTTGGCTAACGTATCCTTCAAATTCTTTTCAGAAATCAGCACTTCTTTTTCCGGTTTCCGCATTGAATTGCCGGTATCATCCTTTTCACACAATTCTTGCAAAATATCGGCAACATCACGTTTGATCGTTTGCGGTATGATATTATGCTCTTTATTAAAAAGTTGCTGTTTTTCACGGCGACGCGCCGTTTCTCCCAAAGCCCTTTTCATCGATTCCGTTATTTTATCGGCATAAAGAATGACACGCCCTTGTGCATTACGGGCAGCTCTTCCGATTGTCTGGATCAAAGAACGTTCCGAACGCAAAAAGCCCTCTTTATCCGCATCCAAAATGGCGACAAGCGCACATTCAGGAATATCCAAACCTTCCCGTAACAAGTTGATGCCGACTAAAACATCGAAAACCGCCAAACGCAAATCCCTAACGATTTCGATACGTTCCAACGTATCGATATCAGAGTGCATATAACGAACTTTAACACCGTTTTCCGACAGATAATCGGTTAAATCCTCCGCCATTTTTTTTGTTAAAGTCGTAACTAAAACCCGTTGACCTTTCTGTGCGCAAAGGCGGCATTCTTCCAACAAATCGTCCACTTGGGAAGCCACCGGACGGACTTCGCATAAAGGATCCAGCAAACCGGTCGGACGGATGATCTGTTCTACAAATTCGCCTTGCGTTTGTTGCAATTCCCACGGTCCCGGTGTCGCCGACACAAAAATTGTTTGAGGACGCATCTTGTCCCATTCTTCAAATTTCAATGGGCGGTTATCAACACAACTTGGCAATCTGAAACCGTAATTCGCCAATGTGCTTTTACGGTTATAGTCACCGCGATACATCCCGCCCAGTTGCGGTATCGAAACATGGCTTTCATCAACAAATAAAATAGCGTCTTCAGGCAAATACTCGAATAGTGTCGGCGGAGGTTCTCCCGCAGCACGACCAGTCAAATGACGGGAATAATTTTCTATTCCCTTGCAATGCCCTGTCGCTTCCAGCATTTCCAGATCGAAACGCGTTCTTTGTTCTATGCGTTCCGCTTCCAACGGTTTGCCTTCAGAAGCATAATAGCGCAAACGCTCTTTCAATTCCTCGCGGATCGTTTTCATGGCTTGGGACAAAGCCGGACGCGGTGTAACATAATGGCTGGCGGGATAAATAGTGATTTCCTTGAGTTCCAACTTTTTTTGCCCTGTTAAAGGATCAAATTCGCAAATCGATTCCAATTCGTCTCCGAAAAACGACAAACGCCATGCCAAGTCTTCATAGTGAGACGGGAAGATATCCAACACATCTCCTTTCAACCGGAACGTCCCTCGTGTAAAAGCCAGATCATTACGTTGATATTGCAAATCAATCAATTGACGCGCAATCTGGCGGATATCATAAAACTGCCCTGATTGAACCCCGAAAGCCATAGATGAGTAAGATTCAACACTGCCCAAACCGTAAATGCAGGAAACCGAAGCGACAATAACGACATCTCTGCGTTCCAAAATATGACGGGTTGCTCCGTGACGCATGCGGTCGATCTGTTCATTGATAGCGGAATCCTTTTCTATATAAGTGTCCGTGCGCGGGATATAGGCCTCCGGTTGATAGTAATCATAGTACGATACAAAATATTCGACAGCATTTTCGGGAAAAAAAGATTTCATTTCACCGTATAATTGCGCCGCCAGAATCTTATTGGGTGCCAATATCAACGCCGGACGCTTCATTTGCTTGATGATGTGCGCCATTGTAAATGTTTTTCCGGATCCCGTTACCCCCAACAGGACTTGGTTTCTTTCCCCTTTTTTCAATCCGTCGATCAAAGCCTGAATGGCTTGAGGCTGATCTCCTGCGGGTTCATAAGCCGATACCAAATTAAATTCCGCCGGTTCGGTGGAACTGTTCGGTCGATACATGGGAATCGTATTCACAATCACCGCCTTTGATAAAAGTTGAAGACACTTCTTTATTTAGATAAACTGCATACGGTTTTTCAAGGGCAAAGGATCATATATGCAAAAAAAACAAATTTGGCAACAAACCTGTTTGTTGGTGTTTTTTTTAACGACCGGCGGAATTGTTTCCGCCTTTTTACGTTATGAACTGACTTATGATCTGCTGTTGTATCACTATTACAACGGTTTCTCTTTTTTAAACAACCGGTTAAATGTCGACATCGCTCCCGCAGCCGTCGCCACTTATTACAATCCGATGCTGGACGCACTATCATATCTTTTAAACAACCTATTTGAAAACAATACTACGGCTTATTGCTTTACTGCCGGTCTTCCTTTCGGCTTGTTAATGTTCCTGACATTCAAAATTGCATGCCTGTTTTTCCGCCTTGATACAATAAAAGGAAAAATTTGTGTTCCGGCGACCGTAATCATCGCATCAACCGGAGTCGCCACTTGGTTTCAAATCGGAACCTGTTCTCATGAAATCATATTGGCGGATCTGATCCTGATCGCTTTTTACCGCCTTTTAAAGTTTCCTGAAAAAAAAACAACCTTTTTCTTATCAGGTTTTCTGCTCGGATGCGCCGCCGGATTTAAACTGACAGCCGTCATTTACTGCCTTTCCTGCTTTGCAGTCCTGCTTTGTTCCTATAAATCTTTAAAAAATCCGAAAACCCTCATTTCCTTATTCATTTGCGGAGGTGTCGTCGGGTATTTCTGCGTGAATGGATACTGGGCTGTTCTCTTATGGAGAAACTTTGACAATCCCGTCTTTCCGTTCTGGAATAAAATATTTAATTCCCCTTATTATCTTGACGAAAACTATGTAGACCGGTTACATCTTGCCCCTTTGAAATGGTATCATTTCGTTTTCTTCCCGTTTTTTCTGATTCTGCACCCCTATTCATCCAAAATCGGCGCTTTACAAGAGTTCACCGATTTCCGGTTCTGTTTTTTGTTCTTCGTCGGATTTATATGTTTGTTCAAATGCCACCAGACTTCTTTCACCCCCGTAATGAAAAAAACAATCTTCTTCACTCTTTTTTCTTACATCATCTGGTTGAGCATATCGGCAAACCTACGCTTTACAATTCCCCTTGAAGTCACAGGAGCCATTTTACTTGTTTCATTCTTCTCATCTTTAAAAAAACCTGAAAGGTTTATTGCAGAGGCTTTGTATCATTCTTTAATCATAATCGTTTTCTTCATTTTGATATCCACAACATTTCTGTCTCATCCTTGGGGTAAAAGACAACAAGAGGATTTTTTGAAAGAAGAAATCATCTTGCCCGCCGGAACCGTTTTAGAAACATATCGTTTCCCGCTTGCCGGCATCGCCGCACAAATTGCGCGAAAAAACCCCGACATAAAAATAATCTCATACGCTCCCCCCGATCAAGACTGGTATAGCTGGGACATTGCCCGTATGAATGAAATGAAAGAAAAAACAACAGCGTTTTTACAAAACAGCACAATGCGAGCCGCTTTATACCACGACGCTTTCGGTCTGGTAGAACAGGAAAACCCTGAATTGAAACAATGGAATTGCCGTACTTTGCCGGTTTCCGATTCAATAAAGCCTTTTATATTCTCGAAACTCAAGCTTTGCATAAAACCGGATGGGATTTAATTTTCGGGCATTCCGGAAAAAAGGGCTGGTTTTACTAAAAAATCCCTTTACGCATGATAATGACTAAAGTATGCTAACACCCGTTTTTATAAAAGGGGGCAAAAATGAGTATGATCGCCGATCGTTTATTGGCTGTAAAACCGTCAGCCACATTAGCCGTAACAACAAAAGCGAAAGAATTAAAAGCACAGGGTGTCGATGTAATTGATTTAGGCGTCGGCGAACCTGATTTTCCGACACCGCAACATATTTGCGATGAAGCCAAAGCCGCTCTTGACCGGGGCGAAACAAAATATGTCGCCGTAGCAGGAACACCGGCTTTGCGCAAAGCCATTTGCGATAAATTAAAAAGGGAAAACAATCTGGATTACACGCCTGACGAAATCACGGTCAATTGCGGCGGCAAAGGAACGTTGTTCAACATCATCATGGCAACCGTCAATCCCAAAGACGAGGTCATCATTCCGGCTCCATATTGGGTATCCTATCCGGACATGGTTCGCATAGCCGAAGGTACGCCCGTTTTCGTCGTGGGCAAAGAGGAAACAGGGTTTAAAATCACGCCTGAAGATCTGGAAAAAGCAATAACGCCAAAAACGAAATGGTTTATTATCAATTCCCCGTCCAATCCTTCCGGAGCCGCTTACACCCCTGACGAATTGCGCGCTTTGGCGGATGTTTTAAAAAGGCATCCTCATGTTTGGATCATCAGCGATGAAATTTACGAGCACATTGTTTACGATAATTTCAAATCCGCCAGTATTGCCGCCGTAGCGCCTGAGTTAAAGGACAGAACTTTGACCGTCAACGGTTTGGCAAAGTCTTTTTCAATGACGGGATGGCGTGTCGGGTATGCCGCCGGTCCTGCAGAAGTCATAAAAGCCGCTAATAAAATTCAATCTCAAAGTACATCTCACGCCGTTTCTTTCTGTCAATCCGCCGGAGTTATCGCTTTGAATTCTCCGATGGATTTCTTGAAAGAACGTAATGATATTTTCAAACAACGTCGCGATATGGTTGTTGAAAAGCTTAATGCCATAGCGGGCATAACCTGCCGCGTTCCAGAAGGCGCTTTTTATTTATATCCTTCGATAGCCGGTTGCATCGGTAAAAAAACGCCGGACGGAAAAGAAATAAAAACGGATACGGATTTTGTTACCTACCTGTTGGAAACACAAGGTGTCGCCGTCGTTCCGGGAGTTGCATTCGGTTTGTCCCCTTATTTCCGTTTATCCTATGCAACTGCAACGGAATTATTGGAAAAAGCTTGTGAACGTATTAAAGTTTTCTGCTCTTCCTTGACAGCCTAGAAAAAAGAGTTTTGAAATCGGCTTATAACGCGCTACCCTGTAAAGATATATTAATTATTCAGGGAGCGTGTTTATGAGTCAAAAAATATCTCAGCCCCGCGTTGCGGCTATTGTCGGACCTTATAATTCCGGAAAAACAAGCTTATTGGAAAGTTTGCTGTATGTTACGGGAACAATCGACCGTAAAGGAACAGCGTTGGATTTAACACGCGTCGGAGATGCGACAGACGGGAAAAAGAAGCAAACCGGCGTGGAAACGACTTTTACCGCCGTTCGTTTTTTAGATGAACCTTGGTTTTTTGCCGATTGCCCCGGTAGCAGCGAGTTTTCTCAAGAAGTCTACAATACTTTATCTATTTGCGATGTCGCCATTGTCGTTTGCGATCCCGATCCCGCCAGAGCTGTTATGGCGGCACCGACATTAAAATATCTCAAAGAGATGGCGATTCCGCATATCATCTTTATTAATAAAATAGAAAATACAAAAGCTCCTGTACGCGAAATTTTCGACGCATTGCAAAATATTTCAGAATTACCCCTCATTTTGCGCGAAATCCCGATCAGGGAAGACGATAAAATCACCGGTTTTGTGGATTTGATCAGTGAACGCGCCTATGCTTTTAAAAACGGAGAGTATAAAGACAATGTATCAACCCATCTTGTCAAGATCCCCGATTCATTAAAGCATGATACGGAACGTCAAGAAATGTTGGAACAACTGGCGGATCATAACGACGCCTTGTTGGAAAAATTATTAGAAGACGCCATTCCGGCAAAAGAGGAAGTCTTTTCAAGTTTGTCCGCCGCTCTCGGTGAAAACACGGTCGTTCCGGTCTTCTTTGGCGCTGCGGAACAGGACGCCGGCGTTTTCCGGTTGTTAAAAACTTTACGCCATGACGTCAAAGCATTGCAAAATGTACGCTCCAGAATGCCGGAATCCAGCAGCCCGAACGCTCAAGTGTTTAAAACATATTATGCGCCCCATATTGGGAAACTGTCTTACATCCGATTGATCGAAGGGGAAATATCGGATGGAAACGTTTTCGGAAACGAAAAAATTAATGGTCTTTACACAATCGACGGGATTAAACTGGTTAAAACGCCTTCGGTACAATCCGGTCAGATCGCCGCTTTGGGAAAGATGGAACAGATCAAAACAGGTGATTTCCTGTCTGCAAACTCTTGTGAACCCAATCCTTTGTTCCCGCAACCGCTCGTTCCCGTATACGCCATGGCTTTAAAACCCAAGAAAACCGGTGAAGAAGTGAAAATGTCCCAAGCGCTTGCCAAATTGTGCGAAGAAGATCTTTCGTTGCAAGTCGAATTTAATAAAGACAGTGCGGAAATGTTACTGTGGGGACAAGGACAAACACAATTGGAAACGGCTTTGGAAAAACTTGAAAGCCGTTTCAACGTTTCCATCGAAGGAAGCAAGCCCAAAACGCCTTACAAAGAAACAATAACAAAATCCGTAAAAGTGCAAGGAAAACATAAACGTCAAAGCGGAGGGCACGGACAATACGGAGATGTCTGGCTGGAAATCAAGCCGCTTGCGCGCGGCAGCGGATTCGAGTTTTCACAAACCATCGTCGGAGGCGCAGTTCCGAAACAATACTTTTCCGCCATTGAAGACGGTATTCGGGACTATCTTGCCAAAGGCGTTTTCGGCTATCCTGTCGTTGATTTGGCTGTGAACTTGTATGATGGATCTTACCATGATGTCGACAGTTCGGATCAAGCCTTTAAAACCGCGGCTCAAGTCGGTATGAGAGAAGGAATACCTCAATGCGCTCCCGTTGTTTTGGAACCGATCCTGACGATAACAGTATCCGTTTATTCCGATTTCACATCAAAAGCGCAACGTTGCCTTTCTCAACACCGCGGACAGATTTTAGGATTCGGAGGACACGACCAAGCCGGTATCGAAACGATCCAAGCATACTTGCCCCAGTCTGAAATGGCTGATTTCGTCATCGAACTGAGATCATTGTCCATGGGAACGGGAAAAATCGATTGGCACTACGACCATATGCAGGAAGTTCCGAAATCATAATACATACTCATTCGATAAAACCCCCGCCCGATACGGGGGTTTTTGTTGAAAATCTTCATTCGTCCCGTTCACGACCATAGCAAGATGAGATTCAAAGTCATTTTAATATAAAACAATAAAATTTTTTCGATCAATCTACGACAGCTCAGTCTTTTTTGAAAACCATCGTTTTTCGCTCTTTTCCATGCCGTATAAACATCTTGTCCCCACCACTTCAATCTTTTCCCCGTCCTGAAGAGCTTAAAATTCCGTTTTTCCGGCAGTGTATGAATCATTTTTCAGATTTTTGCATATTTTCCGCTTTTCTGTTCTAACAAAATAATACGAATTGTGCGTTTTTATTCCCAAGCACAACAAATAATTCCAGTAACCTCGACATTTTCAATATTCATCCTGTTTTCCGGCAAGCCGTCTTGAGACCTTTTTTGCAATACTTGCCCCAAAGAAAAAAAGATCTTATAACTGTTGACTATATCCAAACCGAGTTTTTTTATGTTCGCATTTTTACGATACTGCCAACGGATCAAATATACCTTGATCGATTTCCTTTTAACGGAAAAAGAGCGCATTTTCCTTTGGCTTCCTGTTTCTTTTGCCTGCGGGATCGGGTACTATTTCTCTTTATCCGACGAACCTTCCTTAATCATAAATTTTTGTGTTTTCATTTCTTCCTGTTTCATGGTATGGGATTGCAGAAAAAATAATGCTACCTTAATTTGTTCCTTTTTTATTTTTCTGTTCTGTTTCGGTTTTTTCCTGTCCCAATGTCGCACTTTCGTTGTAAGCGAACCGCGAATAAAATTACCGATCCGCGCCGTTTATATAACAGCAACGGTTCATGATGTTACAGAATTGCCAAAACGGCGAAACCGATTGGTTTTAAAAGACATTACTATGGATTCTTTTGAAAATTGGAAAACACCTGAAAGAATATGGTTGAATTTACCTTCAGACATTCCGGCACCCGAATCAGGAGACATAATCGGTGCAAAGGTGTTTTTAAAACAACCTTATACGCCGGCGACCCCTTTCGCTTTTGATTTCAATCGATTTCTTTATTTTCAAAAAATCGGAGCCGTCGGTTTTTTGAAAGACGGTTTCGTTGTTTTAAAGGAAAAGAGCCAGATTCCCATACGGACTTACATTAACGACAAAATTTCCAAATCAATGCCGAAAGACTCGGCGGCAATTGCCAAAGCTCTGGTAACAGGAAGTTCCAAAAGCATTCCTTACCATATTGTCGACAACTACAGAAACGCCGGCATGGCCCATATTCTTTCCGTATCCGGATTACATATGTCTTTATTGGCAACGTTCGTCTTTGGCTTTTTCAGAACGGGACTAGCTCTCATTCCGTTTATTGCGCTACGTTTCAATACAAAAAAAATCGCCGCCGTTTTTTCTTTGATTCTTTGCTTCGGTTATTTAAAAATATCCGGTTCCTCTTATCCGGCACAACGCGCTTTTATCATGCTGTCTTTCGTCTTAAGCGCTATTTTGCTTGACCGTCAAGCGATATCGGTTGTCTGTGTCGCATGGGCTGCTTTTTTCATTTTGCTGTTTTTTCCGGAATCCTTGTTGTCGGCAGGCTTTCAATTGTCATTTTGCGCCGTTCTGGCTTTAGTTTGCGCTTACGAAGCCGGAGCGGGAAAATATCTTCGTTTGTCGGAAAGAAAAGAAAGCGTTTTCTTTTACAGCCTTTCTTACTTGGGAGCCGTCCTTTTAACAACTTTCATAGCTTCCGTTGCAACGGCGCCCTTTTGCATTTTCCATTTCAGACGCTTTCCCGTTTATTCCTTACTCGGCAATTTGTTAAGCTCTTCAATCAGCTCTGTAATAGTCATGCCATCTTTAACCATCGGAACAATTCTAATTCCTGCAGGATGGGAAAAACCTTTTTATGCGATTGCCTCATACGGTATAGCCCTAATCAACGGTTGCGCCGAACTGACGGCAAATCTGCCTTATGCCGTTTATCAATTTCCACCCATGCCGCTTTGGGGATTGCTTTTAGCGGTTTTCGGCGGATTATGGTTGTGTTTATGGAAAAACAAAAACCGTTTTTGGGGATTACCCGTCTTTTTATTCAGTATTTTCACACCGTTTTTTACAGTTTTACCGGATATGTATATCAGCAACACGGATTTTGCCTTTAAAAACAAAGAAAATCAGCTAGTTTTTAAAGAGGGGAACGGTAACCCGATGATGCAAAATGTTTGGCTGGAGGAAAACAGGCAAAAGAAAAAAATCAGTATCATCTGTCCCTATGGTCTTTGCATATATGAAAAACACAACTTCAAAATCGGCTATGCTCATACGAAAATCGGAGCCTATGATGCTTGTCAGATGACGGATTTGGACGCTTTGTTTATCAATGCCTCCTTTTATGAATCATGCAAAGCAAAACGTCTGTTTTACCGCAACGATATTTTAAAAGCCGGCACATATGCCGTATATCTACGACCGGACAAGATCGAAATAACCGCCGTCAACCAAGGAAAAGGTTTCAGACCGTGGACAATTTCCCATCCTTTGATCACTTTAAAAGGGGTGTTGAAAAGCTTTATAAGACCTTCCGGTTATCGCATTGACGCTTCTTTACAAGAATCATAACTCCGTCCTTCCGGTCACCAATCTTTTAAAATTCATTATTTAAAAGCGGAAAAAAGCTTTCCAATACTTTCCCTATAAGATGATCATGTTTTTTCAACGGAAATTCATTTGCAACAACAACCGGACGGGACAAACCAACTTTCGACTTGATCTTTGGCGGGAACTCCGCCGGCAAATGCGATACGACCATCAATCACAACCGCAGGCGTAGACATGACACCATAAGAAATTATGGTGGAAAAATCTTCTATCTTCGTTATCGTTCCTGTAAATCCATGATCCTTTGCAACATCTTGAATCAGTTTCATTGTCGCTTTACATTTAGCGCACCCCGTTCCCAACACTTTTATTTCTTTCATTTTTTTCTCCTATAGCATATTTAACAAATATCCTGTCACTATGAAGGCGACCAGCAGATAAGCAATAAAAATCATTAATAGTTTCAAGCTGAAAACTTTTCTAAGCATCATCATTTCCGGCAAAGAAACGCTGGCAATACTCATAAAAGCAACTAAAGCCGTCCCGACGGGGACACCTTTCATTAATAAAACCTGCACCAAAGGCACAACCCCCGCTTGTGACGCCTAAATCGGAATACCTGCGACAGCGGCGAACGGCACAGCCCAGATATTATCAGCCCCCATATGTTTTACGAAAAATTCTTGGGGAATGTAACCATGCATATATGCTCCTACGGCTAAGCCAAGTAAAATGTAAAGGTATAATGACTTAACCAACTCCCACGAAAATTCGTGAGCGTATTTAATTAAGCTAATGGCTTTTTCTTTCATTGACGAACAAGCGCATACAGCAGGAACAGTTCGGGGAATATCGAGTTTCAAATATTTTTCCATTTGAAATCTGTCCGCCAAATATCCGGCTAAAACAGAGATCAGCACACCTGAAATAATGTAAATAAAAACAATATAAACGCCATAACTTCCCATGCCAAGCAACATAATTGCGGCAATTTCACTAATAAGTGGAGAACTGATCAAAAATGCCGCACTGACCCCGAAAGGAACTCCGGCGGTCAAGAATCCCATAAACAACGGAATGGAAGAACAAGAGCAAAACGGTGTGATCACACCTAAAAACACGGCTAAGAAATAACCGCTCCAACGTGATTTTCCGGATAAATAATTTCTGACACGTTCAGGACTGAGTTGAGAACGAAATAATGAAATAATAAATATCAACACATACAAATAAATATCAACACATACAAAAGGACAAATATTTTCGTACTGTCTTCAATAAAAAAAGTGAACGGCCGAACCGAAATGAGTTTGTTTGCTCAAACCCGTTTTTAAAATCGCCCAATCCGCTAAATGCGTGAACATTTCTAACATGAACACCCTCCGTTACAGCAATCGGTTAATAAAAATCGAGTAATCTTTTTAATTTGGTTGCAGTTCGGTTTGTAAAAAATCTGCTTCCCTTTTTTTTGATAAAAACAAAGCCCGACATTACTCATCAAACTTAGATGAAACGACAAAGTATTACGGGGAAGATCGTTCATAAGTTGCGAGATTTCCGTCGGCGTAATCCCTTCTTTACTGTGTTTGACCAAAATTCTGAAAATATTCAAGCGTGTTTCGTTGCTCAAGGCATCAAATACCGCTACAATGTCAGTCAACTCGTTAGTCATATGAAATTCCTCACCAAATAAATCCCGATACCAAAATGATCTATACAGTCGTTTTTACGGAAATATTTTTAAAGGTCGTACAATTCCGCCGAAAGCAATACAACTGCATTTCCGTTACTTTGTAGAAAAAAGTGACGCCCAAGCCTCAAAGGGGAAACCACAATAAAAAAACAATCCCATCTTCAATTTTCCTTTCGATTGCCCTCTTAATTAGAAAAAACGGCAGTTTAAAATTCATGACAGCGGGAAGACAATACTTCAAAAAACAGCCCCTACCGTTCCCGCAACACATGACATTTCAGTTTTTAAGAAAAACGGATACAAAAAAATTTCGTTATCAAAGAATACGAAACAACTGAATTTAGAATCTTGGACGATACCACCATAATCTATGTTTCGATCACCATCCGAATCTTCCGGATATTTCGATTTCTTGTTTGACATTTTTTCAACACCTCTTCAATTTCTGAAAGTTGCCTGATTTTATTGGATCTTTCCATTTACACACTTTGGTATCGCCAATACCGACAAATCTGTCATAAAAAAAAAGATCCTTGATCCTTGGGAATATTATCGGCATTAACATTTTCATAATCCTCTGGTTCATCCGTTTCCTTTGGAAATCAATCCGGAAACACATCGGGGTCGAACATGAGTCTGAAAATCAATGATTTTTCATATCATCACATTCAAACATTTCTATAATTCTAGAAACATAGAAATAAATGAAAAGCGTCAACAAAAAAAATTCCGTATCCGTAAAACGCATTCAAAACGTTCAACAATTCATATAAAAAGAAAAATCAACCTTTTCTTTGAACTTTTTTCATGATTGTGAAAGTCAACGTTTCTTTATAACCTTAAAAAAACGACCAGAGAAACGCTCCAAGTCAAAAGGATGCGCCTTACGAAGTATTTTTCATGTTTTGAGACGGATTTTAAGTTCTGTTCATAAAACGGACAGAAGAAAGGAACTGAGATTAAAGTAAATGCGTAAAAGAAATACCGACACCACATATAATATTATGTCAGAGAGATTTTACAAACAGCCTCTAATAAAAAAGTCGCATTTGAACACATCGTACAAATGAACTAATCGGCTTTGGCGCACAAGTTGTTTCGTAAATATTCCCAAGCTTCTTTATTAGGGGCGGAAATCAGATGATTTGCCCCGATCAAAGGCGTATAAGAGGCTCCGTCAACATAAGAGGTATATCCGCCCGCCTCTTGATGAAGCATGACACCGGCGGCATGATCCCACGGTTTGATAATTTTCGTACGATAAGCTGAATAATGGGTGCCGCCGGAAATAATCAACATATATCCGAAACACGCACTGCCCCACCAAACGGGTTTGGGCAGGCGTTCATCTTTAAAAGCGACGCGGCGTCCGACCACTCCTGTCATTTTATGAAGATCCGTTACTTCGGCAACTTTCAAACGCCGGTTTTCATACCATGCGCCACCGCCCTTTTCCCCCATGATCATACGTTTATAAACAGGGTGATACAGCCATCCGGCAATCGTTTCCCCTTTATAGACCAATGCCACAACGACACCGATTTCACTACGCCCATAGGCAAAATTCATGGTTCCGTCTATGGGATCAATGACCCAGACGGGACGATCCTGTTTTAAATACATCAAAACGGAAGGATCTTTAAAAGCAGCCTCCTCCCCCACGACGAAAGAATCCGGTAACAATGCCGTCAACTCCTCGGTCAAACGTTTTTCCGTTTGCGTATCGGCAACAGTTACAAAATCTTCGGATGAATTTTTTGTATCAATATCAGAAACGGACAAATGATTGAAACGAGGCAAAACTTCTTGATCGGAAATCGTTTTTATAATATCCGCCACTTTATTAAGATCAAGATTGAGCATAAATCACCTTTGGGTAAATACTTTTAAATTTTTGAAAATCGGCTTGATCTAAGCGCACATGAACATGACAACCGTCAAGATCGTCCTTTCTGTCCAAGACTTCAGCCACCCTATATAAATAAGCCAAAGCATCCCCTTGTTCAACCGGAACGTCAACAACGATTTCCATACGACCGGCAGCCAACGATTTTTCAATGAGATTTAACAACTCTTGGACACCGTTTCCGTCAACGGCGCAAACAAGCGTTTGTTTCCCCGAACGTCGACTTGCCGTCATCAAAGCATTACGCCTTGATTCATCAAGCAAATCCGATTTATTAAGCACTTCGATCAACCCATGATCGACTTGACTGTCAAGTCCCAACGCCTTCAATACATTTTCAACATCCCGCTTTTGCATTTCTGTATCAGGATGGGCGATATCACGGACATGCAAAATCAAAGAGGCTTCAGCGACTTCTTCCAAAGTCGCACGGAACGACGCAATCAGCTCCGTCGGTAAATCGGAAATAAAGCCCACTGTATCGGAAAGAATGACTTTTCTTCCCGAAGGCAACTTCAACAAACGCATTGTCGGATCCAAAGTCGCGAACAACATATCTTTGACAAAGACATCCGCCTGTGTCAAGCGGTTGAATAAAGTCGACTTTCCCGCATTCGTGTAACCGACCAAAGCGACGACGGGATACAGGACTTTTTTTCGCGCCTGACGATGCAAAGCCCGTGTTCGTTTAACGGCTTCTAATTCCTTTTTCAACTTTGCAATCGTTTCGGTTATCACCCGCCTGTCCAGCTCGATTTGCGTTTCCCCCGGACCGCCCAGAAAACCCTTGCCACCACGCTGACGTTCCAAATGCGTCCAACCGCGCACCAATCGGGATCTTTGATAATTCAAATGAGCCAGTTCGACTTGTAAAACCCCTTCTTTCGTTCTGGCTCTTTCACCAAAAATTTCTAAAATCAATGCCGTGCGGTCAATAACTTTACAATTCCATAATTTTTCCAAATTACGTTGTTGTATTGCGGATAATGAACAATTTACAACAGCCAAAGAAACTTCGTTTTCTTTTATTTCTTCTTTAATCCGCTCTGCCATTCCCTTCCCTATATACAAGGAAGCGTTGATTTTATTTAAAATGACAGCCTTATCTTTTACGACGACCAGATTGATTGCCGTCGTCAAATTTTTTATTTCTTCCAGCCCCGCTTGTAAAGACCGTCCCGTATCCGTTTGTTTTTTTAAAACCGGATGTAAAACGAAAGTCTTTTCAGACACCCTTCCGTTCCCTATTCGACAGATGAACCGGTCGCGTTTTCTTCATCGTCAAACAAAGAAACGGGCACAGCCGGCATGATTGTCGATACTGCGTGCTTGTAAATCAACTGCGTATGCCCATCACGGCGCAACAGCATTGAAAAATTATCAAACCATGTAATTATCCCTTGCAATTTCACACCGCAAATCAGGTAGACGGTTACAGGCGTTTTCGTTTTACGGATATGGTTTAAGAACACGTCCTGTACATTTTGATTTTTATCAACCATTCTTATTCCCCTTGCTGAAAATCAATTGAGGTCTTTTTAAAACATTTAACCCAAAGAGTAAAGGACAGAGAGTAATTCCTGACAATTTTTTACCGTCAGAACATCTTTTCCGTCTTTATTTTCATTTGCCATGCGGACAGGGAAACACCCTGACGCTTTAGCACAAAGCATATCGGCGTCACCGTCTCCGACAAACCAGACCGGTTCGGATAAAGCCCCTTGCTCATAAACAATTCCGGTTCCTTCCAAGGCCTTGAAAACAGGATCCGGTGCCGGTTTGTCTTTATCGGCGTCACCGGCTCCGACCACAGCATAAAAAAATCCGCCCCACCCCAAATGATCGATTTCCTCTTGCAAAATAAAGTTTGTCTTATTGCTGACCACGCCGAGTTTGCCTATTTTTTCATACGCGTACGTTATAAGTTCGTAAGCCTTATCAAACGGGGTCAACAACGATAAATGATTTTCCTGATAAGCTTGCAGATACACTTGTTTCGCCTCTTCCCAACGCTGTCCGAACAAATCCGGAAAAGTCTCCCGTAACGACAGTCCCGTCCTTGCCTGATATTCCTCCATGGAATACTCGGGCAAATTATAATATTTACGCATGGCACAAAAGGCTTTGAACAATACGGGGGTCGTATCCATTAACGTATTATCCCAATCAAATAAAATCATTTTGGGACAAGGGTAAAGATGATTATTCTTCATTAAAAAAACTCCAATCCTACAGAAAACATCTTTTCAACTTGCTTAACAGCGTCCGCATCGGAAAACAAAACCAGCCGGTCGCCTTTTTCTATGATGGTATCCCCTCGCAACGGCAAGACATCGACATCACGGACAATCGCTCCGATAATAACGCCGGCAGGCAGACGAACGTCCCTTAACGCTTTGCCGGCATATTCAAACGTATCAAAAACATCGGCTTCCAAGACCTCACACAGACCGGAACGGATCGAATATGCCGCATAAATTTTCCCCCGCCGGACATGTTGCAAGATTGTCGAAACCATAATGTCACCCGGATTAATGATGACATCAATCCCCAAATTGACAACCAACTGGGAATAAAGCTGTTTTTCAATCACTGAAATGGTTTGTTCCACACCGTACTTTTTTGCCATCAATGTCGCCAAAATGTTGTCTTCATCAGCGGAACTCACCGCAATGACGGTTTCGACAATATCAATATCCGCCTCTTCCAACAAAGCCGTGTTCAGAAAATCGCCATGAATAACTGTCGTTTGAGACAACGTTTCCGCTAAAAATTTGGCTCGTTTCTCATTTTCCTCCACAAGCGTTACACGCATATGAGACGCTTTTTCCAAATATCTTGCCAAATTCAATCCGATATTGTTTCCCCCCAGAATCAGGACGCTTTGTGAGCGTTCCTGATCACGTCCGAACAACGTCAAGATCCTTCTGACCGATTCGGAAGGAACAATCACATAAACATCATCTCCGGCTAAAATACGGGTATCGCTGTCCGTTATAATCAGTTTCGAATTGCGAACCAAAGCTGCAACAACCGCGTTTACATCCGGAAACAGGTTCGTCAACTGACGCAAAGGTGTATTGATCATAGGACACACCTCGTCACAATGGATCCCCAACAAATACACCTTATCCATAGCCAACGGTATGACTTCAAACGCACCGGGGAAAGAGATATTGCGTCCGATTGAACGGGCTATTTCCACTTCCGGAGAAATCACGACATCTATAGGCAACGCATCATGGGTATAAAATTTGCGCCATCTTTGACGGGTATATTCATTAGAACGCAAACGAGCGATCTTTGTCGGCACTTTAAACAGAGAATTGGCGGCTTGGCATGTAACCATGTTGACTTCGTCGGAAGCCGTAACTGCAATCAACATATCGGCATCTTGCGCATCCGCCTGTTCCAAAACAGAAGGATAAGAAGCAAAACCGACAATCGGGCGGATTTCCAATGTCGAAGAAAGTTCGTTCAACCGATCCGCATTGATATCAATGACAACAACATCATTGCCGTCTTCCACCAAATAACGTGCAATTGTCGATCCGACCCGCCCCGCTCCGCAAATAATTATTCTCATTTTCTTTTCCGCCTTTTATACAGATGCGACATCGTCGCGTTTTTTTGGTTGACCTTGTCGTCCAAGTCGAATTGGCGCATTTTCTTGAGCAACGTATTTCTGTTCAACCCTAAAATCTTAGCCGTTTTCAAACGATTTCCCTTTGCTGTTTCCAACGTTACCGATATCAACCTGCGTTCCACTTCCTGCATGATGGAATCATACACATTTTTTTGATCCGTAACATCAACCATACCGGCATAAAAACGGCGTAAATATTTTTCAATGACATCGCCCAAGCCTTCATTTTGATCTGTCATGTTTGCCTGCCGAAAAAATCCCGAATTAAAGACAACAGTTCCGCCGTCTGCGTTATTTGATTGACCCGATCTCGAAAAGCACTTGCGCCTGTCATCCCCGAAGAGTACCAACCGATATGTTTTCTGGCGATAAAAACGGCTTTATGCCCGTAATATTTCTCCATTTTATGAAAATGATCAAGCACAACCTGACTAATATCATCCATTTTATTGAAGACACCGTTTTTCAATCCGGTGCGACATTCCGCCAAAGCCCAAGGCTTTCCCAACAATCCGCGTCCGATCATAACCGCATCGACTCCTGTTTCGGACAACACTTTTTTTGCTTGCGCGGAAGTTCTGATATCACCATTGGCAATAACGGGAATCGTCAGAACTTTTTTCAATTTTTCAAAAGCGTTCCAATCCGCATGACCGGCATAAAACTGTTGTCTTGTTCTTGCATGCAATGTTACGAAAGAAACTCCCGCCTGTTGCATCCGTTTTCCGAAATCAAGATAATTCAGTGAATCCCCGTCCCATCCCAATCGGAATTTGACACCAACAGGCAAATGCACCGCTTCAACAACGCGCTGGACGATTTTCTCTGCTTTTTCAGGATCTTTCATCAAAGCGGCACCGCCACCCGATTTCACAATTTTTGAAACAGGACACCCCATGTTGATATCAATCAGGTCAACTTGTCCGCTTTCTTCAATAATCTTCGCCGCCTGCGCCATAACATCAGGATCCGTCCCTTCAATCTGCACGCCGACCGGTCTGTCCGTTTGGGCACACAACGCCATCTTTTGCGTTTTTTTATGCGCATGAACCAACGAAGCTGCCAGAATCATTTCAGTGAATAACAATTCCGTTCCGAATTGGCGGATCATTTCCCTCATCGGTTCATCCGTAACACCTGCCATCGGAGCACCGACAACAGGTGCAATCCGCAAAGACGCTATTTTTAAATCATCCGGAATCATCTTCCCCTTTTCTAAAATGAAAATCTGTTTTAATCTTTCAATATGTTCAATCTATTTGGTATGAAATTTAACAAGGAGAAGGGTCTATGGTCAAGTGTGCCGTTTTAGTCGTTGCCGCCGGCAGAGGTCATCGTTTCGGCGGAGACATGAACCAACGAAGCTGCCAGAATCATTTCAGTGAATAACAATTCCGTTCCGAATTGGCGGATCATTTCCCTCATCGGTTCATCCGTAACACCTGCCATCGGAGCACCGACAACAGGTGCAATCCGCAAAGACGCTATTTTTAAATCATCCGGAATCATCTTCCCCTTTTCTAAAATGAAAATCTGTTTTAATCTTTCAATATGTTCAATCTATTTGGTATGAAATTTAACAAGGAGAAGGGTCTATGGTCAAGTGTGCCGTTTTAGTCGTTGCCGCCGGCAGAGGTCATCGTTTCGGCGGAGAAATGCCAAAACAATACAGAACGGTCGGTTCCCGAATGATATTAAGACATTCTTTAGCCACATTTTGCGCCCATCCCTGTGTTCATGCCGTGCGCACGGTCATTCATCCCGACGATCTTCCCTTATACCAATGTGCGGCGGAAAACCTGCCCGTCCTTGCGCCCGTTTTCGGCGGTCAGTCCCGACAAGATTCCGTCCGTCTGGGATTGGAAAGCTTGAAAGAGGAAAACCCCGATATCGTGTTAATTCATGACGGCGCGCGCCCTTTTGTGGACTTCGGTATCATCAACCGGATTATCATGGGTGTAAATGACCAACAAGGAGCCATTCCCGCTTTAAGCGTAACAGACACAATCAAAGCGGGGACGGATAAGAACAATCAAATTGTTATTTCTCATACGGTGGACAGAACGGGTTTGTATCGCGTTCAAACACCGCAGGGTTTTCCTTATCGGGCAATTTTAAAAGCCCATGAAGACGTTAAAGGTATGGATATGACTGACGATGCGTGTGTTGCCGAACACGCGGGTATGATTGTTTCCCTTGTACAAGGGAGCGAGGACAATTTCAAAATCACGACACAGGACGATTTGGTGCGTGCGGAACTCCTGTTAAAAGGAAAAGGGGAAAAAATCCGTACCGCGACCGGTTTCGATGTTCATAAATTCACACAAGGTTCCTATGTAACATTATGCGGTGTCAAGGTTCCTCATGATAAAGGATTGGAAGGTCATTCCGACGCCGATGTCGGTTTGCATGCTTTGACAGACGCTTTGTTAGGCGCGATCGGTTCCGCGGATATCGGTTCACACTTTCCCCCTTCGGACGACAAATGGAAAGGTGCCGATTCCGCCGTGTTTTTAAAATATGCCGTCAATCTGGTCAACGGATTGGGAGGACGTATTGTCAATGCCGATATCACTTTTATTTGCGAACGTCCTAAAATAGGAATCTACCGCATGGAGATGATTGAAAAATTAGCCGTTTTAATGAATATGTCCGCTTCCGGCATCAGCATCAAAGCGACCACAACCGAACAATTGGGCTTTACCGGACGCAAAGAGGGCATTGCCGCTCAAGCTTGCGTTTGTATAGCCCTTTAAAATTTTATTACAACTCTATGAAAAATAAGGATTTAATTTGATAATGTCTGAAAAATACGAACTTGTTTTTGGTATAGGTGCCGCCTGCCTTTGTTCCCAAGCTTTACGCAAATCGAATTTGCAATTTGCCTCTTACCCTTTCGATTGGTTGTACGGTAGCAATTTTTCTTCCCGCATTCAGTTATTAATCTCCGATTTCAAAGACTTTTTTGAAAAAGAAGATATCGTTTTCACAGGAAAAACAAATAACGATCCTGAAAAGCTTTGCAATATTTATGAAAACAAAAAAACAGGACTTTTCTTTCCCCATGATTTTCCACCCGCGGCTTCCTTTGAGTCTTTTTTCCCAGAAGTCAAGAAAAAATATGATAGAAGAATTAAGCGATTATTGGACAGCATTAACAAAAAACATGACATTTTGATTGTCTATGTGGAAACGGCACTGTATTCGGAAACGGAAACAACATCCGAAGTTTTAATCGAATGTTCCAATAAAATAGCACAACGATATCCTGACAAAAACATTCATCTGCTTTATATTCGTTGCAGTGATGAATTTTGCGATGAACAAATTTCACCCCAGATCCGGAGGATATCATTTAATTATAAAAACTCCAAACCTCTGCCGCCGCATGACGCTCGCCTTTTACGAAAAGCATTGGAAGGTTATTCTGTCAAACGTTCACTCACAACAAGAATGAAAAATATTCTGTTCCGGACAAAAAAGCATTTTAAAAAGGCTTTTTCAACGACTTGACCTGCCGTCCGTTACTGAAAACGGCAACAATATCGTCCTTGTGCATCAAGTACAAGGCACGTTCAAAACGTTCTTTGACCGATAACTTTTTAGCACTTGGGGGAAACGAAGCATCATCAACAACGATTGCATGCAATTCATTTCCCTTTGCGAATCCATCGCCGCCACCGAAAAATTTCGCCCCTGCGGTTGTTCCCAGATAAAAAGCTTCTGTTACCGTTAAAAAATCATCAGACCGGTTTGTTTCAATGCACTTTGCTTTTGAAGCGCGAATCGCCGCCGTAACGACTTGGTTCATTGCCAACAAAGCCCCTCCGGCTATATCGGATCCCAATGTAACGCGAAGACCTTCTTTCATCATCTTGCGCACCGGAGCCGTCCCGCTGACTAAATTGATATTCGAATCAGGACAATGCGCCACCCACACGCCGTTTTCCTTGATCGCGTTACGTTCGCGCTCATCGCAATGAACACAATGCGCCATAACCGTACGATCGTTGAATAAACCGTACTTTTTATAACTTTCCCAATACTGCGAACAATCGGGATGAAGTTCTTTGACCCACGCAATTTCAGCAATATTTTCAGATAAATGAGATTGTACGGGAAGATGGCGTTCTTGTGCCAGCCGTCCTAAAAAAGCCATTAATTCATTGGAACACGTCGGTGTGAACCGCGGCGTTAAAATCGGTTTGATATGTTTGAAACGCCCCGAAGATTCTTCCAGCCATTGTTCGGTTTCCCGAATCGATTCTTGCGTCGTTTCCGTCAACACATCACCTGAATTACGATCCATATTGACTTTTCCGACATACCCCGTCATACCCGCTTTTTCAAATTCTTCCATCAAAACCATTGTCGATTTGCGATGCAACGAAGAAAAGGCGCAGACACGGGTCGTGCCGTTATCAATCATCTCGCGTGCCAAGCGGCGATACACACAACGGGCATAATCTTTATCTTTAAAGGCGGCTTCGGTTTTAAACGTATATGTATCCAACCAATCCAGTAAAGGCAGATCCATCCCCATTCCCAACATGGCATATTGCGGGGCATGCATATGCGTATCGGCAAACGAAGGCATGATCAGACAATCCCCGTAATCAGACACATCAACGGATTGATATTGTTGAGGAAGGATATCAAAGACACCTTCGATTTTTCCATCTACCGATACAAGAAAACCGTTTTCCAAAATATCCAAACGGTTAGAATCCGGCGCATGCACGATTTGCCCTTTTAAAATCTGAACTGTCATCATCTTATCCTTTTCCGCCATGAAACCTGTCGTGTTCAAGAAACGAACACCTCGAACAACCCATAGCAGAACACGGACTCTGTTCAGTAGAAACTTCCCCATACGCGCGGAATTATATGAGCTTTTTCAAGTTTATATGTATTACAGCACGAAATGTCAAGACGAAGCTTTAGTCGCAATTGCGTCGACAAAAGCGCATGGTCCGAAATAATCTTCCTTTGTTTCACAAACTGCAACCGTTTCAAAATCCTTTAAAATATCGCGCATATATTCCGGACGGAAGAAATGTCTGATCAAATCGTCAAAAAACATATCTTGTCCGATTTTTTCCCCGACACCGTAAAAACGGTCTTTTATCGATTTGCAACGGATAAAGAACACTCCTCGCGATTTCAACGCCCGATGAATTTTTTGAATAATTTGACGCGTTGTCATGTCGTTAAAATAATGCAAGGAAAGACAGGCGAATATCGCATCATATTTTTGCATTCCCAAATCGACCGTCGCAAGATCGGCGCAAACCGTTTTAATTTTAGGATGACGCAAACGATCCACGACTTTCAACGCTTCATCGGAAATATCCATAGCCGTAACATTCAACCCGTGAGAAGCAAAAAACAGACTGTTTCTGCCTTTTCCGCACCCCAGATCCAAGACATCGCAAAAGTCTTTTACTTTTATTAAAGCCAAAGCCTTTTGCGCAAACGGGGAAGGTGTAAAATCCTCTTCCCAGTCCGCCCAGTTTGCGTTCCAAAAATTTTTATCCTGCACTTTTTTTCCTTTTCAACATGGAAATGATTTCCGGTTCGATCAAGACGGCGCCGCAAATGATCAAAGCTCCGATCAACTGGGAAAAAGTAATTGGTTCCGCCAGCCATGCAAAAGCGATCAAAGCCGTACAGAAAGGTGTAAAATATTCAGACAGACTCAATAACGCCAACGAGATATAATTTTGAGCCTCGTTCCAAGCATAAAAGGCGACAGCTGCCGGAAATGCGGCGAAGTAACCGATCAAAAGCCAAGCATATCCTGTTTTTGGCCAAATCATCGATTCATAATCAACCAAGTCGATTACCAACAGCCATAGCGAACCGAACAACATTGTCCAAGCGGTGAATTTATAAGCTCCGACCCGTCTGATGACAGGGCGACCCAGAACGGAATACAACGACCAGCACAAAGAGGAACAAAGTATCAGAAAATCGCCGAATTGATAAGATTCCAAGAAGAATCCTTCAAAAGTAAGGACTTTTAACACCATCAGGCACCCGCCGAATCCGAACAGCAAGCCGGCGGCTTGCAAAGGCGAAAATTTTTTACTCAGGCAAAGATTCAATATGAAAATCAATAACGGTGATAATGCTTCAATCATTGAGGAATTGACCGAAGAAATCGTTTTTTGCGCGGTAAACAGGAAAATTGCCATCAAAGCCGTTCCCAACAACCCGAGCAGAGCCAGATAAACACCGTCTTTGAAAGAAAAGCGGAACAAACCGCGCAATTTTAAAAACGGTCCGAACGCCAACATCAACACACCGCCCAAACCGAAACGCAACATTCCCAACGTTACAGGATCGATCATTTGATTTGAAATCAACGTACGCCCGACAGGAAATGAGCTTGCCCACAGGATCATGCTCAATCCCGCCCAAAAAACACCTTTTAATTTATCGTCTTTCATTATAAATTCTTTCTTTATGGTAAAATGCGGCGAAGTATACAACCGCTCGTCAAAAAAGCAACGGTGAAATATGGAAACTCTTTCTTTTTCCCACAATGTTAAAATTTATGAATGCGATCGCAAAAAACAACTGCGGTTGCATTGTTTGTTCAACCTGTTTCAAGATATAGCCGACACACATGCGGACGCTTTAGGAGTCGGGTATGAATATTGTCTTTCCAAGTCAATCGGATGGGTCGGAGCAAATTATCACTTGAAAATCAACCGCCTGCCCGTTTGGCAGGAAAAATTCATATTGACGACATGGGCTTCGGGTAAAACGGCTGTCAGCGGCATCCGTGACTTTAAAGCGCAAACGGAAAACGGAGAATTGTTATTTTTCGCTTCCAGCCAATGGGCGTTGATCAGCCTGACAACATTACGCCCGATCTCTGTTGTTAAAAATCTTCCGGGCTACGTCTTGCACAACGAACGCATGATTGACACGAACTTTCCGCCCATCCCTCTGCCCGACCGCCATGATTATGAAACATCCTTCGCCGTGCGCTATGACGATATCGATATTAACGATCATGTCAACAATTCCGTTTACCCTTTGTGGGCGGCGGAAAGTGTTCCTCATGATTTCAGAAAAACTCACGACATTTCGGAAATGGAAATAGCCTTTAAGAAACCCGCCCTGTTTGATGATAACATAACGGTTTTCACTCAAACCGACGACTTGACGACGATTCACAAGATTTCGTCTTCAACAGGGCAAAAGGATTTCGCCCGCGTCAGGATTTTTTGGAAATAAGTCGATTTTCCTTTTATGTTTGAACATTTTTAACAAAGACGCAAACAAAAGAGCCGTTTTGTTTTTTTAATCCGTCCGAAAGCCCTTCAAACTCGTTTTTCAAGTATTCTTTGCAAAAGTCCTTTAAATGATTTTATATTGATAAAAAAAAGAAAGGAATTATCAATGACGGCACGAACAATTACGGACGGCTTGTTTTTCAACCGTATGGACAAGGATTTCACCAAAAAAACCGTTATGGACGCACTAAAAGGTTGTGATGATGGTGAATTGTTTTTAGAACATCGTTTGTCCGAACGTCTAAGCTTGGATGACGGACGGATAAAAACTGCCGGATTTGACGCAACCGCCGGATTCGGATTGCGCGCCGTTTGTGATGACACTTATGCTTATGCCATATCGAACGAGCTCACTCCTGCAGCTTTGCGCCAAGCCGTTCAAAGCGTTCAGCCTATAAAGACCGCCGGATCGAACGCAAAATTGTTTTTACCGCGTTTAACCGAGCCAACCCCATTGTATACGGAAGCGAATCCGTTAAATTTAATGAAATTTTGCGATAAAGTCGCATTAATGAACGACATCGACACCTACTTACGCCGCAAAGATTCAAGAGTTATACAAGTATCCGCCCTGCTTTCCGGAGAATGGCAAGCTGTAAAGATCATACAAGCCGACGGGCGGGAAACAGACGATATCAGACCTTTGGTCAACTTGATGATCAGTGTTGTTGTAAAAAATGAAACAAGGATGGAAAGCGGATTTTACGGATTGGGCGGACGCTATCTTTACGAACGCATTGTCAGTGAAGATGTATGGAAAGCGGCGGCGGACGAAGCGTTGAGAACAGCTTTGACCAATTTGGAATCTGTTCCGGCACCGTTGGGTGAAATGCCTGTCGTGCTCAGCTCCGGCTGGTGCGGCGTTTTGTTGCATGAAGCCGTCGGACACGGGTTGGAAGGCGATTTCAACCGGAAAGGGTCTTCCGTATTCAGCGCAAAAACCGGTCAACAGGTAACAGCGAAAGGAATCACGATTGTTGACGACGGCACTTTACCAGAACGGCGCGGCTCTCTCAGCGTTGATGACGAAGGTACACCCTCTCAAAGAACCGTTTTAATCGAAGACGGGATATTGAAAAACTATATGCTCGACCGGATGAACGCCCGTTTGATGAACAAGGAACCGACCGGAAACGGACGTCGGGAATCTTTTTCGTGCGCTCCGCAAGTCCGGATGACGAACACGTTCATGACCCAAGGCGACAAAGATCCGGAAGAATTAATCGCTTCGGTAAAAAAAGGCGTATTTGCAAAGTCCTTTCATGGCGGTCAAGTCGATATCACGTCAGGAAAATTCGTTTTCACTTCAGCCGAAGCCTATTTGATCGAAAACGGCAAAATCACGGCTCCTGTAAAAGATGCAACTTTGATCGGCAGCGGCATCGAAGTCATGAACAATATTGATATGATAGCAAAAGATGCTTGTCTTGATCAGGGAATTGGATCATGCGGCAAAGGGGGACAAACGGTTCCCGTCGGTGTCGGTCAACCTTCCGTGCGGATAAAGGCGATCACCGTCGGGGGGCAAGCCGGTTAAATTGCCTGATGACAATAAGATTTTAACAATAAAAAAATATAAGGATAAAAAGCTCATGTACGCTTTTTATAAAAGGTTTGAATATCCGTTCATTGCCCTGTTCATTTTAATTACACAGTTAAGCATTCTCCCCGAACTCAACAGCTATTACACTGACACGGACAACTATACTCACGCACAACGCGTTTATGACCTGATCGTTTCGCGGACATGGACTGAAACACCTTATATTCATACAAACTACCCTTTTGGAGAAATTCTGCATTTTACGCGGATTACAGATCTTTTCTGGCTATTTTTCTCGTTACCCGCCTTTTTATTCTTTCCGTTGAAAGAAGCCGTTTTTTGGGGGGGCTATATTTATCAGACCGGTGTACTGATTCTTTCCGGACTGTTTTTTATCTGGGGAATAAAGCCGTTTACAGGACCGATTGTCCGCCTGATCGGTTTGGGGCTGTTTCTTATACAACCCTCCATTACGGAAACCTACATCATGATCAAACCCGATCATCACGCCTTAACAGCGCTGTTTGCTTTCATGACCGCAGGATCATTGATTCGGGTTCTATTCGACGATCAAAAAAAACACCTCCGTTTTGCCGGGATAAGCGCAGCTCTTTGCCTTTGGTCTTCGGTAGAAGGACTTCTCATCTCGTACCTTTTACTGACAGGCTTGATCATTTTATTTTTATTCGACCGGATAAGCGTTAAGAAAAGCGCTTTCTTCTTTTTTTATTATTTCATTTTTTCTACGATTTTTTTAATCATCAACCCTCCCTACGAAGGATTCTTTTTCCCCGACAACGGGCGGTTGTCTTTTTTATTGGTTGTCGTCATCGGTTTGACGACAACGGCTTTGATATTGCTTTCTTTATTGGAAGATAAAAACGTACTTAATACTTTTTATAAAAAACTCGCCGCCTTAGTATTGCTTTGTCTTGTTTTTTGCGCGCTTGTCTTTGCCTTTTTCCCGCCAGAGGTTGTCTTCAAACCTTATTTCCCCCCTTTCATCAAAGAAATCTGGGCTAAAAATGTCATAGAACTTCAACCCAGTACAAATTCAATTCCATTGTTCTTCCTAAGTACAATGCCTTCTGTTTTGGCAATTATAACGGCATCGAGCATATTAAAATTCTGCTCTGATAAAGAACGGATCGTTTTGATTTTATTTTTTCCGATCATATTGTTCCTTGGCGGATTGTCGTTTCATAATGTCCGCTATGCCCGTTTAGCCTGCTTGTTCACACCTTATATTTTCGTAACGGCTTTTTGTTTAAGGGCGAACAAGAAAGCATATCCGGAAAAAGAAAAAGGAATTTTTTTAATCACGCTCTTTATTTTATTTGCCGTCTACTTGAGCCTTAATTACATATCCGTCAACCGGTCTTTATCCGCTCGCCGTTACCCTTTGATCAGCATTGTAAAACCATATCTGCCGCAAACGGAAGGAAGCATTTTGTCGGACACATTTTTAGGACCTGAAATTGTGTGGCTGTTGGAAGAAAAAGTCATAGGTTCTCCTTATCATCGTAACATAGAAGGCATATCTGATAATTTCTGGATGCTGTCTGGGAAAGAAAAACTGTCTATAGCGCTGATGAAAAAGCATCGGGTAAAAGCTATTTTATTGTTTGTCAACATTCCCGATCGTCCGGATTTGTTTTATAATGCTCAAAAACGTTACACCTTTGCCCAAAGTGTTACCAAAAACGACACTTTGATGTTGAAATTGCTTTCAGGAAAAGATCTGCCCTGCGGAATCAAAGAAGAATTAAACACACCGGCTCCTTTTTTGCTCTTTAATGTCGACTTTTCACAATGTTCTGCAATAAATTCCGAAAAATAATCTCTTTTAAGGATAATTTTTTTGGGAAACGACTCAGATTTTCATGCTTTTTCATTTTTTCGGATCATCCGAGAGCAACTCGAATAAAAGGAATTCTCGTTTTTTTATAAACCTGCCACAAATCGGTGAAAAATTTCAGCCTTTTATGAAAAAGAGCTTTTTTTCCGTCTATAGACAAAAAAAATCTTTTCTTTTCGTTCTTTTTTTGCTATAAAAAATTTATCGACAGTTTTTTTTAAAGGTGAAACAATTATGTCCGATAAGAAACCTATCAGTTTAGTAATCAGCGATATTGACAATACCATAGCCGATAAATTCGGCGCTTGGGGAAACGCTTTAGATGTCGCAATGGATAAATTGGCAAAATTGTATAAACGCGACCGCGCTGATATTGAACAAGACTTGTTGGCGCATGTTCCTGACAGCATGAAACATATCTCCGGTCCGTATATCGGTAAAGATTTACGCATGGATGTCGCTTTGACACCATCTTTAAAACCGACATCTCCGGAAATGGAAAAACAATTGGAACAAATATTCCACCAATGGGACAAAGATAAAAGCAAAGCGGAATTATACGAAGGAGTCGCTGCAACAATCAATAAAATCAAAGCTTCCGGCGCAAAGTTCGTTCTGTATACGGATTCACGGGAATCCGTCTGTATCCCTCGCTTGGCTAAAATGGGCATTACGGCTGATATGCTTGACGGACTCTATGTCTTACCGGATCTGAAAGACGGTCAAATCATTCATAAGCCTGTCAAAGGTAAAGCGGAAGAATTCCGCAACGCTCTGGGTGACAAGCTGGTTATTTTAGAACCCAAAACAAACAAGCCGAATCCTAAAAACATGAAAAAGATTCTGGATGATATGGGTGTTAAAGATCCAACCACGACCGTTATGGTCGGCGATAATATCCGTTCAGACGGAACTGCCGCTGTTACTTTGGGCATGAACTATGCTTGGCAGAAAGGTGGTACTGTTATTGATGCCCCGACATTGCGTTGTTATAAAACATTCTGTCAGGATCCCAATTATAAATTGACAACGGCGGAACATTTGGAACAATTGAATGATACAAACCGTCCGACAGAAGTTCTTGAAAGCTTTATGGATCTGAGTAAACATTATCGCTTTATGTCTCAGGACAAGGCTTTGGAAGTGAAGGCTCAGGCTAAAAACTCTGAAAAAATCAATCCGACCATCATCAAGCAAATGGCAAGAAATTCAAGATAATTATAAAAAAGGAACCTTTCGGTTCCTTTTTTTATATATGGATCTTAAAAGCAACACAATTTCTTTAAAACAGATTCTTCTTTGGAAATCAGAAAAAAAGAATATTTTATAACTTTAAAACAGATTGAATGTCTCCCCGCATAAAACGTTAATAGAGACTTGGTTCAACAGCATAAAAAATCTTTTAAAGATGACAAGCGTAGGTCTTCATAAGAGTTAAAACAGATGTTGTACACAAAATCACCTTGAAAAACGTCATAAAACCCAGTTCAAAATATTTCATCTTCCAAACATTTTCCAAAATCACATTAAAAATATCACCGTTAAAACATATAAAAAAACGGAAGCTTTATTTTTTAAAAAAGAAATAAAAAACCCCGTAATATCTTCAACTTTTTCTTAAATCTGAAATTTGTTTTCCTGTTGTTACAAAAAATCCATTAATTCGGCAGGAAGATGAAACAACTTTCATAAGATGTCGAAATTTATTCGGGTTTATCAATAGAATTACCTGATTTATTCCAGCAAACTTAAGCTATCCGGATAAAAAGCATCTTTCTAAAGGAAGTTTTTTTTATTTATGAAATTTACACATTAAACGTTATTGCGTATTCTCATTTGGCTCTTTTTTTAATTTTCATGATATCGCTTTTTTTAAAGAGCAAGCTTTGACTAAAAACGGTCTTTCATAAGATTACATAAAGAATAAAAGAACTTAAAACAGGTGTTAGTCATTTTGCAAATCCTCTTCGTAACGCCGTCTTTTTTCGACGCGCATTTTTTGTTCTTCTTCATGTTTTCTTTTATTTGCTTTTATCTTTTCGACAAGATCAAGTGCTGTTTTCTGCCCTTTTTCAATTTGCTCCGGCGTCATGGAACGCATTAATTCTTCCAAATCAGGGGAAAAATCAACCAGATTTTGCGCTTTAGGGAACAAAGCGGATAACGCAATAACCTGCCACGCATAAGCTTGAGGAAAATTACGACTTTGTCCGGCATAAACGGAGGCCAATTTTTTTTGAGCTTCGATATGCCCTTCTTCCGCCGCCTTAGTCAACCAGAAGACAGCTTTTTCATCATCTTGTTCAACCCCTTCCCCGTTGGCATACAACTTTCCCAAAGAAGCTTGAGCCTGAACAAGTCCCGCTTCTGCGGCGATCCGATACAGATCCGCGGCACGATTGTAATCTTGAGGCACCCCTTTTCCTGTTTCAATGATTTTTGCCAGACTCAAAGCCGCTTCAGCATCGCCTTGTTTAACCCCCAGCTCCAACCATTCAATATTTTCGTTTGCCAATACCGCTCTGGTATGAGCATCTCCAGTTTGTTGATAAATTGCATTCAGCTGCATCATTGCGTCATTTGCTCCTTTTGCAGCCGCCAATTCATACCACATTCTTGCTTTTTTTAAATCTTGAGGAATTCCCTTGCGCCCGAATTGATAAATCCGCCCCAACATCAACTGAGCCGGAACAAAGCCTTGTCCAGCGGATTTTTCTAAAATTTCAACAATTTCTTTATTCGGATGTTTCCCTTCGCGGGAATTATCATAAATGCAAGCCAAATAATAAAGAGCTTCCGCATTTCCCGTACCCGCCGACAAGTTTATCCATTTTTCCGCCAGTTCCGGTTTTTTTTCAATATCATAATAATATTTTCCCAATAACGTAGCGGCTTCAATGTCACCGTTGGAAGCTCTTGAACGTAAAACGTCTGTATCCGTCGTATCGACATCTTGAGCCGATAAACTTAGCGGAAAAAACGTTAATGCGAACAACACCCCCCAACGGGTTAATTTTTTAACCTTATTCCTCATTTTCCGTTTGAATCTCGGGTTGAACGATGAATTCGTCAGAGAATGGGATATCTTCCGTCGTTACAGACCAAAAACCGAACTTATCACGAATAACGCGAACCGTTTCCGGTTTCCACCAAGAAGGTATTGACGATCCCGGCATACTGAAAGGTTTGAACAATCCCATGTCTTCTGGAAACAATGTAAATTCGTCAATGACCGCTTGGTCGAAATGATCATATGTTCGATCCATTTTCGAACCGCGAAAATCGACACCGCCCAAATACGATCCGGCAAGATTCAACATACGCAGATCCGAATTGGACAAGTCCGCTTTTCTAAGATCCGTTCCTGTCAAATCCACATCATGCCCCAAATCGCGACCAATATCCGGATCGGTCAAGACATACAACGCCAATTGAACTTCAGGTTCAATAGGAGTATAGGGTCTGAACAAATCCGTCTGAGCGTCCCATGAACGTTTTCTTTTTATGTAATAGGCCAAGAGATCCATCTGGGAATTTTCCAGTTTTTTATCTTCTTTAGCAATACAGCCCATCGTACATATTGCCCAGACTTGTTTTGCCAGCGGTTCGGAAGGATTGCTTAAAATCGTCATGGCACGAACGGTCAGATTTTGATTTGATGCCCGCCCTAACAAGCGTTCTTCACATACACGCTTTGAACAAGAATAACGATCGATGTTTTTCATTGGATTACGATCGGCGGCCATCAATTCTTCATCGAACAACGCGGAATCGAAATCCGACAGATGAGCCGGCAAAACGGTTTTGCGATCAACTTTCATTTTTGTCAGTTTTTCGATAGGTAACTTGTCAAAAGGTGTTAAATCGACATGGCTGAAATCGGCTGCATACAAATCGACATCATCAAACGAAATTTTCCTGTTAAAGACCGCTTCGTTGAATTGAGCATATGGCATTGAAGACTTATCAAAGGACGTATTTTCAAAAACAGCTTTGAAAAAATTGGCATATTGTAAAGAAGTCATGGAGAACACGCAGTCTTTACAGAATATTTCTGCGAAATTTGCTTTATCCGCCCGCATTTGATCAAACAAGACATTATCAAAACCGGAACTTGTGAAATTAGCCTCGGAGGCATTAATACGATACGCTCTGACATCCTGCCAAGCTGTATTTTGCAAAACGGCATTTGGGAAAGATGAAAAAGCAAGGTGGGCATCTCTGAATTGAGTGTTTTGCAAATCCGCAGAATCGAATTTGACCGATCTGGCTTTCACACGATGGAAATGAGCGTATTTCATGCGCACATTTTCAAAAGAGGCCGTTGACAGATCGGTATTTTGGAACAAAACGTTATCCATCAAAGATTGATCAAAGACGGCTCCCGAAACATCGAAATCCGAGAAAGTCGCTTCTTGAAAATAAGATTTTGAAAAATTCGCATTTTTTAAATTCCCTTGCAAGAACTCGACTTTTGCGAAATTCACCGAAGACAAATCCAACGCAGCGCAAGGTTGGTCGTCGAAATCATTTTCCAAATATTCCACAGCCATTTGCACTGTTTGTCGGACGGGGACGTCATTATTCACAGGAGTATAATAAATGATCGGCCACGGATGACATTTTTTCAAATGTTGAGCGACGGCATTTTTCATGTCACATTTTGTTTTACCATCGGTCAATTTTTTATTTGCTGTCATCCAATAAAGGGTGGGCAGAACGGTTCTGGAATCCATATTACAAATCTGGAGCTGATCAAGGATCCAATTCGTCCATTCTGATTCATTTTCAGGTCTTTGTTTTCGCGGATCTTCCGGAGCCGGCAAAGTTTTAGATTTATAGCGGATGACAGCCGGTCGTTCCCGAGCTTCTTTTTTTATTTCGCCAACGGGATCGGCTATCGGGAAAATACGGATCCGATCTGGAATAACACTTTCCGGCAGACCGTGTTTTTTTCCGGAATCTGTTTTCTTAATACGCTCTTGAGGCAAGATCAGCACACGCGCCGGAGACAAAACATTTTCGGTCGCCGTTTTCAACGGCGTTTCCCCTTTATCGTACAAGGACACCCCGACAGTGGTTACTATACCGTGTTTTTTCTGATGCTTATCTTTTTTTGACATGTCCTTTTTGCCGATACCGGCGGAAATTCCGGAAGGCACAGGTGTTTTCACCGCCCGACGAGGCGAATTAACTTTCGCGTCATCGTGAACAGGCAAGAAAAAGACAACAATGTTTTTAGGTTCAACGGCTGCAATGACAACAGAAGAAACCATCAAAAAACAAAAAAATCCAAAAATTAATTTTTCATACTTTGTGAACATTACGCTCTACCGTTGGCAATCCTTGTCGCAACCATCTTGAAATACCGAAATTCAAAACCCGAACATCGGAAAAACCTTTTTGTTTCAGAATCTTATATGCTTTAAAAATTTTACTTTCATCCCGCAAACCGATCACAACAATCGGGATTTCTTTAAACCCCGCCAACCGGTCTGCCGTTTCATTTATGCGAATCATGAATTCGGAAAACGGCAAATTAATAGCTCCGTCAATATGCCCGAACATATTATAGAACTCGGAAGGAGTTCTGATATCGATCAAGAGCATATCTTTTTTTTGTGCCATTTGTTCTTCCAGCGCCTTCGGTTCTATATAAACGATCCCTTTTCCACGCAACAAACGTCTGAGATAAGGATAAAGATACATTATAAAACCGTAAAGAAGCAATGCGGCAATTAAAAATTTTACAAAATTTCCGTTCATTCCCATTCTCGCAAAATTATATTTGTTTAAATACCTTGTTATCTTTAAGATATCATAAAATATAAAACGATTCTTTAAGGAGATAAAGAAAAGATGTCACATAAACCGATTATCGTTGTCGGTGCGGGTTTGGCCGGATGCGAGGCGGCATGGCAACTCGCTCAAGCAGGACTCGAAGTCGTTTTACAAGAGATGCGCCCTTTGCGACAAACACCGGCTCACCGCACAGGAGGTTTTGCGGAATTGGTTTGTTCTAATTCGTTACGTTCCGATGATGCCACTTATAACGCCGTCGGGTTGTTGCATGAAGAAATGAGACGATGCGGATCTGTGATTATGAAAGCGGCCGATCAATGTGCCGTGCCTGCCGGCGGGGCTCTTGCCGTGGACAGGGAAGCTTTTTCAAAGACCGTAGAAAGTTTGCTGTGTCAAAATCCGTTGATATCGTTCAAGCGCGAAGAATTAAAGACATTACCCGATGAAAATCAAGGAATGTACATTCTTGCCACCGGTCCATTAACAACCCCCGAATTATCCGAACAAGTTCAAGAGGCGACAGGGCAAAAAGACATGTTACATTTTTTTGATGCCATCGCCCCCATTGTTACCGCGGATTCCGTAGACATGACAAAAGCATGGAAACAATCCCGTTATGATAAAGGTAACGGAGACGATTATATCAACTGCCCTTTGACGAAAGAGGAATACGACCGCTTTATCGACGAGTTGATCCAAGCCGAAAAAGTGTCTTTCAGAGATTGGGAAAAGAACACCCCTTATTTTGAAGGGTGCCTGCCGATCGAAGTCATGGCTGAACGCGGGAGGGAAACATTAGCTTTCGGTCCGATGAAACCGGTCGGTTTGATGAACCCGCACACAAATTCCCGTCCTTACGCCGTCGTTCAACTGCGTAAAGAAAACAAACAGGGATCTTTGTTAAATCTTGTCGGTTTTCAAACGAAATTGACATATGGAGAACAAAAAAGAATCTTTAAAACAATTCCCGGATTGCAAAACGCCGTTTTTGTCAGACTCGGAGGAATACACAGAAACACGTTCATCTGTTCACCAAAAGTGCTGGATGAAACGTTACGGCTTAAATCAAGACCGAACATCCGTTGCGCCGGTCAATTCACCGGATGCGAAGGCTATGTGGAAAGCGCTTGTGTCGGATTGATGGCTGGTCTTTTCTGCGCTTGGGAAGCTTTAGGCAAAGAAATCGTCTTACCTCCGCCGACAACGGCTTTGGGATCCATGTTGCGTCATATCACGCTTGATGCAAATGAAGACTGCTTCCAACCGATGAATATTAATTTCGGATTGCTCCCCGCTCCGCAACCTATCGACGGGAAAAAGAAAATAAAAGGAAAAGAACGAAAACTCATTCAAAGCAAGACAGCTTTAAATGATCTGGATCTTTGGATAAAAAAGGCACATATAAATGAACACCCCCGTTAAAAGAACAAAAAACGCCGATGAAGAAAATTTCCCCGTCGGTTCTTGTTTAATCCCCAAAGACTTGCGCAAGCACGTTGCCGCCTTTTACAATTTTGCCCGAACAGCAGATGATATTGCCGATTCTGTGGAAATAACCAAACAGGAAAAACTTGAAAGATTGAACAAGCTTGAACGGGTTCTTCTGGGACAGGAACAACCCGACGAAGAATCTCAATGCGCCGAAACATTGAAAAATTCTTTACAAGAATGCCAAGTCACGAATCAGCACGCTTTGGATTTATTAAAGGCCTTCCGTCAAGACAGCGAGGGATTCACCTATAATTCATGGCAAGATGTCATGGCTTATTGCCGTTGGTCGGCAGGCAGTGTCGGACGGTTCATGTTGGATCTGCATAAAGAAAATCCGACGGCTTATTGGCCATCCGACGCTTTATGCGCCGCATTGCAAATGAACAACCATTTACAAGATTGCAAACAGGATTATCAAGAAAAACATCGCATTTATCTGCCGAAAGATTGGTTTAAAGAAGCTGAAATCAAATATGAAGCATTGGACGACAGTCAGACTTGTGCCGCGTTGCAAAGTGTGTTCGACCGTACAACCGCCGCCATAGAAAGTTTGTTGGTGGAAGGGTCTTCGTTACCCTTGGTGATCGTCAACCGCGGGTTGCGCATGGAAGTCTGTGTCATTTTCAGGCTGGCTCAAAGGCTTGTTAAACGCTTGAAGAAAAAAGATCCGTTAAAACAAAAAATAGAATTGACAAAGTCCGACTGGATCATCGCTTGCATCCACGGTGTTCTCGGAGGGCTAAGAAGAAAGAAAATCTCATGTATCAAGAAAAAAGACCTGAAACCCAAAAAGAGCTAACCAATTATATTGAAGACGTTGTTAAACGCTCGGGATCGTCTTTTTATCTCGCGATGAGATTGTTAAGCGTCCAAAAACGAAACGCTATGTTTGCCATTTACGCTTTTTGTCGGGAAATCGACGATATCGCGGACGAACCGGCTCCGCTGGAAGAAAAGAAAAAAAAGTTGCAAATCTGGCGGGAAGATATCGAAGCGTTATATGACAATCGACAGCCGTCTTCGATTGTCGCACAGGCGTTAAGGGATCCTGTAAAAGATTTTCAATTGCCCAAAGAAGAATTTATCGCTTTGATTGATGGCATGGAAATGGACATTCCCGACGGAATGCGTGCCCCGACAATGTCGGAATTACAGCTGTATTGCCGTAGAGTCGCCGGCGCGGTCGGATTGTTATCCGTTTGTGTTTTCGGCGATAATTCAAAAACAGCTCAACGCTTTGCCGTTACATTGGGAGAAGCTTTACAGTTGACCAACATCTTGCGCGATATGGACGAAGATATGGAATTGGGGCGCTTGTATATGCCTGTGGAGTGTTTAAAAAAAGCAGGGATAACAATCACTGAAGACACACCTTTAAGCTATGTCCTGAACCATCCGGATTTAAAAACAGCACGGCAGGATCTGGCTAAACAAGCGGCTTTGCGTTTTACTGAAACGAAAGTCGCTTTATCGGAACTGGATGCAAAACAAATGAAGCCGGCAGTTATTATGATGTGTGTCTATGAAAAAATTTTTGACATTATGGAAAAAAGAGGATGGGACGTTCTTCACCCCAGAGCCAAGCCGTCAAAACTTTACATGATTTTTACAGCTCTGCGAATCTCCCTGTTCGGGAAATGAGCAACAACGTTCATGCGTATAACCGGCATGACGTAGGAACAACGTTCTTTCGGCAACACTGAGCGTTTTTCTTATTTTCCATTTACAACCTTTTTTCTCTTTTTCCGGAGAATGAATAATGACTGTTCATATTGTCGGCATGGGAATTTCGGGATTATCCGCCGCATTTTATCTGACAAAATCAAACGTTGACGATATAGCTTTATATGACGCCGCCGCTCGCCCCGGAGGACGTTGCCATTCCTTCTTTGATAAAAAATTGAACGCTTTAATCGATAATGGAACACACCTGATGCTTGGAGCGAATAAGGCTCTGTTGGAAATGCTTGACACCTGTCCATCCCCCACCCCTTTAAAAAAATGCGGCAACGATATCACCTTTTTTAAAAAAGACGGTTCTTTTTTCCGGATCAACACCGCTCATCCTTTCAGATCCATGCTCAAAATGCCCGTCATTTTCCCGCTTCTTTGCGAATCCGTAATGAACACTCCGGTTCGTCAAGCCGATATGTCCTTATTTTTTAAAACCGCCCTGAAATGTTTCGGCAAAAACAACGGAGAAATCCGCCTTGCCGATCCGTCCTTGTCCGATTGCGTCATCAAACCTGTCGTCGACTTCTTAAAAAATAAAAATGTCTCCTTCAACTTTTCCAAACGGTTGCTGGAAATTAAAAATAAAACTTTATTTTTTGCAAAATCAGTTCCAATCGAATTAAAAAGCAACGACAAAGTCATTCTGGCAACAGATCCAGAAAACCTGTCTCGCTTGCTGCCGACAGCAAAAAAAATGCCTTTTCAAACAATCGTCAACATTCATTACAAAGCAAGAATTAAACCGGAAAACAATCCGGATTTTGCCGGTTTGGTCGGTATGACCGCACATTGGTTCTTTATCAAACGCGATATTTTATCCGTTACGATCAGTGCCGCCAATTCCTTAATGGAAAAATTTTCTCCGGACACTTTGGCCTGCCTTGTCTGGAACGAACTGTCCCCTTTGTTAAACCTTCCAAAACAAATACCGGATTACCGGATCATCTGTGAAAAACGAGCAACGGTCCTGCAAACAAAAGCAGTCAATCGACTACGCTTGAAAACCGACATCGGTTCCGATTTCATCTTTCTTGCCGGAGATACGACAAAAACAGGACTGCCGTGCACCATGGAAGGCAGCGTCCGTTCAGGATATGATGCCGCTCGGGCGGTAAGAAATGCACTGAACAAAAGATGACTTTACTTCCTTTTTGAAAAAGATCACAATAACAGGAATATCTTAAACAAGGAGCATCGATTATGGTTTTTGAATTACCGAAACTCTCTTTCGACCAAGACGCACTAGATCCGTATATGTCTGGAAAAACCCTTCAATTTCATTATGGGAAACATCATCAGACATATGTCAATAATTTAAACAATTTGATCAAAGGTACCGAACTGGAAACTGAAAACTTGGAAAACATCATTTTAAAATCGGCTGGAAAAGATGATAAAATAGCAATTTTCAATAATGCCGCTCAAGCATGGAACCATGCTTTCTTCTGGAGTTGTCTGACTGCAAACGGCGGTGGGGCTCTGCCGGACGGTGCTTTTAAAAAAGCCGTTTTAAAGGGGTTTGAAAATGAAGAAAAATTTAAAGAGGAATTAAAAGCGGCTGCTGTTTCACAATTCGGCAGTGGTTGGGCTTGGGTCGTCGCAGATAAAACGGACATAAAAATCATCAAAACAAGTAATGCGGATACTCCTCTTGCCCATCATTTGACACCATTGTTTACAATTGATGTCTGGGAGCATGCTTATTACTTGGATTACCAAAACCGTCGGGCGGATTATGTCCAAACTCTTATTGATAAGCTGGCAAACTGGCATTTTGCCGCTTCAAGATTTCCTGCTTAATAAAATTAAGACCCCGCGTAAACGCGGGGTCTTTTATATGCGACGACCAGATTCCGGGGATGAATGATCAACCTTGCAACGAACAGTTATCAACAATAATCATTCAGTGAATGTCGGCAGAATAAGTTGTTTGACGATCGACATAACCCAACATAACATTTCTTATATTAAAATCTTATGCCGTGATTTTTTGACTTCAGTGTTCGGGATCACCAAAAGTTTTTCCCCTTAACTCCGTTACACTCCTGCCGGCAAAAATCGCAAAAGCATATTTCCGAAAAACCTTTACGCATTAAAGTCATTTTACGATTCCGGCAATATCTTAAGACAAAAACCATATGACATTGATCATTCCACAATATCGGCAACACTTTTTTGCATACTTATCCAAAAGTGAAAAAGAGGGCTGCAAGCGCTCTTCAAAAAAAGTATTTATTTGAATCGAACCGCGGAGATAATCACCTCAACAACTCTCTGCAGACAGTTACAGAACCGTAACTGATATTTACAATAGCTTCCCCTGCTCACACAACCATGAGAATCCGGTGCGCTGTTGAAACTTGTGATTGCTCCCCTACCAGTTCCCGCTATCAAGTTTTCCGAATACTTATAAACTGAACGACAACAGATTACCATGCTCCGCCACTCAATTTCTTTTCCGGAAACTATAAAGGTATTCTCTTCCTGATCAAACAGCTTTGTTATCCAAACAGGAGGATCCTGAACAACTTATTCGCAATGGCACACTTTTTTCAAGTGATCTTAAAAAAGAATATCAGCGCAAATTCATCAGTGATTAAGATTTCTTAACAAATCAGAAAGATTGCTGAGGCAATCCAATTTGATTCAAAGCAAACAATTATATCGGACAACCGATCCGTTCAAATACTCTTTTCTTTCAGGTTCTATCTGAAATCCACAACTCTGGTAAAACCCGACTGCCTCTTCATCAGTTTGGGCAATTATCTTTTTTAATCTTTCCGCTTTTCTAGCTTCCGTAATCAACATTTTTCCAATTCCACGATTCCTGTATTCATAAGACACAGCAATCCCTTCTATTTCGGCTGACCGACTGCACACGATGCGAATAATCAAGATTCCCACAACTTTCTTTACATCATGGCACATATAAACTTTAACAGAAGAACTTCTCATGAAAGCTTCCATTTCTGCAACATACTTGTTATAAGTAGGCAGGTACATGCAATCCCGATAAATATCAAATGCCTCTTTGGAAAATATCCAAGAAGCATCATTACATAATTGTATGTTCACACCAAGATTTCCTGTATCACACTTTGTAAAATCGTCTGCCTGTCCCGAATCTGAAATTCAACCCTGTATTATCCACTCCCGTGCAGCCAGCAGATGAATGGTTTTGTTACGCCCTTATAACAGTTTTTTAAATTTGGGCTTTTCCGACCGTCAAAACAGCCGAGCTCTCTTTCATTCATTTCAAAGCGTATTTTCCAGCCTGTAGAACAACACAGGATTTAACAAAAATACCACAAACCTTTCTTCTCTCTTCTCAGAAAACCCCTTTCCTTATGGGAAGGACATCAATCGTCCATATGTCGAACCCCTATGAAGATCTGCTTTTTTTGTTGCTTCATTTCATTTTGGCGGACTTCCAAATCCGATTTGGCTTTTTTTGCAGCCTCATCCAGATCTTTTTCCAAACAATACGCCTGTAATTTTTTCAATAGCATATATGTCCTGTATTTCACTTTGTTCCACATACCGGAAATCGCCGGCAGATTTTCGTCCGGAGCATAAATTTGCCAGTCGACAAGTGACAGGAAAAACTTTAACGTTTTTATTATCAGGCGGAAAAAGGACGACTTGAAAGACACAAAAATTTCCGGTTCCCGTGAACCTGTCGGCATCGCGATCGGTTCTCCGATCTCACGAAGTTCATCAGCTGTCGGACGATCGTGGCTTAAATCCAACGACCTTGCCAAAGACGGTAAAGTCTGTCCTTGTACCAAAACGGACACAATCACCAAAAAGAAGATCACATTAAACAAATAACGGGCATCCGCAATATCATAAATCAAAGGATATGTCGCCAAAATAATGGGGACAGCTCCCTTTAACCCCGCCCAGCTGATAAAAATCTTTTCACTTCGCGTAAATTCACTTTTAAACAAGCAAATAAAAACAGCCAAAGGACGTGCTATCATAACAAGACATACTGTCGTGCTTAAAGCCGTACCGAACAGATCTGACAACTCTTTCGGATTTACGAACAATCCCAATGTTAAAAACATCAATATTTGCATTACCCAAGATAACGCCGACTGAAATTGAATAAACGGATTTTTATACGGATAAGAAGTGTTTCCCAGAACAATTCCAGCAATATATATGGCTAGATAGCCGCTTCCCCCCAACAACTGAGTTAACGAAAAAATCAAACAGACGATACCAACCCCGAAAACAGGATACAGTCCTTGGTATATAAAAGAAAATCTTTTCAAACATCCCAACACAAGCAAACCGAACCCGTATCCCATTACAATACCAAGCCCCATTTGCGCTATGAGTTTCAAGAACAATCCTGACATTGAGAATTCGGAAGTCGCCGTCAAGAAACTGATGGCTCCGACAGAAAGAATAACGGCCATAGGGTCGTTTGATCCCGATTCGTATTCCAAAACGGATTTCAGTCTCGGATTATTCAGATACAATCCGCTTGTTCTTAAGATGCTGAAAACAGCAGGAGCATCTGTCGAAGATAAAATAACGCTTAACAGCAAAGCGATTGCAAAAGGCATCCCTAATACATAATACGCCAACAAAAACATAAAAAAAGCCGTTAAAGCGACTCCGAACGTCGCCAATACCGTGCCTCTGACCAAAACATTTTTGATTGAAGACCAATTCGTTTCAAGACCGCCTGAAAACAAGATAAACGACAAAGCGAACGAGCCGATATAATTACTCAATTCCGCGGAATAAAATTCGATTCCGGCGCCATCCGAACCGGCAATCATTCCTACGGCTAAAAAGACAAGCAATGAAGGAATACCCAATTTACTGGAAATTCTGTTGGCACATACACACATTAATAGCAATAAGCCGGCTAAAGCCATAAAAATTTCCAGCTGCATCCGATACCTCTAAAAACCGATTATGTTATAAAATCAATAGACTGATATAGAATATCTTAAAGTTTATTACAGACAAAGAAATATTTGATATTACTTTTTACTTAATTATACTTACATTTAACGCGTGAATCCCGTCTTAAAAGACTCACGCGTTACAATATCACCCGATGATATTTAGAAATTAAGAATTTTGACGGGTTTCCAGTAATTTTATTTGAGGATAATCTTGAATCGTTTTGTTTAAATGCCACGCGTTACGGGCTAAAAAGACCCATTCTCCGTCATGATCCGTTGCCAACGCGGAACGATTGGCATTGACAAAAGCTTCCATGTTTTCATTATTTTCAGCTTTAATCCAACGTGCCGTATATAAACTGGTTGGTTCGAAGACAACAGGAATTTCGTATTCCGTACGAATACGATCAGCCAAAACATCGAATTGCAAAGAACCGACAACTCCGACAATCCAATCCGTCCCGACAACCGGTTTGAAAACGCTGGCACCTCCCTCTTCGGCTATTTGTTGCAAAGCCTTGCCCAAATGCTTTGCTTTCAACGGATCCAAAGAACGGATCTTTTGCAACAATTCGGGTGCGAAAGACGGTATCCCTGTAAAAATCAAATGTTCCCCTTCCGTTAAAGCGTCTCCGATTCTCAAATTACCGTGATTCGGTATGCCGATAATATCGCCTGGCAACGCTTCATCTGCCAATTCCCGTTCCTGAGCCAGAAACATAATCGGATTATGCATCGGCAAATACTTTCCGCTTCGCACATGCAACAGCTTCATTCCCCGTTGGAAATGACCGGAACATAAACGCACGAAAGCGACACGATCGCGATGCTTGGGATCCATATTCGCTTGAATTTTAAAAACGAAACCGGAAACTTTTTCTTCAGAAGGCTGGACTTTTCGCGAAGTTGCTGGCTGCGGGCGAGGAGACGGAGCATAAGCGACCAATCCGTCAATCAATTCACGCACACCAAAGTTATTAATGGCAGAACCAAAAAAAACAGGAGTCTGTATCCCCGACAAATAAGCGGAACGGTCAAAAGACGGACACACACCTCGAATCATTTCGACATCTTCACGCAATTTGGCGACCAGATCCGAAGGTAACAACGCATCCAACTTTGTATCATTCAACCCGTTACAGACCTCTGTTTGCCCCGTAGATCCTTTTTCCATCAAGACCAACCGGTCGTTCAACAAATCATAACACCCTTTAAAATCACGTCCGGAACCGATCGGCCAGCTTAAAGGAGAAACCTCCAACGCCAAAGTGTCTTCAATTTCGGACAATAAGGCGAATGGATCTTGGGAATCGCGATCCATTTTATTAATAAAAGTTATAATCGGAACATCGCGCAACCGGCATATTTCAAACAATTTTCGAGTACGCGCCTCAATCCCTTTTGCCGCATCAATAACCATGACAGCGGAATCGACCGCCGTCAAAACCCGATAGGTGTCTTCAGAGAAATCCTCATGCCCCGGAGTATCCAACAAATTAAACGTACAGCCTTGATATTCATATGTCATGACAGAAGATGCCACGGAAATTCCGCGTTCACGTTCGACTTTCATCCAGTCGGAACGGGCTCTACGCTGTTCTCCGCGCGCTTTAACGGCCCCGGCCAATTGAATTGCGCCTCCGAAAAGAAGAAATTTCTCGGTTAAAGTCGTCTTGCCAGCATCGGGGTGGGAAATAATCGCAAAAGTCCTGCGATGACTTGTTTGTTCTTCTAATGACGTCATTAATCCCTCTGATAATGAAATGATTTTTTATTTTTAAATCTATAAAGTAACAATACTTCCTTTTTGGAAAGACTTTGCGTTTTTCCAAACAAAGAAACAGGAGCTTTTTATCGGAGCTCCTTTTTCCATTTATGCCAGTTGCAAAATACCTTTTTCAATAGCTTTAAGCATTACGGCAATATCGCGCCAGCCCGGAACCGGTTTTCCATCATCTTGAAATAAATCAATCCCCTTACGGAAACAATACTCGTATATTTCCTCGGGATCAGCGTCCAACACTTCATCCCATAATATTTCCATATCAGGATTGTCATAATCGGGGACATCCCCGAAAATACCGTATAAGACTGTTTCACGATCATCAGAATATAACAGGGCGGACAAAGGATCCGATGCGGAAGCGATATCTGCCATTTGTTGTTCTTTTTCCTTTTCGGAAGGAAGAAATGATGCTGCACGGATAAGATTTTCTTCCGTATATTGATTAGACAAGATTGATTCCTTTCATTTAAGAAACAGAAAACTGTTTTTCTTAGATTGCTAGCTTATCGGCGTTCTGTCAAGAGCGGTTAAGGAAAAAAAAGATTTTATTTTTCTTAAGAAAAGAACACGATAAAAAATTTAAAAAAAAGGGGATTTAAAACTTCCCCTTTTTTTATTTCAATATTGAACAGCGGAAGGACTAACCGCGACCGGACATCCGGCGGGCGATAGCCGTTTGAACCGCAGAATGTTGTGTGGTTTTGGACTGATCTTTGGATTTTTCTGCGGATTGGAAACGGAAATATTTATTCAAATCTTTAAAACCGCCTTCCAACGTGACCATTTTTTCCTGATACTTTTTCCCTAAAGCCGGATCTTCGGCGGACATTTTTGCCAACATATCCAGATGAGCTTGAGCCCCGATTTTGTAATCAGACATTTCATTTATTTTCGAATACATTTCCTGAGCTCTCGGGCAAACTTCCGACCCTTCTTTTTGCCAAGCGAAATGACATCCCAGACGAACGGCACCGCCATCGGATTTGATATTGTCCCCGACCATTACAGTATCTTCAGCTTTAACGCCGTAACGATCCAAGATCTTCTGCATCACATCCATATTCGGTTTCCAGACATCGCCGGCATTCATCACCAGATTATCGCCCAATTTTGCAAGCAACTGGTCACGATACCCGTCATAACGCCCGCCTGTTACCTGCATCGGCGCTTTTTTAAATTCGACTTTTCCATCAACAACATGAGTCGTTCCGTCAGCACGGCAAACCAACCCGTCAACCAAATCCAACGGAAAATCCATATCCGCCATACGGGCGATTGCTCCAGACACAGGAGAATCCGTATAAAAAACAACCTTAGTACCGGCGGCCTTCGCTTTACGAATCGTCGCTATAACACCTTCATACATTTTATTGCCTTCATGGTATTCTTTAGCGACATCATGGCAGATTTGCGCATCGATTTTTTCCAAGCGAGCCCGTTCTTCAGGGGTTTTGCCTTCCAAGCTCAAAGAAGGTGTTTCCTTTAACAAATCCGGAAAATTGTGAAAACGTGCATAACCGTCTGCATTTTCACGGATATCGGCATACAAATCATCTTTTTTCATTCCGCGGCTTTCCGCCAACGCTTCGATTCCTTTATCCCAAGCAACTCCCCAGTTGTTGAAATAATCGGAAATCGTATTATCAATATCACTTACGATCAATTTTACCGACTTCTTCTCGCTCATAAAAACCTCCAACAAATATCTTCTTATTATCTTTTATAACGAAGCTTTGTTTATTTTTCAAGTGAATTTTGTCCATAATTCCCTTCTTTTTTCAGAAAATCACGAAAAATTTCACACACAACGTCCATTCGCTTACAAAAAATGTCTTTATCGTCGCTATTTCAGGCATCATCTTCTAAAAGAGAAGATCCCTTTTCCCGAAAAGAACACTATAAAATAAAAAATATGGACAAAAAACTTTTTCCATTTTTCAATCTGAAGATTTCCTGTCCCGTTCCACTTTTTATATAAAAAAAATGTATGACACCAAATTCCCCTTGCCCGAGAAAATATTAAAAATATATTTGGCTTTATCATGTTCTTTAAAAGACAGAGGAAACAATGGTTGAAAAGAAAAAAGCCGATATTGAAAATTTATTACAAATCATGACACAGTTACGCCACCCTCGGACGGGGTGTCCGTGGGACAGACAACAAACGGCTGAAAGCATTTGCGGTTACACCGTTGAAGAAGCCTATGAAGTCAGTGAAGCGGCTCAATCAAATGATATGCCCGCCTTATGCGAAGAATTGGGGGATTTACTATTCCATATCGTTTTTTATGCTGAAATCGCCCAAGAAAAAGGCTTTTTCGATTTTTCCGATATTGTTCGATCCGCTTGCGATAAAATGATACGACGCCATCCGCATATTTTCGGAAATGAAAACAAAGCTCCTGACTGGGAAAATTTAAAACAAAAAGAAAGACTGACACATAATCAAAAAGGAGTATTGTCCGGCATAGCAAAAACCCTACCTGCGACAACGCGCGCGTACAAATTACAAAGTCGGGCGGCTCGGGTCGGATTCGACTGGGATGAGGCGGATCTTGTTCTGGATAAAATTATGGAGGAAGGCAATGAATTGCGTGTGGAAATCGCTCAAAAAAGCCATATCGCGGAACGCGAAGAAGAAATGGGAGATCTTTTGTTCGCCTGCATTAATTTAGCCAGAAAACTGCAAATAGATCCGGAAAAGGCTTTAAAAAAAACCAATGACAAATTTGAACGGCGATTTTCATACATCGAACAAAAGCTGACAGAACAAAAGAAAACTTTTGAACAGACGAACTTGGACGAAATGGAAAAGTTATGGAATGAAGCAAAAAAAACGGAAAGAAAGAATCTGTAAAGTTCAGCTTTCCCACAAATGCATATAATTTTGTTCCTTGCGCAAACGCACGCCACGCCCGAAACGTCCCGTCGTTAAAAAGCTGTGAATCATTTCCAAGATTTTATCATCCTGATGCAGATAAAAATGCGTCTTGTTTAAGGCAAGATACTCTTCCTTTGCTTCTTTTTGCCGAACATCACTCACAGCCAAGACACCGTCGTTATCCTGCTTAAAGAAAGGAAGAAAGCCTTTATTATCATCACGCCCGCCCATGATAACACCGAATTCGTTTTTCATCAAAGGCAACGCTTCAACCTTTTCTGCAACAAGATACTGCCCCGCAACACCGAAAACCAGTTTATATAATTTTTTTTCTTTCCACCTCGTCGCCCAAGAACATCCGTGATTGGGAACAGCCAAAAAAACGCTTCTTCCCAACTTTTCCAACCAAGGCGGATTTAACGCGACGGCTTGGCGCAAAACCAACCCGCCGAAACCGTACGCAACAAAGTCCAAGCTTTTGATATCTTGACGTTTATTCAACATGGCGTTTAATGTATGAGCCGATTTCATCAAATCAAAACGCAACATGGGATAACTGAAAACGACCGGTTCGTAATTTTTTTCAAAAAAACGGGACATCTTTTCAAAAGAGGAGGGCTTTTGAAACAAACCGTGTATCATCACCAGAGCTTTGCCGACAGGAGGTTCGATTTCCCACGCCCGTTGGAAATAACGCAAAGACTGTTCACATTGTTCAAAAGAACCGGAAAATCTTTTGATGTTATAAGGATCCAACAACCGGCAACGTCGCGACCACATTGATTCTTGGATCCGCCAGCCGGCATAATTATACTTGTCAACCCAATAAAACAAACCGCCACATGTAAAAAAAGGAAATGACATCACTTCTCCTGCTCTTTCTTTTGATCATATCAATTATTTTATAAAAAAAGCAAGATGATATGGAACAATGTTTTTTAGCGTCTCGACATTTTGCGATAAAACTGGCAAATTATCAAACATGAAACAAGTTGATATTTTTACAGATGGAGCATGCAGCGGGAATCCCGGCTTGGGAGGTTGGGGAGCAATTTTGCGTTATAAAGGCGTTGAAAAGGAAATCAGCGGCGCTCAAGAGGCGACAACAAACAATCGCATGGAATTATTAGCGGTTATCAATGCTTTAAAAATGTTGAAAGAGCCCTGTAAAGCTTCAATTTATACAGATAGCCAATATGTTATGAAGGGGGCGACCGAATGGTTGACCGGCTGGGTTAAAAACAGCTGGAGGACGGCGGATAAAAAACCCATCAAAAACAGCGACTTATGGCAAGACATCCATTTATTGAATAAAACTCATTGCCTGTCGTGGCATTGGGTCAAAGGACACCAGGGGCATCCTGAAAACGAACGTTGCGATTTACTGGCTCGCAACGCCATCGAATCTTTAAGAGAAAGCCTGAAATAATATTTTTATAGTTTTCTGCTTTTACGAGCTCTTTTTTGTCTTTTGCGAATTTTTCTTAAGCTTTGTTATCAAAAGGCATCCTTTTTCAAACGCGCCAGCGAATACAAGAACTTTAAAAAAAACATATTTTGTGTTATCATTATTCTATGTCGAATCCAGTTGCCTCTCTGTAGCTTAAGGTAAAGCAACTCACTGTCACTGAGTAGATGCGGTTCGTAGCCGTCAGAGGGACCATTTCAAAGCCGGTTTTCATTAGCCGGCTTTTTTATTGTCGCTTTTGCAAAATTGTAAAAGACTTGTCGTTTTTTTGCCTGTTCCAGAAACGTTGATAAAGAGCAGACTTCAAGCTCTCAGCATTTTTTGAAAAATAAACAACAAAGGAATGTAAAAATAACACAGAAAAAATTTCTGATCTTCCGGATTTTAACTTCCCTTTGACGATTCGAAAAAAAGAAAAACCTTGCAACAGCTTGTCCGAAAGAGCGCACTCCTTGCAAATCCCCCCGTTCACACAAGGTTTTTCTAAAAAAACAGTCCCATTCGGTTTTATTTGCCCGTTCTAGGAACGTTAATAAAGAGCCCACTTCAAACTCTCAGCATTTCTTAAAAAATAAGTTCTACTTATTTTTGACTACAAATGAACGGGTAATTCTTAAAAAAATCATGCGGATATAAAAAACGAATGAAAAATCTTCAATGGTCTTTTTTTATTTTTTTGAATTCAGCACGCTCATGATCAGGCGATACGCTTGAGTAATGTCCTTGAATTTTTCTTCCAGCTTTTTATCGCCCCCGTTTGAATCCGGATGATATGTTTTTGCAAGCCTTTTATAATTCAACCGGACATCTTTCACTTCCAAAGGAAAAGCGACTTCCAGAATTTTAGCGGCGGCAATCAAAGCCGGATCGGCATGTTGACTTGCACAGCCTTTTTTTTGAGAAAAAGCGTCTTGACCAGCGCCAAAAGCCTCCCTTTGCATACCTAACGGATCTGAAAACAAAGATGAGGCTTTTCCGCATTGTCCCAACTTCCATGTCGGACGTTGCCAACAGACATCTTGTTTCAGTTCCTCTTCTATTTGCGAGGCGGACATTCCAGCATAATAATCCCACTGCGCATTGTATTCTTTAACATGCTCCAAACAAAACCAATAGTACTCTTTTAAAGCTCTGTCTTTCGGAGCGCGAAACTCAGCCGGTTTGCAACACCCTTCTTTTTCACAGATGCGTTCCGGCTTTTTGACGGAACGATCCAAAAGATCATTGACAAAAAAATCAAATTTAGAACGCCGTCTCATCAGTTATGATCCGACTCTTTTTCAGGATGATAAAAATCAGGCCATTCCCTTTTCACCATTTCGGAAGAACTGTCCCAAGCCAAACAGGTATCCAAAGGGTCGGGAGTAACGCCTTGACAGTATTTCATCATGCGAATCGGAGAAACCGTCTGAAAAGCCGCTCCGGCAGCTCCGATCAACAAAGAAAACAAATGCGTACACCCTTGTTTTACAGGAATCCGTTTCCGCGCCTCCTTTGAAAATCCGGGTTCTATTTTCAGTCCGATAATATTTTTAAAAACCACTTGCGATTGCGGACATTGCAAGTACGGATACTTATTAAGGCTCACGGAAATATCGCGAATAACCATATCATCGTCAATCGTCAATGTTAAAAACATACCATGAAAAGTTTCTCCGGCACGAACGACACCACCGCGATCAACACAAGGACAGTCGTATGTTCTTCGATCACGGAAATACCCTTCAATATCCCACAAGTTATCCGTACGACGGTAACCGACATAATCTATGTGCCGGAAATAGATTTCTTCACGTTCAGATTTGGTAGGAGGAGATGAAATGTTTTTTTCTTCCTTTTTCATTTAAGACCCTTTCAACATCATCCGGATCAATATCATTGACCAAAACGGCGTTTCCGATACCTTCCAATAAAACAAGATTCAGATGGTCTGCAACGGATTTTTTATCTTTTTTCATCAAAGAAACCAAATTCGCAGCTTTCAAGTACTCGTATTTTGTCGGCAATTCCCATTTTTCATATTGTTGAGCAATTCTTTCCGCGATATCGTAACGGCATAATTCCAGATCGGCAGACATCCATGCGGCCAAGACGCAACCGATTGACACCGCTTCACCATGAAGAATCGAACCGTGCATTCCGTTAGCCGCTTCGATTGCGTGAGCGAACGTATGCCCCAAATTCAACAAAGAACGTAATCCCGTTTGTTCAAATTGGTCTTGAGACACGACAGCAGCTTTAATTCTGCAACTTTGTTCAACGGCATAAACGCACGCTTTCTTATCCAAGGCAATGACACGTTCCCCGTTTTCAATCAACCAAGACCAAAAATCGGCATTTAGCGCCAAACCGTATTTTACAACTTCCGCGAACCCTGCTAAAACCTGTTGAGGATCAAGCGTATCAAGCGTATCGACATCAATAAAAACGGCTTTAGGCTGATGAAACGTTCCGATCAAATTTTTTCCGATATGGGAATTTACTCCCGTTTTTCCGCCGACAGAACTGTCCGACTGAGCCAACAATGTTGTCGGAATCTGAATGAAATCAATGCCGCGAAGCAAGACGGAAGCGCAAAAGCCAGCCAGATCCCCGACGACGCCACCGCCCAAAGAAACAATCGCGCATTGTCTGTCACATCCTATTTTTAAAATATGTTCCAACATTTTTTCGGCTTGTTGCAAACTTTTGCTACTTTCTCCTTGAGGAATGATCACATCATAAACGTCAAATCCCGCTTCTTCCAAACTTTCCGCGACACAGGGAAAATACAATGTTGAAACAAGGTCGTCGGAAACGATAAAAATCTTTTCAGAGCGAACATAAGGCTGAATCAAAGTCCCGATCTGGTTTAAAAAGTTGTTTCCGATAAAAATCGGATAAGCTTTTTGATCCAAAGCGACATCCACCCGTTTCAAATTATCAAGCGCCATGTGTTTCTCCTGTAGCAAACTGATTAATACGCGTAACCAAAATCCTTAACAACTGCCCCATTGTTTCTTCTTTGTATTTAACACAAATATCGGCTTGTTCATAAAAGCGCCGCCTTTGATTTAGAAGCTCTGATATGACTTGCGCCGGATTGTCGACATTCAGCAACGGGCGGTGTGTTCTGCCGGACGTATTTCGGATCAACGTATCGACATGAGCATCCAAAAAAACACTGACAGCTCTTCGAGCAACCGCTTTCCTTGTTTCTTCGGAAATAAAAGCACCGCCACCTGATGCCAGAATACAAACCTTTCCTGCTAACAACCGTTGCATGATCCGTGTTTCTATACGGCGAAAATCAGATTCTCCGTAACGTTGAAACAAATAACAAATATCCCCTCCCCCCGCTTTTTCGATTTCATCATCCGCATCTATGAAAGGAATGGAATAAATACGAGCCAAACGCCGTCCTAAACTGCTTTTCCCACACCCCATCATGCCGACAAGAAACAATGTCCGATCTAAAGGATACGGGAAATGTAGTACGGTCTCTTTTTTTTTCAGCATTGTCCGATTTTGCCTTTTCATCCAGCTTAAAGAATTTCTAACCTTATTTTAACTTGATTATGCCATAAGAAAAGTAATTTTTAACTTCTTGTCGAAAGGACGCAAAATGCGTAATCATTCACGCTGGTATGTTTATCCGATTTTATTGCTTGTCATCGGGTTCGGTGTCTTCATCGCTTTTTACGATATTCAGATTCCCAAGGAAACAATTGTCAAAGAAATCAGTTATGATGAACTTCAGAAATAATTTTTACCTTCTTTTTTCTTTACTGTTTGCGTCTTTTCCGGCTTTTGCACAAAACACCTACCTGATTCCCCCCGTGCAATTGACGGCTTTGAAAAAGACGGAAGCCAACGATTACGGACTGATCGAAGCACAAAAAAACGATATTTTAAACGAAAACATCTGGAAAAATGCCACTTACCCATCCACGGCGGACAAATTCGCAAGATTGCCTGTCCGATTGCCGCCGGAAGCTGAAAACCTGCGTTTAAAATTACTCCTTTTAACGGCCACTCCCCCTCAAGGAACAACAGGACAAGCTTTCATTACATTAAAACTTAATTTGCTGTTCAATCACGGTCAATTTGACGATGTTTTCCACTTGGTTCAAAAAATACCTGAAAATCTGCGTTCAAAAGAACAAAACAAGCTTTATACCGATATTTTGCTGTTACAAGATCTGCAAACAGCCTGCTTCGTTTCACAAAAAGAAACTGAAAACATTTTTCAACAGCAACTGTCCGCAGTGTGTGCCGCTCTCAACCAAGAAGAAGACAAAGCTTATCTATTCTTAGATTTACTAAAAGAACAAAACGTCCAAGACGAATTTATTATAAAAGCCGTCGAACACTTCCTGTATGCCACACCGCTAGACGTTTTTCCAAGTGAAGTAACTCCTTTAAGCGTTGCCGTTTGGCGTAAAAGTAAGCGTAGTTTAGAAGATTTGAAAGAAAAAACAAACGCGATCTGGTTCGACACGGTTTTCGCCCAAGATGAAAACATTCCTGTCGAACAGCGTTTGAGTACCGCGGAACAATTGGTCGAAAACGGTATGCTTGCCCCGTCAAAGCTGCGGACATATTATCAGCAAGTTTCTTTTGATGAAAAAGTTATTCCGAATTGGCTTCCCGAACCGAAAAAACGGGCTTTTTTCCTGCAAAAAGCGGCAGCTTTGACCAGCACACCGGCGGACAATTTAAAAAAACAAAACTTTCTAAAACAGGGATTGGCTTCAGCAAAAAAATCAGGATTGACTTATGCCTTCAGCTCGGCGGCGAAAGATGTCTTGCAAACGTTAAAACCCGATACAGACACTTTACAAAAATCCACAGACATCATTGAAGCCTTTGCCTTGGCAGGATTGGACGAACAAGCACAAGACTGGCAGGATAAAAGCGAAATTGTTTTTCCAAAATCGCACACAGCCGCGAACGGATGGCTTTTCCGCGAATTGACTCTATTGGATAAAAATGATCACGTTTTCATCCCTTCCATGGAAAGAATGATGGCTTATGCGGAAAAAAATAAAACAACCGACCCCAATTTCAGCCTGAAATTGGATCGGTTGATGCTGGTATTCAAAGTGCTGGGAATGATCCATCCGGATGAAAATTGGCACTACTCTTCATTTGAACAGGGGTCGTTTGAATCAATTTACGCAAATCGGCAAGACAATCCTTCCTTTAATAAAAAAGAATCCATAGGCAACAGTGTTCTGGACGCCTTGCAAACATTAAACGGTTCTTATACCGGATTGTTGTCGGCTTTGAACATTTTATGCGGACTCGGATTGCAAAAAGAAGCTCAAACAATTGCTTTGCAGTCCGTCGACATAATTTTAAATCCGGAAAAAGACAATGAATAAAGGATTGATCATCGCTTTTGCCGAAACAATGATCGCTGAACGGGGAGCCAGCAAAAACACGATTCTCGCTTATACACGCGATCTGAAACATTACGGTGCTTTTTTAGATTCAAAACGACGGACATTTGAAAACGCATCAATTGAAGATATACGCTCTTATCTCGCATTCTTGCTTGACCAGGACATGACGGCTAAAACACAAGCCAGACGGTTGTCCTCTTTAAGGGAATTTTATAGATTCCTTTTTACTGAAAAAATCAGACCTGACAATCCCACAGACGGGTTGTCATCCCCGAAGACAACAAAAAGTCTGCCGAAATATCTGTCTGAATCGGAAATCAACGCCCTTTTCCAAGCCATAACCGCCTTGCCCGAAAAAAAAGCCGTCCGCATGAAGGCACTGTTGGAAATCCTTTATGCTTCCGGGCTTAGAGTGTCCGAATTGGTCAGCCTGCCCGCCAATATTGCTCATGTCAAAGAAAATTTTTTCATCGTCCGGGGCAAAGGGGATAAAGACAGATTGGTTCCCTTGACCGATATAGCCAAAAAAGCTCTGCACGACTGGTTGCCCGTCCGCGAAGAGACTCTGCCGAAAGGACGCAATTCGCGTTGGTTGTTTCCGTCTTGGGGAAAAACAGGGCATCTGACACGGGAAGATTTCTTTTTGGAATTAAAACAGCTGGCACGTTTGGCAGACATTGATGAAAAAAGGGTTTCGCCCCATGTCATACGCCACTGTTTCGCCAGCCATTTGATCGACCACAACGCCGATTTGAGAACTGTTCAACAAATGCTGGGACACGCCAGTATTTCTACAACTCAAATCTATACCCACATTCTCAACAACCGGTTGAAAAACACCGTAGAAAAAGCCCATCCTCTGGCAGATCCGGATTTTTTCAACCAAACTTTAAAAAAATGAAGACGAAAGTCTTTCTTAACGCTATAATTCCGCCCTATGAAGATCGTAACAAAATATATTTTAAAACAAATGCTGTTCGGATTCGTTTTAATCACATCCGGACTGTTGATGATCGTTTGGCTTTCACAGTCGTTGCGACTGTTTGATATGCTCTTAAATTCAAAAGTTTCCATTTTGCTTTTCGTCCGTTTGACGCTGATGTTGATTCCGGGATATCTGGCAATCATTTCCCCCATCGCCTTGTTCGCAGTCGCCCTTTTTACATACAACCGGTTGATCACAGACAGGGAATTAATCATCTTGCGCGCCGCGGGAATGAGCCCGATGCAATTGGCTCGCCCTGTATTGACAATCGGCATCCTTTTCACATTGCTGGGATTTTATATTTCTTTAGTCTTGGTACCGCACGCCGTCGCAAATTTCAGAGAAATGCGATGGAAAGTCCAACATGACGTTTCCCATCTTTTAATCCAAGAAGGCGAATTTAATGACATTTCTTCAGGAATAACCGTTTACATCAGAAATAAAAACAATGACGGTTCTTTGGAAGGAATCATCTTGCACGATCAACGTTCCCCAGACAGCCAAGTAACCTTGCTTGCCGAACAAGGATCCATCGTCTACAGAGACGGCGTTCCGCAAATCGCCATGAAAAACGGATCCAGACAAGAAGTTTCCAATAAAACAGGGCGTTTTTCCATTCTGTATTTCGACTATTACAACTTGGATTTCTTTACGGATAAAGACAAAACATCCAGCCGTTTCAAAAACCCCGCCGAACGAAGCCTGAAAGAATTACTTACAACACCTAAAAACCAATTGCCAAACGAAAAAACATACTACAAATTCCGGCTGGAAGGTTTTAAGCGTCTGGCGTTGCCTTTTTACAACCTGTCATTCATGTTGATTGCCGCAACAGGTTTGCTGACAGGAAATTTCAACAGGCGCGGGCACAATAAGAGGATTTTGGTCACCGTTCTGATCATGGCCGCCGTTCAAATCACTTCGCTGGGCATAGAAAATCTGTGCATGAAAAATTTATACTTCGTCCCTTTGATTTACGCGCTTGCCATCATACCGATTTTCATTTGCCTTTATATTCTGAAACACGCCGGCGAATTTAAATTCACTCTAATAAAAACCGTATGGCAAAAAGCGGTGGAATTGTTCCGTAAAATACAACATAAAAGGAGTGGGCTGAAAGCATGAAACTTTTAACCGCCGTTTTATGTATGCTCCTTGTGTTTACAAAAACGCTCAGTGCACAAGATAAAGAAAAGCCTGTGGATTTTTATGCCGACGAATTAACCTATGATCGGGAAATGAATCTGATCATCGCACGGGGCAATGTGTCCTTTTCTCAAGGACAAGCGTCTTTGCGGGCGGATCATATCAACTATGACATGGTCGACGGCGTCGTCATCGCGTCGGGAAACGTCGAAATCTATACCCCCGACGGCGGATTGATGCAGGGAAATTACGCAAAGTTGTCCGGAGATCTGAAAGACGGATTAATAAAAAAAATACGTTACACCCTGTCCGATCAATCCGTTTTGACTGCGAAACAAGCCGAACATATACAAGGAAATTTTACAGAATTTGAAGACGTCGCCTATTCTTCGTGCGATTTTTGTGAAAACGGCTCCAGATTTTGGGAAGTCAAAGCAAAAAAAATGCTTCACGACAAAGAGGCGAAAACAATAACGGCACAGAACGCAACAATGACCGTTGCTGACGTACCGCTTTTATATTTACCTTATTTTTCTTATCCGGATCCTTCTGTCAAAAGAAAATCCGGCTTTTTAATGCCAAGCATAAAATCAAATCGGGCAATGGGTGCCGGCGTTACAGTCCCTTATTACTTGGAAATCAATCCTTATACCGATTTTTTGCTGTCTCCGTGGATAGCGACAAAAGGCATTTTATGGGAAGCCAACTTGCGACATAATTTTTCAGAAGGCACTCTGGATCTTTCCGGATCTTTCATTCGTCAAGACGATCAGAACAGATATAATATCGTCGCTTTCGGACAATGGGATATCAACGACATTTGGAGAGCCCGTTTAAATATCGACCACGCTTCCGATGACACTTATTTACGCCGCTATGACATTCAAAGCGATGACGATTATGCTCCGTGGTTGAAATCCGATTTGGCTATCGAAGCTTTGGATCAAAACACCTACTTTTATTTTGGCGGTGCAAATTACCAAAACATGCGTGAAAACATTAATGACGACACCATTCCCGAAGCCGTTCCTTTAATGCAATTTTCATATACGACCGAACCTTCGGAAAACGGCGGATATTGGAGTTTTGATGTTTCTTCCGCGACTTTGACACGCAAACAAGGCAATGACAGTAGCCGCCTGTCTTTTGAAACGGGATGGCATTTACCGGGGATCACCGATTGGGGAGCCGTCTACAGCTTTAACGCGACAGCATTGGTCAGCGGTTATAAAATCAACGATTATTTCATCGAAGAAAAAAATGAACTCTTTTCCGGCTATGTCGGCGCATTCAATCCTCAAGCTTCTTTAAAAGTCAGTTATCCTTTTATAAAAACAGGGCAAAAATATAATCAAGTCATTGAGCCGATCATTATGGGAATTGTCGCCCCGAATTCCAAAAACTCGGATAAAATTCCCAATGAAGACAGTAGCGATTTGGAATTCGACAATACCAACTTGTTTGCTGAACAACGCTTTGCGGGATTCGACATGTTTGAACCCGGATCACGTTTGAATTACGGTTTGAAATGGAGTTTGTACGGACATGAAAAAGGGTATATTTCCTTTTTAATCGGTCAAAGTTACCGTTTTTCTCATTCCGATATCTTTCCGCCGGATTCGGGGCTGGTCGATCAGGCTTCCGATATCGTCGGCAATATCACCGTCCAACCAAATTCCTTTATCAATCTGGACTATTCCTTCCGTTTGAACAGAAAAAATTTCGATATCAACTACAGTAACGTTTCCTTATCTGTCGGAAATGCCTTATTGCGCATTTCCGCCAGCTATATTAACTTGAAAAGCACGGTTTCCGAATATTCCGCCTATAACGACCGCGAAGAATTGTTGTACTATGTAACTTCGCATTTAACGCGTTACTGGATGATCAAATTCAATCAACGTATCAATATGTCGGATGGCGGAGGCGTATTGGAAACAGGAGGATATGTCCGTTATGAAGACGAATGTTTCGCTTTGGAAACGGGTATAAAAAAAGATTATACTTACGACCGCGACTATGAAAGCGGGATAACTTTCCAATTGGGAATCGAATTTAAACCTTTCGGCGTCTTTAATATGTAAAAGGGAAAATAAAATGCGTTTATTAATCTGTGCTTTTGTTTGCTCCGTTTTATTTTTTTCAAATGCCCGCGCCCAAACCAGAATTATTGCTCAAGTCAATGATGAAATCATTTCCGAACGGGATTTGGAACAGCGTCTTGCCTTTATCCGTTTGACAGGACAGGCGGATACTAGCAAAAAAGACATACAAGACCGTATGTTAAAACAGTTGATCGACGAAAAATTAAAACAGCAGGAAGCCAGAAACGCCGGTATTCAGGTTTCTGAAGATGAAATCAATCAAGCCATAAAAATCACTTTACGCCAAAATGGATTGGATTATGACAAGGTTTTGAAAATTTTAAAAAAAAATAAATTACCGCTCTCGGTCATCAGTGATCAGATCAAAAGCGATTTGTTATATGTTCGTGCCATAAAAAAAATGGCAGGCGCCCGCGTCAATATTTCAGACAGTGAAGTGTCAACAAAAATCGAAGAGATAAAAGAAAACCTGTCTCAACGGCAGTACTTGACATCAGAAATCTTTCTGCCCGTCGGGGATGAACCGGAAGATCAGGTTTACGGTCAGGCAATGCAATTGATCTTACGTATGCGGGACGGAGAATCTTTTGAAGACCTGGCGCAACAATATTCAAAAGCCCCCAGTGCCGCAAAAGGGGGAATGGCTGGTTGGGTCGCTGAAAAAAATTTCACTCCCGCCGAACTGGAAGAGTTGTCTTTTATGAGGCCCGGTCAACTCAGCACGCCGATTCAGACACCCGAAGGATATAAGTTGCTGGTTTATCATGCCGTCAGAGAACCTGAAAACATATCTGAAAAAAAGGAAGTTGTGCATTTAATGCAATTGTTTTTACCTGAAACTATGACAAAAAATCAGCGTCAATCCGTTTTGCGCGATGTGAATTTGACAAAAGGGTCTTGTCAACAATTCAAGACCGTATCGCAAAACATCAAAACAACATCACGGATTGATTTAGGAAAACTTCCGATGACCGAATTACCCTCCCCTATTCGTTCCGTTGTCAGCAAAACGGCATTATTAACTCCGAGCCGTCCTTTGAAGATAGATGGAGGAGAGTTGGTTTTCATGGCTTGTTCAAAAGAAAACGTTTCATTAATTCCGGAAAAGGAAAAAGTTAAAATGCAACTGGAATCCATGCGTTTGGAAATGCTGGCACAAAGACGCTTAAGGGAATTGCGCCGCAATGCTGTAACGGAGATCAGACGATGAACGATGCCTTACCGGCTTTAAAGGAAGTTATTGCTCGATACGGATTATCCGCCAAAAAAAATCTCGGACAAAACTTTATTTTGGATGTCAATCTGTTAAACAAAATCGTCCGTTATGCAAAAATAAATGATCCACAAGCTTTTGAAAGCGGATCCGTCATCGAAGTCGGTCCCGGCCCCGGAGGATTGACACGAGCCATCCTTGCAAACAATCCGAACCATTTGATCGTTATCGAAAAAGATCTTCGCTGTTTAAAAGCGCTCTCTGACATTCAATCGGTCTTTCCTTCAAAGATGGATATTTTAACGGACGACGCTTTAAACGTTAAGGTGAACGAGTTGGGAAAACCGCCAAGAGCCATTATCGCGAACCTGCCTTATAATATTTCCACCTTACTGTTGATACAATGGTTGAAGCGAATTGAAAATTTTTCTTCGTTGACATTGATGTTTCAAAAAGAAGTCGCTGAACGTTTAATCGCGAAACCCAATTGCGCGCATTATGGCAGATTGTCGATTTTAACTCAATGGCTGTGCCATGCGGAAATCTTATTTAAAGTTCCGCCGTCATGCTTTGTTCCCCCTCCAAAGGTTACTTCCGCCATTGTTTGTTTAAAACCCCGTCCCCAGCCCTTGGCTCCGGCTCGAATGGATTTATTGGAAAAAGTAACTGCCGCGGCGTTCAACCAACGCAGGAAAATGTTACGTTCTTCATTAAAATCTGTTGGAAATCCTGATAAATTATGCCAAAACGCCAATATAGACCCGTGTATGCGCGCTCAAGATGTTCCTATCGAAGCGTTTTGCGCCTTAGCCCGTTCTTTGGAGAATTGATTCATGTCCATTTTATCTTCATTCTTTCAATCTTTAGCGTATCCTTGCTATCTCTTAATTCATTTTTATATGTACGTCATTTTTGCCGCAATCATTTTATCATGGTTGGAAGCATTTAATATCTTAAACAATTACAGCTCCGCCGTTAACATGATCAAAGATACCATACATAGATTGACAGAGCCTTATTTCGCTTTTTTCAGAAGATTCATTCCTCCTGTCGGAATGCTTGATCTGTCCTCTTTGATTGCTTTATTCGTATTATACTTTTTACAAAACTTCATTCCCAACTTTCTGCTTCAGCTTGCCCGCATGACCGCCTGATGTTTGTGTCCGAAGAAAACAACGGTATCAAGTTATTCATCCGTCTGACCCCAAAAACTAAAAAAGAAGGCGTGCTCGGGCTGTTTACCGATCCGAACGGAACGGAGCGTTTGAAAGTCGGCGTTTTTTCTCCGCCCGTCGACGGAAAAGCCAATCAAGCTTTGATTAAATTGTTGTCAAAAAATTTACACATTGCTAAAAGCAATATTTCTTTAATTGCCGGAGAAACAGATCGGAATAAAACTTTATTCATTCATGGAAATTCAAAAGAATTAATAAAAAAATTGGAGAATTTAATATGACTTTACTTTTAAACGGATTTGAATTGGCAAAACAATGCCGCCTTGAATTGGCGGAAAAAATAAAAAAATTGCCTCGCCGTCCAAAACTGGCCGTTCTCTTGATCGGAAACGATCCTGCCAGCGCAGTTTATGTTAAAAACAAAGAAAAAGCGGCAAACGAAGTCGGAATACAGTCTGAAATACATCGTTTCGATACAATTTCACAAAATGACTTGCTGGCGTTAATCCATAAATTAAACACTGATGACACCGTTGACGGAATCCTTGTCCAATTGCCTTTACCCGCCGGATTGGATGAAAAGGAAATCCTTCAAGCCATCAATCCTGAAAAAGACGTAGATGGCTTCCATCCGGTAAATTTGGGGAAATTGATGATCGGAGAAAATACTCCTGTCGCTTGCACCCCGAAAGGATGCATGAAGTTGATTCATCAAGCTAAAGAGGATTTGACAGGCTTGAATGCCGTTGTCATCGGACGTTCCGTTATTGTCGGGAAACCTATGGCTCAGTTGTTACTTCGTGAAAACTGTACGGTTACAATGGCTCATTCGAAAACGCGAAACTTGCCCGAACTTTGTCGCCATGCGGATATCTTAATCGCTGCCATAGGCAAACCGAAAACGGTTAAAGCCGACTGGATCAAAGAAAATGCCATCGTTATTGATGTCGGTATTAATCGTTTGGAAAACGGAAAATTATGCGGAGATGTCGACTTTGATGACTGCTTTGACAAATGCGCCGCTATCACTCCCGTTCCCAAGGGGGTAGGTCCTATGACAATCGCTATGTTACTGGAAAACACCGTAGAGGCTTATTGTTCAAAATAAATTTACGGAATAGTTTTGATCCTTGACGTTTTTTATATCGTCAAATCTCTTTTTTATATATTGTTCCAGTTTAAGCGTTTTTATATTTTTTCTTTTTAAAGAGTGGATTACGATATTCCGTTATCCGCTCTTTTATTTTTATACCGACCGGAACAATCAAAAAATAAAAATATTTGATTGATTATTCACGGAATACCCTGTTTATTTTTCTTGAAACGCTTTCTTTTATTTATCTTCCGCATTTCAGTTACACCCCTTCAAAAGGAAAAAATATCCTTTTTCCCGCCTTACCTAAAAACGCAGTAAGATAAAAAATACAGAAAAAATTTTTGCATATTCCCGTCCGAAATTTTCATACCTACTTTCGTCTTTATTATAAAAAACATTTGGTTTCGATTTTATTATTGTTTTAAAGCTCAAGAAATATTCTCATTTGCCCGTATCCAATCAAAAGACAGGCATCTAAGCCCGTCCATTCACCCCCCATATGACAATAACCTCTTCCCGACTTTTTACCTGTTATTTGTGAATGTAATCGGATTTTTTTCAACGGATATTATCCCGCAGCCGGCATTTTTTGATGATTACATAAAAATTCAAGCACACAGAAAAATCACTTTTTATGATTCTTGATTTTCACATTCAAAGACGAAACCGCCCAAAGACGTCAAAGACACACTTCCGTCTAACGTTCAAAGCCTTCCGTCGCATAACGTCTGCAAATTTTTATAAAGCGGACAATCAGGAAAACAGTCGCACAGGCACAGGCTATCACCATAGCATAAGCCATTCCAGCCACGCCATAATCAAGCTTGAAAGAAAACAACCAGATCAAGGGTAACATAATGAAAATAAAGGCGGCTCCCTGACCGACCGTCGGAATCAAAATATCGACCGCCCCGCGTAAAACGTTGACCATGACTTGCTGAGTTCCGTCAAAAATGCACAACAAAGAACAAATCATTACCAAAGGAACCGTCATTTCAACCAATTGAGGATCTTTCGTATATACGGAAGCAATAAAATGCGGACATGACAGGAAAAAAATAGAACAAGCCAACATAATCGATAAATTAAAGACCAAGGCTGTATATCCGACTATTTTCATTTCCAAGACGGACTTTTTTCCTCTGGCAATTCCCATTAAAACAGCCGAAGCCGTCCCGACACCGCCAGCAAGCACAAATACATTCGTTGATACGTTCAACATAATCGTATAGGCCCCCAAAGCCATCGTTCCAAGCCATCCGGCCATAATATTGACGACGGAATAAGACCCTTCCTCGACACCAATTGTTGCCGCCGCTCCATAACCAACACTGCGGATACGACGGTTTTCACGTTTGTCTTTTTCCGGTTTCACCCATACACCGTATAAATCGTTTTCATCTATACAGAAAACAATGATAAACATACCAACAGCTAAAATCACCCGTATCAAAGTCGTTGCGACAGCCGATCCGACGGCTCCCATTGCGGGGAAGCCATAATGTCCGTAAACAAAAGCATAATTAGCAAAGATATTAATAATATTGGCTAATAAAATCATGACCATTCCCGGCAACGGTCGCTTTGTTCCCTCCAAAAAGGAAGACATGACAAAAAACAGTAAAGCAAAGGGCATACCTAAGGCATAAACGGATAAGACTTTTGCACTTCCTTTGGCGACATCCTCCGGCTGCCCCAGCAGGTTCATGACAAATTCCGATGGCAAACAAATCACCATCAACACAAACCCCACCATCAAAGCATAAGGGATCGAACGGCGTAAGACACGACCGCATTCACGATACTTTCCTTGTCCAAAGGCATTTGCAGTCAATACAATCGTTCCTTGCAACAACCCCATAGCAACAGACAGGAAAAGCGTATGTAAAGTACCCGCGATACTTTGATACCCCAAATCTTGCGTACTGTAACGCCCGACAAAGATCGTATCCGCCAACGTCATACCGACAGCCCCCAAACGGGCGATCACAACAGGAATAGCCAATTTCCATGTTTCTTTAAAACAGCGTAAAATTTTTAACTTAAAAACGCGGCTTTCCCTTTCATCCCTTTGCTTTAAAAGGATATCCTTTTGTTCATCCAAATTCGATTTATAATAAAATTCACTTCGCAAAATACCCTGCAATCATCTGAAAAAATGCAACTTTTTTTTGATCTATTTCATCTAAATGGGTTTCTTTATTTTCTTTTTCCCTATAATAAGAAATTTGTTTTTTTATTTCATCAAGATTAACCTCTTCGACATTCAAGATATTGTGTGTCAATATCGTACAGGCATTATCTCGAATTTTAGCAATTCCCGATGAAATAAAAAAACTTTCCTTTTTCTCTTGTTCTAAATTCGTTAAAATAACCAAGCCGTCACAAAGCAGTTTCATAGCCGGTGCACGACGCGGCAAAACGACATAAGGTCCTCCTATCGCCGGAATTTGAACACTCAAAACTTCCTTAACGGCAAAAGGCTTTTGCGGTATCAGCATCTTTACAAAAATAGAATCAAGAGGTTGTTTCACCATTTATTTTTCCGCCTTTTTCACTCGAACGTTTGTTGTCATTTTCTTGGCTTTTTCTTCAGCTTCCTCAATTGTCCCGACCATAAAGAAGGCTTGTTCGGGTAAAGAGTCATATTTCCCTTCGACAATTCCTTTAAACCCTTTAATTGTATCCGCCAACTCGACATAACGCCCCGGCATCCCTGTAAAGACTTCTGCGACATGGAAGGGTTGCGATAAAAAGCGTTGTATCTTACGCGCACGGGAAACGACCAGTTTATCATCCTCTCCCAATTCATCCATCCCCAAAATGGCAATAATATCCTGTAATGCCTTATATTGTTGCAAAATACGTTGCACTTCGCGCGCCACGAAATAATGCTCATCACCAACAATGGCGGGATCCAGAATACGGCTGGTGGATTCCAAAGGATCCACCGCAGGGAATATTCCCAGTTCCGATATTGAGCGACTGAGAACCGTTGTCGCATCCAAATGCGCAAATGTTGTGGACGGTGCAGGGTCTGTCAAATCGTCTGCAGGGACATAAACCGCCTGAACAGAGGTGATCGACCCTTTTTTAGTCGAAGTGATGCGTTCCTGCATTGCTCCCATATCCGTCCCCAAAGTCGGCTGATAACCGACCGCCGACGGAATGCGTCCCAACAAAGCGGATACTTCGGAGCCGGCTTGGGTGAAACGGAATATGTTATCAATAAATAACAATACGTCCTTTTCTTCCACATCCCGAAAATATTCTGCAACAGTCAATCCTGTCAATGCCACGCGGGCGCGGGCTCCGGGAGATTCATTCATTTGTCCGTAAACCAAAGCGACTTTTGAATTGTCTCCTTTTAAATCAATAACACCGGAATCGATCATTTCATGGTACAAGTCATTGCCTTCACGAGTACGTTCGCCAACTCCGGCAAAAACGGAATAGCCACCATGTCCTTTAGCCACATTATTAATCAATTCTTGAATTAAAACGGTCTTACCGACACCGGCTCCTCCGAACAGACCGATTTTTCCGCCACGAACATATGGTTCCAACAAATCAATAACCTTAATTCCGGTTGTCAGCATTTGCATTGTTGTCGCCTGATCGACAAACGCGGGCGGTTCCCTATGAATGGGGTTACGCTGGACTCCTTCTATCGGACCGCGTTCATCCACAGGTTCACCCAAAACATTCATAATCCGTCCCAATGTCTTCGGTCCGACCGGAACAGAGATCGGCGCCCCCGTATCGACGACTTCCTGACCGCGCATGACACCATCCGTTGAATCCATAGCGATACAACGCACTATGGCTTCCCCCAATTGCTGAGCCACTTCCAAAATCAAACTTTTATCACCCAACTTGGTTTCCAACGCGGAAAGAATGGAAGGAAGATCTTTTTCATCATCAAACTTTACATCTACAACCGCTCCCATAACTTGAACGACACGTCCGATACTGTTTTTTGCCATTCTTCAGCTCCTGTCTTTTCCTGTTAAAGCGCTTCAGCGCCTGAAATTATTTCTGTTAATTCACTGGTGATCATCGACTGGCGAGTCCGATTATATAACAAGGTCAAATCATCTATGATATCTTCAGCATTATTTGTCGCATTATCCATCGCCGTCATCCGTGCTCCGTTCTCCGATGCCGCGGATTCCAAAGAAGACCGGAAAATAAGCTCTGTCAACATCTCCGGCAACAGCTCATTCAACAATTCCAACGGACTCGACGGTTCATAGTCATATTCCAACGGATCCGTGTTCGTGGGTTGTTCACTGAAATCATCACTTCCCAATATGCGACGTTCCTGTGTCGTCTTATACTGAGATTTAGATCGCGCAGAAGAACCTATGTTTCCACGCACGTTTCCCTTTCTCGATCCCAACGATCCGCTTTTGATCCTTGAAGGACGTTGTAATTTAAACGTATTACCATCACTGCCGTCAACCAAAAAACCCCATGGGTTTTCACCTGTAAACGGTTGCAAAATACGTGCCGCTTGAATAGGAACAATCGGACGTATTCTGACCTCCTGAGAAATTGCCGAATGAAAATGGTTGTAAATGACCGAACAAGCGTCTATCGTCCCTTTTTCAAACATACTGATCAAATGCATTGCCATATTTTCAGCATCTGCCAATTGATCTGCCACACTTGTCCGCCCCGCGAATGTCGCCACAATTTGTTTACCGAATTTTTCACGCAAAAGATCTGTCGCTTTCGACCCGACACAGATCAAACGTACAATTCGTCCTTGCGATTGTAAATGTTCTATAAACTGAGTCGCCTTTCTAACTATATTCAAATTGAAACCGCTACATAGCCCGCGGGACGAAGCAAATATGATCACCAAATGACGCTGATCTTCTCCATCTCCCGTTATCAGACGGGGCATTTCGTACCGAGGCTCAAGACCATCCGCTATATCCTGAGCACGCAAATATGAAATCGTTTTTCCTAAACGTAAAACAATTCGCCCCAATGATGCAGTAAAATATCCTGAATCCGTAATGGCTTGCTGCGCTTGGCGTAAACGAGACGCCGCGACCATTTTCATCGCCGATGTTATTTTTCTTGTCGATTTTATAGATGCTATCCGATTGCGCAATTCTCTTAAATTCGCCATAAACCCACCTTTTATGTATCAAGAAAATTTCTTGATAAAATCATCTAAAAAATAACGTAAATCATCTTCCGCATCCGGAGTTAACGATTTTTCCTCGCGGATTGATTCTAAAACGGACGGCACATTTGCTTTCAATTGTTCTAACATCTGCGTTTCAAAACGTGAAATTTTATCGACTGGCATATCATCCAAATACCCGCGTATGCCTGTAAATATGGAAACAACTTCCTCTTCCACAGCCATAGGATGATATTGTTTTTGTTTTAACAGTTCAGTCAAACGGGCTCCGCGATTCAACAATTTCTGTGTTGCCGGATCCAAATCCGATGCGAACTGAGCAAAAGAAGCCATTTCTCGATATTGTGCCAACTCCAACTTAATAGAGCCTGCCACCTGTTTCATTGCTTTAATTTGAGCCGCCGATCCTACACGAGAAACGGAAATCCCGACGTTTACTGCCGGACGGACACCTTGATAAAACAAACCGCTTTCCAAAAAAATCTGACCATCGGTAATGGAAATAACATTTGTCGGAATATAAGCGGAAACATCCCCCGCCTGAGTTTCAATGACAGGTAAGGCTGTTAATGATCCGGCTCCCAATTCATCATTCATTTTCGCCGCCCGTTCCAATAAACGTGAATGCAAATAGAACACATCTCCGGGATAAGCTTCACGTCCGGGGGGACGACGCAATAGCAAAGACATCTGACGATAAGCAACAGCGTGCTTGGATAAATCATCATAAAACACAACGGCATGCATTCCGTTATCACGGAAATATTCACCAATGGCACACCCTGTATATGGCGCGATAAACTGCAACGGAGCCGCTTCCGATGCCGTTGCTGCGACAACTACAGTATAATCCAACGCTCCATATTGTTCCAATGTGTGCATCACCTGAGCAACAGTCGAACGTTTCTGACCAACCGCGACATAAATACAAAACATTTTTTCTTTATCGCTTTTGGCATGATCATTCAATGTTTTTTGATTTATGATCGTATCCAAAATAATTGCCGTTTTTCCTGTTTGTCGATCGCCGATAATCAATTCGCGTTGCCCTCTGCCGATCGGGATCAAAGAATCAATCGCTTTCAATCCTGTTTGCAAAGGCTCATGCACACTTTTACGGGTAATAATACCCGGCGCTTTAACATCAACTGCGCGATACTCTGCAGCGTTTATTTGCCCCTTTCCGTCTATCGGATTCCCCAAAGCGTCAACAACACGTCCCAACAGACTCATACCAACAGGAGCATTAACTATTTCACCAGTGCGTTTAACTGTTTCCCCTTCATGAATTTCCGAATCCTGTCCGAAGATAACAGCCCCGACGCTATCCAATTCCAAGTTTAACGCCATTCCTTTCAAACCGCTACTGAACTCAATTAATTCACCGGCTTTGACTTGATCCAGACCGCAAATTCTAGCAATACCATCACCAACGGATAAAACTCGCCCCACTTCCCTCATATCCGTTTGAACACCGAAGTTTTCGATCCGCTCTTTTAATAAAGATGATATTTCCGTTGCTTGAATATTCATGCTACGACACCTTTCATAACAAGATTTAGTTTTTGTAATTTCGTCTTCACTGAAGCATCTGCCATTACCGATCCGACTTGGACAGTCAACCCTCCGATCAACGACGGATTTGTTTTTAAATTCAAACGAATTTCTTTATTAAAGATTTTTTTTAAAACATCCGTCAAATGCTGGATCGTTTGTTCATTCAAAATTTGTGCAGATACAACGTCTACAGATAAAATGCCATTTTGTTCTTCATACAATTCCATAAAAGAAGAAGTTATCTGTTCCAGAAAACACATTCTGGAGTTTGAATTTAAAACAGCTAAGAAACGACACATTAAGTCGGATAACTCCAACTTGTCCGACACTACGGAAATAATTGATTGACGTTGGTTTTCATTTAGCTGATGAGACGTTACAAGTAAATTAAATTCAGGACAATCCAACATAATTTGCTTTAATTTATGTAATTCGTCTGCGATTTTATCTGTTTGATTATGCATCACGGCTTCTTGGTACAGAGCAAGGGCATATTTTTTTATCAGCTCTGATTGATTAACTTTACGTGCCATAATCCCTTCCATTAATAAATCACTTTCTCACAAACGTTCATTTATAGCAATAAACAGTCTTATTTTCAAACATTATATAAATAAAAAAAGGCCTTGCGGAAAACCACAAGGCCTTTTATCAATTATTCAGATTTATAAAACAGGGCAACCTACTGGAGGAACCGGAGCTAAATCTTCCGATTGATTTTCCAAGTTGTCTTTATACTTTTGATTTGCCGCCGCATCTGCAATGGCCGTCATTATCAAAGAATCAACTTCTGTAGCATTATCCCGTGTAATACCGATCAAGAATTCAGAATCTTTCTGTAAGGCGTTCATTGTTACAGTTTCTTCTTCCATCATTTGAGAAACGGACGGTAACAAGCTGCTTCCGAAAGAAGCGCGCAATTGTTCCATTTTCGCCCGAGCCGATGCAATTTTTTCGTTCTGCAATTCTTCCATTTTTTGCAACGCCAAATTATAGTCGGCTTCATTAGCAAGATCAAATGTATCCGGATTTGGAACCGTGTAACCAGCTTTAGCCAAAACAGATTTAATATTCTCGTTCATTTCTTTGATTGAAGCGACCGCTCTGTCTTTAATCGGTTCTTGTTCTTCTCTTGCAGCCACAAGTGCTAAATAAGAACTGATTCTGTTGGTCATCAAAGGAATGGGGATTCTTGGAGTACCATCTGCATTATTTTTAATTTCGCCGGTTTCCGCATTATAGTCTTCCGGACGATAGCGGATAGAGTTCCCATACCGTTCTACCAAATTGGACAACTCACCGTTCGGAGCAAAGTTATCAATTGATTGCGTAGCCTTATACCATGGATCCGGCAATTCTGAAGCCATTTCAGGAATTTGCTTTTCAACATTCATGATATAGACAACTTCACGCCATGGCGGTAACGGTCTTTGCGGCAAATACGGAGCCTTCATACTGGGTTCTTCCGTCCCCGGTGCAACAAATCCCAATTTTACTGCATATGTATGATACAACCGTAATTGTTCTATGTACTTTTTATGTTTTTGATAGAACGAACCTTTATTCATACGAGTACACTGGTTTTTATAACCATTTGTTGATCCGCACCATTTTTCATCAACACTCGCCCCAACTGAGGGATAACGTCCTGAGGAAACAGTTACATCAGGCACTTCACCATTATAATTGTCTTCAGGTAAGTAAGAGTCATTTGCTGTCATTTTTGGACGGACAGGGAACAGCTCCCTCACTGAATCCGGAACAACTTCAACATTAGGATTTTCCGGAGTCGCAACCAAGTCCAAGTAATACTTATATGGTTGTTCTATTTTATCATAGAAATCATCCAAGTATACATCATAAATATGCTTTTGGTCTACCCATGGAGAGAACGGTTTTACAAAATTCCCCCATTTCTTCGGATATTTATAAACATCAGTTAAAACAGAATAACCGACATCCCAACGAACCTTGCCATAAGCAGAAGCTTCGTTCATATCCATATCCGTCGTAGCACTTTCTGCAGCGGCAGTTCCTGAAGAAACCATGGCTTGAGCCTGAGCCGTAGATGTATTTTCATCAATAGATGAATATGCAGAATCGGAAGCAGTCGTCGTTGTTGAAGAATCCTCTGACGAATCGCCCGCATCAATTTTAGCTTCCAGCTCTTTCAATTGAGCTGAAGATTTCGCATCGCTTAAAGAATCTGAAGCTTCTGCCAGCAAAGTTTCCGCGCTGTCTTCCGCCCAAGCAGATACTTTTTTCCAAACATTGAAACCATCAGAAAAATGTTCATTCAGCTGAGAAACGTTACAATCTATGTTTTGCGCCAAACGACGTTCAATTTCGTTATACTTTTCAATGCTTGCTTTATATTCTTCAAGTTGTTGTTTATCCGAAAGCAAAGTTGATGCCGTTTGATGCAAATCCATTGCAATATTCACATCATCTTTGACTTCGCCCAATTTAGGATACTGTTTGAAATTTGTATTTACAGGAACATCTTTTACGGCTGGCTTTTTGAAATCTGCCTGCGCCAAATCTCCAGAAAAGACGAAGAACCCTGTAGACAGCATCGTCAATGTCATAAGTGTTTTTTTAACAGAATTTTTCATGTTTTTCTCCTATCTTTACTACAGTTCGACTACATAGCCCCAAAAATAGGCTGATCTAGAACATAGCCGCCGCCTAACTGAGATGCGGTATCCATTTGCAGCTCGGCTGCAAGTAATTGATTATAAACAATCATCAATTGGTATTCCATCAAGTGAGCTGCATAATTCGCACGCTGTGCTTTATTTAAGTCATCAGCACTTTCTATTTGCTTTTGAATATCCTCTGCAGCAGTCATCAGTTCTTCCAATCTGTTTTTCATGAATTCAGTATATCCCATGATTTCGATCACGTTATTATACTTGAACTGCCCCTGATAGTATTTCATCAATTGATCATCATAGGCTGTAAATTGAGATTTTTCATCATCCCAGCCCGGGCGTAAAAATATCACTTCTACAGCTTTGGCAACTTCTAAAGGATCTTCACCATCCATTTGCGGGAAAGCCTCTAAAGAAGCCAACTCTTCATTTTCAGATTTTGTTCCCCCTTCAAAGCTCGGCATTTCCAATTTAATGTCAGCCAAAGAAGGAAGTTGTCCGGAACGAAGTTTCTCCAGAGCATTATCCGCTATTTCTTTTAATTTAGCTTGCCCTTCTTTCAACAAAGCGGCAGGTACATGAGGAATAATCGCTGGGACTGACGTAAAGTCAAACACCGGCATTCCTGGAGTCGCTTTCAAAATCATTTTGAACAAGCAAATCGGATTGACAGGCATACAACCAGCGTACACCGGAGAGGAAGAAAAAACAAAAACCAATCCGACCGCTAAAAAGAATTTTTTTATTTTATTCAAAGTCAACATCGATTTCATCCTTTTCTTCAACAGAAAATTCACCCAAACCCATCTTCAACCCTTTAATCGGTTTCGGTTTTTTATAACCGTCAGATGGCAGTTCTCCCAGTCGGGTCGCTGTATCGCTTTTCAAGCTTGCCAACTTCAACGCTATTTGATTCAAACGTTCATAATTCCCGTTCATAATCATCATTGTATTTGCATTAATCGCATCCTGTAGCGTCTCTGCATTTTTCATTGCCTCATCAGCTTTTTTAAAGCGCTCTTCAGATTGTTTCGGAGCATTCACCGCCATATAAAAAGAAGTAGATATCAATTCCTCTGACGCCTGACGTTGATATTCTTTTCTGGCTTTCAAAGTTTCGTTACGTTCTTCCATTGAATACTCTTTATTCTTTGGCGCGAACATTGTATCTTCAGCCTTTTTAGAAGCGTTAGTCGCCCCATTATCACCTTCGGCAGCCTTAGACATATCATTAGATATGCCATTAGTCACCGTACTAAACGCACCGGACATTAATGCTCCGGCAGCCTGCTGACCAATTGCCTTAAGGTCTCCGGAAAGAGCGGCCTGACCAACTGCCTGAATTTGAGCCATCGTCGTTTTTACCTGATTTACACGACTTAACACTTGAGGCACCGGCTGGAAACGTCCAACCAGATTGGTAACCAACGAAGCCAACTTTGCGACATCAAATGTCGGCCACCCTTGGGCTTTTACTTCGGAAGCCGGCATCAAAAAAGATACCGCCAAAACACTTGTCAATAATATCTTCTTCATGCTCTTTCCTCCTACTTCGTATTCGCCTCAGGTCCAGCTGTAGCTATATTACTGATCCCGTCAATTTGTGCCTTTGTTGATGTCAACAGTTGCTGATAGTTTGTCTGTTCCAATTTCAACAATGCAATTTTATTGATTTCATTTTGCAAATCCGTTTCCGCTTCTTTACTTTCTGCATCTTGGCGCAACTGTTCTATTGTTGCGATATCTTTATCCAACTGCTTGCGCATTGACACCGCTTTACCATAACCTGTCGCCAAAGAAGTATATTTAAAATCCAGCACTTTCTTTTTAACCGCATCCACTTCAGAAAAAGAAGGATTTTCGCCTTTGACAAAAAGGTTTTCTTCCATCCAATCTATCGCTGCATCAGGATCATCAGCCTTACTATCCAGACCTTCCGGCAATAACAACAACGACTGTTTTGTTCCACCTTTTTCAGAATTACGATCAAAAATACCGCCGGCAGCGTTTTTCAGCATACTTTTCCAATCTCCAGCCCCACCTAAGTTCTGCAACATCGTTTCAATATTCATGCTTGACTGGACTTGTTTTAAACCAGAACGAATTTCAGACAACTGATCCAAGATGGCTTGAATTTTCATAGCGACATCCATCGTTGTCTGAGCTCTCGCCGGTAACGGAGACGCCAACACCGCAAAAACGGACATAACAAGTGTGCATTTACGTAACATTTTTTTTCTCCATCTTGAAAAAGTCATTACGACTAATTACACATAGACCCGATTGCTGAAGACGCCAATCGATTCGCTTCCATCATTGTTGAAGAGGCCGTTTGTTGATACATAACTTTCAAAGTCGCCGTATTTGCTCCAATCAACTGCATCTGATCGTCTGAAGCACTCGACGCCTCTTGAGCCTTCTTCATATCTTCGCCAGACGAAAGATTCTGCTGTAAAGCAAACGAATTAGCCAATCCAGACATTGACAATTCTTTTGCCATACTTTCACGAGCTTCCCAACAAACACTCCGTTTCTCAGGATCAATTCCACCTTCACCACGTCCGGATTCACCCAATTTCTCGACTGTATTCGCAACTTGTTCCGGATCGCTCATCACATCTTCGGAAAAACCGGCCTTTGACATTTCCTGAGGAATTTCAAATCCCTTCATCGCTGCGCTTAAAACCGATTTCGCTTGCCCCATGGCAAAACTTTTCAAAGCATCCATACTCAACTTATCGCCCATAGCTTTCGCTTGTTCGATACCGTTCGTAATTTGATCTTTAACTTTCTTCAATTCATCAATATGTTTTGTCAATTGATCAATTTGCGTGGCCAACTCGGCACCAATCGTAGGAATCGGTATAGCATGCGCCGTTTCACTGCGCAAAACAAAAGAAACCGCCACCAGGCCAAGCAATGCTGATTTCTTTAAATATGTCATAGAAGCCTCCTATCATTTAAGCTATGCGCATAGCATCCTTACTAATTATAGTTTAATCACACAATTATGGCAAAACAATGGTTTTTGTTGAGGCAATTATGACAAAAAAGAGACAGAATCGGACAAAACGCCGATTCTGTCTTTTTAAGCAACTTCCAAATATTTTTCCACAAAGCCTTCCGAACCATATTCTTTTATTAATTGCTCTGCCAACAAAACATGTTTACGTCCTGAAGAATACAATTTTACAAATGGTCCCAACCCGCTTAAATTCACATCCAAAATGACAGATTCTCCCATAGATGGACGTGTTACCAATATTGCATATTTCAATTCCTTAAAGGCACGACCAAAAATAAAATCACGTTCATGCGGCGTCAAACGCCAATTTTCGTAATCTTCTTCCATTCCTTGAGGATTGCGGAAAAAAATCACAGTCTGACATTGTCCACGAATAACTTCACCCATTCCTAATGAGTCCACAATATTAGGCTGTTGGAAAGCACATAAGTAAGCTTGACGTTTTTTACGGCCTTCTTGCAAACCGATCACAAATTGATCTCGGAACATCGGATGTTTCAGCATCGGAGCCGTTTCGTCAATCATTATCAAACTTGGATCACCTGTTTCTCCCGACACGCTGTGAATACGTTGCATAATATAACTAATAACAGCAGGAGCCAACACCTCGTCTTCAAATATATGAGTAAAATCGAATGCTATAAAACGAGACGTCATATCCAAAGTATCGTTCGGAGAATTAAAAATTAATCCATATTGTTGATCATTAACCCAACGGAATAACTCCCGACGCATTGCACCGGTCGGAGAAAAGCAACTCTTATGCAAATTTTTCAATGTTCTTTCTTCCGGACGTAAATATTCAAAAGCTGTCGTGACTGCCCGTGCAATCTCCCTTTCTGAGACAGCATCATCTACCATTGTTATAGCTTTTAACCACCGGCGCAAAAACGCTCTGTTTTCAGGAGTATCTTTACATGAGAACGGATTCATTGACGTCGAATCCTTATCCCCGTCAAAATTTATATAAGCTCCTTGTATCGCACGACAGAAAACTTCAACACCCCGATGGCGGTCAAAGAAGTAAACACGCAAATCGCGATGACGCATCGCTTGACCGGCCAAGAAGGAAAGCAACGTCGTTTTACCTTGTCCCGTAGAACCAAGCAAAATACAGTGAGCCACAGCATTAGCTGCCGCTGTTACATGGAATTGCCAACGATAGGCAGTACCGCTGATTGTCTTAAAAATTGTAATCGGACCCGGTCCCCAGTCGCTGTTCTGATTTCCTTCCGGAGCTTTTTCCAAATTTATCGCAGTCGCAACAGCTCTAGATAAAAATGTATATGTGCGAGGATAAATATCATAAGTCGGAAACTGAGCGAAAAATGATGCTTGCGCCACCCATCCTTCACGTACCGGCGTAACACCATATAACCGGCACAAACGTTCTATTTCCATTTGACCGAAATCGACTTCATCCTTAGTCAAGCCGAATACGAATAATGTCAATGAATAATGACACAACGTTTGAGTGTTACTGTCAGACGAATCCACCGTTTCAATTGCTTCGTCATATTGGTCGATTGTCGAACCTGAAAAAGTCGTAACCCTTGCCATACGTTTTTGTTGCATCAACAACGCCAAAGCTTTTACTTTTGGAATCGGCATAATTGTATGCAACATCGTTACTTCAACATTAATCGATAGCAGATCCGAAATCATTTGTTCATCCATATAATCCCCCGGACTACGGATTCCCATAACAATCCCGAACAACTCGACTTCCCCTTTAAAGAAACGAATTAACCCCTCGTCACCTGTAAAATGGACATAGTCTGCCGTTAGCATCGACTTTAATTCAGCCCCTTCCAAAGAACCAATTCGAGGACGAGGCATCGTAATAGGACTACACAAACGAGCGAAAAAAGTAAAAGGGCTTAATTCCAGATCACTTTCCTTCGTTTCAAACAACTGGGTGGGTTCATAAACATCGAGAATCGCAGTTAAAGCTTGAGCAGCTTGGGCAAGATCTCTGGCATGATTCTTATGTTCGCGTACAGACAGTATAATATAATGTTTATTTCTAAACACTCTGCTCAGATTATCCAACCATTGCTCTGCAATAGCCCTCAATATCGGGTTTTCATGTCGCACCTCATCACCTAAAGGTATCATTTCCCGAATAGTTACGACTCGAATTGTAACATTTAACTCCGCCATAGCATCGATAAAACTTCTTCGCGTATCCATCATGCTATACCGGAATTCTGGCTGAATCATCGCGACATCCGCCCCTTTAATCGCAAAGACGCGAACTAAAGAACCATCATGACATTCTATTGTCGTTCCATCGTCCTTCAAACGTTCAAACGGCAAAAAGTCGCTTACCTGTGTTTCCCGAGGCTTTGGCAAAATCAGCTCGCCCAATTTCGTTGCCAACAATCCCGCAAAAGCTGCAGCAGAAACAATCCCCAGAATACTGACGAAGACTTCACCAGTTCCAAGGCTTTGAATAAAAATGGAAAAAATACTTTCAGGGGGCAAGTTTTGTTCCTTTACTTTTATAAATATTTTTAGAACCACCGGCCATCGGACCATAAGCCCGTACCATAGATGACAGATGCGGTTCACGCGCACCCGCAATAACCAACAACACATGAACAAATACTATAGGGACAACAAAGATCAAGGGATTCATTTCAAAGATCCCCATCCCCATAAACATGAAGGGGAATTGTATCGCCAAGTTGATAATTGCAGGTAAAAACGGCGCCCAGAAAATTCTTGGCGGCATTGCAACTGCTTTTAGAATTGGTTCTCGCATCCATTCATCCTTTTCTTTTGTTCTAACTTAACAAAAAAAAATAAACAACTTATTTCTAAATTTATAATATAAGCATCAAAAAATACAAACAAAGATTTTCATAAAAAAAATTGCCGCAGTTTCCTGCGGCAACTTTTCTTTATTACTCGATTAGAGTGAGTCGTTAAAGCCTGCATCCTGTGTATTGGTGAAGTATGTAACGATCTGAGCTGCAATAGCCAAAATCAACAGACCGAATGCCAAAGAAGCAAACCATTTCCATTTTACAGCACCGAAGATTGCGCCAACAGCCAAACCGACCAAACCGAAGCCGCCCATAACGAAGACAACTGTTTTAACGTTGTTAAAAAGTTCTGTACCTTTTGAGGTTACAACGCCAAATGCGTCTTGAGCGTAACCGTTTGTGGATGTGGCGAACAACAAAGCTAATGCCAAATATAAAAGTTTCATTTCAAATCTCCTTGTTTTAAGGTTTAATGTTCTTCATACCTTCAGAATATGAGAAACAATCTCCAATGTCCACAAATAAAAACACACACGCAAAAACACAATAACATATTGAAATATAACTATAATTTCAAAAAATGACACTCGGGTCAAAAAATTGTCACGAATTTGAAATATTTCAAAAATCAATTTTTTCCTGTTTTCTTAACAGTATACTGAAAAATAAATGGAAATTTATTGATAATTAATAACTTTGTGGGTAAACTTCCTTATCAAAATATCTTTCAATCTTTTTGCCTATCAGAAAAATAATGCTGCATCTAAAAAAAACAACAAATCTAAAACAAATTCTCCCATTTATAAGAAAATATTCCTTATCAGCAGGAGCCGCTGTTTTTTTAGCTTTTACTTTTTTGCTGATATTGGGGGTTTGTAAATTTTCTTTTTACGCATTAAAAAATCATCGCAATGTTCGTGAGCGTAATATAATCAGTTCTTATGCAGATGTTCCAACAAATGCCGTTTTTACAGAAAAAACGTCTTATGCTTTAGCAGATCGAACAAAAAGAATCTCTTCCCCTTTGTCCCCTCAAAAACAGATTTATGTGAAAAATGACAAAGCTGATAATAAGTTTGATACGAATCTTGCCGCGCCTGTTTTAGCACTTAACGTTCGTCCTGTTATAAATGAGTATAAACGTCCCCCTGTTATTTCTTCAAAAACGGATAATTCGATAGAGAATACACATTCCGTTATGGAATTTGACGAAAAAAATGATGATGCTGTTTCTTTAGATACTTTAATGATATCCGGAATAAATCTTTTAACAGAATCAAGTGAAAAAATTATAGCTTCAGAAAATTTGTTAAAAGATGAACCTTTTGTTGATGAAAAGAAAACTTCAGAATCCACACCTTTGGAGAAAGAAGGAAAAGATGAGAAAGTTATAAAGATCAAGACGGAACCAACAGTTGTTACGACAAATGCAGAAAAAATAAAACAACGACAAAATACCCCATCGAAAACATACTGGGTTGATGTTGACCATTTGCGTTCCCAAATAAAATCTCAAATAACATCAGAATCCGAGAATACAGTCTTATTAACAGCAGATGCTGCATCACATACAGTTCAGAAAGAACAGCCTCGATTTGAAAATGTTTCATCAGTTTCAAAAACATCAAATGAATCTGTTTCTTTAAAAGAAAAGACTTCATCCACAGCTTTTTCTTCAATTCCTACAAAAAAAATTGCTGAGGCTGTGAAAAAAGAGAGCAAAACAGCATTAGCCGGGAACTCTCCAGAATTATGGAAGATCGCAAAAGTAAAAGGACAGAAGGAAAATGTTTTGGATAAGAGGGATTCTGCCGCAGAAGAAAAAACAAATAACGAATCGGATCCGAACTCGTTGTTAACAGTTTCATCGGAAGAAGAAAACAAAAATATTATTTACCGAAATGGTCGGCCGACCGATGTCGTAATAAAAAAACAACAAAAATCTTTAAATTGGCTTGAACGTCAAGAGGCGGCGGTGTGGACAAGTATGTCTCAAACAGACACACCTTCCGTATGGTCAGCCGCAGCAGATGCAAGTGATGTCCCGGCAGAAAGAGCAAAAGCTTTCAGGGTTGCGGAAGATATCACGACAACACAAGAAACAACTTCTACGGAAGAACAAAATGTCAATATGGCTTCAGACGCACAAGCGACTCAAACTATAACGGAAAATAATTCTGTAGAAGAAAAAGCAAAAACAGATCAAGAAAAAGATGTTTTAAATTCAGCTCCGCTTCGTGTTATCGGTGAAAAGGAAAAGCCAGAAGGAAAAATCAATCCCCTTTTGCTTCCTTTAGGTAATCCGACACCTACTAATTTACCCACAACGAATGTTTCCACCCCTGTACAAACGACACCAATTAATGAAAAGCCGACTTTGACGGAACAGGCTTCCCCCGTAGTTCCGAAGGTAAATCCTACAGGTTTATCCGAAATCCTATCCCAACAAAAAGAAAATCCAGAGCAGAAAAATCAAAAGACGGAAAACTCAGAAGAAAATGACGGCTTAATGAATAAACTCTTTTCTTTCTTTGGAAAAACAGAAACAGATCCAGATGAAATGCCGAGTCTCGGGACGGGAAGTTCTGTAAAAAGTAAAGAAAATACAAATAAAAATACGAAAAAGAAGCAAACGAAAAGAAAAGTTGTCTCAAGTTCAAAGAATCAAATTGTAAAAGATGATGACAAAGATATCATAACAACAGAAATGCGTTTAACTTTTAAACCCGGCAGTTCAGAAATATCCGCTCAATCTGTGAAATGGATAAAAGATTTTGGTCAAAGAGCAAAATTGGATATTCAGAATGCAATTGAAGTTAGGATGAGCAATCTTGATCAGGAAATACAAGAAAAAAGATTTGCTTTGATTCGTAGTGCACTCTTAGGAGTTGGCTTACAAGAAGTTCAAATTATTCCGGTTGTAACCGATAGAACTCCTCATACAATCGTTTTAAGAATGATTGTCTTGCCCGAGGAAGGCTATACAGAATACACGACAGAGTTAGGTGGAGTTAAAGAGCGAATGTATTATAAGAAATGGTGATTTTTTAATAAAATGACCTTGCTTTCGATACTTGATTGAAAAAGTTTTATAAATTTGGTATCTCTTTAAGTAGGTGTTCTTTAAAAAAACAAAAGCTATTGATGGTTTTTACTTTTATAAAGGATTTCTTAAATAATTTGATGCTTTAATTATACCCCTAAAGAAGCGTTTTGATCTTATCACTTTGGAGATTTTTTATGGCGTATCCGTATAAAAAATTAAATATATTCAACATATTAGCAACTATTTTTTTACTAAACGGATGTACTCAATTTGTTGAAGACGAACAGGCGTGGCCCGGTGTATCTGCCGGTACGATATCTTCGGCTCCCGAATTTACAGCTCCGGTTGGTGGCGGTCAGTTCGGTCAAAGGACTCCCCCTGATGTCTTACAAAATACATACGGTTATCGCGGAGAAGATTTAGCTGCAACAGCTCCAAGCACTGGAGTCGCCGGTAACGGGTTATACAGCTATGACAGTTCCGCACAATCAACTCTGAATGCCGGAACGCTGAACGATATTCAAAATCAAAACGCAATGAACACAGCCGGTTCCTCAGATGTTTCATCTATGGCATCAACTTCGCAGACTCAAAACCAAGGTGAGGAAATCTATGATCCTGCCGATCCGGTAGAAGATTGGTTGGCAACAGAAGGAAGCTCTATGCGTTCACTTTTAACGGAATGGGGCGATAGAGCCGGATGGCGGGTTGTTTGGAGTACCGATCGTGAATATGTATTAGAAGCAGGTGCAATGTTCCGAGGACGTTTTATGGATGTGGCGTCCGCACTTATCCGGTCATTTGCCCGCGCTCGTCCCTCTCCGTGGGGAACGTTTTATAAAGGTAACCGCGTATTATTAGTGACCACGCAGGAGGACGAAAATGCGGACTAAGCAATTATTTTTTGTTTTTGGTGCTTGCTTGATTGGATTGACATCATGCAGCCTGTACCGATCCAATTTGAAAGAAACGGACAGAACTCTTGATAAGATTGAAAGCACATTGGAAAGACCTTTTGCCGCTTCAGATCAGTATAGACTGGATACAATTGACGTTAAAGACGACATTTGGTTGGGTAACCAAAGTATTCGTGTTAACGAAGGGGATCCGTTACCTGCTCGTTTTGAAACCGAAGACGGCATTACTTTAGTCAGTACATCTCCCGTTTCACTACTACAGATTGCGGAACAAATTACATCTTTAACAGGGATTACCGTTCGCGTTGATGACATGATTTTAAATGAAGTTAAATCTGCCACTCAAGGCGAAACAAATGTTGACGAAATAGGCGGAGTTTCCAACAATACGAACACAGAACTGTTTATGCCGACTTATTCGGGGAAATTGAGCGGTCTGTTAGATCAAATTGTATCTCGATTTGCCTTATGGTGGAGATATAAAAATGGCGTTATTACATTTTATAAAATGGAAACACGTGTATTCACAATTTACGCTTTACCAGTAACCTCGAATATGTCTGCAAACATTGCAGGAACGGCGTCCGGAGAAATGGGGGATACAACATCTGCATCCATGGATTCTGAAATCGAATTAGATTTTTGGACTCAATTGGAAGAAGCCGTCACAGCTATGTTACCGGAAGGTGCAACATTAAACGTCATTCCAACAAATGGTACAATGACAGTAACTGCTCCTCCTTTTACGTTGCAACGCATTTCACAATACGTTAACAGCATGAATGAAAAGTTGTCACGTCAGGTTGCAGTTTCTGTGAAAGTTTTAAATGTGACTTTAAACGATTCCAGACAAATGACTTTAAATGTTCAGTCTGTTTTGAAGTTTGTTAATGATAAATTGTCATTCAATTTAAAATCGACTACGCCAGCAGTAGAAGGAATAGATAGCAGTTTAAGCATGGCCTTAATTCCGGGTGACAAACATATCGGTCCGACAGAATTAATTATGCAGGCATTAAACACCCAAGGAACGACATCCTTAGTTACAAGTGCAGCTATTACGACAATGAACAACAGAATTGCGCCGATTCAAGTATCAACGAATGAATCTTACGTTGAAAAAATTGAAACGACAATGAATTCTGACACGACGTCAGTTTCCATTACTCCAGCAAAAATCAACTATGGTTTTACAATGGAAGTTCTGCCACGTATTTTAGATCATGGTCGCTTATTAATGATGTTTACGATGACCTTGACTGAATTGGAAAGTATGGATACGGCATCCGGCGGTGGCACGACAGCAACAACCAGCGTTCAATTACCGAAAATCCGGACACGCGGTTTTGTACAAGAAGTCGCAATGACATCAGGATCTACTTTAATGTTAACCGGGTTTGAAGAAGTTAAAACATCTACATCAGACAACAAGCAATTATTTGCTTTAAACAATCTTGCAGATAAGAAACGTAATGTGATGGTCATTTTGTTGACACCGGAAGTTTTGATTTCTCCACTTTCTCCGGAAACCAGGATGAGAAACCTTTAATCAGGATGTTTAAAGTATGGCTGTAGATGATGATGATGATGTAATCTTGGACGACGTAAACGATGAATCGGAAGATATCGTAGTCGATGAAGAGTCAGATGAAAACTCTGAACCGCCTTGGGGTCCGACAATTGTTGTCAACAATACGACATATGCTGTCAGCTTATTTTGGCAACCTTTGCAGGATACAAGTGATCCCTATCCAGAAGTCCAAGAAACAGTTGACAACTTTATGGAAGGAGCAGATTTATTTTGCTTACGCCAAGGGACGTCACCTCAGTATGGTATCGGTAATTCCACAGAAGGTCATAAAGCAGGACTACCTTCAGCAGCGGCAAGCATTGCAGAAGTGTTCCAAGATAAAGCCTCTTCTGTAGCGGTTTTTGAAGTAGATGAGGGTTGGTGGTTCATCGCAATCAGAAACGACTTGATTTTATCGGAAGAAGATTTTCTTTATTTAAACGAAGAAGATGCAAAACGGGCTTTTTATGCAATGATGGCTGTTCCAGATTGGGGACGGAAAATTGCACCGGCTTCTTGGGAAATTGAGGGCACTGAAGAAGTTGACTTGTGGGATATTTTAAAAGCTCCGAGCGGGTCAAAGTTGATGCATATCAATAAAGCCCAAAAGCAAAAAATAAAGCTGTTAACTGTTGGTGCGGGTTTATTGGTGTTATTAGTCGGATATAAATTATTTTCAGGATTGTTTTTCGATGAAAAAAAACCAACCATCCGTCCTTTAGCCCCAATGAAACCTCTTTTTGAAGAGGAGATCCCTCCGCCAGAGGCTATTGTCCATCCATGGGAAAAATTAATTGTAACTGAAGATTTGTTAAATCGTTGCCAAGCTGCGGTGCAACAAGTAAAATCGATGATTATTCCAGGCTGGTCTTTAGGTGATGTCTCTTGTTCTGCATCCGGTTTGTCAACAACATGGACCATGAATTGGGGATATATCGGTTGGCTGAAACGTGCTTTCGAGGAATATAACACGCGTGGATTAGACTTTTTAATCGACAATTCGGGGAAAACAGCAATCGTCAGCCTTTCAATCGGAGAACCGGTTTTACATTCTCAAGCCCCAAAAATGATGGTTTATGAGGCAAGAGAAGAGTTAACAAGTATATTCCAAGCCATTAATGTAACGATATCTTTTTCAGAAGAAAAAAATGTCGTTAAGACTCAAACAACAAATGACGGGTTGGGAAATGAGATAAAAACAAGCAAAACATATTCGCACTTGAATTTCTCATTTTCTTCAGATTTACCAATGGATGACTGGCTGTTTGTATTCAACAAGTTTCCAGCATTGGAAATCACTCAACTAAATTATAACCCGAACGACAACATCTGGACTTATGAAGGACGCATCTATGAACCAATTCCTTAGAAAATATTTTTGGTTGGTGGCAATGGTTATTTCCGTTTCCGCTTCCCCAGCAAATGCAGATGATTTGTTTGACGATTCTTTTTTTGCCGATCCGGCTCCCGCTGACGCGGTCAAGTCGGCAGATGCGAATAAAGATACCGCCTCTGCCGTTGCTCAAGAAAAAAAAGTAGCAGAAGCCCCTGCTGTAGTAAAAGAGGAACAGCCTCAGGTTGATAAAAAATCGAAACAAAAAAAGGATTCGACAACTAAAAAAACATCATCCGCTTCTTTAGACAAGGAATCCGAGAAAACAGCACAAAATACAACCTCAAGTAAACAAGTGCCTCCTTTGGAAGCTCCCTCTGCTATACCCGCCCCCTCCGCTGCGGTCTTCGAGACATCAGCTTTCGATGCTCCAGCCGTCAATAAAACCGACAAAATCGATTTTCAAGCTTCGGGTATGAATTTATCAACACCTCCAAGCGAACAAATACTTGGAAAAGTTTCCAGCGATATTTTCCGCGAAATGGCAGAAATGGAACGCGAAAATAGTACTCTGATGCTCCAATTGAAAAGAGAACAACTTCGTTCGGAAATTGATGCTCTGAAAACCGCTAACAGACAATTGTTGTTTGATGAAATTGAACGCCGTGAAAAAATGACTCAAGCTCGGTTAGAATGGGAATTGGCTCAGGATCTGAAGAGACAAGAAGCTTTGGAAAGAAAACAACGGGCTGAAATCAGGCAAAAACAAATCGAAGCGGCCTTAAAACGTGAAGAAGATCGTCGTATTCAAAAAATGAAAGACGAAGAAACCGCTCGCATACAAAAAGAAAAAGAAGAAAAAGAAGCTATTGCTCGTAAACAGGAAGAATTAAAGAAAAAATATGACGCGGCCTCTTTAGTTCGTATTAATAATTTAAAGCCTGTCCTTATGGCAGTAACCAAGCCTGAAAAGATCAAGCGTATTCCTGCTTCATCACGCATTTCAAATACGTTGACATCTCGCGGTGCCGATCTGCTGTCCAAAAAGAAAGCGGGAGAAGCTTTGTCAACAGTAATGGCTGACAAAAGTCTGAATGCTAATGTTGAACCGGCATCCGCTTTATATGCAGTTTCAGAAATCCGTGGAACGGCAGGTTCTTTGATTGCAAAGCTGATTTCGAAAAAAGATAAAATCACTTTCTTTGTTAAAAAGTCGACTGTTCTGCCCAGCGGGCACACTGTAATTGATATCGATAAGGATTTCGTACTGGTGCAAATGGGTAAAACAAACGAAATGATTGGATTCCCCTCTGCAGGATTATTGACAGATTTAAATGATGCTGACGAACAGGAAATCAATAATAACCAAGGAAATGAAAATATCAGATATCGTTACTCTTCTCGTAAACGGAGCAGACCTCCTGTTGCGGCAACAGTAAATAAAGCTCCGACTTTTTCCGGTGCAAGTTTAGCTCAGTAATTAGATAAAGTTGTTTCAGCAGAGAAAATCACTTCCCTGCTGAGTTGTAAAGGCGTTGTAACGCTACAAATTTTAAGGGTGGAAAGTCATGCCTTTGCCAATGAAACTCAAATCAGGAACCGCTTCCAGCAATGGAGGCGGTTTAAATTCAACTTCGGCTCAGGTAGGAAAAACCGCTACGAAAAAAAGTTCTGAAATTCTAAATGAACTTTTTTCCACTTCAAAATGTATTACCGCTCCACGTAGTACTTTTCCTGTAAAAGAAGATACTCGAGCTTTACTCGCTCTATTCGACAACGGACGTTTCCTTGTAAGTTCAGAACACAAGTTCGACGGACGTGTCCTTAGTTTTGAAGTATTAGCCAGAAAAAAAAGATTTCAAGTCAATAAAGCAGAATATGTCCCTACCAATCTGATAAAAGCCATCTACGATCGAGCTGACAAGGAAACACCTCAAACCTTTCATCAAGAAACCGGAAGCGCGGCAGATCTTGAACAATTGCAAATGCAAAAAGATTACGTTGCCGTTTTAACAAAAGCCGCTTCGGCAAAAGTCTCTGATGTCCATGTCGTGGTTGGAACACACAAAACTGAGGTTTTCTTCCGTCAAAACGGTATGATGCAAGTCGTCATGGAAAATACTAAAGAATGGGGGGAAGCTTTTGTTCGTGCAGCTTTTGCCTCTTCTGATATTTCTGATGCCAATTATGCTCAAAATGAATACCAAGCGGCTCAAAAAATCGGAGACGCACCTTTACGGGGATCAAATGGAAAGTTACGTCTACCACGCTTGGTGTTAGGTGTTCGTTTGCAATTCAATCCTATCGCCTTCGGGACACGATATCTTGTCATGCGTTTGTTATACGCTGATGAAGATCCTGAAAATGCTGGAGACTTGATGGCATTAGGATATACTCAACGTGAAGCTGATATGTTCTACCGTCTAAGAGCCGTACCAATCGGAATTATCATTGTAGCCGGTCCGACAGGGTCGGGGAAATCTACGACTTTACAACGTAACATGATCTCTTTGCTTCAAGAAAGGAATTACGAACTTAATTTGATCACGGTGGAAGATCCGCCTGAATATCCTATCCCGGGGGCACGTCAAATGCCCGTAACAAATGCTAATACCGAAGCTTTAAAGGAACAGGAATTTACCAAAGCTTTAGCCGCATCCTTACGTTCCGATCCCGATATGTTAATGATAGGTGAAATTCGTACTTTATCTTCAGCTCAATTGGCCTTTAAGGGAGCTTTATCGGGACATGGGGTTTGGTCTACTTTACATGCGAACTCTTCTCCCGCAGTCATCATGAGATTCCGCGACATGGGAGTTGAAACATTTAAATTAATTGATCCAGAAATCATGAAAGGAATGGTATCTCAACGCTTGTTTAGGCGTGTATGCCCTCATTGTCGTATTCCTGTCTCCCAGAAACCCGATCACCCTACAGTACAAAGATTACGCAAAGCTTATGGTGATTTCGGTATGGAACAAGCTTTCTTACGAGGCGAAGGGTGTCCGGAATGCGGCGGAATCGGATCAAAAGGACGTTGCGTCGTCGGAGAAATACTATTACCTGATGCAACTTTTTTAAATCTGTTAATCAACGGGGAAACAAAAAAGGCAATTGATTATTGGACGGGCGATCTTGGCGGACGTACAATGAAAGACTGCGCCATTGAAAGAATGCTTAATGGAATGATTGATGCAGAAGAAGTTGAACGTTGGTGCGGATTATTGGATGAAAGACCTATTTACTAAAAACACGAGGATAAAAATGGCAAACAGTAAATTTAGTCTGGCAGAACTCAACCGTTATTATGCAATGATTGTTTGCAGAATGAGTAACGGTGCTCGGTTGAAAATTTACCGAAAACTCATTTCCTTGTTGAGAAACCGTTTTTCCTTAATGGATGCGTTGGATCGAATTCGGGAAATTATTACAAATGATGGGAAAAATCCTGATGAACCTTTGGCTTTAGCGATTTTATACTGGTCACGTTCATTGCAAAACGGTAATCCATTCTCGGTTGCTTTGGAAGGATGGGCTCCGGCAAATGAACGGCTTATGCTTTCTGTCGGAGATGTTTCTCATCTCGAAGGGGCTCTGGAAAACCTGATCAAGGTCACAGAGGGAACAACTAAGATGAAACAGCCAATTATCAGCGCTATCAGTTATCCCATATTCCTTTCTATGATGACCGTATTAATTATTTATGCCATCGGTGTTTACATGGTGCCTCCAATGATTAGCGCAGCCCCTAACACTCGTTGGACAGGTACTGCACGCGATCTGGTTCAATTATCAGCTTGGATACAAAAAAATTGGGTCATTGCTTTTGCTTCTTTACCGGCATTGTTCCTGTTGATTTATTTTACACTCGGACGATGGAAAGGAAAAACAAGATCTTGGTTTGACAATATTCCGCCTTGGTCTTTATATCGCGTGTTTGTCGGTGTAACATGGTTATTAGCCATGGCAGCACTGGTTCGTGCAGGAACGCCAGTTTCCCAAGCATTACGTTCTTTACGTCATGATGCCAGTCCTTATCTATTATATCGTATTGACAGTGCCCTTGTTTATATTAACAACGGAGACAACTTGGGTGAGGCTTTGAATAAAACAGGTCTGGGATTCCCTGACAAAGAGATCATTGGTGATTTGCGTATTTATTCTGAAATGGATAATTTCCAAGGAGCTCTTGATCAAATGGCAAATGAATGGTTAGAAACCAGTATAACAGGAATTTCTCAAAAAGCGGCCATATTAAATATGATAGCAACACTATTCGTTTCAGGAGCTATTGCTTGGGCAGTTATGGGAACTTTTTCAATGCAAGACCAGATTACAAGAGCCATGGGATAAAAAAATTTACTAACAAAAAAGAGGACGTCAAAGCGTCCTCTTTTTTTATATGATAAAAAAATTTCTTATAAAATTGAGTTTACTAATATTCTTTGAATTAAAATGAAGATAATAATAATTTAAAATCTTCATTCTTAGACGATAAAAAAATCTACAAACTTTTAATAATACGCCAACAGTTCAAAAAACTTTCAACTTGAAAAAATTATATCTGGATTTTGAATATATCGGAAAAAATTTTTAAAAGACTTTCGTTGCTTTTAAAAATTCTCAATAAAAGCCAAGAACGACTTGATAAAATAATCAGATAAGTAAAAAAATTTTTTTTATTTCAAAATAAAAACAAATTCATTCAACTAGATTGGGGAACAATTTTTCAAACAAAAGGGATAATAATTATCAAAAATAAAAAGCTCTTAAGAGCCATCTATAAAACGTATAAAAAAAATTTTTTAATCTTATACGCTCTTTTTATAAGAAACATTTCAATATCATTATTATATATTAACATTATATCATGTGGTTAACCGGAAAAACAAAAAAGTAATATAAAAAATATTGAATCATCTGATCCCTATAAGCAAAAAATATAATTTATATAGTTAAAAAAATCAGATAAAGAAATACTGTTTAGAAAATATATTAAAATAATCCCCTCTTCTATCAAAGAAATAGATGATATAAATAAGACTTATAAAAAACAAATATTCCAAACAACTAAATATTCATATTACAATCCAAATTAAAAATAAACAATAATACGATTGAAACGCTTTCCATTTTAAAAAAAAAGTCTAAAAAACCGAATCAAATATTTTTTATTTGAAAAAGCTTCACAATGTTCCTTACGAAAAAACCTTTCAGCTTGAAATACATAACATTCTAAACCGATCAGACATAAAAATAGCGTAATATAAAGGCTTTTTTCCCCTTAACATTCTTTAAGCAAAAACATCTCATATTAAAAAAAACAAGATCATAAATTAACAAAAATATATTTTGACGTTTTTTATCAGTCACTTTTCCTCTTTATGGAATATCGCCTGCTATTTCATCTTCGTCTGGGAAAAAAGATAAGGACAGAACAATACAATACTCAGACAAATAAAAGGAAAAAACACCGCATCGACTTTAACGACTTTTTATGTATAAACAGTCGCGTGCCAAACTCTAAATCACCTTCCAGATCATCGGAACGGCAAATCTGAAAGATTTTTTCAACGATAATCCATTCGTACGGAATCAAGATATAAAGGAAATATTCACTTTATTTGTATTCGGCATTAGCCTTCACATTGATCCACGTTACAATAATTCCCGCAATAAAGAAAATAGCCGCTAATAAAAAAATATATTTATAAAATCCGACAAGTCCTCTGTTTTGATATTCTGCCTCATCGAAAAGGAACATTCGCAAAAGAACATTGTTCATTATGACAGCAATAAAAGCTCCCATTAAAGCATTTAAATACCGATCCATCTTTCTGTTAGATTTCAATAAAAACATCAACAGCAGATAAGCCAAAAAACAAAAAAAAGCGGCTCCCAATAAAACATAGGCTCCTGCAATGCTTTCAATAAGATAAGACGCCGTCGTGCAAGACAGCTTAAAGCCGGTAAAACCGAGAACAACAGCAAAAGCCGTTTTTTTTATCAGCCGTCTTTCATTTAATTTTTTTCTATCACTTGTTTTATATTGATCCACTTTTATATCATTCCTCAGATCGTATAAATAACTTAAGGTTAGGATAGCACACTTTTATACGGGAAATAAACAGGATTCCACCCGATCACCTCAGATGTTATGTAGCTTTTCCATTAAAAGTCGATAATGATTTTATAATAAATTTCAACGAATACTCGAATGTGCTTTAATTTATGATTAAACAGATAAGAAACTTTATAGAAACGCTTTCTGCCTAAAAGCCTTTTTATGTACTGACTGACACCGCCTCTACTAGACGGAGGCAAGGCGATTCGAGGCATACATATTTTCTTCTCGCCAGATGCAAACAAAATAGACAAATCCCATTCCAGTTAACAGAAACATCATCCTCTTCTGACTGATTTCCGATCTATTTTTATTCGCATATTCCCGTACATCGTATCGACATGACACTTTACACCGCTTTTCCCAGTATTTAAACTTCATTTGCTCCCTATATTCTCAGATTGTCAAATCCGTTTTACTTTTCAACCACATAAAACGAGGGGCTTTCTTTAACGGGGTTTGCATAGCAAAGCTGAGGTAATCATGATAGACCTTCTTTTTCTCCGCCCTGCTTTCCTAACATTCTTCCGAAATCGTAGAGGCGCCTAAAATGCCTCTCGAGGTTATCTCAGCTCAAAAACGATCCGATACTGTTCTGTTTTGCGTGAAACGGCTTATTCCAACCATTCAAGGAATGTCCTTTTGATTTAAAGGCTGTCAATCCAGCAAACCGACTTTTATGTATCAAGAAAATTTTTGTATATGCCCCTACCTTAAACCACAAGAGCGGCGAAGAAGTTTTTACATACAATAAAGGTACCGGAGAAACGGTACCTTTATAAGCGTTAATCTTAATAAAATAACGCCTAACGGCTTTGAGCCGTTTTTATTTGTTTTAAATCGCAAGCGGAAATTTGTTTTTTAACATTATTTTCATTTTTAAATTCGGATTGTTTTCTTTTATTCATTCCGAGCTGATCTGTCAAAACTTCCAACTCATCGACAAACCCTTTTACGACATTCAATCCTTTTTTCCAGAAATCCGGCTTCGAAGCATCCAAACCGAATGGTTTCAACATCTTCTGATGTCGTTCAGAGCCGCCTTTTGCCAACATTTGCATATATTTATTTGAGAAATCATCAACTTTTCCATCTTCGTACACTTTATACAAAGAATTAACCAAGCAATCTCCGAAAGCATAGCCGTAAACATAAAAAGGCGTATGAATCAAATGCGGAACCGTCGCCCACATCGCTTCGGATTTATCATCATTAATAACCGCCGGTCCTAAAGCATCATTTTGGGTTTTTGTCCAAATTTTATTTAAACGTTCCGCAGACAGCTCGCCTTCTGTACGGCGCGCCGTATGAACTTCGGTTTCGAAACGATGAAAAGCTATCTGGCGGATGGAAGAATTGATCATGGAACCTGTTTTTTCCGCCAACATGGCAAATCGCTGTTTAGGATCTTTTTCATGCTTCAACATATATTTAAAGGTCATCATTTCGCCGAAAATAGAAGCTGTTTCTGCCAAAGTAATCGGTGTATTCGATTTCAACAACCCTTGTTCACGAGCCAGATACTGATGTACACCGTGTCCCAACTCATGAGCCAAAGTCATAACATCATTTGAAGTTCCCATAAAGTTCAACATCAAATACGGATGAGCCGAAGGAACTGTCGGATGAGCATAAGCTCCCCCCTCTTTTCCTTCTTTCGGGGCGACATCGATCCAATTATTATCAAAAAATTTTTTTCCGATTTCCGCCATTTGCGGAGAAAATTCGTTATAAGCCGCCAGAACGATTTTTTTTGCTTCCTCCCACGAATATTTTTTTTCGGGCAAGTCTGGTATAGGCGCGTTACGATCGGAATAATCCAGATGGTCAACCCCCAGCCATTGAGCTTTTAACTCATAATAGCGGTGAGATATATCGGCATGACTTTGAACAACACTTTCGACCAAAGCGTCGACAACTTCATCTTCGACTTGATTTTCAATATTGCGAGCGGAAACCGGTCGTTCATACCCCCGCCATTGATCTTCGATTTGTTTGTCTTTTGCCAAAGTGTTTGTGATCAAAGAAAAGACTGGCATATTTTCTTTCATGACACGATTTATTTCGGCACAAGCCTCATGACGAACGTTAATATCCGGATCGGACATTTTTGCCACCGCTTCGGGTTCCGTCAATTTTTTCCCACCGATATTAAAACGCAAACCCGCCATTGTTTCATCAAATAAACGTATCCAAGACGCAGAAGAGCTGATAGATTTATCATGTAATAATTTTTCCATGTTTTCAGGCAGCTTATGATCACGCGCCGCACGGACGTTTTTGATCCACGGTTCATATTTTTGAACATTCGGTGAGGTTAGTTTCTGTCCCAGCTGATCATCCGTCAAAGAATTTAATTCCAATTCAAAGAATAACATCTTAGAAGAAATATCATTCGATTTTTCTTGGACATTCTGATAAAAAGCCGATATTTCAGGATCATTCATATTTGTTGAATGCAACATATAAGAATAAGCGTCCAAACGGGCTAAAGTTTCATTCAATTTTTCATATTCTTCAATTGATCTGGCAAATTCGTCCGCCGAAGCTGTAAGCAGTTTTCCTTTATAGTGAGTTTCAAAGCGTAAAGCCCCCGCCTGAACGGTAGCCATATCTTTTTTCAACTCCGGCGAATCCATAGAAGGATAAAGATCCTTCAAATCCCATTGAGGTAATTGTTGTACCATAGCACACACTCCTTTATTCAAGGCTTCTCATAACCTTATGAAAAGAAAAAGAAGCCTTGTCGATGTTCTAAAAAAGTCTGAAATTTCTAACAATAAGCCGTTTTAAAAATTTCAACGTTTTCCTTCAAGGATAAAGTATAACGATCCATAGCAAACAGATTGCTCATTGTTTTATGAGCATTTCTAGCCAATTTTTCCATTTCGTCGATTTGTATGCCGTAATCGGACATTTTCAAGTTATCGACTCCGCATTCTTTTTTCAATTTTTTCAAAGCGGTGATGAAAGTGTACGGTTTTTCATCTTCTGGTAAAGATTCCGTTACCTCTCCCATCATATGAGCCATTTTTATAAAACGGTCGGGAACATACTTTGCGAAAAAGGAAAAGTATGCTTCAGAAATCATCAAAAGTCCCGCGCCGTGAGGCAATTCAGGATGAAAGGCGGTCATGGCATGTTCCATTGAATGATGAGATGTACAGCTTGATGTCGATTGAACCATTCCTGACAGCAATCCAGCCAAAGCAATATTCGTGCGAGCTTCCAAATCAGAACCGTCGCGTACAGCTTTAGGCAGATTTTTTGAAATCAAGCGAATAACTTGTAAAGAAAAGGCTTCACTGATCGGAGTGGCTATTTCGGCGATAAAGCCTTCAACAGCATGGAAAAAAGCATCAAAGCCCTGTATTGCCGTTAAAAAAGGCGGCACGCTAAGTGTCAATTCAGGATCGACGACAGATAAAAATGGAAATGTTGAAGGAACTCCGAAACCTATCTTTTCGTGCAATTCTTCGTTTGTAACAACCAACCACGGATCCGCTTCGGTTCCCGTTCCTGCCGTTGTCATCACGGCAACGATCGGTAATGCCTGATTTTTCACCGGACGTCCTTTGCCCGATCCTGTTACGATATAATCCCATAAATCTCCGGGATTTCGAGCCATTAACGCTATGGCTTTCGCGGCATCAATAGTGCTTCCTCCGCCAACACCGATAACAAAATCACAAAAATTGTCCCGTGCGAACTGAGCCGCTTCCATCACATGAACTTTAGACGGATTACAGCGGATCTTATCAAAAACCATATAATCAATATGTTGATGTCTTAAAGCTTTCAGCACTCTGTCCAAATAGCCGTATTTTTTCATGGCATCGCCTGAAGAAACGACAACCAAAGCCAATTTTCCAGGTAGTGGCTCTCTTTTTAATTCATCCAGCTTACCAACACCGAACAACACTTTTGTCGGTATAGAAAAATCAAAATCAATCATTACGCCCCCTTATTCATTTTAGGACGTTTCCATTTATACGTTTTTTCCGAAAACAAAGAAAGAAAAAATCACCGTGTCGGACGCAAAAAACCGAAAGGAGACGATGAATCTGCCTTTTCTTTAAAATCAAACGGTTTCTGACTTCCCAAAATAGAATCCAAAGAAGCGTCTTGCTTCATCTCCTTAATTTGGTTTTCTTGAAAATCCGGAAAGGCTTTTTCATTTGCTGATGAAAAATCATTGCCATAGTTATCTTGTTGCGCCATGTCTCCGTTTATAAAGGCATTATCAAATTTTGACATTTCATTTGTATTAAAAACTTCATCGAAATTAAACGTCCCGTCAAAATGGGCATTTTTGCCGAATCCGTCTTCTTGTTTTTCATCCGGCTGAACAGCTTGATTAACAGAACCGTCCTGCTTCAATATATCGTCAAAACGTGGCATTTCATAAGGATACTTAAATTCCTTTTCCGTTTGAGGATTAAAGTCTTTGATCGTATCTGTGGTGTCAAAAGACGACAGATCAACTGGATCCGGAGATTGAATGAAAGATGTTTCCTGTTCTTGTTGGCGGAAGACTTCGACGAAACGGGCATAAACCCGTCCCAAAGCCCCTTCTTCAAAAATTTTTGCAAGATAATGTTCGATATCATGACGTTCCAACATTGTAAACATCTGTTCAAATCGATAGCAAAATGTACGGATGATGTTTGACAATACGGGATCACGTTGGATTTGATCCTGCAAATCCTCTTTAAAGCGTGGAGAATTATCCGCGTTTTGTAACAAGACCCGACAAAACGCCCATCGATCGCCAGCGCCGATACGTTGCCACACCATTTCCGTATGCACAGGCTGAATCACGCCCAAACGGACAACGATATCCGCCAAAAGATCGTTTAATTCATCAATAAATAAATCCGCATTATGTAAAACCAGAGCGCTTCGCGTTTGCAACTGGGTTTCCATCAATGTCCGCACCATTGCTTCGGCGTGATCGGCGGAACGCCGCGTTTGAGCCAAAAGTAAATTAATCGTATTATTTTGTTTACTCAGCACCATAGCGTGATAAAGCAACCCGACGACCAGCCACAGGAAAATAACAGGCAAGAAGGTCATTGCAACAATTACAACCATATCCGGCAACGGCAAGCCGAACAACTGAGGAAAGCCGATTTTTGCATAAATATAAAAAAACATTCCGCTCAGCCACAACAAGGAAGAGGCAACGGAAAAACTGAATAACACTATTAAATTAAACACGCTTTTTCCTCTCTAACCGCACGCGAATACAGGTATCACGACAACTTTAAAACCAGTTTACAGATTTTCTCCAAATAGCCAAGAATATTTTTATTCTCATGAACTGTCAAAAGTGATAATAAATTAAGAAATATTATTTTTTTATGCAAGGTGACCATGGAACAGGAACAATATCTTGAATTTGAAAAGCCCATTGCCGAGTTGGAAAGCAAAATCGAGGGGTTGCGCCATCTTGGCAGTGCCGACGACGGCATCAGTATTGCTGAAGAAATCAGTAAATTACAGAAAAAAGTCGAAAAGCAAGTCAATCAATTATATGCCAAATTAACACCATGGCAAAAAACGTTGGTTGCAAGACATCCGGATCGCCCGCATTGTTTGGATTATATTAACGCTTTGGTTACCGATTTCGTCGCCTTGGCAGGAGATCGGCTTTTTGCGGAAGATGCCGCTATTGTTGGTGGTTTAGGGCGTTTCAAAGGGTATTCCGTCATGGTGATCGGTCAAGAAAAGGGGCACGATATCGAAACACGTTTAAAACATAGTTTCGGCATGGCAAAACCGGAAGGATATCGTAAAGCGATCCGTTTAATGAAAATGGCGGACAAATTCGGATTGCCCATTATTACATTTGTCGATACGGCGGGTGCCTTCCCCGGTTTGGAGGGAGAGGAACGCGGACAAGCGGAGGCGATTGCTTCCTGTATAGATCAAAGTTTTGCTGTAAGAGTGCCGGTGATCAGCTGTGTTATCGGTGAAGGCGGATCGGGTGGAGCTATTGCCTTGGCGACGGCAAACCGGTTATTGATGTTGTCCAACTCCATTTATTCCGTCATTTCTCCCGAAGGATGCGCCTCCATTTTGTGGCGTGACGGAAAACAAGCCCAAAAGGCGGCGGAAGCCTTACATTTAACAGCGGACGATTTAAAAGAGCTCGGGATCATCGACGAGATCATCTCGGAACCGACAGGTGGAGCGCACAGGGCAAAAGAAAAAACGGTCGAACTTGTCGGCGAAGCCATATTACGCCATTTAAAAGAATTGCTGAAGATGGATCGTGATAAAGTCCGCAGGGACAGAGAGGAAAAATTCCTGAAAATGACACGTTTAACGGCATAAACGACCGTTAACCTGTAAAACAAATTTCGCAAAGGATTTTTTATACGCAGGTAAAAGAGTTTTTTTCACACTTTTTTACAAGCGGGTATGTCGGTATTTAACCGGAATCAGGGCGTGTCAAATATTGTCATTCTTTCAAATGACACGTTTGACAATATAAAGACGGTTAACGCATACGGGACAAACTCTATCAGGAGACTTTTGCAAGGGGATATTTTTCGTAAACCGTTTTATCCCCTTTCCGGACAATACCCCAGCATTCAGCCGGAATGATGAGGTATCAAACAGCCGACATTCACTCCTCTGAAGCCGTTTTATCAAAACCGATGCAACTTTTATGGTTTGAACACCTCTTCGCGTTCCGATTTTAAAAACGATTCATCGTCTTTCAAATACGAAATATTTATCGTATTTGCATGAGATATAAGCCCCTAAAAAAAGATTCTTTATGTTCCGAATGCATGTAAAACCAGTAAAGTGGTTTTTCATATATTAAAATTATTTTATAACTTACGAAAAAGTCTTTATTATTATTGAATTTTAGAAAAATACCTTCAAAAACAGCCGTTATTTCTCACCATCTTTCATTTTTTTATCCTTCCCCATCTGTTTCAACTTTGGAAAGTTTTTTCTTTTAATCATACAATAAAAAAAACAGTTCTGATTTGACAAGATTCACAAACACTTTTTGAACCATATCAAACTATTGCCACTTCTTTACTTTTTCGGCATTCCCAACTTTAAACGATGCTCAGATTCTCTTACTTCGACATCCCCTGTCTTACCTTATAAATAGTATTTGGTTCGGTTTTATACAGCAGGTCAGCCATATTTTCCTCTGAAAGATCATACGGCGTTTCATATTTTGCACATAAGTCGGCTTAATTTATTTGAAGACAGATGTTTTTTATCAAACAATCTTTTAACCCCTCTCTATTCAACCTTTAATAATATTTTTTGTCGCATAATAAAAAAGCCTGCTATTTGCAGGCTTCTTTTATTTTTTTTCAACAATTTCAGCTAATTTTTCAGGTATTTTCAAAATAGCCGTCAAAACATCCAACGTAAAATAATATGACAGAAAAGCAATGTAAATTAATAAGGGCAGCAATGCGGACAGACATAAATAAATAACCGTTTGCATTTGCCCGAACAAGTCATTGGAATCAAACAACATAACAATCATTTGCAAAATAGCGAAAACGATGGATATGCCGAACACGACAGGAGTTAACTTCAGACATCCTTTTGCAAAGAAAGAAGTTAATCCGATAAATTCTTCGCCAACAGAGGTTTTTTCAACAATTTGCACATTCAAATCCGCCGGTCTGAGCAACAAAAAGAACCAAAATTCACAAAAAACAAATAAAAACAAACAAATGAAAGATATATTGCTTGATTGAATTGCCATGCTTCCCATCAAAGCGGGATTAAATGCAACAAATGCGGAATAAATCCCGTACAACAAAGCTCCAATTCCGGACAGACCGACAAACAAAGCCACCACTCTGAGCACACTTTCGGAAGACATTCTTGTCGGAGCATTGGCAATCAGTCTGTTCAAAGACGGTAACATCGTTGCCGCAACGTAATGTAAAAAAACACACCATAAAAGCGATATGGAAGCAAACATAACACCGGAAACCGCCGGCATAGCATAGCGGCGAACCAATACGACTCCCAAAAGGACGCTCAACCCTGCTATCACCCAAAAACCAAACAATCCGGCTTTGGCGAAAAAAGTATCTGTCGCCGTTACTTTTCCATCAATTTTACGGCTTAAAAAATCAAACAGACAATCAATGCAACCTTTTTTTTTGGAAAATTGTTCTTTTTCCATTTTGCATTCCCTCCCGTTAAGTTTAAGAAATCAATCTCGGAAATTAACAAATTGCAACGGCTGGTCAATGCCTAAAGCCTTGACAAAAGCTATTGTTTCCTGCAAATCATCGCGTTTTTTACCACTGACACGCAATTCATCCCCTTGGATACTGACTTGCACCTTTTTTTTAGAATCTTTAATGGCTTTCGATATTTTTTTTGCCGTTGGCTGATCAATCCCTTGCTTTATATGAACAACTTGTCTGACCATGGCTCCAGCAGCTTTTTCTTCTTTACCGAAATCAAAAGCGGACACTTCCACTTTCCGTCTGGCGGCATAAGCCAGAACCAACTCTCTGACTTGTTTAAGCTTTAAAGCGTCATCCGCCAATATGATCACCTCACCGTCTTTCAGTTCGACAGAACTTTTCGATCCTTTAAAATCGAAACGCTGGGATATTTCACGCGAAACGCCCGCGACAACATTGGTGATTTCACTGAGATCCGTTTTAGAAACTATATCAAATGAAGGCATTGTCCACTCCTGCAAGAAAAAGGCAATGCCATTATAATACATAAAACCAAAAAACACCGCATCAACTTTTTAAACAGAATATAGCAGCGTGTTTTTTTACAATTGATTACTTTATTTTTGTAAAAGCTAATGTAATCAATCAGGTCAATATCTTCAAATTTTCCGCCGACGTACGCCCGTCTTTACCCGCCAAAAGCTCGTATTCAATCTTTTGTCCGTCCTGCAAACTGCGGAAACCGGCTTTTTGAACGGCGGAAATATGGACAAAGACATCTTTTGAACCGTCCGCCGGAGTGATAAAACCAAACCCTTTTACATTATTAAACCATTTGACTGTTCCTGTGTTCATCTTTATTTCTTTCATTAAAGGCAATTGTTTCATAAACACGAAAAAAGTTAACAGATTTCCTAGAAAACGTCATCTTATCCAATGGTTATAATAAAAGAGCAAAACAGCTTTTTCACTTTTCACTTTAAAAATTTGTCAAAAAGGGTATAAATAGACAAAAGACCCCTGTTGTTTATCAGATCATTGCGGAGGAATACAAGCTCATGATGGAATTTTTCGAAAATGTCGATTTACCTCAACGAATCGCTTTTTTGGCGACCATTGCCCATTTGGCACGGGTTGACGGTGAATTTGATAATAATGAAAAACAATTCTTTGTCGATCTGGCAAAACTTTACAATCTAACGAAAGACCAGGCGAAAGAAGCCATCAGACCGCGTTCGGAGGATGAAGCTCTTGCACTGGTAAGAACAATTACAGACAAAGGGTTCGCTTTGGTTTTAATCCGCGAAATGTTTTATTTGGGATATGAAGACGGTGACTTGTCCGATGCTGAAATCCTGTTCATTTCAAAAGTCGGAATGACTTTAAATATTCCTTTGGAAAAAATGGAACAAATCAGCAATTGGGTCATACGCGGCATTGAGTGGGAAGAAGAAGGATCTGACATATTTTCCGATTATTCGTCCGTCGATATGTCCGAAGATGAATTGGATTCTTACGACTTTTAACAACTTGCCTTTTATGGAAAAAGAGCGTATAAGCGTCTTTATCTTTATTTTGAGGAGTCTTTTATGGCAAAAGAAGAATTACTGGAATTCAGTGGTGTTGTTGTGGAAAAACTGCCCAATGCGATGTTCCGGGTAAAATTGGAAAACGATCATGAAATTCTGGCACATACCGCCGGAAAAATGCGCAAGTTTAGAATTCGTGTCATGGTCGGAGATAAAGTCGATATCGAAATGACACCTTACGATCTGACAAAAGGACGCATCACTTTTCGACATAAAACACCGGTTTAAAAAATCCCTCCTCCGTACGGAGGGTTTTTTATATCTGAAAAAACGCTACAAACAGGGACTTTTAAAACGAAGCGCCTGTTTTTTTACTGAATCAATACGACTTTGAACTTTAAAACAGCACACTAAAAAAAAGCGATCTAAAAATCAACTTTGAAAAAGTTTTTTTAAAACGATCTTTTTAAAAATCCGCTTCTGCGTTCTACAAACAAAAACAAAATACGAAACAATATTCGCAGTAATGAAATAAATTCGTTTCCATAATGTAACAAAAGCTTCATTCAAAACATATCCGCCTCCTTGTTGCACAAAAGAAGCATTATAAATTGTTACACTTTTATGAAGAAAATGCCCCCCCCCCCCATATATTTAAAGACAAATCGGACATACCAACTAAAAATAGTTCTATTCTTCCATTTTTCCGGAGTATGTCATGAAAGTTTTAACTTATTTACTTTTTTTTCTTATTGTCATCTGCCCAGCAAGTCATGCGAGTAGTTTTTCAGAACAAGAGAATGCCTTTTTGATGGCAAAAGCCAGAAAATTAGGTCGATCCGAACCGTTTTCCTTTTCAGAAAGCCCTGTCGTCGAATCTTCGAAATATCGTTTTGAATGCAAAGATCCTCAATGCAAAACTTGCGATTATACAAGCGGCATTTGTTCCGCATGTAATTCAGGATACTACTTAAGCGGTAGATTATGCCAAAGCTGTTCAAACATAAAAATAAGCAACGGAACCTGTTCGGATTGTTCCGGATCAAGATGCACTCAAGCAAGTTGTAAAGAAGGTTATTATAATAATCAAGGAAGCTGTGAAAGTTGTTCTTCCGTAGATGTCGGAGAGGGCATTTGCACAAAATGCAACAACTCTTCTACTTGCCAGTCAATGACTTGCGATAAAAACAGCTATAATAAAGACGGGAAATGCCTGTCTTGTTCCAGTTTGTTTGAAAACTGTCAAAAGTGTGATGGAACACAATGCACATTGTGTAAAAGCGATATGTTGTTAAAAGATGGAAAATGCGTCAGCTGTCCTAAAAACGCCATATGTAATGGAACAGATGAAATCACCTGCAAAACATCTTACGGTTTTTATATGACATCTAAAGGCGAATACACCTGTCGCAGATGCCCGTCAGGATGCAGCAGTTGCATAGTATTCAAAGCCATCATCCTGACTGCATATTGTTCTGCTTGTGAAAGCGGTTGGACATATATAAAGGATGAAGCTCGATGCAGACCGCCAGAACACACTTGTCATACCGATCTGATTTGGCCATCCGATAAATTAACCAATTACTATAGTACAATGGTTGACGGTTTACGCTCTTGGTGTCGTACAGGAAGTAATGATAAGGGCTGTGCAAATTGTTATGTGACTCATCCTTTCGTTTCGGATTAATATCAAGGAAGCCCTTTACTTCAAAGGGCTTTTCACTTTTTTAATAATGAGGGGGCGGAGTTTCTTCGGACAAAGAACGAACCTGCGCTCCCGGATCGAAATTTTGAATCAAAAAGAACAAGTCCCGTTTCAACCGGTCGATCTGAGTTGCCTGTTGCGCGACAATTTGGCTTAAATCCTTGATAGCCCGTTCATATTCCGCCGACAAGCTTTCCAAAGCAATAAAACGTTCTTCCATTTCATCCGGAGTCATTTCTTTTCCTTTTAAAACTGAAAAATAACAAATATATCTGCTTTCATCCGTTTTGATTGTTGAGTAAAAATATTAAAAGGAATACCTTAATAAAAAATTTTAAAAAGAGGTTATCATGACGAATTTAACAGATCTGTTTTGCTCATTGGCGCGCATTCCCTCCCCTTCCATGCAAGAAGACCGCGTCGCCCTTGAAATTCTCGATTTTTTCAAAAAAAATAATATCCAAGCCCGTCAAGACGATTTCGGTAACATTTATGCGTATGTTACGCCGACGGATCCGTCAAAACCGCCTTTAATGTTATCCGCGCATATGGATGTTGTCGGTGACAACAGCCCCGTTAATATCGTTTCGCAAGGCGATATTTTAAAAACGGACGGCAAACGGACTTTGGGTGCCGATGACAAAGCCGGAGTGGCTGTTGCAATGATGCTGGCAAAGGAATTGACAGAAGACAAAACCGCAAAGCACGGCGGATTGGAAATTGTTTTCACGAAAGATGAAGAGCAAAACATGAGCGGCGCCCATGCTTTAAAATTCAATCAGTTCAAATCGGAATACATTCTTGTTTTGGACGCCGACCGTTTGGGCGATTTTCAAATAGCCGGAGCGGGATACACGAAAATGTTGTTGCATGTCCAAGGGTTCAAAGGCGGGCATTCCGGCATTGACATTGACGATACGCAACGGGTGAATGCTGTAAAACTGATTGCGGAAATCATGTCCGTCATTCCCCAAGGGGTTTATCATAAAGATGAAACAGGAGTCATCACTTCCATTAATGCGGGAGCCGTTGTTGGAGGCGGGGTAAAAAACACGCCGACAGATAAACAGGGGACTGATTTCGAGCTGTTTTTAACTGATACAGCCATGTCGAACATTATCAATACGGATGCTTTCGCCCTTTATTCCATCCGTAGTTCAGATAAAGCGAATGAAGCCGCTTTAATCGCCGAAATACAAAAAGAAATCGACGCATTTAACAGCAAATACAAAGATCGAGCTTCTTTTAACGCCAAATTTGAACAACATATCCCTCCGTTTGAAAAATCAAACGACACAGTCATGATTGAAACAGCTCGAATTGCAGCTCAAAAATCGGGGATTTCCCTTAATGTGTCTTCATTCCATGCCGGCGCGGAAACCCATATTTACGCCCAAAAACAAAATGCCGACGGGAAAACATTCAAGCCTTATCTTGTAGGAACAGCCAATATTTACAATATGCATTCCGCCAAAGAATATGTTGAAAAAACGTCCATGATAAAAGGATACGACTTTATTAAAACGTTATTTTACACCTTCAACGGTCTTTAAAAAAATACACCTTTTATTAAGGGCTTTTTCATAAAATACTTTTTCTGCTTAATCAGGATTGGTATAAATGGATTATTCCGTCTTACGCAAAGAATTGAAAAGGATTCGCAACTGGATTTTCGATCTGGATGATACACTTTATCCGCCATCTGGTGAAATCTACTCTCAGATGGCGCGCCGTATCCGCAGCTATATTATGAACGCTTTGCATATTGACGAACAGACGGCTTCAATCGTACAAAAGGACTACTATAAAAAATACGGTGCAACCGTTCACGGGTTAATGGTGGAACATCATATTCCCCCGGAAGATTTTACAAATTACGTTCATAAACTGGATTTATCCTCGATTAAAGAAAATCCCGTACTGAAAAACTGTCTGACAAAGTTAAAAGGCAACAAATACATATTCACAAACGGCGCTTATCATCATGCGGAACGTGTTCTGGACAGATTAAACTTGCGCGAATGTTTCAGTGGCATCTTTTCCATTCGGGAAGCCAATTACATTCCCAAGCCTGCCGAAGAAACGTATCTAAGAATGATGCGATCCTTTCAAATCAAACCCGAAGAAAGTATTATGTTCGACGACAGTCCTGTCAACATTCTGACCGCTAAAAAAATCGGACTGTTGACCGTATGGATTTCTTCAAACGTTACCAACAATCAATATTGCAGCGTTGAAACAAAAGACTTCTGTGATTATGAAACACCTGATTTAACCACTTTTTTATCTTCTTTGTTGTCCGACAACGCGGCTTGAAGGTTAAATGCTATCATAGACGGCAGAAATAGAATCCTTTCATTACGAAAACCAGCAAGCAAATAGTGTTTTGCCTGCTTAAACGGATCTCCCCTATTTGAAAGGAGCGGAATAAATCAGTCCGGAGTCGTTTAACAACTCCCCTTTTGAAACATTTTTTGTCGTACCCGATTTTTTCTTATTTTACATCAAGGTCATACTTTTGCGTCATTCACATAAAAAACAAGACGTTTTCATGCCGTATTTACATCAAAAAACAACTTTCTTTACCGAGTTTTTTCAAAAATCATGCACTATCGGAGATCACCGCATACATTCCGCATATAAAAAGCCCGCCATTTTCAGGCGGACTTTTAAAGAACATTTATTATTATGACACTCATTTCTTTGCCGGATAAACTTCCACTTCATCGGCGACAAGGAAATCAGGACTGCTCTGTAAATATTCGACCTGAACGCGATCCCCCGTCTTTAAATCCGTGATTTCTATATCTTCGTCAAACCAACTGCCATTTTTTTCCATATCGGTGGCTTCGTTGACATTGAACAAATAAACCTGACCATCATCCCCTTTAACGACAAAAGTATTTTCAGAAACAGCTATACTGTCGACTGTTCCGAACGTTTTTCCTTCATTCGCGCCGGCTAAAACAGGAGTGGCAAGATATGATAACACTAAACCTGTTAAAAATATTTTTTTCATTGACTTCTCCTTGATGAAAAACACCAAGTCATTATAGAAGGATCTTTTTTTCAAAAAAAGATCACCAAAAGTTATTCATCCAAAGGAACAATCAAGACTTCGACCCCGGCTTCTTCTAAAACGGTTTTCGACAAATTGAAATTGTCGATCCAACGTTCGGGTATTTCAAGATCAGGAACAACAACCTTTTTAATACCTGATTGAATAATGGCTCCGGCACATCTGGAGCACGGTAAATAAGGATAAACATAAATCGTACACTCTGCCACGGATTTCGGAGCCGTTAAAATGGCATTGGCTTCCGCATGAACAATCAATTCGTATTTCAGCTCGCGATTGTTCAAACGCTCCACGGTATCTTCCACACCGATGGGCAATCCGTTAAACCCTACGGAAACAATACGCTTTTTATCGTCAACAATAACAGCTCCGACTTGAGAAGACGGATCTTTCGACCATGTTGCCACCAATCGCGCCAAATCAAAAAACCTTTTTTGCCACTTATCCATGTTTGTTTCTCCTTTCGAGTTATGATAACAACCTTTTGACAGATCAACAAATAAAAAGGCTTAACAAAATCGGCATTCCCCTATACATTGAAAAAACAAAAAAAGAAAGGACTGATGATGAAGCCGATTGTTGCCGTTTTATGCCCGATGCCCATGGAATTTGAAGCTGTTGAAAAAGCTTTCGGAAAATTCGGGGAGCTGATTGAAGATGTTTTTGAAGAAAAAAAATTCGACATTTCAGGACTTGATATCATCTTAGCCCGTTGCGGCGTGGGGAAAACGCTGGCGGCGGCAAAAACACAAAAAATCATTCAGTTGTACGAACCGGATCATATTTTCGTTTGCGGTGTTGCCGGTGCTATTGCGCAAGAACTTAACGTTTTTGACGTCTTCATCCCAGACCGTGTTGTTCACGGAGACGTCCGTTTCGGTTCCGTTTACAATCCGACGGATGTTACTGAATCCGGATTATCTTTATTTGCAGGTAAGTCCGGTTTTTCTCAGAACGCTTTCTTACCTCAACGTTTAAACGCTCCTTACAAATCGGGTACGCTTGCCACAATCGACTTTTTCGCCGAAGAACAAGAAAAAATTTTCTTGGAAAACCAATTTAACGCCGCTTGCATAGATATGGAAAGCGCTTCCGTAGCTCAAATTGCAACGTTATGGAACATCGCGTTCACGGTCATCCGAACAATTTCGGACAACCGTCAACACACTCAAGGCGATTTTGAAATCAACGCGCCGAAGGCTTGCGATATTTCAGCACAAGTTTTGCTTGAATTATTAAAGAAAATTTAAAGATCCGAAGAATAAATGAAATTCGTCAAACGGGCGGGAACATCCCCCAGTTGTTGCCACGGATCGTTGATTTCCAGACAAGCCAAAGCGGAGGTCGGGAAACCTTCATTCGCATCATGATTGCATACATTATCAGGGTCGTTACAGTCTTGACAAACCATTGGCAGAAGATCTTGCAATCCCGGATTATGACCGATCACCAGAACTTCATATTTTTCAGGACTGGTCTGGCGCAGGACATGCATCATTTCCAAAGCATCCGCCAAGTACAAGGAATCAATAAAAACGATTTCCGTCGCGTGAAAAGCTTTTCTTAAATTTTTCAGCGTTTCCATCGTCCGCACGGAAGGAGAGCATAAAATCAAATCCGGTTGCAATTGTTGTTCATGCATCAATTTTCTGATTTTTTTAACATCCTTCCGCCCTTTTTTAATCAAATGGCGAAAGATGTCTTTGCTCTTTTTTTTCATTTTTGACGCTTTACCATGACGCATCAAATACAAATGTCTGGCTTTACCGTTTTGTGTATGTTCCACTTCCGCCGACATGCTTTTTTCTTCATTTGCGATATTCTTTTTGGATGTTGTTTTTACCATACCCGCCTCGTTTATATTTCATCACCATCAGATTAGAAATTTTTTTAAAAAAAAGATAGATGTTCAATCGGTTTAAAAACTTTTTATGCTTTTATTTCCATTAAAAACATATTACTGATAATAAGGGACGATTTTTTATTGTAAGGATTTTCAATGAGCTGTGAACCCGCTGTTTTTTCACAACCTGTTTCTTTAACCTCACCGTCACGCTTTTTTAACAGGGAATTATCCTGGCTGGCTTTTAATCAGCGTGTTTTGGAAGAAGCGATGAATCTACGCTATCCTTTATTGGAACGCTTACGCTTTTTAGCCATTTCGGGATCAAATCTGGATGAATTTTTCATGGTTCGCGTCGCCGGAATACTTGCACAAATATACGCAGGTGTTACAACACGTTCCGATGACGGATTGACACCACAAGAACAGCTGAGCGCCATTAATGAACGGGTTGCCATTTTGCGTAAGACCCAAGACGAATATTTTCATATTCTGAAAAAGGAGTTGGAAAAGGAACGCATCTTTTTAATCGATCGGGATCAACTGTCCAAACAGGATATGAAAGCTTTGAAAGCTGTTTTTGAAGAATCCATTTTTCCCGTTTTAACACCGATCGCTTTGGATCCGGCTCATCCTTTTCCATGGCTTGCGAACTTGTCCCACACGTTGATTTTTTCAATGAAAGACAAGGAAGGCACGGAACGAAAAGCTTTGATTCCTCTGCCGTCCAGCCTGCCACGCTTTGTTCGGTTAAATAAGAATCCGGCTCGTTTCATTACTTTGGAAGACGTTGTCATGCAATTCATCGGTACAATCTTTCCGAATTTTAAAGTGAAACAATCCGGTTTGTTTTCAATTGTGCGCAACAGCTTACTGGAGTTGGACGAACGGGCGGAAGACCTTGTCAGCCAGTTTGAAACGGCTCTTGCCCAACAAAAACGAGGCGATGTCATCGCCTTGGTGATGAATCAAAGCATGCCTGACGAATTAGCCGCCTATTTAACGCATAAGTTGGACGTTGAAAGTTTCGGCGTTGTGCGCCGTAACGGTATTTTAGGAACCCGTTCCCTATCGGCTTTGATTCTGTCGGAAAGAAAAGATCTGCTTTTCAAGCCTTATAAACCGCGTCATGCAGAACGCGTCCGCGATTTTAAAGGCGATCATTTCGCCGCCATTCGCAAAAAAGACATGGTCATCCACCATCCTTACGAATCATTTGAAGTCGTTGTAAAATTCTTGCGTCAAGCCGCGAAAGACCCTGACGTCGTTTCAATCAAACAGACTTTATATCGCACGAATAAGAACTCTCCCATTGTAAAAGCCTTAATCGACGCCGCCCGCGCCGGCAAAGACGTTACCGCCGTCGTGGAGCTCAGAGCCCGTTTTGATGAAGAAGCGAATATCAAATGGGCAAAAGACATGGAAAAAGCTGGCGTTCACGTTGTTTTCGGATTAATGCATTATAAAACGCACGCGAAAATTTCGTTGGTCACCCGAAAAGAAAACGGAAAAATGAAAAGTTACGCCCACTTTGGGACGGGAAATTATCACGAAGTCACCGCCAACCTTTATACGGACTTATCCTTTTTCACTTGTGATAAAGACTTGTGCAACGACGCGGCTTTGGTTTTCAATTACCTGACAGGTTACGCCCAACCGGAAGGATTGAAAAAGCTGTCCATAGCTCCTTTAAATTTGCGTGACAAGCTGTTGAAGCTGATCGACAAGGAAATCGATTACGCCAAAAAAGGTAAACCGGCGAACATTTGGGCGAAAATGAATTCGTTACTTGATGACAAATTGATCGACGCCCTTTATAAAGCTTCCCAAAACGGCGTGAAAATAACATTGGTTGTGCGCGGTATTTGCGCTTTGCGTCCAGGTATCCCCGGATTTTCCGACAACATAAAAGTCAAAAGTATCATCGGACGCTTTTTGGAACATGCGCGCATCTTTTGTTTCGGATCCGGAAATAAACTGCCGTCTGCAAAAGCTAAAGTCTTCATTTCGTCCGCCGACTGGATGCAACGCAACACTTTGCATCGGGTGGAAACTTTGGTGCCGATCGAAAACGAAACGGTTCATGAACAAATTATGGGACAAATCATGCAAGGTAACGTCAAAGACGAAGCTTTAAGCTGGGTATTGCATCCGGACATGAGCTATTCCCGTGTGTCTCAAAGCCCTCAAGCTTTTTCGTGCCATCAGTTTTTCATGACCCACCCCAGCCTTTCGGGGAGAGGAACGGCAAAATTACGCGATATTGTCGCCCGACAGAAAAAAGCCGTCAGAAAAGAAGAAAGAACAGAAACAAAAATAATTGGAACTGCTCAGGAGGCATTGCAAAATCAAGATGCTGAAACAAAAGCCCCATCGAAACCTAAAAAGCAGACCAAAAAATCTACCACAAAAGCAACTTCAAGCGGGCGCCTGAAAAACACACCCGTAAAAAAACAAAAAAAGATTGTCAGAAAATCTTTAACCCAACCTAAAAAGGACTAAAAAAATGGCGCATCATTCCGAAGAAGACGATATCGAATTTGAAGCAAATTTTTCCAGTAAAGAAGAAACGGAAATCAGAACGCGCTTGATTAATTTGCAAGAAAAAATCAAAGAAGCCAATATCGCTGTGATTTTACTATTGTGCGGCGTAAACGGGTCAGGAAAAAATGCCGCTTTGGGAACATTAAGGGATTGGCTCAACCAACGCTATCTTGACCTGCATGCCTATGAACGTCAAGATATTCAAAAAGATCCGATCGAATTCAGAAGGTATTGGTGTGATACTCCCGTCAACGGAAATACAGGAATTTTCGTCAGCTCATGGTATTCCGATCCGCTGGTTTCCCATGCTTATGGAAAAATCAATGATGACGAACTTTATGAACGTCTTGACGAATGCAATACTTTTGAAAAAAACCTTGTCGATTCAAATGCCGTTATTTGCAAGATATGGTTCCATAAAAATAAAAACGAACAACAAGCTTTTTTGCACGCCTTGGACGAAGATCCCTATGAAAAATGGCGTGTCATGCCCGATGATTGGAAAAATTGCTGCATAGCTGAAAATTTTGAATCCACAACAAAAAAAATCATCCGTTATACAGACAAAGATTATGCCCCTTGGGTTGAAATTGAATCCGGAGATTTGACAGAACGCTTGCGTAAAGCGCTGGACACTTTTTGTTCACGCGTTGAAAAACAAATAGAGCTCTTCTTAAAAAACAAAGAAAAAAAAGAAGAAGACGATAAAGAAAAAAAGAAAAATAACAAAGAAAAAAAAGCGGAATTTATAAAAAAGCTTGATATGGAAGCAAGCATTTCAAAAGATGAATACAAAGAAATGCTCCCTTACTTGCGCGCCCGTTTGAATACGTTATTAATGGAAGTGAAAAAACGCAACAAAAAAGTTATTCTGGCTTTTGAAGGTCCCGACGCTTCGGGAAAAGGCGGAGTGATCAGTCGCTTGGCTTCATCTATTTTTGTAAGGGATTGTAATATTTTTCCAATTGCCGCTCCGACGAAAGAGGAATTAAACCATAACTTTTTATGGCGTTTCTGGACACGATTGACCGATCAGAAACTATTAACCGTTTTCGACCGGACTTGGTACGGGCGCGTTTTAGTGGAACGCATAGAACACTTTGCAACACAACAAGAATGGAAACGAGCCTATGAGGAAATTAATCATTTCGAAAAACAATTGACTAAAGGCAGAAATATCGTAGTCAAATTTTTGCTTTATATCACAAAAGACGAACAAATGAAGCGCTTTAAAGCACGCGAAGAAACGGAATATAAAAAATGGAAAATCGGCAGTGAAGATTGGCGCAATCGTGAAAAATGGGATTTGTATGATGAAGCTTTCGACGACATGTTGGAAAAAACGAATACAAAATATGCTCCATGGTTCGTGATTGCCGACAATAATAAAAAATATGGTAGAATTCAAACAATGAAACTCTTGTGCGAATATTTGGAAAAAGAACTTGATTACGACCCGAGCGAAGATATTCCACCTCCCGACACGGAAAAAAACGGCGAAAAAGTAAAAAAAGATAAAAAGAAAAAATAATCCCACGTTTTTGAAAGGCCTTCGGTCAAAATGGATAATGAAGCCCCTGTCTTCTCTATTAAAAATGCACACTTGCGCTTTGGTGAACATCCTTTGTTTTCAGGAGTCGATTTATTCTTACCAAAAGGGAAAAAATTTTGTCTGGTCGGACGAAACGGTAGCGGAAAATCAACCCTACTTAAGGTTATTGCCGGAAAAATCCAAGCGGATCAAGCTGAAATCTTTCTTCAACCCGGAACTGTCGTTTCTTACATGGAACAAGAAGACAATTTAAATGATTTTCATACGTTATATGATTTTATTGTTTCCGGATTGGAAAAGCACCAAACCGATTTCAGTTATAAAGCGGATATTTTAATAGACTTGCTTGAAATTAACGCATTCTGCGATCCTAAAACGGCTTCAGGCGGAGAAAAGAAAAAAGCCGCTTTAGCACGCGCTTTGATCAACTCTCCCGACATCTTGCTTTTAGATGAACCGACAAACCATTTGGATATTTCAAGCATAGAAAAACTTGAAGAAATCATTGCAAAATTCACAGGAGCCTTAATCGTCATCAGTCATGACAGGGCTTTTTTAAAACGTGTTTGCAACGGTATCCTATGGCTGGATAGAGGAATTGTGCGCACACTGGATAAAGGATTCGACGCTTTTGAAGACTGGCGGGACAACATTTACGCTCAAGAAGACGCAGAAGCAAAACGATTGAATAAAAAAATAACTTCTGAAACAGAATGGTTGCATAAAGGTATTTCTGCAAGAAGAAAACGGAATCAAGGGCGTTTGCACAAACTTTATGAACTACGCAACCAACGGCGGGAACAAATAAAAAAAATTGAATCTGTCGAGTTCGGTATTGATCGTGGTTCCGTTCAATCTCAATTGATTATAGAAGCTAAAAACATTTCAAAATCATTTAATGAAAAAAATATCATTCAAGATTTTTCACTACGTCTGATAAAAGGCAATAAGATCGGCATCATCGGGAAAAACGGGACGGGGAAAACGACTTTGATCAAGCTGTTGACAGGACGGCTAACGCCGGATACTGGAAGCATACGGATTTCAAAGACCCTGCAAGAGATTTACTTTGATCAAAACAGAGCCACATTGGATCCTTCAAAAACAATAAAAGAAACACTTTGTCCAAAAGGAAGCGATTATGTTTTTGTTCAAGGTCAAAGCCGTCATATTTACTCATATTTAAAAGATTTTTTGTTTTCGCCCTCTCAGGCGGATACTCCCGTTCGTATTTTATCCGGCGGAGAAAAAAACCGTTTAATTCTAGCTCGAGATTTTGCGAAACCTTCTAACTTTTTTGTCATGGACGAACCGACAAACGATCTAGATATCGAGACGTTGGATCTTTTACAAGATGCACTTGAATCGTATAAAGGAACAGTTTTGATTGTCAGTCATGATCGTGATTTTTTAGATAAAACGGCGACTTCTCTCTTATACCTTTCCGGGAACGGATCGGTTATTGAATATGTTGATTCTTGTTCTAACGTATTAAAGAAAATAAAAGAGCAACGGCAAATAAAAGAAAAGAAAGAAAAAAATAAAACGTCTCAAGAAGGAAAATCTTGCAAGAAAAAACCATCATCCGGTTCTGGGAGGTTATCCTATGCAGCAAAACGGCGTTTTGAACAACTTCCCGAGAAAATAGAATTATTGGAAAACGAAATAAAAAAGTTGGAAGAGAAACTGTCCGATCCTGATTTTTATAACAGATCTCCGGAAGAATATCAGAGAGTAGCCATGGAATTATCAAGAGAGAAAGAGGAGTTAGGAAGATTAGAGGAGGAATGGTTGGATTTGAGTTATATAGGATAGGGAGAGTAGAA